>CAYMSF010000208.1:0-4637 GCA_964392985.1 uncultured Victivallaceae bacterium | reverse complement strand
GCGTGCGGGATGAACACGGTGACTTTCTATACGCCGTGAATCTTCCATGAACCCCAGGAAGGCGTCTGGGATTTTGAAGGAGACCACGATCTGGCGCGTTTCACCCGGACGACATAGGCCGATTGACCATTACGGAAAATTATAGCAAACATTTTTGTCGATGTTTTAAAAGTAGAGCCAATTGCAAAACTCGCGTTTTGCGGGAATTCAGGAGACAGAATCCAGAATTCAGAATGAAATTATAACTCAAATCCAGTTCGTTTTTCAATTATTCTGACTCCTGGCTCCTGAATTCTGACTACTTTTGCAATTACCTCATATGTTCGAATTATTTGTATATAGACTGACATAAACTAATAATGAACAGATTGATCTCTGATTGCGATCAAAAATATGCAGAGATTGCAAATCGGCATTACTCTCACTGTTTACACTATATGGTGGTACAGATATTATTGCCGTTGGTTTCGCGGCAGTAAAGCGAGGATACAAAAGCTAGAACTGAGATTGCCAGCATGATACCGAACAAGGTTATGTAGGCTGACGATGGATAAATTGTGGATTTTGCAGTAATAACCGCGCTGCCTTTGAAGAAGTCCATGACTTGCCCGGTTAATTTGGATATAACTGCCACCATAATATAAACGACAGTATTGAAAATGCCGATGGAAATGGCGACATTCCCGGGGGGATTTATTTCTTTCATAAAAGTGGCGTTTACAGGCGTGCATCCGGCGGCGGATGCTGACAGAAGAAATGGAATAAAGAAAAAATATGCCGGCAGTTTGAGAATAATGCCGCACAACAGCAGCAGCATCGCCAGCATGGTTGCAACCGCGTTAAAAATAATAAAGCATTTACGTTTGTTGCCAAGCATACGGCTGATAAATCCTGAGAGAAACATGCCTGACATGGTAAAAAGCATCATCGAGAAAGTATAATTTGCGGATGCTATCGCAGTAATTCCACAAAAATCCTCAAGGAATTTCTGGCCGATAATCGCCTGAAGGCTGAAATAGATTGAAAAACACAGTGGAATCGTAACAAGCAGAGGATAGTTCAGCCTGTTTTTAAATACAGTTGCCATGCTGTTAAAAATATGATTTGTTTTTATAATTTCATCTTTCCGGTTGACTTTACACTTCAGAGCCCACGCCGCCAGAAGGACGCAGCAGGTGGCTATGCCAACTGTCATGCAGGAGTTTCTCCAGCCGATATTTTCCACCAGCAGCCGGAACGGTCTGGTTCCGGCCAGACCTCCAGCATATCCCAGGAGACACAGCAAGCCGAAAATCATAGCAAAATTCTTGCCGCCAAAGTAATGATCGGTTTCTTTGACCAGGCATAAATACATAGTACTTGCCCCTACCCCGACTAATGCCCTGCTTAAATAAAGGCCCCATACACCGCCGGACAGCGGGAAAAGGATTGATCCCAGGCAAAGCAGTACTCCACTCAGAAGAACTACCCGTATTCCGCCAAAACGGTCAGCCAGATATCCTGCAAATGGCTGCATTGCTGCATAAACGAAAAGATAAATGGCGCTGAGCGCAGTCACCCCTGAAGCGGAAATTAGAAATTCCGACTGAATATCGTTGAAGATTGGCCCCGGCACCGCAACCCTTTGAAAAAAGGAAAAAAAGTAGAGCCCGGTTATTGCCAGAATCATCCCTGTTTCATATGTTTTTTTGCTGAACATGTGTTTATCCGGCTGATTATTTATTAATAAAACTTTTCCAACATTTCGTTATTATCGCCAATAATTCAATCACATTATTTAATTTCTAAAAAATGATTACTTAAAATATTTTTTAAAGACCGCAGCGATTGCCTGGTTGTTTATGACATCTTTAGTGCCGCAAACTTGAATTTCCCGGCAACCATTTTCAAACATCGTCTTAAGCTCCATGTCCACCCGGGCTGCGTCTTTGACCGGGAATTTGCCTGGCTGATCATAGTAGCCAATCATGCCAGCGCCCTGCTGCCGTTGATGATATTTCGCCGCATCGCCGGAAATGATTCTGCTGTATTCCGCAATCTTTTCTTTTGACCACAATGTGTACCATGCAGCCGTCTGCCCGCAAAAATCAATATTCAATCTGTTCCCGTATAGAGGTTCAGGAACAAATACCGGCCAGATATGAATACTCGTTTTAATATCTGCTTTTTTGGAGCGGGCATAATCAGCCAGATAGTTTATATAATCAATCAAGGCGTCTCGAAAGAATGTGGTTTCAGACTCATTTTTTGTCATCTCCGGATGTTTATTGCAGTATTCCGTCAGCAGTTTTTGGCACTCACCACAATAGCAGCGGTGATAATTTTGATAACCGAACCCGTCAAATGCGATGCCTTCGATTCCAGGAACAGTCACAATTTCGTCAATTACTGGCTTAAAAAGTTCTCTGGCTTCCTGATTGTTTAAACAGATTATTTTGGTTTCCAAAACTTCATTTGTCATTTTGGGCTCGCCGCCAAACTGATAGGGGATAATATATTTATTTTTCCCGGCCGCAATAAATTTCACAGCGGCATCTTCATCCCCGGTCATAATCTGCCATGGAACAGGACGATCGGGGTAGTGTTTGTTCCACAGTTTTCCCATTCCGCCCATCGGAGCAAGACTTGAAAAAATTTTAATATTATGCCGGTTTCCGCATTTCACTGCTTTTTCAAGAAATACCGGATCATTCGACCATGTTATCAAAACATCAAAACCAACTGCGGCCGCGTCGGCAATGAATTTATCTGTATTCTTCTCATTGATTCCCCATCCAGTTAGTGTGCTATTGCTATTGCTATCGGCAAACCCGCGAGGCATTACCAATGTAACAGCAATTATCAATGAAATTATAATTTCTTTGTAAGTCATTCGAGTTTTCACTATTTTATTGATTAAACAAAGATTCAGGAATATTACCCTGTTTTACCGCGTCAATAAAGTATGCATCGTTGATTCTTTGCTTTTTTATTCATATTTATTTGTGATAATCATTCGCTATATACTTTCATGAAATTTCATAAGCCTATACTCTTTCGTGGACTTAAAACTTTTTCAAGTTCCGTTTGATTTTAAGCCATGCTGCAAGCAACTGGTCCGCTGTTTTTACCGAGAACGGGTTGGAGCGCGGGGTAGTTTCGTAGCCGCCGCGCCCGTAATTGCACGAATTGGGAATGTAACCGCCAGGCAGCCTTAAACTTCCAGTTCCGTTGGCATGTGACACCACCATGGCGTTATATTGAGGGAATATTCTTTTTTTCAACTCCAGCCCTATTTCCGTGAACGGCTCACATGGCAGAGACAGAATACAGCATTCTCCGAGAAAAATTCCGACCAGATTAAATTTTCCGGCCTCTTTATTATTTGCCATGTCAACAATGGTCCCGGCAAAAAACTTTAATACCGCCGGCGCTTTTCTGGCTAAGTCTTCCGAGGTTAATGATACTCCTGCCGCCGGTTCAGGAATATTTTTGTATTTTTCCAGAACAGCTGTTGCTTCGGCTAATTCAGCGCTGGATATTTCCCTGGGTTCGCAGGAGATTTCAGCGCTTCGGGTAAACAATGTAAACTTTTCAGCTATGCGTAAATCTTTAAGCGCATGCTTGACCGTGTCGGCATAGCCGCAGCCGATTCTTTCCGCTTCTTTATATGAGGTTTGACATCTATCAGTACTAATATCGAAATGGTTGATATTGCCGGATGCTCCGATCAACGGCATAATCATTGAATCGCCGCCCAGCTCAGACTGCAACTGGCGAATAAAAAAACCGGGCCAGTCGGCGGATACTTTACAACCGTCGATGGTGTCGCTGTGATTGACGATATTGGCGAGAAGAACTTTCAATTTACCATCTTGTTTTATGCCTATTAACGGAATTTCGTAATCAGTTTCCCCCTCCGGACTGTCAACTGCAGAATTAAGTTTTCCCGGATTGGTCATAACCGTGCCGTCTTTCATCCAGTATCTGCGGTTGAAGCAGAAGCGGTTGTCATCCGTCAAGCCGGGGTATAACTCTCCCGGCTGCATATTGCCAAGCGCCTCCCGCAGCGCTTCAGCGCCTTTTCTAGCCGCAAACGGAACATAATCCTTATGGCTGCCAGGTTTGACGTTTCTAGTTTCAGGTGCGGTGTGGGTATGAGTTGCGGTGATTATCATGTTCTCTCTGCTAAGCGCCTTAATATCTGCGATTTCATTATAAAAGGCGTCCAGTAATTCATGGTATACGCTAAGCAGGTCAAATTGAAGAATCGCACAATATTGTCCGCCCTGCTTTAAAACTAAAGCCCTGACTTCAATATCATCCAGAATATCCTCCCACATCCTGGCATTGAAATATCCGGACAGTGATATCGGTACTTCGGGGCTTATGCATCTCCGCCCGGTGCCGTAATATAATATTTCTGTCATAGCAGCATATCCTTCGTTATATATCTATTATATCTTTTGAACGCGCGGGAATCAATAGCCTGCCGTTGTATCTTTACATGAAAAGGTGGTATTTTTCCGGCATTTACGCAAATGCGTTTATCAGAAATCATCAGATATATGCCTAAAATAATGCACTGGACTGAATATAGAAAAGTACAACTGTTTTTACAAAAGATACAACCACAACAAATTGCTTTTAACCCTTTC
>CAYMSF010000207.1:1446-4637 GCA_964392985.1 uncultured Victivallaceae bacterium | reverse complement strand
AAGAATAAAACTGGTTCGAGCCTTTTTTCGCTTTGCATGCTTTGAGCTTATCCTGGAGGTAGTTCAGATTGTTGTCCAGAAACCCTTTTTTCTGGATGAAATAGCAGAACATGAGACGGTTGAGCATTAATGAGGCATACCAGTCCATGCTTAATTTGTCGTCAATGCCTGCAATGAACTTCAGGAATGCGGTATGTTCTTTTTTAAAGCCTTCGTAGAATTTTTTAGTGACTTTTTCGTTGTTCTGCTGGAAGTTTTCGGCGACGCGTCTGGTAACATCAATGATTGTGACTTTTTCCTCTTCGTCCAGGGTGAAAAACAAGCCGCCCGCGCGCTGGTAGAGAAGTTCCGGATCCTGAGAAAGATTGTAGCGGGTTTCGCTTATTTTGGTCGGGCTGCCGGCTTTGCGCACCGCCAACTGCCAGACCTGTTCGCGTTTATGTTCATCAATGAAAATAATCAGGTGTTCCTGAAACAGTCTGGTCAGTTTGTTTTCAATTTTCTTCCGGGTTGCGGCATCCGGAAGTTTATTGCCGGAAACAGGTGAACAGGCAAAAATCATGAATCCGCCTTTTTCCGCGACTCCGCTGAGACTGAAAGACGCATCATCAACAACAATCTGCTGTTTTGCGCGGTCATTATTCCAGCCCATTTCGTTAAAAAGCTCTCTGAACCGGAATGCTTTGATATATGCAGAAAATTCAGATTTAGAGATCGCCATGATTATTTATCCTTGAGTTTGCGTTGTATTACTTTTTCAGCGCTTTCAATTGTGGCAAGGAAATGCTTTTCAACCGTGCTTAATTCATCGAATGTTTTCTGTTTATACGCGTTATACTCAGCAAGCGCCTTTTGTTCGGCGAGTTCAGCGGAAATTCTGCCGGCGTCGGTTAAAAGATTTTGCCGTGACATTTTAATAAAACCGTCCAGGACATCAATCCATTCACTCATCGTGAGAGTTTTGCGTTGCAGCGCATTGACTTCGGCGATGTCGAGATATGCGGACACGAGGCGGTTGAGTATCTCCAATTCCTCTTTTGACAGATAGTTTTTCGCTACAGTTATTTCATTTTTTTGAGGAACAGCGCCTTTGAATGCGGTTAATCCCATGAATGGTTTATCCGCGTCGGCTCTTTCAAACACTATTTCCGCGGCAGTGTGTCCGTGAGCCGCCCAATGCAGTTTGTTCTGTACAATCTGAAAAAACTTTTTGGTGGCTTCAGCGGCTGGATCGTAATCTACGCTGGTGGCGTAAATCTCCAGAACTTTGCGATAAAAAACTTTTTCGGAAGAACGAATATCACGGATGCGTCTGAGCAACTCTTCAAAATAATCGCCGCCGCCATATTGCTTGAGCAGATCATCATTCATGGTGAAGCCTTTGACAAGGTATTCCCTGATGCGCTCTGTCGCCCATATCCGAAATTGGACGCCGCGGAGAGATTTTACTCTGTATCCGATAGAAATAATTACATCAAGGTTATAGAATGCGACATTATAGCTTTTGCCGTCCGGGGCAGTTGTTCGGAATTTCCGAACAACTGAAGTTTCTTTCAGTTCGCCGTCATCAAAAATGTGTTTTATATGTTCGCTGATATTTGATTTTGATGTTTGAAATAATTCCACCAGGTCATTTTGAGAAAGCCAGACGCTGTTATCCTCTAACCGGACGTTGACTTTTGTCGTGCCGTCTTCAGTCTGGTAAATGATTATTTCTGAATTATTCTTTTCCATCCCGGGTTCCCTTTCACAATTCGCGGTTTTTCATTCCCATGGAACAAATAATCTGCGGCAGCCGGTTTGCCTGTTCTTCATTATCGGTAATACACAATTTATCATCGTCACGGAGCGAAACCACGAGATTAGCCAGTCCGTAATCGTCAATACCCGCCTTGAGCTGGCGGTTCAGCGTATCGCGCGCAAATTCCTTCAGCGGATATTTGTAAATATCATCCACCGCTTTTTTCATTTCTTCAGTAACAAATAAGGTATCTTCATTTTCTTTCAAGTAACGGTCCAGGCACATATAGACACGGTATTTGACCCCGGTCTTTTTGCCGAGCGAACTTCCAGCGGTTATCTCCTCCCTGTCAATGATCTCCACCGCGGTTTTCACAAGCTGATGGTGGTCCGGCAATTTATAAAGCGGTGCGGTGTGTCTGCCGCATTCCGCCGCTTTGAGTATGGTAAGCTGGGACTGGGTAATTATTTTACCTTTTGCATCAAGCCAGGCGAGGACGTCATTATCTTCGGAAGTGCGTGTATAAACAATTACGCCCGCTTTCTCTTTTTCAAAAGTATTTTCCTTAGTCGCATAAACCACGCCCGGCATGTCCGGGATGATCCGGGCGAGGGATGAATCGCTGTCCACGGCGTTTTTCCATATCTGATAGGCATAAGACGCCAGGTCAACCTCGGTATCATCCTTATCCTCATCAAAAATGCCGGACTTCTCATTGTAGAGGTCATGAATATTCACCGGATCGCCGTCAAAGAATGTCTCATCTGATCCGACCACATCCGCATTCTGCTTGATTCGTTCTTTCAGTCGCTGGCGAAGTTTAATAATTTTTTCAATTCCATCTTCCGGAAGGAATGAATAGCAGAGAATTCTGTCGGATTTCTGTCCAATACGGTCAACGCGCCCAGCCCGCTGGATAAGCCGGATAATCGCCCATGGCAGATCATAATTCAGAATGATATGTCCGTCCTGCAGGTTCTGTCCTTCGCTGAGCACATCCGTGGTAATCAGCACCCGCAATTCCTGCCCTGTTTCTTTAATTTCCGGCTTTTCATTGCTGATCGGACTGAAACGATACGCATAATCTGTGGGGTTGTCGCAATCGCCGGTAACATCCTCAATGCTTTCAACGCCCTTGTCTTTCAGTTGTTTACATAGATACTTGGCGGTATCGGCAAACTGAGTGAACACCAGAATTTTATCTTTTTTATGGGTGTTGTTCACCAGTTCAAAAAGCGCATTGAGCTGCCGGTCTTCATCCGGGTTCCATTTTTTGGCAAAAGATAATATTTTAATGATTTCCCTGCCATCTTTGATAAGCGATGTTTTAAGCTCATTTTTAAACAAATCGCCGCGTACCCATTCAAACCGGTTTTTATACTGTCCGGTAAACAGTTCATAAACTTGTTTTGCCTGCTTGAGATATCCTTCTTCTTTCTGCTGAATAAAT
>CAYMSF010000207.1:0-1346 GCA_964392985.1 uncultured Victivallaceae bacterium | reverse complement strand
TATTCCACTTTTTTCGGAATGCGGTCGGGGAAATATGACTTGGTACCATCCGCAAAAGTCAAATATTTGCGGGCGTTGGCATTGTCAGTGACCGCATAATTATTTTTAATAAAGCTGCGGGTCCTTCTCACGAGATAGAGCCGCATCAGTTCGCGCCAGTCATCCGGGAAATAGCTTTTCTCGAATGCTTTAATGCTTCGGATAAAGGTTTCTGTATGATTTGCGGTAAATTGCACCTGGCCGCCTATGCTTTCAATATAGCGTTCAGGGCAGATGCCAAGATCTTTGTCATCAGGCAGGAATAACCGCAACTGATTGGACAGGTCAACATAGGATTTGTTGTAAGGTGTGGCGGAAAGCAGTATAACCTTGCTGTCATTTTCGACCAGATACGATTTAATGGAGCGATAGCGGCTCCCCTCGGCGTTACGCAGATTATGGCTTTCATCAATAATTACCAGCCGGTAACGTCGTAAATTGGGCAGTTCTCTTTGAACCATGCTCTGCGAGATCACCTTGGCATGAAGCTGGTATTTATGAACGTAGCCGTCCCACATTTTAACAAGGTTCTTCGGACAAATAATCAGCGTTTCAAGAAAGAAGTCTTCTTCAAACATTTTAGCCAGCGCGGTTGCGGTGATCGTTTTGCCGAGGCCGACCACATCACCAATCATCACGCCCCCGCGCTTATGCAAGTGGTGAGCTGCAACCAGCACCGCTTTCTGTTGAAAATCCAGCAGTTCCTGCTGAAATACTCTGGGCAGTTTATATTCACTCATACCAGCCCGCGCCTCACGTGAAAGGTGATAAGCTATTTTAAGGTAGACATGAAATGGCGGCACTAATCTGTCGGCGGCCCAGCTTTCATCTATAATCTGTATCAGTTCATCCGTAATATCCACGCATTTACTGTCATTCCAGCGGTCGTTAAACCATTTTTCCAGCTTGACTGCCGCATCCTGGTCCATTACATCAATATTCAGTTCTCCTTGACAGGCTAAACCTGCCAACGTAAGATTGCTGCTTCCAAGAAAACCGACGACCGGCACCCGGACATCATCACTGATCGCCAGATAGAGTTTAGCGTGAAGCTGATGCTTTAAATGGAGCTTGACTACGACTTTTTTTGCTTTCAACTGGGTACTTAATTTGCGCAGATATATTTCATCACGTTCGTTCGGGGTTCCAATAGTCAATTGCTCCTTGAACTCATAAGCGAGTTTTTTCTTCAATTTGAGCATTTCCGCGTGGTCAATTATATAGGTCTCATCGTGTAAAAATGATTCCCGCAATATTTCTGAAGGCAGTTTCTGCATTCCAACAAGAAGCCGGCAGTACCGGTGTAC
>CAYMSF010000206.1:0-4639 GCA_964392985.1 uncultured Victivallaceae bacterium | reverse complement strand
TACGTTTGACCAGTTTGGCTATTTCTTCAGCCTGGGAATAAGGGTCGAATATTCCACCCAGCAAAAACACTTCCAGCCATGTTTTGCCCTTAAATCTACGGATGAACTTTTGAAGTCCGTCAACAACCTGCTCAAAGGCGAGACCTTCGCATGGACGGTTTATACTATCGAAAGACATCGGATTTCCTGCATCAAGCGAAGGCAGCACTACATCAGCGCCGAGAATGGCATCTTGAACATCTGAATTCCAAAGCAGGGAACCATTGGTTAATACCGCCAGCGGCTTTCTGGATCGTTTTTTTATCGCCTCGATCAATTCACCGGTTTTACTGTAAAGCGTGGGCTCTCCGGAACCGGAAAGCGTGATATAATCAAATTCGCAATTCTCCGCCAGTCGGCAGTCGAGATCGGCGATTATCTCGTCTAACGGGATATATTCCTTTCGCTCCATGGTCTTGGTGGTAGTGCGTCCCAACTGGCAGTAGATACAGTCAAAAGAACATACTTTGTAAGGCACAAGATCAATGCCTAAAGAACGGCCAAGACGCCGTGAAGGAACCGGCCCGAAAACATGTCTTAATTTTTGCTCGTTCATCATATTGCCTTGTTTGCTGATTGCCCGGCTTTAATTCCAGTCAATAGTTTTTCAAACGCTGATTTAAGTTCCGGAACCGCCTGCAATAGTGTTTCTCCTCGCGAATATGCTTCGGCTATTTCGCGCCGGTCGGGAATCTCCAGTAATAGCGGTATATTTTCTTCGTTGCAGTAACGCCGTACGCCATTGTCCCCGGTATCTGCCCGGTTGATAACAACCCCGAATTTCATTCCCAGCGTCCGTATCACCGCCACAGCTAACGTAAGATCGTGAAGTCCGAACGGAGTCGGCTCCGTGACCAGCAGAACAAAATCGGCTCCGCGTACTGCCGTCACCACTGGACACGAAGTGCCTGGCGGACAATCGATAATCGTATCTCCGGTAATAGCGATATGCTTTTTGACGGCGCGGATTAGTGGTGGCGACATTGCCTGGCCGATGGCAAGTTGTCCGGAAATCAGTTCCAGAGAACCGCTATGCCGGAATTCCATGATGCCGATTTCCTGTGGTATTTCCGTTAAAGCTCCAGACGCACAAACCAGCACACAGCCACCGCAACTATGGCATAGCTCCGGAAAAATTAAAATCCGCTTGCCTACAAGTGCAATCGCATTATAACGGCATATTTTAGCACATTGTCCACAACCGGTACAATGTGCGTTGTTCACGGTAGGCACAGGGATTGTAACCGGTTCACAGCGTTCAATTTCCGACCGGAGAAACAAATGACAATTTGGTTCTTCCGCATCGCAGTCAAGCAGTTTTACCGGTTGGTTGATTGCAGCAGCTAAAGCCAAAGCCACCGTGGTCTTACCGGTTCCGCCTTTTCCTGATGCTACAGCGATAATCATGCCCAATGTTCTTCCACGTCGGCTTCTGCCGCCGCTGTCAACTTCCCGTCCATAAATAGAGCCATGGCTTCTTTTACAGTTTTTGCCTTAGAATTATATATATTGACTCCGGCCTGATGCAATATCCGGAAAGCCTTAGGACCACAATGTCCGGTAATTACCGCCGTAGCTCCGGTACTAAGAACTTTCAATGCCGACTGAATTCCTGCACCTTGAGCAGCATTCAGGTTCTGAATGTTATCAATAACATTAAAACTATTTTTCTCTGTGTCAACAATTAAAAAACGGGAAGCTCGTCCGAAACGGGCATCCAACGCTGCATCAAGCGAATCACCATCTGTCGTTACTGCTATTTTCATGATTTCTCCATGCAACGGCATAGCGTTATACAGCATGCCGCCGCGTAATTATATTCACTAATTATCTGATTGAGTCTTGTCCAAACGTTTTTTCACCGCATCCAGCCGCGCCTCAAGCGCATCAGCCTGACGCTGCAGTGATTCTTTGTTATCGGTGACCGTTGTTTGAATAATGTCATCCCGCAGCCATCCATTCAATCCTGAGGCATAGAAACAATTGCGTCTGCCTCTCCCCCCACCGAATCCAACTCCGTTACCGGCAAAACCCGGCATATTATTTCCTGCGCAATGCCCTGCGCCCCGTCCTGTCATCGGTCCCATTCCCTGCGGACCAGTTCCGTTCCCTTTCGGCATGATCGTTCTCCTTGTTATTGTTTTTATTAACACCACGGCGCTTATTATTTTGATACTCTGCGACGGCAACATTTTCGTTGTCTACCACAACCTGGCATGGCAAAATCACCTTGTTCTAGTCTGTTTTCCAGCCACGCATTGATGACTTCCCGACAATCTCCGGCAATAAATCTATAGACTTTGATACCGTTGTTTTCAGCTAAAACCTGAGCATGGCACGAAATCGCGCCGCAAATCAACTGACAAACGCCGAGCTTTTGCAATGATGACACTTTTTCCGGCAATGATTCTTGCGGGAAAGCTACGATAGCTTCATTGATTATCTGTCGTTTTGCAGTTTCCAGTATCAACAGTTGACCGGATACATCAAAAACAGGAGCAACTCTTCCATTCCAGACAGTCAGCGCTATTTTCATAATCCATTTCCTAATTTATTCAACTTTATGATAAGCATAATATGTGCCAATGTTCATATTCTATACTTATTATGTTTATATATAGGTACTTACAGCAATATTATCCATTCCCGCAATGTCGCATTATTGCGACGCTTTGAGAGGTAATTTCTCCAGCAGTCGCAATAATGCGACAAGATTACAGCACGAAAGATAGTTTATGAAAATTGACAGGTTTTTATGATCAACAGCAATATGAAGGTAATCCCAATTCGGTCACATTGCTAGATGCCCGGTTGGTCTTTGACGCCGATTTTTGCCATACGTACTCGTACGATATAAATATCGTTCTACGGTTTATAGCCAAAATCCTAATCAGTCTTGTCTATGAATGTTGGCTCTATGATATAAAAATTGAGGGTTGAACAGCATTAGAATTGGCGAGAGTATCTGTATGCTTATTTGACTATGTCGCAATAATGCGACATAGGGTCAGGAGTGTCAACCGTTACATTTGAGCAGATCAATGTCGAGCGTTTTGACTTTCCGGTAAAAAGTACTCCGGTGAATGCCAAGCGAGTCGGCGGCGGCGGCACGATTATTGCCATATTTTTGCAATGCATTTAAAATGTATTGAATCTCAGTAAGTTTCACTGCGGAAACGATAGTTCCGGACGGTTGAGATAATGTTTTATTTCCGGTTAATTCATCAGGCAGATGAGATACCGTCAACCGCCCGTTACCGCAAATTACGAAAGCGCGCTCAATTACGTTTTCAAGTTCACGGACATTTCCGGGCCAGTCATGAGCCATCAGCAGTTCCAGTGCTGTTGGCGTTATTCCCGGCACGTTTTTATGTTGCATCCGATTGAAGCGTTCAATGAAGTGTTCGACCAGTAACGGCACATCATCTTTTCGTTTTCGCAATGGCGGGAGTTCAAGTCGAATCACATTAATCCGATAGAAAAGGTCTTCGCGAAAAGTGCCTTTTTTTACCATTTCCTTAAGATCGCGGTTGGTAGCAACAATGATCCTGACATCTGTGGATTCAGAGCCGGCGGATCCCAGCGGTTCATAAATTCGTTCTTGAATCACCCGCAACAACCGCACCTGCAATGCCTGGGAAATATCTCCGATTTCGTCAAGAAACAACGATCCACCGTTGGCAAGCGCAAACCGCCCCGGTTTGTCATGGTTTGCCCCGGTAAAAGCGCCCCTTTTATAACCGAACAATTCCGATTCCAGTAAAGTGTCCGGCAGAGCGCCGCAGTTTATCGCGACAAACGGTTTTTTTGACCGTTTGCTCATTTTGTGAATGGCTTTGGCCATTAATTCTTTCCCGGTGCCGGTTTCTCCGTTAATCAACACCGTAGAATCACTCTGGGCAATGGTTGGCAACTGGTCGAAGATTTTTCGCATTGAGGAACTGCAACTGACAAGTTCTCCGACTCGACTGCGCTCAGAAAGCGCCTTGCGTAGCAATTCAACCTCGCTGAGGTCACGAAATGTTTCCGCTCCCCCGATGACATTGCCTTTTTCATCACGCATTACTGCGGTGGAAATGCTGACCGGCACACGATGTCCGGCAGCGTTAATGATAAAACAAGGAACATTTATCAATGGTATGCCGTTTTCAATAGTCTGCCTAAGGGCACAAGCGCCCTCACACAAACTGGAGCGAAAGACTTCCGAACACAAATGACCTACCGCATCGCATCGTTTAATACCGGTAATTTTCTCGGCTGCACGATTAAAGGAGTTAATAATCCAGTCGTGGTCAATCGTAAAAACACCATCGGAAATACTTTCCAAGATAGCATCTGTCGATGTTGTACTCAAAAAAATTTTCTTTTTTGTCATTGAATTAGTTTTTACCATTAGTAATCATTTCCAGAAAGTCATAAATTCAACGATTCGTAAAAATTATTCAGGCTAAGACGTTACAACTTTAATGCGAATATAATAGATGGTTCTTTAAAATCAAGTTGCTAGATGTATATTTTGACAATACCACGGCTGTAAATATAAATAGATGAACCCGCCAAAAGTCGGTCGCTGCTTTTTGCGTCTCAACATAAGTCCTTA
>CAYMSF010000205.1:0-4663 GCA_964392985.1 uncultured Victivallaceae bacterium | reverse complement strand
GCGCTTTTCGGCTATAAGACCGATGGTACGGTTGACACAGCATTGGGCGCTACTTTCGGCAGCACCGCTGCCGGGGTTATTGCCCGCCGCCACCAGATCGCCGCCAATCTGGTTGATTACTGCATGCCGCTTACCACTTCCGCCACTTCGGATTCCGCCGACTGGCTGACCGTTGCGCCAACTTTTACCGGAAATAAAAAGACGCCATATATCAATGAAATCGGCGGCAACGTAACAGCATTTTCACAAATCTCCACAAATGTGGGTAATCCAGCTAAATATGATCTTAGCACGACTCTCACGTTCAAGTTGTATGCGGAAATAATCAATATTTATGCCAGTACGCAGAGCGCTACTCTTTGTTTAAGGGTCATAGGAAGCTTTACCTATAATTACGATGTTGGTAGCGCGAGTAATCCCAATAATCCTGTTCCGTTTGATATTGTTATTAACGCATTTGATTGGCGGAATGGATATGGCACTGCGATTAGTACGATCACACCGCCGGCAACGCCGACTATCCCGATTGTTGATATGAGCGTTCCGCCAGGGCATGAGCATGAAATTGTTAGCAATGTTAAATTTTATGTCGACAGAGCTATATTGTATGAGCCTAACACACCGAATATATTTTACGACTATGCAAAAATTAATAAAACAGCCACGCTTGCAACACTTCAAAATCATTCACCGAGCCCTGTTGTGATTGGCAGTGTTACAGATAACGGCTGGTTTTCTGTTGAAACTGAGGATCCAAGGCAGAATTTAAACGAACTGGATTGGACAATTAAGGCGCCAGCGGTAGATAATACAGGCACTTACCTTTATGCGATCTGGACGGCTGATGACAGCTCAGGTGCTGTTCGCGGTGCTGTAAATACCAATTCCGACCCGAGTGGCCGTACTACCGATGCTGAAACAGTTACGGATCCGGCGTTCTCGGCAGGACATCTGTCCACTGCGTACATTCGCGAGGCAGCAATGGTTTCGCCGTGGGAACTGGGATTTATTCATCGCGGGGAGAAATGGCAGACGCTGAATCTGAATAAATATGACGCAACCAAGACGGCCTTGGCGTCGGCAATCACAGTCAATGGCAACAAATATTGGGCGGGCGGAGGCGCTTATGCCTCCGGCGATGCCAATATTCTTGACCAGATCAAGATGAACAGCTCGACCAGTAATTATAAAATTGACCTTAATAACGAATATAATGATCCGGCTTTGAGCCGGCGGATTGTGCTTTACTCCTTGTTCAAGAATATTAAGTCCGGCAGTACAATGCTGAATACTGTTACCGCGCCTTTTACAAGCGGCGGAACTGCTCTTTCTGATACCGATATCGGTAACATCGTAGACAGCATTTTCAACCGTACCGGAACTGCGGTTAATGCTTATCAGACCAGAGCTCAGGTAGTTAATGATATTATTGCCGGCTCCAGTCCTGTTCCAGGCTATACCACGAAGGCGATGAAAGACGAAATCATGGGCAAAATGATAAATCTGGTAGATTTTGACAGCTATTACACGGTAATTCTGGTGGTGCAGACGATTAAAGACGTAGGCGGACCGGTCGGCACTCCGATTACGATAAATAAAAAATTATCCGGAGATACAACGCCAGTTGCTATTACCGCTGAACTGGGGAAATTTGATTTGAAAGTTGATAACGGCAAGAATTATTATGCCGATGAGATTACGTCCACGTTGAAAGTGCAGGCGCTTGTCCATAAGAAAATTGACGGAACCTGTGAAATATTGAGCATAAAATATATTCAATAAAAAGAGACTGGTACTATGAGAGTTTATGTTGTATGGATATGTTCATTCCTTGTTACACTGGCAGTATTGCAGGCCGCTGACGTGGCTAAACCGGCGACGAAAACAGTAGTTTCTACAAAAACGGCGGCACAGCTTGTCGATATGACGATTTCGCGTGATGGCGTATTGGGCTTTTTAAATGAATCGAACAGGGTTTTTCTTGAAGGTGAGAAAGGCAAGCCAGCGACTGCAATAAAATACATTTCAACAGCAGGGATGGTAAAAGCTTGGTTGAATATTCGTTTCCTGGAAGCGGATACCGAAATTGACCGGGGGTGGTATGAAAGAGTTTATAAAATGCTTGATTACATGGCTAAAACCAAGGATTTTATTGAATTGGCAATGATGAACGGCAGGACGAAGACGCCTGAGTACAAGAAAATATCCGATAATTTTGATGAAGCTCAAAAACGTTTTTCTGAACTGCTGAAAGAGCCGACGCCGGTGGAGCAGAAGAAGCTGGAAAAGCTGCGCGAGGAAAAGCGTAAATGGGAACTTAACCATAAGCGCGAAAAAGCCAAAAGCGGCGGCATTAAAGAAGATGATTGAGGCGTGAGGAGTGAGGAGTGGGGAGTGAGGAGTGGGGAGTGAGGAGTAAAGACAAAAGTAAAAAGATAAAAGTAAAAAGATAAAAGTAAAAAGATAAAAGTAAAAAGATAAAAGTTTTTAAAACTGGAAAAGTTTGTCCACTGAGGTAATTTCAAAAGTAGTCAGAATTCAGGAGCCGGGAGTCAGAATAATTGAAAAACGAACTGGATTTGAGTTAGAATTTCATTCTGAATTCTGGATTCTGTCTTCTGAATTCCTGCAAAACGCGAGTTTTGCAATTGGCTCCACTAATTACACGAATGAATATTTTGCTGTGAATTTGATTTTGCGTCATAAAATTAAACTCACAGCAATTGCTTCTGTTTTATTAGTGCCAATTAGTGCCATTCGTGGATAAAAAGGATTTCCCGGTGTTCCTGCTCTGCGGGATAAAGTTCCGATTATCATTACAAGATCATTGCGGCTCTAAAGGTATCCTGAATGCACGGTAAAACATAATTATCCATCCGGCAAGATATACTGAAAAAAAACTTAGCGCAGTGTAAAACAGATATATATTCAATTTTACCGGCCGGGATAGATTAGCTTCAAGCGTAAGCAATCCGGCAGCAAGTAAAAGCAGGAACATCGCAGCACCGAAACTGTACATGAAACTTTGTAATTTTTTGATAGTGCAATGTTTCATGCATGGCTTCAGCCAGTATTCCTTGTTGGGAAGGTTAACCAGGCATGGCGGGAACAGAAAAATCAGTCGCGGCAGGAAATAAATGATACAAAAAAGGAAAATCTGCAAGCTGGTCATAACGATACAATTGGCATAATTATTCATCCAGCCGTCAGCAGCGCCGTTAATGCCAAAATGACATGCCACTTTGGCCGGCAGCATCGCCGAAGCAAGCAGAGTCAATCCCACGTTGGCAATAAATGTCAGAAAATATAGTATGCGCATTTTTTCCTTTTTCATATTCATTTTTCGAATGTGGCTATAGTTGTGTTATACATTTTTAACGTGTACGGCCTGTCGGCGGGGAATGGCATCGGGAATAGCAGACAGACGTCAACCGGTTGCGGCATGTAGCCTTTGTCGTTTTCGAACTTGTTTCCACCCAGCCAGCTTTCGCATTCAGCTTTGCTCCGGCATTCCATCACCCACTGGCCTTCAATCACATAGCGCAACGTAATGTTCAGACTGATCTGCGGACTGACATTGCTGCCGTCAACACTGTAACAGATATCCCCGTTTTGTTTTGCCTCGGTACAATTGTTGAATTTAAAATCCGAGAATGGCGGCGCACCGGTGAATTTAATATCGGCCAGCGGAATCTCTTTGCCGGATTCCGCCTGGTATTTCAAAATAATTTCCGAGTTTTTGACGGCGGAGGCTGAAAGACGCATATTGCCGCCATTATTAAACACCGTCCGGTCAATAATTCCGGGCTGAAAATTTTTAAGGTAAAAAAGTTCGCCATGCCATGTGAATGCCATTTTTTCATTTTCAGCATAACCGGCGTAACGGGACTGCTCCCGTCTGGCGGCCAGCATATCCATGCTGAATCCGGCGGGAAGCCGCTGATATAATATTAGCGGGTGCAGGGACCGGGCTCCGGCGCATAATTCAAAATCTTTGCTGTTAAGAAAACCGTGGTAGCGCCCGTCCAGTTTATTGGCAACAGACCAGGCGGCAGACATGCGTACCGGTATCAGCAGATAGTTGCCGGTGGCGGCCCCGGCCCGGTGCATCAGGACAATCGTGTCTTCGCCGCCAAGTACCATGCAGTCCGGCTGCAGCGAATTTTGTTTGATAAAATCTTTTGAGCAGGGCGATGCCTGCACCCCCTGGAACAGAGGCAGCGCATATACCGGTTCGGCAATCCCGGCGCTGACGGTGTTTTTGCAGTAATAACAACCGCCGCTGAATAAGATAAGCAGGCAGACGACGACAGTCACTTTACTGCGCAGAAGCCCGCCGATCCGTTTCAGCAGCGAAGGCTTCTCGAAAACCAGTCCGGCGGAATAATGTCCCGGCGCCGGTAAAGCCTCGCCGACTTGGGTTGACATCTGCCGGTTGGTTTTGAAATTAAATCCGCAATTGACGCATATCACCGCATTTGCCGGCAATTCCGCATTGCATGAGAAACATTGTTTTTTGGGCATCTCCGCCTGTTGTTTCATTGCGCCTCAGGATTTTTATACTCTGCACGGCTGAAAATTCAACTATAGATTGCGACGATTTTGAGAATTGGTTCGTATTCTGAGAGGCTGCCGATACCGGGGTATCGAAGGCCTCGAAGAG
>CAYMSF010000204.1:0-4691 GCA_964392985.1 uncultured Victivallaceae bacterium | reverse complement strand
AAAATGAATCGCTTTGCCTGCTCACTGGGTATCTCATTTGAACAAATGCAGAAAATCAGTAAAACGGATGGCCGTTTGCGCCGGCTCAATTGCATTGACGAAAATTTGATGTTCAATAATGAACTGTTGCAATATCTAAGCGGCGTGGATGATGAACCCCTCGTTAATCGCTATTTTACCAAAAATGAAAAACCGGTACTGCCGTGGAATTATTACGGCGAACTTGCAGAAAAACACGGTGACTTTTTGAAAAACCTGATGACCTCGGGTGAAAAAGGTCAGGGGATTAATATTCTGCTCTATGGCGAACCCGGTACCGGCAAGACCAGTTTTGCCTGTTCGCTGGCCGCGGAACTGGGACTCAATGCCTATTTTGTTGCACAAAGCAGCAGCAAAGGTGAGGGAAAACATTGCGACTACTCTAATAATTTCCGTTTCGCCGCGCTGCATGTGTGCGGACTGCAAGTGGAACCGCAGGAAAGTTTAATCATCATTGACGAAGCCGACAAGATGTTAGGCAGTGGCGGACCTTTTTTAATGCTGTTTGATACCGGTGGCGGCGACAAAGGCATGTTGAACAGTGTTATGGACACGACTAAACATCCCTGTATCTGGATTACGAATACTTCCGCCAAAGCGCTCGACCTGTCCAGTCGCAGACGCTTTGATTACTCGATAAAATTTGAAAAACTTACCACAATGCAACGGACTCTTATCTGGAAAAAAGCTGCGGAAAAGCACGGCATTGCCGATAAAATTCCGGAAGATGTGTTAAGTAAATTTGCCGCCAGGTATGAAATCAGCGCCGGCGGAATTGATCTGACATTACGCAATTACAGCAAATTAAAAACCGATAGCGATTTGGAAAAAACCATCACGAAACTGCTTGAACCGCATTGCGAATTAATGGGCGTTCCTGATGAAAACACCAAATTCATCGCCGCCAGCGATTACTGCCTTGATGGCTTGAATATCAAAGGCAATCTCCCGTTGCAGAATATCGCCCCGGCCATTCACCGTTTCCGTTCAGAAAACTCCGGCGGTATCGATCGTCCGCGAATGAATCTGCTCCTTTCCGGCCATCCCGGAACCGGCAAAACTGAATTTGTTAAATATCTCGGCAAGACACTTGATTGCAAGGTTCTGGTAAAGATGGGCAGCGATCTGCTGGATATGTATGTCGGCGGCACAGAACAAAATTTAAAAAGGGCCTTCGCCGAAGCCGAAGCGGAAAAAGCCATTCTCTTCCTTGATGAAATTGACGGTTTGCTGCAAACCCGCGAAAAAGCGCAAAGAAGCTGGGAAGTTACTCAGGTCAATGAACTGCTCTATCAGATGGAGAACTTTAACGGTGTCCTGATCGGGGCAACCAACTTCGTTAAGAATCTTGACCCGGCTACGTTACGCCGGTTCACCTTTAAACTGGAATTCGATTACCTGAATGACCCCGGCAAAAAGATTTTCTTTGAACGGATGTTCAAACTGTCGATTACTCCGGAGGAGGAGTTTAGACTGCAAGCTATTCCCAATCTGGCACCGGGAGATTTCCGTACCGTCAGACAAGGGTTATACTATCTGAATCCGCAGGAAATCAAAGTCTCCGATCTGCTTGAGGGTCTTGAACGTGAATCCGCCATGAAAAATGGCGGCAGCAAAACAAAAGCAATCGGGTTTTAAAGAACTTACAACCGTATAGAGCATCAAAAAGAGGAAATTTCTATGAAAAAGCAATTAACCGCAAAAGAAAAGTTTCAAGTCGTATTGGCTGGTCTTGAGGGTAATGCAGTCGCAGATATTTGTAAAGATTACGGAATAACGCTCAGTCAGTATTATGACTGGTCTGACATCGTTCTAAATGGCGGACAAAAACTTTTCGAGCAGGAAGAAACGGAGCAAGATGAGTCTAATCCTCATATAGCCGAACATCGCCAAAATATTAATAAGGCAGACAAAAATTCTCCTGTTAAAATTCTCGAATACAAGTCAACTGACTATAGCCGACCGTCCGTATTCATGCTCAAAATTGGCACAGAACACATTACCGAAAGTAGCGCATCAATCGAACTCAAGAAAAATATCATACAGCAAACCATGGAAAGTTTCGGTGTTGACGGCAGAGTAACCGGATCTATTACCGGACCGCGCGTAACCCGCTTCGAGGTTTCGCTTTCGCCCGGAGTAAAAGTTGAAAAAATGTCGGGATTGAATAACAATTTCGCGATAGAACTTGCCGCCGAAAGCATCCGTATTCTGGCGCCGATTCCAGGACGGAATGTGGTCGGGGTGGAAGTGCCTAACTCAGTTGCGGAAAAGGTTTATCTGCGTTCAATCATGTTGACGGAGCAATGGTCGCTTACCCAAGCAGAAATTCCGATTGTTCTCGGCAAAGATGTCTCCGGAAAACCGGTTGTAATGGATTTGGCAAAAGCGCCGCATCTGCTCATCGCCGGTTCCCGCGGCAGTGGCAGCGGCAAAAGTGTCTTTATGAATACCTTGATTATGAGTCTGCTCTTCAAATTTTCCCCGGAAGAACTGCGTTTAATACTCATTGACCCGACAGTCATTAAAATGGCAATATACGATAAATTACCGCATCTGCTCACTCCGGTAATCAACGACATAGAAAAAGTCTCGCCGGCATTAAGTTGGGCGGTCAATGAAATGGAAAAACGTTACCGGATTCTCGCTAAAGTCAGAACTAGAAATCTGTCCGGATTCAATTCCAGATCAATACCGGAAATCCCGGAACTTGATGATGCCGGCATGCCGATTCCTGCCAAAATGCCGAATCTGATTATCATCATTGACGAACTTGCAGATATCATGATGACTGATGTAAAAGATGACGTGGAGACCAATATTGCCCGCATCGCGCAAAAGGGTCGTGCCGCCGGTATTCATATCGTTATTGCCACCCAGCGTCCTTCAGTCAATATTATTACCGGTTTTATCAAGGCTAATATGCCGACTAGAATCGCGTTCAAAGTATCCAGCTCCGTCGATAGCAGGGTTATTCTTGATCAGGCGGGGGCAGAAAAATTACTGGGTAGTGGCGATATGCTTTTCTCTCCTCCGGGAAGCAGTAATTTGGAACGTATTCAAGGTGCCATGATTGATGACAGGGATATAGAAAAGGCAATTGAATTCATCTCTGCACAAACAAAAACAACTTAAACCATAATGTGCTTTAAGTCATACTTGTTGTACAAACAGTCACTAAATGGCTGTTTGACACAAGTATGCCCCTTGTAATTTAAAACTAAAATATTCTCATAACGTTGGAATATCGCCTTAACTCGCGGTAAATTATTCCGTGCGTTATGAATATTCCCCGGAATGGAAAGTTTTAAATTATAAGGTTTGTGTATGTCGCGTTATCTCTCAAAATCGCGTTTCAAACTTGCCGAAGAGTGCCCGGCTAAACTGTTCTATACCGGCAAACGCAAGGAATACGCTGACAATTCATTGGAAGATGAATTTTTGCAGTCACTCGCCGAAGGCGGTTTCCAGGTCGGGGAACTGGCTAAATGTTATTACCCTGGTGGTGAAGAGGTAGAAACGCTGGATGCCGTTGAGGCGATTAAACAAACCAGGGCATTGCTGGAACGCGACAACGTTACTATTTTTGAAGCGGCAATCCAGACGGATAAGTTCTTTATCCGTGCCGACATCCTGCGCAAAACCGGCAACCTTCTGGAACTTATTGAAGTAAAAGCTAAATCATTC
The DNA here is from genome assembly GCA_964392985.1 of uncultured Victivallaceae bacterium. Classification (GTDB taxonomy): domain Bacteria; phylum Verrucomicrobiota; class Lentisphaeria; order Victivallales; family Victivallaceae; genus CAYMSF01. Next base: position 965 of record CAYMSF010000204.1, on the reverse strand, counting down.
TCCGCCCTCGATTGGGATAATGAACTGTTTCTCAATAAAAGCGGTAAAATAGATACCCAAATGCAGCCATATCTGGAAGATGCCGCTTTTCAGAAATATGTCTTGAGCCTCGCGTTTCCTGAAGCGCAGATACAGGCATATTTAATGCTGGCGGATAAAACCTCAATCGCCACAACTACCGGACTGAATCAAAAATTCCGGATCATAAATAATAACGGACGCAAAAACTGCTACATTGCCGTTCCGGTAACTCCGGAAGAATGCAGTAACCGGATACTTACCGCCGTCCGGGTTGATAATATTATTGAACAGATTTATCAGGAAGCTATCATGCCGGAAAGTCCACTCTGCAATCCATGGGAAACGGATTTCCGCAAAAGGGCGCATTCCTTTGCAGAATTTTATGCCCGGGATGAAAAAATCATTTGCCGTTTATCCGGGCAGTGTAAAAATTGTCAATTTGATGCCTCGACGGAAGATATCGCCAAAGGTTTAAAAAGCGGTAAACGCGAATGCTTCAAACAACAATTACGCTGGCAGGATGCCGACTTTAACGAACCCACCATTTTCGAAGTATGGAATTTCCGGGATAAAGAAAAATTACTGGCAGAACGCCGTGTCAAAATAACAGAAATGACCGACGCGGATTTCTCCTCTAATACAAAAAACGAAAATGACGGCATGTCCCAGCGTGAACGGCAACTGCTGCAAGTTAACAAAGTAAAGAATAACGATAACACCTTGACCTGTCTGACTGAACAACTCAAAGCGCAAATGGATTCATGGGTTTATCCGCTCCATTTTATTGACTTTGAAACCTCAATGGCAGCAATCCCGTTTACCGCTGGCAGACATCCTTATGAAGGCGTGGCATTCCAGTTTTCCCACCACATCCTCTATGAAGATGGGCGCGTTGAACATGCCGGCGAATTTCTTGAAGCAACACCGGGCGTATTTCCGAATTA
>CAYMSF010000203.1:0-4724 GCA_964392985.1 uncultured Victivallaceae bacterium | reverse complement strand
GGCGTGATATTGGCTGAACGGATAATCCCGCTCCAGATTCCGCGCCCATTGGGCGCGGAATGGCGGAACACCGCCCAGAGTAAATAAGATAGAATTTTCTGAAATACTGAAGCGTGGTTGATGAGAATCCGTTCCCATACTGCTCCGTCAGCCTCGCCGACAGTTTTTCCACAACCTTTTCTCCATACTCCGCCCGCTCCCGCCCGGATTGAATTTCCTCAACAATCTCCCGTCCGATAAGCCAGTACGCCAGCACCATATTCACGTTGACCGAGCGAACCACATTCCCGCGCGCTTCCTCCAAAATCGAAATCACCCGGTCAAAAAGATGATCAGCCTCCGCTAACGCAGACTTTTGTGAATCCATTTTCACGCTCATCGCTTCCCTCCTACGGTCGAAACCAACGGATCTTTGCTTTGGTCAATAAGCCGGGAAAGCTCCTGGAAAAGCAACTTCGCGACCTCGCTGATTTCTTTCACTGGTTTATTCATCATATCCATAATTTATCTCAAAAACCATCTTTTTTCTCATTTCCAAAAACCTCTATTTCAATCAGTATAACTCTAAATAATCATCTCTCTTGCCCAGTTTGCGCAGATTCGCCTTTTGTGCCGCCGACAGTTTAGAATAACGCCGTGCATACCAGTTTTCAACCTCTGCAATATTTACACGCTATTGGCTTTGGATATTCGGCTCTGCTGCCCATGCGCTGGAGCGCGTCAACGGCTTCGAACGGAATCCTGGCCTGGTTGGCCGCCGACAAAGACGATTACCTTGAAGTGCTCATGGTCGAGCGCCGCGAGTTGTGCGGGCTGGACGCTCTCAAAGTCAATGAGAATAACATTCCTGCGCATAAGTTTCCTCCATATAGTTTAGACTTCCGGCTTCAAGCCATCGCCCTGTCGCTCATCAGCGGCTTCTCTGCCAGTTATTAGTTTTTTATGACGGTATATTTTACCATGACATTGACTTTATGCAACAGGCGATTGACGCGAATCATATAATCAAATTAGCGGAAAATTCTACAAGTGGCCCGTTTTAGCCCGTCCCGTGACATTAACGCAAAGGCGCAGAGGCGCGAAGAACAGCCTGTTTTACCACAGAGTGCACAGAGGTCACAGAGATAAAACCAGTCAGCGAATTATTGCGGGAGTCGCCGCTGTAATCCGCTGACTTGTATTTTCTTCCTGCTTCATTTCTGTTATTACTTTCGTGTTCTTTCGTGTCTTTCGTGGTTAAACATGTATTCCTTGGCTCCCAACTTCATGTCCTTCATGGTGAGAACATAAAGCCGTCCCGGCGTGGCCCGTTTTAACCCGCCCCGTGACAAATTATTATATCTGGCCAAGATTCTTTTTGAGCCTTGCAATTGGAAACATATTTTCGGTGTTTACCTGGATGTCGGGATAATCTTTGTTTGTTGAAACAAGACGATACCGGCCGGGGGCATCCTTCGCTATGCGTTTTAAGACATAGGTTGTTTCGCCGAGTTCATCCAGATATTCAACTGCAAATATCTGATTGGAAATCGTTCCACCCGCGTTGAATTCAAGCAGGAGCAGGTCGCCATCCTTAATCGGGGCATTCCCGGAGTCCATGGAATTGCCGCTTGCCCTTACCAGGAAATGCCGTTCCGGATCAAGATTTCCGTGAACATTTTCAATCTCGATAGTTTTACTATCATAATCAGTTCTTGCGAAGTCAGATTTAAAAGTACCGCAGGCAATCTTCAGATCGGGAAAGAACTGGATTGCTATTTTCGGGGCAGTTTCTTCTTTGTCCACTTCCACGCTCTTCGATTGCTCATCGGCATTGCTGGAAATATTTTGTTCAAATATCTTTTCCATATCACTGTTAACCGGCAATTTTGTCTCACTGGTTATCATTGCTGCAAAGCTCGCCGGCTGCCATCTTTCTATGCCGCGTTGAATTGCCGTGATCTCGATGGCTTCGGCAAAATTAGCGAACAAGATATTCTCCCAGCCGCCATTTAATTTTGCAACGTCCTGACCGATAAATTTTGAAACTTCATAGTCAAAGCAAATGGGATATTTATTTCTTGCATTTTCCCAGTAGTAAACAAAAAGGTCTTTCCTCTTTTTGAGAAGCTCATTCGTCGGAAGCTTGTCACTTTTATTGCTGTTTACCTCATTGCCGGCCGGGAACAAGTTCCATAAATCATTGTTTTTCCACAGGCTGAAAGGGATGGCATGATCAATCGCATACTTGCTCTTTATTGTTTTATCCGTCCATACACAACGCTTTTCGGCAATGGAATCATAAAGGCTTTTCGCCAGAGATACTTCGCGTTCTGGAATTGGAACGGTAAGAAGGCAGTCAATCACCTGGCTGGGCTTGATTGCATTTCTGGAAATTCTGGAAGCAAGCTCCGCCCAGCGCAGTATTGAGGCGTCAGCAATCCATGAGCCAGTCAACGACAATTCCCGCCAGATATCGGCTCCGACAATTATGGTTTTATCTTTCTTATCGTACTGAAATACCGAGAACTTTCCCCCGCCGGCATATCTTACCGGCTGATTCCATATTGTGCGGCTTATATCTTTAAATGATTTGTCAGCAAGGTTCAATGCATCAGGCGGAAGATCGCCTTTCTTATATTGTATGGAGAATCTCGTCTGTCCTCCCTTGTTACCACGATAATATTCAAGCAGGGGAAACATCGTCTTCTCGAACGCGCTGGGCAATCCGGTTGTCTGTTTTATTTTAGCTTCCATTAAAGGCCAGAAATACTCCATCCATTTTTCCGCGACATCCTTTATTGGAATCTTTACTTTTCCGCCCGGCAGCCATTGAGCAAGATTATAATTGGTAATGGCAATTTCAGCCAACGCCCTGAATAACGCCAGTTTATATGTCGCGGTTTTCTTATCCCGGTTCAATACTGATTCAATCGTATCTATCGGACGGCTTTCGCTGGAGTTGCGCAGAACAAATAGAAGAGTCGCCCATTTGCGGTGTTCTCTGCCGAGACTGTCATCATTGTCCCAGCGGCCTATCAGCGAGAAACCAATCCGCTCGAAGATTAACTGGAAGTTTTCAGGAGTGATGCCATTAAAAAAGCGCCCGTCTGAATCTCTTTTCGTCTTTTCATCAATCGTCTTGTCATACAGGGGAACAGACATTAAAAATCGTCCATTCTCCTTCAAAATCCGTCTGATTGCAAAACTCGCATCGAAAAGATGTTCCTTCGGGAGATGCATCAAGACTGCGGAACACAAAACTCCGCCGTAACTCTTATCCGGTATTTCTTTGAGTTCAGGGAGTGAATCTTTTTTAACAACAGAACCATAGCCGGTTATATTTCTATTACATAATTCGACAAATTCATCGCATGGATCAACGCCATCAGCCGAATAGTGCATTTCATGCAGAATTTTCAGATCGCGTCCGGTGCCGCAGCCAATATCCAGAATTTTACCTGTCTTTTCAAAGGACTGCTGGAAGTAATCAGATATTCCGCCGTTGAAGTTATCATACTTTCCGGCAAGTTCATTTGCATTGGTGGCGTAATATTTTAGAGTTTGCAGATCCATAGGTATTTTTCAAGGATTTCCAAATTAATCAGACTGAACAGCAATTTTATTAATCATCTTACCTGGAATATAAAACCGAGGGAGACTAAAGTCAAGAGTAATATATGGCAGGAGATGGATTTTCACTCGACAATCGGCAGTATAAACTATTGCCCGGAACAATCGACTCCGGCAAAATTAGATGCTCAAAATCCGGCCAATCCTCGTGCGCATTGACAATCGCAGGTAGGGTAGCGTGGCACGAAAAGACAAGCAAAAATAATCGTTCTTCAATCTCAGAAAACACAAAAGCGGATGTTTGACCCGAAAACATACAAGATGGACAGTTAAATAAGACAGAAATTAAGGCTCATCATCCTTGGGGAGTTCAACCTGAGCTAAATTTTCGGCCCCATCAGTGCATGTTGATTCCGAAGTAAAACTTTGAAGCTCAGTATTGGAGGTTTCTTGAGCACTTGAAGAATCTGGCTTATTAAATAACTCTACTGCATGATTTATACTTTTCCCGTCATTTCTATCAAAAACTTTCCATAAATTTGCGCTTTTATATTTTACTTCGTTCAACCATGAATAAAAATCATCATATCCGCTTTGGGAAAACTCATCTAGTGTAGTATTCGCAATGCTTTTAAGCTTATTATATCTGCCATGAAGGATTTTCTCTTCTTCCGGGAAAATAAGACCGTAATCTTTAGCAAATATCTCCATAACTACAATCGGGTTATTCCAAAAATAATATAAATAATATCTTGGATTAAATGCAACACCAGTATCCAAAGTATTTTCATCAATGACCATATTATCTGAAGAGGTAAGAAAAATTAAGTTGCCTATCAATATCTTAGGATATTTATCAATATATGTACATAACCAATCGCCTAAAAAATACCATGTATCGTCAGGAAGGGTCTTTTTTGTTCTTTGTACCGCTCTAAAACCTTTATCAAAGGTTATAGATTTTAATGTATCGTATGCATATGGTGGCCCTTCTAGTTTCTTTAAAAAATCATCAGGGTTCGTGGTGCAAATATTTTCAAGCGCCTCTGCAATTATACCGTAAAATTCTTTTGATATTGTCTGTGCAGGTGAATAATCCTTTAATAGCGTTTTTATAATCCTAAAAGTCGTCTAATTACGACACTAAATCGTTAGATTCGCGACACAAACTC
>CAYMSF010000202.1:2104-4771 GCA_964392985.1 uncultured Victivallaceae bacterium | reverse complement strand
ATGTGTCATTATCATGCGATGGATGGACAGTGCCTTTAAAAGCTGTTTTCTCGGCAGATGATTCTTATTTTGAGCAGTTCGACCAATATGTTTTAACCGGGTATATGGCGCAGGCGGTATGGTTATGCGTAAAAGTTACTACTTTTGAGAAGGTTAAAAGCCTGGCAGAGCAAGCCAGGCCCTTACCTGAACTAGGCGCGCCCAAATATTCTTTTGAAAATGAACAGGAATTGAAGGATTGGAATACAGAAGGAACAAAATTAGAGAAAAGCTCATTGTGGAAAAGCGAGGGAAATTGCTCAGCATTGATTACTGTCGGCAAATTACCATGGCACGGAATAACGCAGCGGGTAAATCTTAACAAGTGGCGCGGGTATGAATATTTAGAGTTGGATTTTAAGGCGAATACGCCATTAGAATCACTAAGCATCCTTTTATTTAATGGCGAGGCTCAAAATGTACTTATTACTTTTGATAAATTATCTGCTGGCGAAACCAAGCACTTAAAGTTTAAAATTACTGATAATACTCTGGTTAAGTACTGCGACGAGGCGACTTTCAAGATTTATACATCCAATAATAAAGACGGTGAAGTCAGTTTTTTTTTGGACAATATACAGTTAACGCGGGTTAATCCACCGCTTAAAAACAATATTGAGTCGTTAAAGTTACCGAAGCAACCGTTCTATCTTGGCGTCTCTACCCCGTTAAATCGTATCAAGCGCAATTCGCTCATACGTGATTTTGAAGGAACAATAGAATCTCCAAATTTAAGCATTAACCTGGCAAAAAATGAATATGAATCTGGACAACTGACGATTTTTCCGGAAGATAAAATTACGACATTGGACGCGTTTGTTACCGGTTTGCCAGCTAATATGATCTGTAAACTCTACCTGGTTGATGAAGTTGATATCAGCGGTACTACTCAATATCCCGGCAAAAAAATTACCGGCCTTGTACCGGATCCATTATTGCCGATGAATGAATTTAAATCTTCAAAACCAGGCGAAAATCGGACAATATTCTATACGCTCTATGCCAATCGAGATGTCAAACCCGGCATTTACACGGCCAAGATGAATGTCAAAATTAATGGAATAGCGCGTCAGTTGCCACTAAACATAGAAGTATTTAATTTTACACTCCCGGAGCGATCCTCGTTAGCCACATTGTTTAATTTGTGGAGCCATAATTGGGTAAACTTCTATAAATATAAAAAATATGATTATGGCGCCTGGTTTTTTAATACCGGTTTTGGTGACATACCACAAAATAAACTTTTACAAACTATTGAGTTTTGCAACGAGTATCGAATAGGAATTTCGGGTATGCCAACATGGGCAACGTTTCAAGGAAAATTACTCAGTAATTTAACTGGCGATGGCTCAACAATTGACAACACTAAATATGAAAAAATTCTTCGTGCTGCGCAAAAAGGCACAGATTATGTTATGCTGGGTGAAGTTAGCACTATTATATCTGAAGGTAAAGTGGATACCGCAAAAAAAGACAAATTTCAAGAAAATCTTAAAATAATTAAAGATCATATCAATAAGTATAAATGGAAAGACAACGCCTATTTTTATTTGCGCGATGAAGCAAGGACCAAACAGGAACGACTTGATGCCATAAATGAGGGTTTAATCATAAAAAATATTATCCCCGAATCCAAGCTGATTTTTACTCCATGTACTGATTTACCACTTTGGGAAGATGAGACTTTCAGGTCCGTCGATTCGTTCGCTGTTCTGTCTGACAGGGTTCAACTAAGGGAAAAAGAACTGTACCAGAAAAACGGACGTAAAGTGTTTTGGTATCCGGCTAATGTGATTTATAATCCCTTCCCCGAATTCTCTCTGTTAGCAAATTCTTTTGCCATGCGAATATTTCCGGTAATGAGTTTTAAATATAATGTTGATGGAGTGTTATATTGGTCTGCGAATTTGTGGGGTGATGAAAATGCCTCCCGCAAAGATGGCACAAGATGGCCTGACGTCACATGGACTTTTAAAAAATGGTTGTATCCGCCTGGCGAAGGCTATCTTTATTATCCGGGACGCAATGATACGCCCTGGCCTAGTTTACGCCTGGAAAACTGGCGCGATGGCATGGAGGACTATGAATATCTGACATTGTTGAAAAATAATTTGCATAAACTGTCGTCAACTAATCAAACAAAAGCTAAAGAGTTATTAGCAATGAAAGGTATAGTTGATGAGCGTTACGATTATACTAATGATGTCAAAAAATATAATGAATGGCGTGAAGAAATCGCAAAGCTTTTAAACACTTTAAAATTAGGTTAATTATATGTTAAAAATTTATTTATTGTTGGTGATGGTTATTGGCACTATTAACGTTTTTGCCCAGCTAATAGAGCCTTTGAACATAAATCTGAATACTGATTGGCAGCAAAAAGTTGAACGCGGCGACATCACCGGTACTACTTGCAAGGTGATTGACGGCGCAGTAAAAATCGATTATAAATTTAATAATACAGCTTTAGATATGGATAAACTTAATCCCGATGTTCGCGGTGGTGATGTTGTGATTTTTGAGTCTGTCGGAGAATGGAATCTTAGTCCTTACAGTTGTCTGGAGTTTGATTATCAAGGCGATGGTAGCGAATTCCACACTGGTTTGTATTTAACCGATGACAAGGGG
>CAYMSF010000202.1:0-2004 GCA_964392985.1 uncultured Victivallaceae bacterium | reverse complement strand
GGTAATCTGAATACCATAAAAGAAAAATTATCTAAAATCAAATATCAGGCGTTGTTTCAGAAAAACAACGCCATAGCTGTGCTTGGCGAGAGTACGATGGAGCGATTAAAGCCTGCACTGTATGATTTCATGGGAGATAAAGCCCGGGAACTGCAAATTTCCGCGGCATCCAACGAGTATGAGAGTGCGCAGATTGCCCTTTTGGCAAATCCGAATAAGAAGCCGGGATTAGTTAATGTTGCCATACAATACGATTTAATCGGATCCGATGGTGCTAAAATCAAAAAGAACGATATTGAAATTCGCTTTCTGGATTTTGTCAATACTACTCCGTCAACCCATAGTTATTATCAGTATATTGGCGAATTAGCCAATGTATTCATGCCAAATCGTGAATTTGAATTGTCTGCAGAGCGCCTGCAACCAATTTGGATAACTGTCAAGACTGCGCCACGTACCCCTGCCGGGGAATATCATGGAAACTTGATCATCAGTTCCAAAGATGAAAAAATATTGGTACCGTTAAGTGTTAAAGTATATAATTTTACTTTGCCAGCTCAAAGTATCGTTTCCAGACAATTTGTCTATTGGCTGCCCGCAGTCGCTCAGTGGTACGGTTATAAAAAAGCCGACAAAATTGAATCTTGCGATTATAACCGTGATGGCTTTAATATTCCACTGGATATGATTAAAAGACATCTGGATTTCCTCCTGCGCTACCGCGTGGAAGTGATGAACATCGGCTGGCTTTTTAACAGTGATGATGGCACCCCGTGCTGGCCTTTGATTACTCGTCCGGACGGCAGTTATGACTATTCGCTTTTTGATGAATTGATGGAGTTTTGCCGTGAGCGTGGAATGAGAAAGTTCAGCCTGGGAGATTTTGGCCGGTCCACTACCAGAATATTTGACCCTGCGTATTGTGCTAAAGTGAAAAAGATTATGATCCCTTACATAGCTCACCTTAAGGCGAAGGGTTGGTTTAAAGACGCGTACTTCAAGGTTTATGATGAACCGGACACGCCGGACGGTTACAGGGCGATGGAGGCCGAATGCCGCTTTTTATTAGACATTGATCCAGATATTAATACCACGGCTGCTATCGGAATGCCGCAACCAGGAACAGAAAAATACCTGCATACCTTTCTTTTCCGCCCCAGCAACTGGCTGCCGGAAAGAATTGCCAAGGTTCGCGCTGCCAACAGGACAGCCTCATGGTATTGGTGTGTAATCCCATTTTCCAAGCCGTACCCAAATTATTTCATTAATTATCCAGCTTCTGATCCGCGTATCATTGAGTGGATGCATTGGAAATACGATAACCATTTTTTCCTGCATTGGGCTGCTAATTTATGGAATAATAATCTTATGCCATCACAAGGCAAGGCATGGCCGTTTGTCGCCTGGAATGGCAACACATATCAAAAATTTAACGGTGAAGGTCTTTTTGTCACGCCGGGCAATGATGGCAATTTATGGTCAACTGTAACTCTTGAAATGTTGCGCGATGGCGCAGAGGATCTGGAATATTTCAATATTCTGAAAGAATTCGTTGAGTCAAAACGGGATGATCCGAAATATAGAGATTTAATCAAGACCACCAATGAATTATTGCAGTTATCTCATGTTATAGACACCGTGTACAGCTATCGAAATGACAAACAGGCCATTATGCAGATAAGAGAAAAAGCTTCAAGCTTAATCGGACAATTCAAAAAAATGGCAATGAGTAAAGATAATGAACAATAATAATTATATTACCAATAAATATCTGGCATTGACAGGGCAAAATACCCGCCATATTTCGCATTGGGAACACTGGAGTAATCCTGACGCGGAAACTTTCATCACCGGTATTGACCATTATGAACATCCGTTATTAGCCAAACAAAAGATGAATGAGTTGTATCCGGAGCTCTATTTAAATTTGCCGGACAACGATAACCCGATACCGAAGCCAAGCAATGAAGTGAACAGCGACAAGGCGACCACCCGTTGGGGCGA
>CAYMSF010000201.1:0-4793 GCA_964392985.1 uncultured Victivallaceae bacterium | reverse complement strand
GGAGTCTTTATAGATAATCAATTTATATAAACCAGTCTCTGGCGGGGCAAAATCGACAGAATATTCCTGCCAGCCTGAATTTCGCAGCAAAGGGGATAGACGTTTCGTTTCCCATTTCCATTTGGCATCAGCAACAACAACAAAACCTTTGTTATAATTCGCAAAATCTTTTGATTTCATTTGAGCAGTTAATCTGTATTTCAGCCCCTGCTGCAGAAGAATATCCAGTATACTGATACTGAATGTTTTCCCTGTTTCCCCATTCAACCTTAACGCGTTTTTTCCGTGTCCTCCGGTATTTGGCAGCACATCAAAGTTTTCCAATCCGCCATAAAACGTCACCCAATTTTTCAAAACTCCGTTATAATACTCTTCGAACCTGGAATTCGGCACAAAATTATCAGTGCCGACAACCGCTTCCGCCGTTTCCGCACTGTTAGGATATCCTGCCGCAAGCAATGCGAACAAGAGGAAATTTCTGATTTGTCTGTTTATTCTCATGATATATTTATAACCTTTCCTAATTGCCAGATATATTTATTAATCGAATTCATGCTGCCGGTCATCCGATTATTTCGGCGAGCCGACACTAAAAGCATAATAATTGTGTAATTACGTGTCTTTTGTTCTCCCTGTATTGTATTTCAATCCGGAAGCTTATTTAAACTTAACTGCATCTCCTCCGGCGTTTGGTTAAATTCAGATTACAAACTTTATGGAAAAAGGAATAGCGTTTTAGAATTGACCGGGTCGGCTATTTTGTCCGGCAGCTTATTCCTGAACGAGCCGGCGTGGCCGTCAACATATGCGACATTGATCTGTCCAAGATGTCTTTGTCCTGCAAGCATGAATGAACCGTGCATGGCTGCAGTATACGGCGCTTCGGCATAATAGGCTGGACCTTTCTGCAAAACCGGGTCATCATACCCTTCTTTTTCAATAAAAAGGCCGCTTTCACTCGGCTTTTTTATTAAAGTGATTTTACTGGAAGCATCATATCCGGCCAGACCGATCCGGTAATTATAGCCGTAACTGATATGCCAGTAATTCGGATCAATCTCTTTTCTTCCCCCGGGACATTTGTAAATACTTTTATTTTCCCGCTTCTTGTCGGCGGCATATCCGACAAACGAGGCGAACCCGGGAACTTGAATTGCATAACAGTTGACCAATGCAGTAGTTCCGAATTTATAAAACCATGTATTATTATCGTTGACATAAAATTGCATATATTGGCCGAGTTGTTTAATGTTAGATGCGCATTGAGCTGTCTTGGCTTTCTGCCTAGCTTTATTAAGCACCGGCAACAGCATGGCTGCGAGAATTGCGATAATGGCAACCACAATGAGGAGTTCTATGAGTGTAAATCTTTTCTTTGTCATTTTTTTCTCCTTCTTACATTCGTTTTTGTAATTTATTAACGTTTTTAGCTGCACTTACCGAGTCTCTGACAATCAGAGAGGTCGGAATTTTTATAGATTCTGCATTTTCCGGCATCCCATGCTCAAAGAGGTCCAGCGCCAGATTGACCGATTGCCTGCCGATTTCATAGCAAGGCTGTTTTATCGTTGTCAGGGCCGGTTTGCCACTCCGTCCTTCACGGATGTCGTCAAAGCCGATTACAGAAATATCATCAGGGACTTTGAACCCAAGCTCTCCAGACGCTCTTATTGTCTTTAAAGCTATCTCATCGTTATGGCACCAGAAAGCCGTCGGACGTTCCGGCAGTTGCATGATTCTGCTGATCTCGAATTTTATGCTTTCAAGTGTTCCATCGCTGAAACTGAGCCATTCATTGTTGACCCTTAATTTACAGTTTTTGAAGCAGTCAAGCATATGTTTATAACGTTCTGCCGCATAATAATTAAAAGATGATTTCCGGACATCAATTTCATAGGCGCTGGCGATAATTCCTATTTTGCGATGTCCGTGTTTTATGAGCAGTTCTGCCGAAGACATCCCACCAGTGGTAACATCTCCGTATACAGAACTGATGTGAGGTTTGCTCGAATAACCGGAAATAAATACTTGCGGAATAAGTTTGTTCTCAAGCAGCATTTCAAACGGAAGGTCATGTTCGTGCGTACGGTTGCCAAGATGAATGATACCGCTTAGCCGTGGTATATTGTCTTCGATCCAATGTTCAATCACTTCAGTTTTTTCGTTTATCTCAGGCAGCTTGAAGATCATAGTAGAATGAAGCGCTTCTGTGGCGCGATCAATTATTCCGCCGAGGTAATTAAGTCCATTTTGGGAAACATTTTCGACAAATTCAGAAAAATTAGACGGCATCACAATCCCGATTGCCGGAAATGGAGGTTTGTATTTCTCTTTTGCGGCGATGGCAACAAAAAGTCCGTTGCGCCCCGTCTTTGCCTCCACCAGTTTTTCTGATATTAATGCTTCATAGGCGCGATGTATTGTGTTGCGATTTATTTCCAGCTCTTTTGCAAGCCAGCGTTCGGTTGGCAGCGCAGTACCGGATTTTAATCGATTTCTTATTATGTTTTGCCGTAGAGAGACTGCAATTTGCATATGCAGCGGCTGGGCCGCTTTTTTATCAATTGAAATTTTAGAAATAAAGATATTGTTATTTTCTTTCATCATTGCGGTCTGTGCCATTAACTTTGTTTTTAATTTTGGTATAGTGTATTATACCACTTTAAAATAAAAAAGTCAACCCTTTGGTTTTTAAATAATGAAAAATAATTTGCAGTTGATTATGCATTGGGTTATATTGCCAAATATATTATTATAATAAGCGAAGGTCTTTTCTCATGGACGATAGAGTACAGGCAGTTATTGATGCCAAGGCAAAAGTTTTAAAAGCGCTTGGACATCCAACACGGCTTTTTATTGTTGAGGAATTAGCTCGCGGAGAGCGCTGCGTATGCGAACTGGTGAAGCTCGTGGGCGCGGATTTTTCAACTGTATCAAAGCATTTAACCCTGCTTAAAAATGCCGGTGTAGTGCAGGATGACAAGCGTGGGCAGATGGTTTTTTATACTTTGAAAGTTCCATGCATATTGCGTTTTATGGACTGTATTGAGGCCGTAATAGTATCCGGTTCCTGCAAGTAAACTGATGCATTTTTTAGAATATATATTTGGTTGAAATGGAAAATATTGGTGGTGAAAATGAGAGAACATAAATATAGCAAATGGCTATACGGCACATTGGTGGTAGCGGCAGTGGTGGTATTATACTGGAATCTTGCACCTTTAGCCCGATGGCTGACTTATTCACTCTTAGGATTGCCGCCGGATAGCAAGTTCAGTTCCGCCGTTGAGTTTTTTCTTTTCGAGACGCCCAAGGTGATGCTGCTGTTGACCGTGGTGGTGTTTGTTGTGGGAGTGATACGCTCATTTTTTTCGCCGGAACGGACAAGGAAAATCCTTGCCGGGCATCATGAGTTTATCGGGAATGTGCTGGCTGCCAATTTAGGCATAGTCACTCCGTTCTGTTCCTGTTCCGCGGTTCCATTGTTTATTGGTTTTGTCACAACTGGAATTCCGTTAGGGGTGACATTTTCATTTTTGATTTCAGCGCCGATGATTAATGAAGTCGCGCTGGTACTTTTATTCGGCCTGTTCGGCTGGAAGGTCGCCGGGTTGTATCTGATTACCGGCCTGCTTATTGCAATTATTGCCGGATGGATTATCGGACGTCTTCGGCTGGAGCGGTATATCGAACCATGGGTTTATGAGATTAAAGTGAATACAGCGCTTGAAGAGACTGCGATATCCCGGGATGACAGAGTACGCCTCGGGTATGAAGCAGTAAAAGATATTGTGGCGAAGGTATGGCCTTATGTTGTGGCAGGTATTGCAGTGGGAGCGGGAATACACGGTTATGTTCCGCAGGATTTTATGGCGTCAATTATGGGACGCGGAGCCTGGTGGTCGGTGCCGCTGGCCGTACTGCTGGGAGTGCCGATGTACTCTAATGCCGCCGGTATTATTCCGATTGTCCAGGCGTTACTGGAAAAAGGCGCGGCATTGGGCACGGCGCTTGCGTTCATGATGTCGGTAATCGGACTTTCACTGCCGGAGGCTGTTATTTTGCGCAAGGTGCTGAAGCTGCCATTGATCTTTATATTCTTCGGTGTGGTTGCTGTTGGCATTTTGATCGTCGGGTTGCTTTTTAATCTGATAATGCCTTATATGGGATTTCGATAAAACATGAAAAGAGCAATTATTCTGCCTGAGGTCTGCCGGAACTGTGAAACTTGTGAAGCGCAGAAAGTATGTCCGCAGGACGCATTCATCCGTGAGAAGAAAGATGATAAGCCCTGGATTGACTTCTATCAATGCAGGGGCTGTTTAAAATGTAAACCGGCTTGTCCATTTGGCGCAGTCGGGGAAATCATTCAACCGTGTAACGGCAAAGGCAAGATGAGCTGGTAAGTAATAAAAAGCAAAGGAGCGACATGATGAAAATTCAAATTCTTGGGACTGGTTGTCCAAAATGCAAAAAACTGGCGGAAAACGCTGAAGCCGCCGCCAAAGAGCTTGGCTTAGACTTTGAACTGGAAAAAGTAACTGATATCAACCAGATAATGAAATTCGGTGTGATGATGACTCCCGCGCTGGCGGTTGACGGCAGCGTTAAAGTTGTCGGTAAAGTTCCGTCTTCAGACGAATTAAAAGCAATGCTTAAATAATCATTAATTGCGGAGACTAAATCATGAGTGATCAAAAAAACTGTGCTTGCAGTGCCGCGCCTAAACTAATATTCCCATGTTCCGGAGCCGCTGATGTCGGAGCAATTGCCGATCAGGCCGCCCGCCAGCT
>CAYMSF010000200.1:0-4813 GCA_964392985.1 uncultured Victivallaceae bacterium | reverse complement strand
TTATCAACTATTTTATCAAATTATTTGTCATTTTCTTTCACGGATTCAAGTAATACTCTATCCGACTCTTCCTGGGCCGTCTGTGATTACGTAACCAATCGTTTTTTTCTTGCCCATAGAAGTTATTCGGTTAATTTGTCGATGTGCCGGGCGCCTTCCCGTACGATTATGTATATTGAGGGAGCCAATATAGTCGAAGTAACCGGTGGAAAAGTTGCCCCGAACGGCTGGTTACACGCTGCCAACTCCTATGATGTTACTGCCTGTCTCGCCTGGACTGCACATCAGGGGAATACAGAATGTAATGCGCTTTTTATTGACGGTCATGTAATCGGGGCGCGTGCATCCGGAGGAGCCAGGAGTTTAGAAGCGGTAAAGCAGTTGTATAACAATCCGGGCAGCCCGATTTACGGTCCCTGGGTGGACAAAACTTCTTACCGCAATGACAGTTCTATGTGGACTAGACACGACGGCTGGTATTATTATTGATTAATGAAAGCGAAGCTTGTTCTGCATGTGACAAGCTATTACATTTAGTTAATAAAATTATAAGCAATAAAAGCCCTTTGCAATTCTAGCTTTGCAGAGGGCTTATATTATATCTTGCTGTGCTATTTGACTTGGAATACACGATAATATAAAAAACTTCAACAAAGGGGATTCAAAATGAGATTATTGCAAATGTCTGCAGTTATGGTATTAACTACAGCGTTCACACTTGGCGTGACTGGCGCCGTTGATACTGACAAGAGTGGAAAGAATATTATCTTTTCTGCCAATGCGGAATGGAAAACTGTTGATATGACAGATATTCAGGTAAAAAAGGGAACCGCTCTTGACCTGACGGCAATATCAGAAAACGGTCCGGCCGGGAAACATGGCAGACTGATTGTATCAATGGACGGTAAACTGGCGTTTGAAGATTCACCCACCGTGCCGCGACGCTTTTTAGCCTATAATGGTTTCTTTTCAACCTTCAAGTTTCTGGATGATCCTGACAAGAATGTGGTGCAGCAGCGTTTCGTCAAGCTGGCGGAACTGATAAAACGGCAGGGCTATGATTTGGTGCGACCGCTTGCGCTTGACGGCTATATTATGAAAGGTTCTACCAAAGATTGCGACTTTAATGCTGATAAACTTGACAATGTTGACCGTCTTTTTGCGGAACTTAAGGCAAACGGGGTTTATATTTATTTCGATATTGCCGCATATCGCGTGGGGCTTGGCGATGGTAAAAAAGCCTGGAACGAAAGAAATGATGAGAAAATCAAGTTGTTTCTCGGCGACCCGGAAACAAAAAACCGCTGGCAGACTCTAGCCGAAAAAATGCTTAATCATGTCAATCCTTATACGAAAATCGCCTGGAAGGACGACCCTGCCATCGTTTGTGTCAATTTTTACAACGAACAGGAAATAATTCGATATATTGAACTTTCAAGATTTTCGCCGCAAACCCGCGATCTTCTCAATAAACGTTGGCGTGACTGGTTGCAGAAGAAATACCAGACCCCGGCGTCACTCGCTAAGGCCTGGGGCAGTAAGGAAGTTGTCGCATTCGATAAAGTGGAATTGCCCGCTACCCGCAACGGTTTCAATAATGACTACGGTTTGTTTTTTTATGAACTTATCACTACCCAGATGGCATGGTGCGAGAATATCGTGAGAAACACCGGATACAAAGGCATAACCAGCGGAATTGATATGTCTTATGAAACTATTGACAACGCCATCAGGTGGGAATATTCAGATGTCGTTGGCAGTCATTCATATTTTGCCCATCCCTCTAACTTTGGTAAAGATGCTTCAAAAATGACGCAGGCAAGCTCGATTGGACAGGCGGCGGGTTACTGGCGGAGCGCTAATTCAACACGGCTTGCGGACCGGCCGATACTTGAGACGGAATATAATCATTTTTTCTGGAATCAATATCAGCATGAAAATGGTCTGGTCTTTCCGGCATATTCCGCCTTTCAGGGATTTTCCGCGCTCTTTTTACATGAAGATGCCGTTGCGCTGGAAGTCAAAAATACGGAATATGTGGACTTGATTGCCCGCAATCCGGTCAATCGCGCTAATGAATTTATTGCCGCCTGCCTGTTTAAAAGAGGCGATATCAAGGAAACAACGCATCAGGTGCAGATGCAAATTCCTGGCGCATATTTTAAAAACAATAATAACGGTGTCAAAGCAGTCAACAGCGAACAAAACAAGATTGGTCTGCTGACCGGTTTCAGCCTGGTCTTTCCTGATTTAAACCGGCCATCCACACTCAAATCAGTTATTCCGAAACCTGACCTTGCCATTCTGCCGGAAAGTGGTGCGGAAATCGCCGGCGGTGACTGGTCGGCCAGCGTCATTGAATCAAGAAAAACCAAGTTTTCTCTCCAGAAATTTGTATCTGACCTGAAGACTAAAGGAA
Source organism: uncultured Victivallaceae bacterium (assembly GCA_964392985.1). GTDB lineage: Bacteria > Verrucomicrobiota > Lentisphaeria > Victivallales > Victivallaceae > CAYMSF01. The sequence continues at coordinate 2,394 of CAYMSF010000200.1, read as the reverse complement.
TATTGCCGGCATCTAATTTGAGCGATCCCGATGCCGGAGTATTCCAAAACGAAACCGGTGAGATTACGATGCGCACCAAAGAGAATCTGATCAAAGTGATCACCCCGAAAACCGAAGGCGTATCATTGGAGGCGAATAAAGCGGAAACGCTTTCCCAGCTTCGCGTTGAGTCTTCAACCGTTCCGGCTGCCATTGCTGTCTGTGCCGTTGACAATCAGCCGCTGGCCTCTTCTGCGCGCATGGTGCTGATTTATAGCACGGAAATGGCATTTACCGGCATGGAACTTTCCGCAGATCGTACCATCAAATTCAACCCGGGTAAATTCCCATTGCTTTTACGTGCAGGTAAACTGAATGCCACGTTAAAGTGCAAGGATGCCTCAAAGTTGGCTTTATATGCCTTGCGGGTTGATGGCACGCGCCGGGATAAACTGCCGCTTACTGTTGACGGCGATACACTGAAAATCTCTATTGACACCGCCACACTTAAAAATGGCAATACCACGTTCTTTGAACTGGTGGCGGAATAGTCTACATTGGTAAATATTACGGTTACGTTGGTGTAGTCCGGTATATGACGGACAAGGCGATTTATGCTGGAAAATGCATAAGATGTTGTTTTAACCGTCAATTGGTTGGACTATAGCAGATTTATGCAGTATTGTTATTTCAAATCGAGTTTTTAAATTATCAAATATCATGGAGTTTCATCATGAAAAGAATTGGATTTGTCGGTGCCGGTAAACAAGCACAATGTATTCATTTGCCCAACTATGCCTTGATTCCAGACTGTGAGATTGTCGCGATTACCGATGTTGATTTCGAGCTGGCAAAACGTGTGGCGGCGAATATGCATATCCCCGCTGTTTATGCTTCGCATCTGGATATGATTGCCAAAGAGAAACTTGACGGCATTGTCGCTACCCTGCCGGTAACTCCAATGGCAGAAACTGTAATAATCGATACCATGGCGGCAAAGATTCCGTTGTGCGTGGAAAAACCGATATGCGCCTCTGTTGCCGCCGGCAAACGTATTCTCGCCGCCACCAGCGGTAATGATACTCCGCTGGTCGTCGGTTATCACAAACGCAGTGACCCTGCCGCCATATACGCAAAAAGTGAAATCGAGCGACTGGTAAGTACCGGTGAACTCGGCGCTATGCGTTATGCGCGGGTGCATGTATCGCTTGGCGGTGATTGGATTGCGGGCGCATACCGTTCCGCCATTAAAGGCACCATGGCTATTCCGCAGCAGTTCTTTCCTGAAAGTGATTTTGCGATGTTCAGCGAAAAAGCGAAAGATAATTTTTTCAACTTTATCGGTGCGCACAGTCATCAATTTGACCTGATGCGTTACCTGCTGGGTGATGCTTACCATATTTCCTATGCCGAGCCGACGGGGATAATGTTTGCCATTGAAAGTGAACACGGGGTTCCGGGCGTGTTTGAATTTACGCCATACAACTCGAAAAATGATTGGCGGGAATATGGCATCGTCTGTTTTGAGAAAGGCTATGTCCGGGTTGACCTGCCGGCGCCGCTGGCAATAAACCGTGCCGGTACAGCTGAGGTATTTCGCGACGCGGGTGATGGAATGTTACCGGCAAGTACGTTCCCGGTATTCCCGGCGAAAAGTGCTATGTGTTCTCAGGCTGAGAATTTCATTGCACTGCTCAATGGTGAAAAAAGCACGCTCTGTCCTATGTCAGAAGCATTGGAATCAATCGCCATATCACAGGATTGGGCATTACGCCTTTTTCCAAAATAAACTTTAAAATGCAGTATAACAGTTACGCTGTTTTAAAGTGGTAATAATCGAATCCACGCTATACCATGGTATCGGCTGAATTTCAGAATCTCAGAATCTCAGCCGGTATCAAAATTCTTCCCATGCATCGCTTGTGCGAAGTTACATTCATATAATTGAATGTTTATTCCTTAATAATTACCATATTTTGGATTATTGTACACAAAATTTGGATTTAAATTCATTTACAATAATTGAGTTTAATGTTATAATATTGAGTATGATATTCCAGTTTATACCTTGGTTTGACTGTATTTAGGATTGATGCGATTTATAATATTGGGCAGTCCATCATATATTTGATTAGAACAGAATATTGTATTGGTGACATTGACGATTGTAAAGTTATCAGATTCAAATTGCAATAAGTGGCTGAATGTAATAATTAATATCACCGTAAACAAGTTTATTATCGTACTGCTGTTCGCGTGGTTGTGCATTAACCGCGATAAAAATATTGTTGTTGGCGAATTTTTGAAAGGTTCGTGGCTTATATTCCGGGAATCCGGTTATATTTTGCAAGTTTGTATGGTATTCTTGAATCCGTGAAAGAAAATGACAAATAATTTGATAAAATAGTTGATAAC
>CAYMSF010000199.1:0-4832 GCA_964392985.1 uncultured Victivallaceae bacterium | reverse complement strand
ATAAGTATTTTTTGTATTGATAAAATTATAAATGGAAGATGTTATTTATGTGCAGCTTAATTAAATTCAGTACTTTATTCGCTTTGCTTATTACTTTTGCGACAGTAAGCGCGGTGGATACCGTGATTGATTTTGCCGAAGGAAAATGGGATAAATCGCAATGGCAGACAATTAAATGTTTCCCGGTAAAGCCTGTCGATAAGCTTAATGATTTTGCTTTTTCGCAAAAGCAGGATTGTATCAGTTTTGACTGTTCGGCAGATGACACGAAACGCGGCGACGACAACTGCCTGATGGTGTATGACACCGGCAGGACTGACGCTGAATTTGAAGTCGTATTTGAATCAGGCAAAGGGCATCCCGGGATATTTATTTCGCCGGATATTACAACTGACGGGATAGTGCAAAAAACTTATTGCATTTTCGTTGCGGACTATACTTTCGCAATCTGGTGCGCCGAGGCGGATACTGTTTTAAAAAGCACCAGATATACCCATCTGGTGCGGGTGTCAAAATGGTTCCCGATGCTTCAGAAGCACAAAATCATCTGCCGCTACAATAAAAAAGGATTTGCCATAAAAGTTGACGATTCCGACACGATTGTGCTTTATCCTGAAAATTTTAAAGTGAACCCTAAAGTGGGAATCTGGGGATGCCACGGCTTGAGCAATTACTATTCCATGACCATCAAGGAAAAAAGTTCTTTGCTCTTCAACGCGGTTGCACCAAAGTGACCATATAATTATATATCCAAATAAAAACAAGGAGTTGTAAAATGACTGCGGCAAAAGAAATCGACAAAAAACACATTACCGGCGGCGAAACCGATGGCGGAATTACCAGTTCCTATGCCACCAAGGATGGAGTAAAATTAAAAGTGCCTTACTCTTTTATGGGTACTATCTACGGCAAAGAGGAAGAGGAAGCCGTACTGGCGGCGATGAAACAGGATACCCTGACCATGGGACCAAAAACCGCTGAATTCCAGAAAAAATTCGCCGCAATGTGCGGGGTCAAGCATGCGCTTGCTGTTTCCAACTGCACCACCGGCATGCACGTATGTACTCAAGTATTCAACATCAAAAAAGGCGACGAAGTAATTGTTACGCCGAATACTTTTATCGCGACTTCACTGGTCATTCTGAAAGAAGGCGCGATTCCGGTTTATGCTGATATTGATCCGAAAACTTTCAACATTGATCCGAAAGAAGTTGCCAGACTGGTCACGTCGAAAACCAAAGCGATTTATGTCGTCCATTATGCCGGACTGATGGTTGACATGGACCCAATCATGGAAATCGCCAGAAAACATAATCTGCTGGTACTGGAAGACTGCGCTCATGCCCCCTATGCGGAATATAAAGGCAGAAAAGCCGGTTCTATCGGCGATGTCGGCGTATTTTCCTTCCATTCATTGAAAAATATCACCACTTGCGGTGAAGGCGGCATGATTACCACGAATAATGACAACTTTGCTAAAGGGATTGAAGCGCTGCGTTGCATGAATCTTACTCATGACCGCGATGCCGGAGTAAATGAATGGAAATTCGGCAAAATCACCTGCAAAAAGAGTTCACCGCTGGAATATTGGATTCCGTCACATTTTGATGTTAATGACTGGAACGGTCATTGGGGCAACAACTACCGCATGAACGAGATTCAAGCTGCCGTCGGTTGTGTTCAAGTAGACAAAATTGATATGCTGACCGAAAAACGGCGCGAAATCGGTCACAAAATCACCGCCGGACTGCAAGGCATCAAGGGAATTACTCCGGTTTATGAACCCAAAGACTGCAAACATGTGTTCCACCTGTATACCATCTGCGTGGATGAAAAAGAACTCGGCGCATCCAGAGATGAGTTCATGAAAGTGCTGTATGAAGAAGAAGGCATTCAGACCATTCTGCATTATCAGCCGACATATCACTTCACCGGCTTGCAGAAGATGGGTTATGATCAGGATCAATGCCCGAACGCCAATCAGTTTTTCTACAAACGCCAGACTAATCTGCCGATGCATCCGCGGTTGACTGATGTTGATGTCGAAAATATGATTAACGGCATAAGAAACGCCGCTGAAAAAGTCAGACGGAAAAAATAATACAAACTTCAATGTCGATTGACCTTAAACCTTAATAATGAAAATAACAACAAAGACGGTGAAATGAATAAAGCGGAAATAAAACATTGTCTTCGTGCAATTGGGCTTAAAAAAGGGGACATTGTTCTTCTGCACAGTTCACTTGCCAGCATTGGTAAAGTTGAAGGCGGAGCGGACACGGTAGTGAAGGCATTTCTGGAAACTCTCGATAAAACCGGCACGCTGGTCGTGCCGGTTTTCGGCAGTCTGGGAATTATTACAGATACAATCAAAGCCAGACCGGATGCCGTTATCAGTGACTGTCCCAAAGGCACAGTTGCCGCCATCGGTGCCATGGCCAGGGAAATATGCATGGACCACTGGCAAGCCGATACGGTTCACGGCGAAGGTTCGCCATATTTGAAAATTGCCGGACTCGATGGTTACGTCTGTCTGCTTGGCGTAGATCATGACCGGAATACCACCATGCATTCAGTCGAAGCACTGCTCCGGCTGCCTTATCTTAATCCCGTTTCAGGTGCGGTTAAAACTCCGCAAGGTACAAAGCAAAAGACATGGCAGTATTATCCCGGTCCGCACCGTGACTTTATCGGGCTTGATTCTCTTCTTTATTCAAGTGGTAAAATGAAAACAGGACGGATTGGCAACGCAGTGACCAGATTGATCAAATCACAAGACCTGATTGAAATTCTTACCGAAGCCGGTCGTCGTGACCCGGCGTTCTGCCTGTGCGACAATCCGGAATGTGCTGATTGCGTTACCCAGCGGGCAGCGATATTCCGCGACATCATAAGTAAAGAGGATTTCAAGCTATCTGCATCCTCAGCATTGGCGGGAAGATATGTTCCGGAAATCATCGATAATCTGCATCGTTCCGGAATTGGTTATGTCGAACTCGACTTCCTTGAAGGTAAACCCGCGCATCTGATGTCTACTGAAAAACTTCAGCGTGCAGTCAGGGATTTTATGGAGAATAAAATTAAGGTTTCAGGCTTGCGCCTGCCGGGCGTACCGGCGGATATTCAAAAAATATTACGGTTGGCCAAAGAGTGCGGAATTAACCGGTTAGTGATGCCGCTCTGTTCCGACGCTGCCACCCTGCCCCGGCAAGCGGTCGCGGAAAATATTGTATTGTCTTTCTGCAATCGCGGTGTCACGGGTGATTATGCGGCGGGGATTATGAAAGATTTAGCGAAGCGTAAAATCGCTGCCGGATTCACTTTTTCCCCCGCCGAGTTTGCCCGTTGCGGCGAAATGCCGTTTCTCCAGACTTACAGAACCGGAAAATTCAGAAAATATATGGATCAGTTGGATATTGAAGACGGTACGTTTGCCGGAATGCCTGCCGCTCTGGCCGGTGGCAATGCCGAAATCAAGGAGTTAGTTTCTATTTTGCGCTGTGCCGGATTCAGCGGATTTATGACGCTCACGACAAACAACCGCCATTTCGGTAATGTTGTCCAAAATGCTGCGGAATTTAGAACACTGCTCAATGAAATATAATCAATAACGAGTTAACCCGGCAGACGTGAGAACGTACCTTGTACGTTAATCCGTTCAATATTGGCGTATAAGCTGTTAAAATTTACGGTAATATTATTTAACTTAACAATTTACCCGGCTGCGGTATTCATCGTTAAATTGCCGCATCCGTTGACATGAATAAATTCGGGGGAATTCCGGCCCATTTGTCAACGTTGCGCTCACCAGCTTTAATACTGTCATACATGGCTTGAGATGCGGCCATAGGATTACGTTTTTGCAGCGCCTCCAGAATTACCTGGTGCGAGTCAATACTTTCCTGAAGATTTGCTAACGCGACGTTCAAATCCATTTCCGTGAATGGCACCAGATAAAACGAGTCCATTAAATGTTTGGCAAAACGGCTGAGCACTGTATTATTAGCTGCGGCCAGCACCGTCTGGTGAAATTTCATATCGGCCTGTGCAAAACACCACAGGATACTGCGAGTCTCCTCTTCGTCATGTTTGACCTTGGTCGCAGCTTCAGTTTCGCATATTCTGTACATATCGTTCAGGTTTTTTCGCACACACTCAAACTGTTCAGATGAACCATGGCAGGCGGCTTCTCCGGCGGCATAAGGCTCAACCAGCATCCGCAATCTGAGAAATTGTCTTACCTCCTGAATTGAAACTCGCCTGACTGTCGCTCCAACATTCGATTGGTAATCCAGCAAGTCGGAGGCAGCCATTTCCATGATGGCCTCCCGTGTCGGCGCAAGTGAAATTCCGATTAAGTCCGCGATCTCCTGCGCTTTAAGCCGTTCTCCCGGTTTAAATTTTCCCTTCGCTATATTCGCATAAATATAATCATATGCTTTTTGCTTATAAGTTGTATTTTTATTTTTTCGCATAGTTTTCAATTAAAGTTATAGATTTTATAAAAAATATAGCTGTTTTTATAAAAAAAACAAATTTATGAAACATATAACAAAATATTTAATAATTTTTTAATTATGTATGTGCTTTATTCAAAACTACTAACGCAATATTTTATAAAATATTAATTATATTTTATAAAATATCCTTGACTTTGGAGGCTTTGTCCATTATAATATAGTACAGGATTAAGATACTTTTATAGTTTATGAAAAATATGTAACGTCGAATCATTCAGGTTTAGATATTTTATAATGTTTAAAGAAGCCAAACAATTAAATTAATAATCATGAAAGGTATCAAAATGAACAATCGTGCTAAAAATTTTACTT
>CAYMSF010000198.1:0-4845 GCA_964392985.1 uncultured Victivallaceae bacterium | reverse complement strand
TACATTGCCTTTTTCCACATACCCCAAAAAACCGAGCGGCGGGTCAGGAAGTCTGAACTTTTAGATTGCTACTCAGTATAACAACATCTTTGTCTCTGGCAGGATGCCGTTCTTTTTCACCCCAAACAAGACGAGTACGGCCTATCTGAACAAAGAGTTTTTCTCCGACCTCAAGCTGTTCTGGGATATTGCCCGAAAGAATATATTGCCTGGCATCGGCAATTTCGAAAAAATAGAAACGAAATGCGGCCTGAAAAAGTGGCGCAAGCTAGGATTTGATTTAAAGTCTCTGCCGGGTAACCCCAAATTCAAAAGATCTAAAGCACTTTAATTTCAGACTAAAAAAAAGTTCTCCGGCATTCAAGCTGGGATTCAAGCCGATTGACATGAGCGATGTAGGGCCTAGACCGGCGACTAAAACGGAATAGTCGCAGCCCAATACTATCCCATGGTTTCACTGGTGAAACACGACTCAGTTCTGTGCAAGAATGTAGCGGATACAGACGATGGCTTGCACTATTTATTTATGTAACAGCACACAGGAGAGGCAGAAAATTCCAAGAACTGTCTATTTAACCGGTTGACTTGGCATTTGAACTGGCTAAATTATCAGATAATGAGAAAAGTTAATAGCACAGGTTATTGGGTGACAGTTTTTTAGGTATGGTATGTGCAATTGACTGCACCTGCGTTGACTAACTTGATTTTGCTAAAATTAAAATATCTTTAATTTCATTATAGCTATATGTAATTATAAAAACAGGAGCATGATATGTCCAGCAATGTATTGATTACCGGTGCGTCATCAGGAATCGGTAAAGCAATTGCCTTCAAACTGTTGAATGAAGGCTGGAATGTTTTTGCCGTCGCCAGAAGAATCTCTCGACTTAGTGATTTAAAGGAAAAAGGCGCGGTAATCATCGCAGTAGATCTGACCAGCGAAGAGTCAGTCATTAACGGCGTTGCACAAATTCAAAAAGAAGCCGGAACTATTGACATACTGATCAATAATGCCGGTTATGGCGAATATGGTTCAATTGAGGAGGTCTCCACCGATGAGGCAAAGAAACAATTTGAAGTTAATGTCTTTGGGCTTGCCCGCATCACCCGTCTAGTCTTACCAAAAATGCGCGAAAACCGTCACGGCAAAATCATTAATATTTCTTCAATGGCCGGCAAGGCAACAGCCCCAATGGGCGGCTGGTATCATGCTTCAAAACATGCAGTAGAGGCGCTTTCAGACGCACTGCGCATGGAAGTCATGCCGTTCGGTATTGACGTAATAGTCATCGAGCCCGGCGCGGTAAAATCAGAATGGGCGGCAATAGCTAAAGAAAATCTCCTCAGAACTTCCGGGCATGGTCCGTACCTCAGGTATGCCGAAGCGATGGCAACATTAATTGACAAGTTTTATGCTGGCAACAAACCGGCTACCTCGGAAAAAATAGCTGATGTTATAGTTAAAGCCGCCAAGGCCGCCAAGCCAAGACCAAGATATATCGCTACAAGCGATGCCAGGCAATTCATTTTTCTGAAATGGCTGCTGACTGACCGGATGTTCGACCGTCTGCTTCTGCACTTGCTGAAAGTTTCGAAATATACTCTGCGCGGTTGAAAATTCAACTTTAGATGAATAGGATTGTGGATTAGATTTTTTCGGCCCGACTGACGGGCGATATAAATATCGCCGGAAGGAGGAGCGGAAAAAGACGGACGCAAGACATTCACCGCAAAGCGGTTGCGATCTTTTGAGTTTGGATTCGCACTCTTCGAGGCCTTCGATACCCCGGTATCGGCAGCCTCTCAGAATACGAACCAATTCTCAAAATCTTCGCAATCTATAGTTTAATTTTCAACCGTGCAGAGTATAACGCTTCAGACAGAAACGCATAAATATTTCAGATTAGCGTAATTTATAAATGTCAAAAACAAATAAAACAAAGACACTAAGAACAATGCAAATAATATCAGGTAAAGCTCGTAATTTAACGCTAAATGTTCCGCCGGGAGAAGCGGTCAGACCGACTTCGGCTCGTTCACGCAAGGCCATGTTCGACAGTCTGGCAGCATTTCAAGGTAAAATAATTGTTGACCTCTTTGCCGGTTCCGGTGCGCTGGGACTGGAAGCCGCCAGCCGCGGAGCCACCAAAGTATATTTTGTCGAAGTAAATCTGGTCACCAGCCGGACTATAGAAGAGAATATCAATAAAGTTAAGCGTACCGGCGTTGAAGCAGACTTTCTTGTCTTAAAGGCCGATGCCTCAAATAGTGAGCACTACATTGGCATGGCAAATAACCCGGATATCATCTTTGCCGACCCCCCATATGCAGAATCCGGACATTTTTTTCGCAAACTTACCGGGGATCAGCAGTTCATTCAGTGGGCTAAAAATGCATTGCTGGTCTGGGAAATACCCGATTTCGGTGATCCGGACGGTTCGTTTCTGCAAGCTGCAGGCTGGCATTTGAAACGCCGTAAATACGGCAGCCGTGAATTTATTCTGGCCAATCGTGAATAAATGCTCAGCTCGAGTATTTATTACTTTTTGCTGCGACGGTTAAAAATCACAGCAAACACCTACTCTCACCCGACCGCAAGAATCAACGGTTTAGCTTTTTCCAGACAGGTTCCAGGTCAACTAATGCACGTTCATGAATAGAGCGGTCAATCGCCATAGCGACAACAGCGCTTTCCAAACCTTCATCCCCGCCGCACTTTGGTTTGCTGTTTTTAACCATACATTCATAAAGTTCTTTCATAATATAAGAATCCCCGCCGCCGTGGCCGTCTCCAGTAAAATTTATTACCGTCTCGCCTTCATCGCCGATGTTGCGGTATTTCAGCATACAGCTGTACAATTCAACAATCATGGTGCCTTCAGTGCCAGAGAAATACATTCTGCGTTCCGGTATGGCATTGCACATGGTTGCCTGAAACATCACTCGGATACCGTTGCGATATTCCATGATGGCAACCTGATTGTCCATCAGGTCTTTATCGGAAGTGAACGGCGAATCTACGCGATGCGGGTCATGCCATGAAGCAAAAGTTTTCTCGCCGTATTTTTTCATATAGCGCTGATTCTCCGGAATAAAGTAATTAAGCCCGCCAAAGGCTGCAATGCGGGATGGAACAGAATCAGCGAACCAGTTAATGAGATCCAAGTCATGGCAGCATTTTTCCAGAATATGTGGACCGGCATATTTGGTATGGCGACGCCAATTCATCATGATATAACCGCCATGTGCCGGGGTGATGTTCTCGTTGGCATCAATACTCAATATCTGTCCAAGTCTGCCGGATTCAATGAGTTCTTTCGCTTTGCGGTAGATTGGAGCGTAGCGCAGTACAAATCCGGTAGCGAACAACAGGCCTGATTTCTGATGGGCCGTGTAAATTGCCTGACAATCTTCAATCGAAGTCGCCAGTGGTTTTTCCGAAAAAACATGTTTGCCAGCCTTAAACCCAGCGATAATGTGTTCCTTGTGAAAGGCATTGGGGGAAAATATCAGCACCCAGTCAACACCTGGCGTCTTAATGGCGGATTGATAGGTATCACAGATTTTGACTTTCGGGTCGTTCCAACAATCTATGGCGGATTGCGCTATCGCTTTGTCCGGGTCAAATACGGACATTACTTTGACTTGCCGCTTGGAGTCATTCAGCAGGTTAAGAGTTACGCCGCGGCCTCTGCCGCCAGCGCCAATTACAGCTACTCCGATTGGTTTAATTTGCTTTGCGGTCATTTTCAACTTCACTCGCTTTTATTTAGATTTTTATTGATTATTACAAATTACCTTAATTATACCAGAATAATAAGTTTAGCTATTCAAAATTATTATTTGATATATATTATACTATGAAATAAAAATTAATAAATGGATAAAAACCGCATAGTGAATGACAAAATAATGCAGCAGTTAAAAACCAAATGCGAAGTCCACCGTATGCCACGCGGGATTCAGCCGATTCATAAAGCTTATGGGCTATGGATTTTACATACCGGCAGTTATTCGTCGCCATCTGGCGGCTATTACCGTACCCCGGCAAGATACTTCGAGTATTATTCAATTTCATATCTGGTCGAAGGCGACGGCAAATTCTGGTATCCACCAGACCATGAGTTTGCAGTAAAACCAGGGCAATGTATTATCGCTTCACCGCAATTGATCAACCGCTACGGTGGCGATAAAGACAAATATGTAGAAGACTCAATATGTTTCTCTGGCCCAATTGCCGATTTGCTTTACAACAGCGGGGTAATAAAAGATGGCATCTTTGAGATGGGCAAAGGGCGTCGCCTGTTGCCCATCATGAGTTTGGCCGCTGACCCATCCACAGATTCTCAATTGAATGCGAATTTTGCGCTTCAACGGTTGCTGTTTGATATCTACAATGAGAATAAATCTAGAGACAGGAAAGATTCACCACTGCTGGACAAGCTAATAGAAATCATGAAACAGCAGATTCACCGCTGGTGGACTGTGGAAGAAATGGCTGATTTCTGCGGCCTAAGCAACGATCAATTCCGCCGTATTTTTGAAAAGCAAACCGGAATGCTGCCGAAAATTTATCTCGATCGGCTGAAGTTGCAAAAAGCCGCCGAAATGTTGACCGGCAGTGAATTGAGTGTTGCAGCGGTTGCCGCTGAACTTGGTTATGCTGACCAGTATCATTTCAGTCGCCGTTTCAAGTTTATCATCGGCTTTTCTCCCAAACGTTACCGTAAGGAGATCGGTATAGCGGGAAAATATACTCGATTAGGTTGAAAATTTAAATTAGATTGCGAAGATTTTAAGAATTGGTTCGCATTCTGAGAAACCGCCGATACCGAGGTATCGAAG
>CAYMSF010000197.1:0-4845 GCA_964392985.1 uncultured Victivallaceae bacterium | reverse complement strand
TTGGCATAAGACTATTCGTATATCCACGGACGCCGGACGCGCTGTTCAATGCCTGTCCCGGTTGAATATCAACACTTTTGCCGAGATGCTCAAAGTCCGTGGGGGTGGGAGCCGACCATTCATCAGTGCCGAGTACTTTGCCGTGCGGGAATTTGGTGCGGAATTTATCGGACAAGACAGCAACAGTATCAACAGTCAAATCGGCTTGATAACGCAAGTAGGCGATGCGCTTGAAGGGATCGCTGTCCTTTGCGTCAGCCGGAACCCCATATTTACCAAAGCCATACTTTGCCTTGACAATGCCCTCCATTTTACTCCAGAATTCATTGCCGGAGCGTTTGTCCGCCGGGACCAGACCGCAATTGCTGGTGTTATACCACTCATCGGAGATAAAATAAAACAATGGTGTTTTACTGTCGAACTTTGCGGCGTCAATGGCATCGCATATAACTTTGATGTAAGCGGGTTCATTGCTGTTGCAGACTGTTGCGTTATAACCGGCAAGCGCACCATTTTTGATAGCTTTTTCCCATGGTTTGTGAGTGTTGGGATAAAACAAGATTGGTGTTTGATATTTTGCCGCTAAGCCAGGCTCGACACCATCAAAATTTTGAAACGGCGCAAGATTGTGCTTGCTTAACTCGGCAATTTTTGCTTCTAGAGAATATTCGCCACCTAATGCCAGTGCCTTATTGACAAATTCCGGGCTGCTGGTATAAGTCCAAATAGGATACACTTTCAGATCTTCAGTACGTTCCGTCAATTGGTCAAAAACCGGAGTATTGTCGGGATAAACGCTGTTGAAAGTCATACCCTCATCTGAGACTGCCTTTATCTCAATTACGTCAATATAACAGATCCCCCCCAAAGGTCCCCAGAAATTAAATTCCACAGTCGCAAACGCCGCATTGGCAGGGGCTTCAAACACCGACGAAGAATCCACCCAGAGATTGGCGGTGTCGGCCATTTTGCTATTGGCTTGATAAGAAATAAACTTATCGTTAGCGTCAGATAAAGCTACGCGAACTGATAAACAGCCATTGTCTTTATTATTAGTGGACCCGGACAAAAAATGATACGATAAAGAATAGTTTTTGCCGGGAAGAATTGCGCATTTTTGAGAAACAGCAGTGCGATCCCCACTATTGGGGACTTTTACTTCAAGCGCGCGCCTGCCGCCAAATTGCTGGTCGGTTGAAGCGGAGCATGCTAGTTTTCCCTTAATTGCCGTAACCTTCCAATCAGAAAGGTTATTTTCAAACGATGGATTTTTAATTAAATTTTGAATGATGTCAACTTTCTGTTCAGCGGCAACGCCATTAGTAGGCTTGCTTGGCAAATCTACTGCCTGGCATGGTTGCATGAGAAAACCGGACACGCTGAACAGCGCAACAATAAAAGATTTTAATTTCACTTCTTTCCAACTCCTTATTTTATTGAACATTTTAAAAAATTATCTACCAAGCATAAAGTTCGTTTTTATGCCGCTGCTTCGGCTAAATTTTTATTCAGCGTTATAGATAAACCACGTTCGATGCGACAGAGCAATTGCACCGCACCGATCAGTAGAAAGTCAGTTGCGATGTTTGCCGCCGTAAAAATTACCGTTCCAAATTCCATATTCAGATTTACAGTCACTACGACCTGCACAAACCACAAGCCAAGCACCAACAAAAACTTGCTGGCAACGAAGATGAAAACGCCATGATGCGGTATCCCATTTTTAAGCAGTCCGCCGTTAATGGCCCTGTCCATGTCGCGGCGAATGTTTTTCTCCACAATTTTCCAGTAAATCCAGGCGATAACCGACATTGGGAAAAGCAACCATGCGTGCCATTCAAACGCAAACATGGCATGCTTGTAATACATCCAGCACATCAAGGCAGGAATTCCAAATACAGACACGGCCATGATCGCGTTGAACAAATTCAAGGAAATATTAAGCCATCGAGATTGCGGACCAACCGTAGATACGGCCGGTATTACCTCAAATCCTTTTGGATCCCATGTGGCGGGAGGGTGAAAATGCGCATCACCGCCCAAGCGATACCATTCACGATATGCATAGATGATAATTATTGAGCATGCAATACTTGAGAGCGTCTGCCAGGCGAAAATGAACCGATATGCAAAATCAGAGCCGTCGAAGAAATATTTAAGGACATCTATATACAGCCCTGCGACAATGCCAGCAACCATGCTGAAAATTGATTTTACCATGGCTTGGGCTGAACAGAATTGCCCGAATCTGGATTTTGGCAACAATCTATATAACAGAGGCATGCCGCTGGCTACTGCAATGGCTCCGGTGAGAGCTGTGATTACACCTACGCCCAAAGTCAACCAGAAAAAATATTCACCCGGTAGAGAGATGAAAACCCATTTCCAGTTCATGAAGTTTCCAACTATTCCAAAAACTGCTATATAAACAGTTACTCTCAACGGATGCCAGCGGTCAATGTAGATGGAAGCCAGGTACATTGCCAACAACGATGCAATACTGGTAATTGCAGTCATCTTGCCTATCTGTGACAAGTTCAACCCCATATTCTTATAGAAAAATACGTTAAACGAATTAATGGAATAATTCACTGCCGCAAATGAGGTGAATAAGAACACCAGCCAATAAATTTTATGGGTAAAGGATTCCTTGAAGAATGCCATGGTCGCCTTTATTCTACCGCTTTTCACCGAAGGTTTTTCTTCCGATTGCGGGTACTTACCCTCCTTTACCATGAAGCACATCATGCCGAATCCAAAGAAATAAAGAACTGCAGCCCCGATAAAAATCTCGCGAATGTTGGATTCAGCATATTGGAATATGAAATAGTTGTATGTTGCCGATGCCGCGATGCCGACTATCTTGAATGCGCCCGTGAACCTGGCAAGGAACTGCGGCGGAATAACATCATTAAAGAGATAATAGAAGACGGACCCTACAAACATATTGAAGAACTGGAACATTGCAATGAATACGGCGATCAACAGAACCGTTATGGTCGCAGGGGCATACTGCCTTAAGAACACTGAATTCCCGTGCAGGAACAGGGAAATGTCATCACTCCAGCCAATCAGGGCCAGCATTGCGCAAAGAAATGGCATGGTCCAGATTATGAATGGAATTCGCCGCCCCCAACGGCTGCGGTAACGATCACTCTTGAAGCTGACATAGGGACAGATTGTCATGTTTAAAACACCCGGGATGGTTGTCATTACCATGCCGATCAGCCAATTTGAGCATCCAAGGTCTTTCAGCTTCAGGGGAAGTACGCTAGGAACGACCGATTCCATCAACGTAAAACAAAAATCACCCCATAGTAGCCATGCAAAGATTGCGAACAAACTCATTCTTGTATAGGTCAAAGTTCCGCAATGATATGTTTTGGGGCCGTTCGTCGACTCGGCTATTTTAATAAGTTCCTTGGAGGTATTTGTCATTATTTATAGTGCTTTCTTATTTTGTGATGTTCATTCTCAAGACTCAAACGTCATCTATAGCCAAATGTGGGGTGCAATATTCTGTATTTTTAATAAAAAACAATAATGGGAACTGTCACAAGATGCTGTTTTATAACTTATTTAATCAATCAACAACTTGGCAACAAAGTCCCCGGTTGTTTGGCGGGCACATTAAATTATCATAGACACGCTTCAAATACTTTTTAGAAAACTTTGTCATCAGCACTATTCATTTACTATAGTATTGGTTCAGCCTTTACGGTTTACTATTGGCATAAGAATCCCACATTTTTCCTTTGGTAATTTGCCAATAAGCATCTTTTTCGTTATCGGTGCCAGCACCAAAATTATTGATTACGCTTTTGGCAGGATTGGGCACTAATGTGTTAGGTTTAGGCAGGGTTTTGAAAGCTTGAACATGACCATCAAGAAGGCTTGCCTGCCACTTGTCTCTATGGTACCGATTCCAATATCCCAGGAAGCCGTTTGTCGACGTTTTAGTAGGAATCGCGAGACCAGGATTGGAGTATTCACCAATGACTATTGTCGATGCAGGCTTATTCGCCTCAACAATTTTATGCTTATAACGCAAGGTTGCATTTTCATATCCCAGATAGTAATGATTATATCCGTAGCTTTGAGCTCCATTGGCCGCAAAAGCATAATAATTGTTATATCCCAAAGGATCGGTTGCTTTCAATCTCTTATTATCTGATGGACAAAAGAATATTGACGGCGCGGCTTGAGTATTTGTAGTTGTATTATTTGCTGTTGTTTTATGACCGAAATATGGTTTTATCTTTTGTTGCCACATCACTAGTGTATAAACTCCTGAATCGTACGCTCCAGATAGTTGATTTGCAACCGGCAAGTCTTGCTTATTGTCATCAACGAACATTTGCATACCTATTTGCTGTTGCTTCAGGTTTGAAGAACATTTTGAAGTTCTGGCCACTTCGAGAGCGAGACCCATAGCAGGAAGCAACATTGCTGCAAGAATAGCAATAATAGCGATAACAATCAACAATTCTATTAGTGTGAAATTCTTATCAATACGAGGCTTCATGATACCACCTTTTTAATTTTTAGGGTTTCATAATTAAACAGTTCCAGGTTTGTTATACCACTTCTTAACAATGATTTCCTTCGCCATAAGTCTAAAATGCTATCTCAATATTCCTTCCTGCCTTTGGTTTTTGTTCAAGCATAATTGAATTTTAATGTAACACACTTGTATTACTGTTAATAGTTTAGTGTATTCCTGATGATTTGTCAATAGGGGTATGACTTAATTCAGCAAAAAAAATGAAAATAAATTCTTCAAGCTCACAAGAAATAACAACCATCGATCGTTAATGGCCTGAAGAGCAATCCCCCGGTGTGAGT
>CAYMSF010000196.1:0-4863 GCA_964392985.1 uncultured Victivallaceae bacterium | reverse complement strand
ACATCAGCAAAATTTTCATTGAATTTCAGCAATATCTCTACAAAGAAAATGTGGCGTAGCATAATCAATGGATAATGGAAAGTTGAAAATTGAGAGTTAAAAGTTGAAAATTGATAATGGTTAATGAAATACAAAATCTGGTATTCGGTGTCATTTCGTTGTTAAAAAATTCAGGGGCAAATAAGGCACTTAAACGTACTAACCTGCACTGACAAAACACTAACGGGAACTTGTTATCAATTAGTAACATATTCTGCTGTGAATAATTTTTACCCGGCAGGTAAAAGAAATTCACAGCATGATTGGTTAGTGTTTAGTTAGTCAGTTAGTGGTGTAGTATTTTTCAGAGCTGATCGTAGAAATTTAAAGTGGTAGATTTTTTATGAATTATTAGAGATGAATGCTTCATACTGGGCAAAAATTCTCAAGTTACTGCCATTGCGGAAAGGACTTTCTTCCTGTTTGTCGGGCATAAATCTCGGCTTGAAAATATCTTCTAAACGCTTTGGCGCGGTTTTTTTCTTTCCTGACAGATTCCACGCAATCTGTTCCGTGTTGATGGCCTGTTCCGGCCATTCCTCGTAGATTAACGCTTCCTGCTTGAGACACTCATTTAAATCATCTTCCACATATTCCGGTTTTGCCAGTTCAAAGTATTTGTGAAAAAATTCTGAAATCATAATCCGGCGTGATGAATCCCAGAAGTGACCAACGGATTGCGCATTAGCCGAAAAGTGTTTCAATGCATTCATCCGGTAGTAAACATCACGAATTTTTCTGGCGGTGGAAAAAAACAAATCTTCAGGATACAAATTATCATTACTGCCTTGGTTAATAAATAACGGTTTCGGGGCAAGCGCGCCAATAACCTCCCAGATATCAAAGCGACCGATACATCGCGGGATAATATTGCAGTCGCATTCACGCTTTTCTTTGCGGGCGTAAAAATCATAACCCGGAGGGAAAGAGGTGGGACAAATTGCCGAAATTTCGGGATTGAACAGCGCTAAATAAACCGCCAGAGTACCACCGCCTGAGTTACCGCATGAACCGATTCTCCGTAAGTCAATAAAGGGTAATTTTTTTGCCCAGTTCAACCATCCGGCTGTTTCCATGACAATCAGTCCCTGTACGCTGAGTCCAGCGGCAAATACATTTGGACAATCGGAATGCTCCATCGCCACACGTTCACCCTGTCCGATATTTTCCGGCATTAATACCGCTGCGCCCTGTTTTGCCAGACGAATTGCCATGGCTTGATAACTGCGGTTCAGTTTGCCGCCGGCGCCATGACCGCAACAGAGAATAATCAATGGACATTGCTGACTGGATGATGATTTTGACGGAATGTATAAATTTGCCGCTGCTGCGACACCGGTCCAGCTTTCCGCTTTTAATAATTCGATTCGGTAACCGTTGCGTTGAACCTCCCGGACCCGCTCAACAATCAGTTCAGGAATCCAATCCTGATGATATGCCAGACTCTCTTTAGCAAGGGTGACTATTTCCTGTTTTGCCGCCGGGAGAGACAAATCACGCGCCGGCGCTGTCAATGCCAGTTGATGAAACAACCGGTCATATTGCTTATAGCATTCTTCTGTTCGCATAAAATCGGTTCCAGAGTTTGTGTCTTTGCCGGGTTAAGTTACCCGTGAGAATCCTGACTGCCGCTCTCCGGGTCAAGCAGGACGACGTTTTCGCCGAGACGGAATGTTGATTTGCTAAGTATTTCTGAAGGGAGTTCCGGGACGACTTTGAGCGGAAATTTTGCATCTATGGTAATATCCAGCGAGTCATCCTCGAGAATTTCCCATTTTATCCTCAACTTGCCGTAAACAGTATGCATTGTCGCTTCAGCCCAGGTTAAACTTGACAGCGCCGGATTGAAATAAATCGTGGAAAATCCCGGCTCTGCCACCCGGATTCCGATGGCTTCGCGAATCAACAGAAGATTAGGAGTAATCGTATCACCACCGGCAAAGTCAAGTGAACAGACATCGCTGCCACCCGGAGTCTTAAGCCATGATTTTGTCCTTGGGTCAATACGGCGGATCCAAAAGTCTTTTAAATATTTCAACCCCCATGTGCCCTGATTGAGGGCAAAAAGTGTTTCAAGAAAAACAAAGTTGAAATATGAATTTTCGGTTTTTCCCGGATCTTTGGAAAATGGCGGGTAAAAATTAAAATAGCGGAAGAAAATTTCCTCAAAACTTTCAACTTCGCCCACGCCGGAATAGATAGCAAGAAAATTAATGCTCACATCCCGTTCTTCACTCATGCCTTTTTCATTGGCGTAATTGGCGAAAATCTTTTCCTGAGTATGCCAGCAGTGCTTTTTCAGATTTTCCGCAATTTTATTCGCGGATTCAATGCAACGCAATGCGGTTTCCGGTCTGCCCATGGCGCGATAGACATCCGCGGCAGATAAGAGAAAACGGCAGTAAAGGCAGTTAAGGTCGGTTGTAACGCGGTGTTTGCCGGCATGTGTTGCTTGCAGAAGAGAACATTCCGTATTGTGTTTGCGGTAACTGTCCACCATAAATCCGGTATTCTCATCAACAAGCGTTTCAAAAAAATCTGAAAGCAAATCAAGTCCGGGCAGCATTTCCTGTATAAACGCTTCGTTCCCACTGGCTTTATAATGAAAGATCATCCAAATCGGCAGAAAAAACAGATGACTCAATTGCGTTTTTATATTATCGCCGCCGGACGCCGGGATGTCCCCGTTTTCAAACTGTACGGCGAATAACTGTCTTAATCTTGTTTCAGATAAGGAATAATCACCAAAGGTCATAATCATATTCATGCTTTGGATAAAAGAATCCAATAAAAAGGTATTTCTGCCGCTATGCTGTCCGTTGACAACCACATTGTTGGCGGTCCGGTGCAAAATTGATTTTCCTGTCTCCCAGATTAAATTGAGTTCGTCGTCAGAACAACGGAAAAAGCTTTCATAGCGCTGGTTGCGATAAAAATCAACAAAAGCGATACGGTTAATTACTACTTCGCGTTCCGCTTTCCTTACAGAAATCATAATGTTTGCGCAATCCGTCGGTTTGAATTTATACACAACATTAGCGCCATTGCGTAAACAAAGCGTATGGGTATTGCGCGCGCCATTGGCGGCAACAGGAAAACCGTTCTGGCTCAAATTTATTCCAATTGAAATATCAACAATGTCGCCGGCAGAACCGGATATTTCAACCGCGGGAAATCCATACATCAGCTCTTCTGCCTGATAAAGCAAATACTGTCCGCGCGTTAATTTTGTTGACTGCAAATCGCCGTCATCTGTGAGTTCCGCCGACAAAAGATAAGAATGAACATCCGGCAGCGCGTGAATTGCCGGGTTGAAAGATTTTGAGTATAATCTTTCAAATTTTAATGACGGGGTTGCATCAATCAGCGGCATTCTCAAGGGTCCGGCAATATTCCAATGCGCCGGTGCATCTTCAATGGTATCCTGCAACAGAAAAAGCTTCTCCTGACGGATTTTGGGGAAGTCCAGTACAACTCCGATACCGCTATTGCTTACCTGCTGCACAATCAGAAGACTGTTCCAGCCTTGTTTTATTGGAATTGATGCTTGTTCGACAATACACGATGCGGTTGATTCATCTTCAACAAACCGCGTTACGGTGGATTTTGCTAAATGATAATTACAGAAAAATTTATACGGGTCATCCGCGGTTATTATTACCGGGATAGAAGCGTTAGACTCACTGAACATAAAACATTGCGCCGCGTAAACGCCGGGAGTTCCAGCGTGTACCTCGTTAAAAGTTACAAAGGTGTAAGCATTTCTGCTTCTCACTTGACCGCGTTTGATTATTGTAAAATTTTCCACCTCTTCGCAACTGTTTGGAACAAGCGGCGAGATTTTCAGCACCAAACCGATGCTTTTCTGAGTCTGACTGATTTCTGATGCCTGCCAATCGCCAGTCATTCCGTACCCGGCATCATGCCAGCCGACGGGGAATTGACGAAAATCAAACACCTCATTGCGTCCGCGTCCGGTTACAGTTTGACGCGGGCCGGAACTGAAACATTCTGACTCCAGAACTTTCCATGTCCGGTCGCTCCACAGCGTCGGCTGGTTGTTGACATGGAGTTGACACCATAAACCATGTAACGGAGTTGTTCCGGAACAACTTTCGCTGCCGGCGTAAACAATTACCGAAATGGCGTTGTTGCCTGACTGGAGATAATAAGAGACATTGTATTGGTCGGCGTAAGCAGTATGATGTTCTGCCATCATCGGTCCAAAACCGACAAACCGTCCGTTAATATAAAGTTGATATGCAGTACCGGCGCTTATCCATAAATCGACTTCAGCGCCGCCGTAATCAAGGGTGAATTCGCGACGGAAAAAGAGATATGCATCTGAATTATTCTTTACAGATTTTTTCCAGATCCATTCACCTTGAATCGTTTCTGGTAATTTCACTCTGTCCATCATTGCACCAGTGCTTTTTAATATTTAGGAAAATTATCACACACCAGAATGCCGTTGTTTTCAACCGCAGTAAGAAACCCGGTCCCAATATCCAAAGGTCAAACACGATAAAATTCACCGTCTTGACGCCGTAACAACTGAACCGTTATATCTCACTGCAAATAATATGCAGTATGCAAAATAATTGTCAAATCTTGTTTGTCACAAATAGCCGGTATTATTATAAAAATTATACCCCCGTAATCTTCAGGCGCTCATGTGTCGCAAGATTAAACGCAAAAAACAGATAAACTTTTCCGCTAATTTTAAAGACACAATGGCAAAAATGATACGCCTTAACGCGGTTTATAAAATTATCTTGAATCCGTGAAAGAAAATGACAAATAATTTGATAAAATAGTTGATAA
>CAYMSF010000195.1:0-4863 GCA_964392985.1 uncultured Victivallaceae bacterium | reverse complement strand
TCCCATAATCAGTACGGCCAGCGACCGGCATCGCGGACGCTGGGGCCGGCGCATTGAGCATGGGTTATCTATGAACATAGAATTATGCGCTGGCTATACGACTGGCAGACTGGCAGCAGATACCGGTGGTGAAATAAGCTGAATTAATAACTCTTTTACGATAGATGCCAGTTTATCCACGAACGCTGCTAACACGACAAATCCCGTACGGATCATGCATGTTCGCCGCCGCAGGAGACCGTCAGGGGCAAGGGCTGACCCTACGGCTTGAACCCATAAAATAACCTCGCCAATTTGCATGACACGCGAAAGCGGACAAATAGAAATCAGAGAAGCGGAGAAGCTTCGTCGGCATAAAATCACATAAGCTGCAACAGTTCCACGAACACGGCTAGCGTCAAACAGAGCGCACAGATCGTGCGTGTCTGCTGCTGCTGAGGGCCGCCGGGTAACATCGGTGGGTAGGAGCCTTGGAACACTGATATCGGCTGTACAGCGCAAACCATACCGTTATCAATTCTGCTTATTGTTCAGTCTTGAACTGTTGAACAACCGGATACCCTTCGGCGGCGGATTACTTACTGTCTTGGATAAATAGCTGCCAGCACGGATACAGTCAGCCTTCTGCTGCATAAACTCTGGCGAGTTCCGCTCGATCATCCCGCTCCCCGCGTAATGGATCAACCCTTTCGCGTCGTCAGCGGTGATGTCCAACCTTCCAGCCAGCAGCTCAGTGGCTTTGTTCAGGTGCTTGACGTGGGATCTGGTGGCGTCACCGGAGTGCAAGTACAGGAAGTGCTCGTGAGGGTTCAGGGAGCTTTCTTGCTCCCTTTTGCGCAAGTAAGCAGAATCACAGTTCTCCCGCTTGAGGAAGGCGTTGAGACTATCGGTAAAACCTTCAATGATCTTGTTGGCATCCGGGTATTGCTTGAAGTCAGGGAAGCGTAAGTCCCATCGTTCCCAGAACACCCGGCGGTGTTCTCTTATTTGCTGTTCGGTCAGGTCAATAACTTTGTCCTGGATGTCGGTTCGGCACTCAAGCGGTTCACCTTTGCTGACGATAATCGGGTACCCACGGTAAGTAGCGGCTTTGATTGTTTTCGGCTTGGACATGGTTGATTTCTCCAATCGGATTTGTTGTTACTATAATATGTCTGTGAATATAAAATTAAATCCGATAATGCCGGGATGAATAACTGAATGATTGTTATCTGAGAGCTGCCCTTTATATATAAATCATTGAATCTTTATTGTATTACTATTACCGTTTCATGGATATCAACGGAAGCAATGGACACCTCATCGCGGATAGCAGTAGAACATGCGGACTGTTATAAGTAGCTCTATCGGAATTGTTGCTTTCTCAAGTAATAAGGAATCGGGGACATGAGTGAATGACCCATGCCCCGATGATTTATGTTACTGCTGCTGATCTGGGAGATTCCTTCTGGCAGAATCTTCCAGACTTCAATAAGCTTCCCATCGACTATTGCGTTTTCCGGTTTGACGGAAGGATTATTTTAGGTTTCTCTAGCATCTGTAATTCCGGCTGGACAGACTGGACACAACTGCAATGGTTTGAGACCATTCCATACATGGAACCTTTTTCCGTCCTCCGAAACTAATTTGGTTTTAACTGCCTTCGGAAACACCCGCCTTACCGCCTCTGACAGTTTTCCCATTCCGGTAACCTTATAGCCATTTTCTCTCATCGCATTCTTGTAATGCGCGTAAAGCTGCAAAGTTCCGACAGTGTGTTTGGGATCGAATTCGTAATTGTCTTTTAAGAAAGAGCCTTCCTGGTCGCAAACTTCACGATGCTCCGCCTTTATCGCCGCGCTATACGGCGTTTCAGGAAAAAGACTAAGATTCCGAAGCTTATCCAAACCTTCTACCGCCCAATTGAATATTCCTGACAATTCTTCCTGGACAAGCTCATTCTTCAGATTCTTGTTATCTTCGCCGGTCCCGCGTATTTTCTCATTAAAAGGGATAATGCGCAATCTTTCCCAGATGGCGCTTGTCCGGTCTGCGAACATCGGCAGACTGTTGGACGCAAAAATATTTCTGGCAATCGCTTTCGCCGTATAGGAATCCTGAAACTTCTTTTCTACAGGTATCATTCCACCGCTGACTATGTCCTTAAACATGCCTTCCACTGCTCCGATGCTGGAATATTCTCCGGCAGTCGGTAAGTCACCGACAATGTTCAGCAACGAAGTGGACAAGTCGTGCAGTCCGAAACGGTTGCCGAACTTGGACAGCGGAATGCAACAGACGTTTCCAGCCCCAACAACCTGTGCCAGCACATGCAAGCACACGTTTTTGCCGGTGCCGCCCTCTCCAAAAAAGAAAAATGCTACTTCGTATCTGGTGTCCGGGACTAACGCCAGGCCAAACATCATCTGAATGACTTCTCGCACAACCGGATCGGGTTGAACCCGCTCCAGATATTTTAACCACTTCGGACACTGTGCCGCCTGATTAAAATCATATGTAACTGCGATGGAGGTGAATAAATCAGGGGTATGATCTCCAATAAAGACTGCCTGATCGGCAACCCTGGATCTCGCCAATTCTTCAATATTCACCATGCAGTTTCCCATGACAAACCAGTTTCCGGCTGGTTCGCCATTGGGAATCCAGCACGGAACATCAAATTCAGTAGGCAGTGCGCAATATTTAAATGATTCAAGATTCATCATTACGTCATTGAGCAAGCTTGTACTGATTTTATATCCTCTGAAATCGTCTTGGATAAGTGCGATGACTTCGCTTTGTACGTCCCTTCTGTGGATTTGGATATATTTGCCGTTCTTATATTTGTACCATCTTCCTTTGTGGACACGCAATCCAAGTTTCCCCTGATGCTGATACTTCGTGATAAGCGCCTCAACAATGTCCAAGATTGGAATGGGCGGCCTGCCACCCTTTTTCCCATTTTCCGGACTGGACAAAGCCCGCCTGTCAAACTTAATAACCTGTAATTCCTGTGTCATATTCATTATCAATACCTCTATGTTCACGGCAGAACCAGTGCCGCCAAATTTTATACGAACGTAACTTCATGACTTTTTTCTCAGTGATAACCTTTAACTCCCCCCGTGGCATTTTCACGGGGAGAGCCTTTTAAATTATTTGACTTCCGCGTCCTTCATGGCGGCATAGACCTCCACTGCCTTTTTCGTGATTCCATGATCCTGGCACAACCCTTCGATACTGCTCTCTGAGCAATCTAACGCGCTGCCTACGGCCTTTATCGATCCATGTTTTAGACGCAACTCAAGCAGTGCTTTGCGCTGGTTTTCCCCGTCAAGGCCTTTTAAGCCAGCAAAGCTCGTCGGGAGCGTCCCGGCATACACTTGAGTCTGCCCGGTGTTAGAACCGTTAGCTTCAGCTATTACTTCCGATGGCGCTGCCGTACTGTTCATATCACAATCCGGCGTAGTGGTATTTTTCCCCCCGGATAGTTCCAGCTTGGCTTTGTATTCCAGCAGCTTTTTTTGGACAATCGCCTCCAGATCACTGTAATCGGAATATTCTGATGAAAGCTTCTGGACAGTATCTGAAAGAGTCCACTGGATTGAAAACGGCCGCATGTCACTTGCCGAAAGATGGCGTCCTTTGCCAACTTTGACATAAACCTTCCGGGCCGCAGTGTTCATCCGAGCCAGCGCTTCGGTGGCGTCCTGCAATTGGCCGTAGGTATTTAAATCATTTCGGATTTCGCTGGGTAACGCCTGAACGATCTCATCGCGGACTTGGTCTGTAAGAGTTATGTGCCACCTAGAATCTGCATCATTTAAAATGGCGCTCGTCCCGTAACTGCCGTTTTCGAGATTGTCATGGTGAATAAGAAAAATAGTTACTCCGAGTGCTTTAAGGGCTTCGAACCAAGGCTTTATTTTGTCATATCCGCTTTTGGTCGTCGCCGAGGGCATGACCGATAAAATATTGTCAACTACAATTATCCATTGAGACTTTCCGTCCGGATCCAATTCGGCTAATCTGCCGACAATGGATTCCTGTTCAGACAGTTTGCATATGTCCCCGGCAGGTTTATAAAAAGTCAGCATACCTTTGTGGAGTGCCTTGCCGAACAATCTGTCGATTCTTTTCTGGCGTTCCTGCATGTCATCATGGGGCACGTCGCCCGCTTGCATTTCAGACTGGATATAAAAAAATCTGAATATTCTGCCTGGCTGAAATGATAACGGCTCGCCAAAGTCAGGAGCATCCCCGCGTATCAGGATGTTCGCCATGACTTGCGTGAACAGTGTCTTCCCTGTGCCGTTCGGACTATGCATGAGATGAAGACGGCCTTCCTGGACAGACCGTCCAAAAATAGTCGAGCCAACAGTTGATGGGGGTCGCCAATTGAGCCCGATGCCGCAATTTTCGCCTGCTAGATTGTCGGGGATTTCCACTTTATACCGCTGGCAGAGCAATCCTATCCGCCCTTCATCAATTATATCGCAATAAATCGTATCTAAAATCTTGAAATGGAAAAACCCCTGTTCTTTCAACGTCGAAAGAAATTTTAGCATTACTTTTACCGCACGCTTTCCATCTGTTTCGTTATCTGCCAGCTTGAGCAAGTAATAAAAAGATGTCACAAGTAACGGGGTCAAATCTGTCCGCGCGATACCGGCCATACCGCCAAGCCAGCTAACCACAGCAATCTTGTTGTTGTTGCCGTTCTTGCTGGAAATCTCCAAGTATTCCGTGACGACGATAGGATTGCCGTTCTCAAGGTTTTGCCGATCAAGCGGCATCTTATGTGCTGGTGCTGACAGGAATGACGTGGGGTGAATCCAGAATTCGCGGAAACCGAAGCTGTCCACTTTACGGTCGACGAGTCTG
>CAYMSF010000194.1:0-4883 GCA_964392985.1 uncultured Victivallaceae bacterium | reverse complement strand
CGCTCGAAGACGATATGGTCACATCTCCGTATTTCCTGCGCTATATGAACGATGCCCTGGAGATGTATAGAGACGAAGAGCGGGTCATCAGTATTCACGGCTATATGTATCCTGTAAAAGAAGAGCTTCCTGAAACGTTTTTCCTTTGCGATACTGGTTGCTGGGGGTGGGCAACCTGGATGAACAGATGGACGTTGTTTGAATCTGACAGCAAAAAACTTTTAGCCGAATTTAAAACTAAAGAACAAAAAAGAGATTTTGATTTTGATAATTCATTCCCTTTCTATAAGATGCTAAAAGATCAAGACAGAGGCAAGCTGGACTCCTGGGCAATCCGCTGGTATGCTTCTGCTTTTCTGCAAAATAGATTAACCTTGTGGCCAGGAAAATCCTTAGTGCAGAACATAGGAACTGATAACTCTGGCAGTCATTGTGGAAATCAAAAAGAGTTTGATATTGATTTAAATTGTACAGTGCTTGATCTGCGTAAAATCGCAGTCCATGAATCTCCTTTGGAACGACATAATTTATCTAACTACTTCAGAACAATTAAAATCCCTCTCGTGAAAAAGATCATAAAGAAAATTTTAAAATCAATATATAAAACTTTTAACAGGTGATAAATGGATAGTTTATTAGAAAAATGGGATAAAGCTGCAGAAAAAATAGATATTGATCCTTTGCGCCCATATAGATACGGCATGGCGCTTAGATATTTGAACAATATTAAAAACGCAAAAATTTTGGAGATAGGATGCGGCGAAGGTAGCGGGCTTTCGTATTTCGTTGAGCTTGGATATAAAAATCTAACAGGTGTTGAAATATCAAAAGAAAGATTAAAACGCGCAAATAAAAAGCTACTCCATACTGTTATCCTGAAAAAAATAGGCTCAGACAGCATATTGCCATTTGACGACAATAGTTTTGATGTGGTCATATCACTGGCAGTTATTGAACATGTTACCGATATCAAACGTTATTTAAAAGAAATTTATAGAGTTACTACAAAAAATGCTATCATTATTATTTCATCAGACTGTTATTCTTGGAGAATATTACAAAAAATAAAATGGTATATTAGCGATCAGCCAATAGATAAAACATACACATATAATAATTTCAAAAAGTTATTCAATTCTGCAAATATGAGAATTAAACATTTTGATGTATTTAATTTGCCAGAAAGAGGCGCAGTTCTTTTCTATTATTTTATGAGAAAATCTTTTCTTTATATTATTGTGAACATATTAAAAAAACTATTATCATCCCCAAAAGCAAAGAAAAAAGAAGAAATTAAGATTGTAAAAGAAGTATTGAGTAAACCAATAGGAATTACGCAAGAAAAAAAGGTAAAAATATTGAATTTTTTTTATGATGAGAATATTTTTTTATTGGAGAAAATAAATGCTAAGTAAACTAAAACAATATTTATTTCGACGAAAGACTCCGATTGTTTTTGAAAATAAATTACGCGTTGAACCGGTCAGTAATTTTATGGGAACTGAGCGGGGCACTCCGATTGATCGCTATTATATTGAACAATTCTTATCGGCAAACCGTGATCTTGTGAAAGGCGTGGTGCTTGAAATAGCCACAAACGACTATTCAAAAAAGTTTGAATCAGGCGCTGCATCCTTTGAAGTTTTGCACGCAACCGACGACAATCCAAACGCGACAATTATCGGTGATTTGGCAGATTGCAATAGTTTACCGGATGAAAGGATCGATTGTTTTATTTGCACGCAGACATTTAATTTTATATTTGATGTTCAAGCCGCGGTAAAAGGTGCGTACAAATTATTAAAACCCGGCGGAATTATGCTTGGAACAGTCGCGGGTATAAGCCAGATAAGTCGCTTTGATATGGATAGATGGGGAGATTATTGGCGATTTACGAATTTATCAATAAAAAAACTGCTGGAAAAGGAATTTCCCAAAGTAGAAGTAAAAACATTTGGCAATGTACTGGCGGCAAAAGCGTTCCTCGATGGCCTGACGCTTGAGGACCTGCCGGACAAATCTTTACTTGATATCAGTGATGGCAATTACCAGCTAGTAATAACTTTTAAGGCGGAAAAATAAAGATGTGGCGTAAATTCAACCGATGTTTCAAAATATCTAAAAATACCCTGAGTAATGTAGTAGATTCTCCGATTATAGTTTTACTGTACCACCGGGTTGCAAATCTCGCTGATGATTTCCTGGGGCTGGCGGTGGATCCGGATAATTTCCGCAAACAAATGGAATTTATTAAAGCAAAATTTCCTGTATTGCGTTTTGAAGATGATTGGACTAAAATTAAAAGCACGTCCTTCGTGATTACTTTCGATGACGGCTACGCTGATAACCTTTATCAAGCCCTGCCGATATTGGAAGAATTTGATATTCCAGCTACATTTTTTATCACTTCCGGCTCCATAGGCAGTTCCGACGAATTCTGGTGGGATAAATTGGAAAATATCATTATTAATTCCCGGCCGGCTGATTGGCCCGGTCAATTTGTTTTACCGGACGGGAATGTTATAGAGGCTTCGACAACGCCAGATGAGTTAATTATAAATCTTCAGCTTGCCATAAAACCGTTCGGCGCAGCAAGGAGAAATTGTTTTATTGACGATTTAAGTTTGATGTTACTGAAAAAATATAGTCCGCGCCAATCCTTTTTACCTATGAATGAGGCAGAAATTAAGATGCTGTCATCCAACTGGTTAGTCACAATCGGGTCGCACACCGTGAATCATGTTCAGTTATCTGCAATGTCCCGCAAAGACCAGGAATATGAAATTATCGAAGGTCACAGAGCATTGGAAAGCATAGTAGGAAAAAAGCTTGAGTTTTTTTCATATCCATTCGGTAATTATAATGATTTCAATCAAGATACAAAAGAAATATGTCAAGCTGCCGGATTTAAAAAAGTCGCAGCAAATTTCCCGGGGCAGGCGCATTCATGGACTTCTTCAACATTAATTCCAAGACAAATTATCCGCAATATGAGTGTTGACAGGTTTAAAAAACAATATTTCAGGCTTAAATACTTGTGAAAGTATTACACGTCAATTATTACGACCAGAAGGGCGGCGCGGCAAAAGCCGCGTACAGGCTTCATCGTGGTTTGATTGATCAGGGTATCGGGTCAAAGATGCTGGTTGTCGAAAAGACATCCGATGATGATTCTGTAATTTGTGCTTTCGATAAAAAAGAAGTTGAGCGGTTAAAAAAATATCAACGACTAGAATCGTTAATAACTATCATTGAAAAGTTTAAACACAAGTTTCCTCGCTCGCTAAATCTCTTAAGTTCCGGTCTGCCGGAGATTATTAATGAGCTTAAGCCTGATATTGTTAATCTGCATTGGATAAACGGCGGAATGCTGGGTATTGAGGAAGTAGCCGAGATAAATGGCCGCATAATCTGGACCTTGCATGATGGGTGGTGTTATTGCGGCGCCGAACATCACCATAAAATCGGAGATGAAAGATTTCGCCATGGTTATAATAAGCTGAACATGGATATTAATAGATTTATTTGGAACAAAAAACGCAAGAGCTGGATGAATTTGGATTTTTCTATCGTAACGCCCAGTTCCTGGCTTGCATCTGAAGCGCAACAAAGCATTCTGCTGAAAGATAAAGATGTTTTAAATATTCCGAATGGTGTTGATTTAAGAATTTTCACCCCATCCGCCAAAGAAGCAGCCAGACAAAAACTCGGAATCTCATCCAATAAAAAAGTAATAGCATTTGGCGCGTTTGATATTAATGATAAAAATAAAGGCGGCAGGGAGTTATTTGAGGCATTACAAGTCTTTAAGAAAAATAACGCAGATGATGTTGAGTTGCTTTTGATTGGCAAGGGCAACATTGACATGACTAATGCCGACCGGGGCTTCTCCCTGCATTATACCGGATTATTACTTGACGACAAAGCCTTAGCCGTCGCGTATCAAGCTGCTGACGTATTCATCCTGGCATCAAAATATGACAATCTGCCGAACATGTTGATTGAAGCCATTGCCTGCGGCATTCCTTGCGTGGCATTTAATATTGGCGGAATTGCAGACATAATAGATCATAAACAAAATGGCTATTTGACCGCCGCGTTCGATTGTAAGGACTTTGCTTCCGGTATCGAATGGATTTTAGGTTATCCGCAATATGATAAAATGAGTCAAAATGCAAGAAAAAAAGCTGAAGAAAAATTCGATATCGCAAAAGTTTCCAGACAATATCTGGATATTTACAAGATATTAACGTAAAATTGAATTTATACAAAATATTGGACAGTCATCTATAAAATAAATCCTAAAAAAACACGTTAATAGCTTATTTAAAATTATTTGCAGCTTTTTAATTGACAAAATCACTATAATATAGATAGTTATGTGTCAGTTTTAAAATGGGGGAAAGTTTATTAAAATCTATATTCTTCCAAGTGAGTCTATAAAATGTCGGGAATATTTGTTAAAATTAAAGTGCATTATGCGCAAAGGTATCTAAAATGTGTTCAGAATCTGGACGGTTGTCCTTTATATTATGCTTGCTATGTCGGAAAACAGGCGGCAGAGTGGGCAAAACCATCCAGCACAGTGGAAGTCCAAAATGTCAGCAATGAAAATTTGATGATAGATTGTTATTCTGTAAGGCAGTGACCAAAATATGCAGGCGTGATGCCCGGAATGTGGTTTGGAGTTGGAGATGCCCCTCTGGGGCAACTGGCTCTCTGGTTACGACAGAACGCATAATGTTTGTTCATGAACTCTCCAGCGACGCGGAATGCCGTCGAGGATGCGCAGGAACGGTGTCCAGAATGTACGGGCATGGTGTCCAGAATGTACGGTAACGGTGTCCAGAATGTACGGGCACGGTGTCCAGAATGTACGGGCA
>CAYMSF010000193.1:0-4892 GCA_964392985.1 uncultured Victivallaceae bacterium | reverse complement strand
GCAGATTTTCGCCTGTTTCAGCACCTGTTATTGAGCAATATTCAGTATAATTATTAATATTTTCAATTAATTCTTTTTCCGACTCAAACACAATGAAGTTTTTAATCAGTTGATGGATTGAGGTATCAATTTCCCCGTCAACTGTTAGCGGAGCCTGTTCAATTGTATTTTTGACAGCCAGAACTATGCCGCCGGCATTTATATATTTTTCCAATAGTTGTTTGACTGCTCGTGATATGTTTGCGGCCTGGGGTAAAATAATTACCGAGTAGTTTTGTTCACCAATTTTAAAAATCATCCCATCGCTGGAACCCTTCTTTTCAATGATTGTTTCGTCTCCATAATGGTAATTAATATGGGCTGAATCAAGCATTTGGGAAAGGTTTTCTAAACTATTGGAATATTGTTCTATAAAGCCGTTATCTTTTGTGTTAAATTGCGTCCAGGCGCTTGACTGACCATGTAATATTAACACATTGCAATTCCATTTACCCTCCGTTAAAAGCATTCCAATTCTGGCGACATAGTCGTTAAAGAGGTGATACTTATTCCACCATGGTTGATGAACGAAAAGAGAAGGCGGGTAATCATGCTTGCGTTTACCGCGCAATGAGTAGCTTTGTAAATGCTGACATAACAAGTTGATCCCGTGAACCATCTGATATTGATACAAATGACGCATCTCCGCAAAACTAATATTCCAGCCGCACATTGCGAAAGTTTCACTAAGTATTTGTTTTGCACCTAGTTGCGCCGCTACTGAGCTTAATTGAATCATAGTAATCAGGCTTGTACGCTCATTGGACAGCCAGTCCATTCCAGGTATATGATAATAGCAGTATTGAGGCATAACCGCCCCATTGCTGGTTAATTGCGACAGATAGCTTTCCTCCAGCACATGATGGCCGGTGAGCATGCAATTATTACGGTCACACCAGTCACGAACTTGTTTCATAAAACTATTCATGAAAAGTTTAGTTATCATACTCCAGAAGCGAACTCTGATTTTTCGGTACCCTGGAAGTTCCATGAATAGAGCGGGAATATTTTTTATCAAATCGTCGTTGTATTCGCTACTGTATTCGCCGGGCAGCACAAAGGACCACGGAATGCCTTTGCGGGATAACTGTGGTTCGTCCGTAAAAAATCCAATAGTATTTTTCCAGCTTATTTTTGATAACTGCTTTGCGTATTTTTCATAAACTTCTTGAAGAAACTTTTTAACCACCTTATGATCAAGCAAATCTACATAATAAGGATTCAGTTCGTAATAGCAATGTAAGATATGAGTGTCCTGGGTGTCTGCCATACTTGTTACCATTTGCCCGTCTATAGAAAAAAATGCAATTGTAGTTGCAGTTTTTTGTGCCTTGGCAGTTTCAATTTTATCCAGACGTAAGTATTTTTGCTGGTATCCAACACCACTTCTATTTACTTTGCCGTCTCCCGAACCGCTTGGCCAACCATACTCGTCATACAGCCAGGGTTGCATATCAAGTTCTTTCGCCTGCTTAACACAGGCTTCAACTGCATCAAACCATTCCTGGGACAGGTATTTGGTTTGCAAGCCGCCCCTTGCATGCATAAAGAAACCGCCCATCCCGGCAGTTTTCATTTCTTTGATTTGACGGGTCAGTTCATTAATTTCAAGTTTGTCATTCCAACTCCAAAATGGAATCGGACGATATTGGGATTCTGGATTTTTTAAATTCATTTACTTTTATTGCCCTTAATAAACGGGCGTTCAATAATTCCGCTTTGCGCCCGATATTCTTCCAGAAGATTTGCCAGTGTGTTCCATACTGTTACTTCCAGTCGGCACTTATTAGTCAATGTCGGCAGTTTGAATTCATAAGGAGGCCATATCGCCTTGCCTAATTCTGTACCATTCAGATTTACAGAACAAACTGATTCTATTTTTGGCAATACCAAAACGGCATTTTCAATTTGTCCGGGAATTGAAACTTCGCAACTGTATTTAACCGAACCGGAATAGAACGGATAACCTTGCTCGGCCCATGAACCTATTTCCAGAATCTCGTCGCGGCTCCCAAGGAGTATTTCCGCTTGTTCCGGCAAAAACATCCTCATACTATAATATTCCCGGTAGAAGCGGTTAAAGTCATCAAACGTCTTTATCCTGACTGAAAAATCACCAGAAAGATACATGTTGCTGATTTTGGGAAGAGGGTTCTCCATTGTTCCTGTTATTTTCAAACGATGAATACCGATACCTCTTGCGGAATTTAATTTGAACTTTAAATACTTGTCCGCAAAAAGCAGGATATCAGAGCCATGATTAAGATTTTCTCCGTCAATATCAAATTCAACCCCCGCGCCCCATATATCAACAGGCAGTAATAATTCCAAGGTTTTGATGCTGTTTACATTCTCCCATTCAAAAACCATAGTATCGGCGCGTTGGGAAAAATGGCAGACTTCGCCATTTTCCTGTAGCCACCGCGTTAGCGGAAGCATGTTCATCTTTTCCCATTCCACGTGAAAGGATTTTGGCAACACCATTATCATATCAGAAGTATTTTTAGAGGGAACCGTTACATTATTGCCAATGACTTTTATTTCGCCCGGCTGAAGTTCAATTTCGGTTTCCTGGTTGAGAAAACGCAGTTTACCTTTTGCTTCGTATGAATTATCAACGTTCGCCACAAGGCAGACTTCTTCGCCGGATTCCAGTTTTCTGTGCATATACTGCAATTGTGCATTTCCTTCAAAAGCAATCGCCGCGTCAAGCAACTCAGGCAAATTTTGTATTTCATAGGCATTGATTATGTGTCCGCCGGCGGCAGTGAATTCAGTCGCGACGGCTTTGTCAATTGCAATGTCCGGCAAAACCAGGACTTTAAAGCTCTGAAGATTGGCAAGCAGAGTTTTTTCGTCAACAATAATGTACCCAAACGGTGAATGATTTAAATGATTGCAGACATCAAAAAACGTTTTACCTTCTGTCATGCCAGACCATATTGCCCTGCTGGGATCAAGCACCGCTACAGGGGCAACCAGTTCGCCCTGAGATGCAATCATGCACATCTCAGACAGCCAGTCATTAAATTCCCGAAGTCCTGTGGCAAGACTGCCGTATCTTGAAAAATCTGGGGGGGCAAAATCTTTTGTCTCCCCATGGAGGCGGTGATGAACCGCATGCGGAACGAAAAAGTTTATTCCCTGCATTATCTGCCAGGTTGAAATTAAACGCAAATCATAATGCCTGCACCCCCAGTTTGTGGCGGCAAAAGCCTCGCACAATGCGCGTTTTTGCTTATTCGCCCAGGCCGCCGAGGCTGCGTATTTCGCCCTGACATCGCCATAAGTGTTGAAGAAATCAGGATTGCGCACTGATTTGTCCGAACCGGCCCAGGAAATTTCAGGGATGAAATATCTTCCGGCTAAATGAATTCCGCCGTTAAGCGCAAGCAGTTCGTGATCGGTTCCCGGATAATCACAGTTTTTAGCCAATTCAAAATAACGTCCTTCCGTAAAGATCGAACTACGCTTACATTCTTTGCGCGAAAACGGGCCGGAATCAGATGTATGAAAAGAGTATTTCAAGTCATGTTTCCGGCACCAGTCAAAATTGTTTTTAAACCATTTTGCGTAGAGCTTTTCGCACAGCATCCAATAATCATCGGAAGCTCGATTGGATTTTTCATCAAGAATACCTTCAAGGAACGGAGTCAAATCATAATGGTATTCAGCTAAAAATAACTGCATAAAATTCTTTGTTGCCGGAAAGTACATTCTTTTATCAAAACCGGGACCTCCGACCGGACCAAACCTGCGGCAGTCAGCATCGGAGAAGAAACCGGTTATGCCGTTGTTGAAATATTGGCCCAAATATTTTTTATACTGTTCATACCCCAGCTCGATAAACAGCCGGGAACTTTCCGGTTCTTCAAATGCAGGGAAGCCCCAATCCACTTCTTCTATGGCGATGGCGCCCGATGGCTGTTTTACAAATACGCGTTGTTTTAAATCAGGATTAATTTTCTGGATTCTACCGCCTGCATCACCCGGGGGAAAATTGAATCCGTCATTTATCCATATTTCTAACTCCAGTTGCTTGCCGGCTTCCGCAAAAAATCCAATAACGTCAAACCATTTTTCTGAAAGATATTCCTCTTGAGAAAAACCGTCGGGAGGTTTATTAAAAACGATACATCCGCCAAAACCATTTTGTTTTAGTTGTTTCATTGCCTCAAAAACAGACAACTTAGTTAACGCTTCAGGTTCCATAGTATTTATAAAATAAAACGGAATAGGACGAAATTCAGTAATTGGTTCTACTACATTTTCATCTCTCATTTTTATCTCCTTTACTTCCAAGTGCAGGCTTGTATTCTTTCGACATGCGTTTTAGTTCTTTTTTAAATTAGGATTAAACGTTTACATTAATTAGTTTAAACGTTTGCATTGATTTTGTCAATATCATTTCCCAAAAAAAAACAGCAAAAAAGATGAAACTAAATTATAAAAGTTGACGAATCCGGACAGTCACCGCGTCACCCGTGCCCCGACGAACAATCCCCGCAGCGAGGCGCTTTCATGCTGTTGCGCTTGTAACGGAAATACGGCTGGCCAGCTACGGATAATGTACAAGGCGGCTATTGCATCCATGAAATACCTTTCATGCAATACTTTGAATTCCGAGGATTGAGCAGAGCGCTTCCAGGCGCGAGCGGTTGTCGCCGTAGGATATTATGTAATGCTGGGCCATGACGTTCTGGATGAAATCTTCGACCGGAGCGTCGAACACGATCTCCAGACTGGGCAGTTGCGGCGCAGGCTGCGCCCAGCCGGCCTCTTCCCATTTGACCGGAGTGCGGGCGGTGCCGGTCATAATGTGCATCGTGTATTCATCGCCGGAATAACCCAGG
>CAYMSF010000192.1:0-4893 GCA_964392985.1 uncultured Victivallaceae bacterium | reverse complement strand
TGGCCCATTTTAACCCGCCCACACCTGGCCCATTTTACCCGCCCCGTGACAACTGAGACTCATCATAATGTATGGCCACAAGCACCAAACCTTTTTTTTAAATAAAATAATAAAATTCTGGTCACGATAGATAAAAATGCAACACATTACCGCGGGCAATGTAACCCCAATTGGCTTGGAAAGAACTGCGGCAACCATAAAGAGCAACGTCCAAACATTAAAAATTCGACCGTTGTCAAGCGATTTCAACCAGGTTAAAAGACATAAAAAATAAAAAGTTCCGCACATTACATCCTTTCGCTCTGATATCCACACTACTGACTCAATCCGTTGAGGATGAATAGCGAAGATAAACGCAAAAAAACAAGCAGTACGAAAACTTAATCCCAGTCTGACCAATAGAAGGTAGACCGTAATCACGGCAAGCATATGCCAAAACATATTCTGCAAATGATAACCTAAAACATTGTTATCCCATATTGCATGGTCAAACATATATGAAATCATCGGTAATGGAGTGTATAAGTCCATACATGAATTCTGAAACCAGAAGATGAAATTACTACAATTCAGCGCCAAATGTTTATTCCCGACGACATAAATATAATCATCCATCTGCTGATAAAATTGGTAATTGACTGATTGGCAGAAAAGCAACAACACAGCCAATAACGGTAACACCGGGAGCAGATACTTTTCATATTTTTTATAATAAGTTTTAAACACTGTAAGTTAAAATCCCTGAATGAACCGATTATCAAAACATTAATTTAACAAACCCATTTCTGACTTATATCGGATTTCAAAATAACAACAAAATATATAAGCAGTAAAAGCTATTTGAGTTTTTTATTCTTTAATTCGAAAATCATTTTGAACTGAGAAACACTTAACCAGATTCTTTTCTGTCCGGACTCATTATTGTAACTATATTCATCGCCAAACTCTTTCTTCAAATCGACATCCTTTGTATTTGTGAATCCTGCGATGAAAATTCTACCGCCTTTTTTGTCTTCCCATTCTTTCAAATTGATAAAGTATTCCGCACCGCGTGACTTTGTTACTTCATAAAAACCGCGCGCAATAAACATGTTGGTGCCAACAGACGACCCCATTTTTACACAAGAAAACCTTAATATGGATATGTTATCCTTGCGTTCAATCTCGGTGATTTTCATATTCGTGAAACAATTGGTATCGCCATAGTCTTTTGAGTCAATATGAATTAATTTATCAGTTTTCTCAACCGTTTCCGCATAACATGTCAAGAAAATATTAATAACCAAAATTGCAACAATTGCTCTCATTGATACCCCTTGTTATTAAGTAATGAACCATTATTTAGATGTGAATAATCTAGCGGCATCAGTTAAAATTATCAAGAATTATTATCAAAGTATTGTGCAATAAAGCAAGGCTATATGTAATAAAATATTGATTAAGGTGAAAAGATATTCAAAATTTGTGCGAATAAGGTGAAGATAGTCTCAAAAAACATTTGATATACGGCACGGTTAGTTCTTCCAAATAATAATGACAAGTCGGTATTTCATCAAGATATCTTCTAAATGCAGCAAGTTGCATAACGAAAAATCAACTTGCGACCGGGTTGTATGCCTGCAGACCGAACAATCATATTGATAAAGTTATTTTATGCAAAGAAAACCAACTTTTTGAAATAGGCTTATTGAACCGATTGACAAAATTAAAGAATAAATAGTTCAATAAATGATTGAAATATAGATATTGCATGACTAAATTACTTTTTGAATTAATATTTAACTGGTGCTCGTTAATTGCGACACCTTAACTGAATAATCACGCTTGGAGGCGATGATGAAGAATAGCTTTACCAAATATATTGACAAAGACACTGTACTCGTGCTGGAAGGCAAGACAAAATTTGATGTATTAGATAAGTTAATCAAAGCTGCCGCAGAAAAATCAAAAGTTGACCAGGACATAATTATGCGCGCAACGTGGAAAAGAGAAAAGATGATGACCACCGGCGTGGGATTCGGACTTGCTCTTCCGCATATTCGCCTTAGTAATATTCCCGTTCCTGTCGTTCTCGTAGGACTTTGTACCGAACCTATAACTGACTACCAGAGTCAGGATGATAAAGCTATCAGAGTTATTGTTTTTATCGTCGCCCCTGAAGGCAATCAGGAAGATTATTTGCAGTTACTTGGAAGCATTTCCAGAAAACTGCGTAATGCAGAAATGATAGATGAAATTATTGAAAATATCTCGCGTCCGTCTCAAATTATTAAAATATTGAAACGCCGCGGCAAAGATGATGGCGAGTCAGAAGATTAAAACTGTCCATTAATTTTCTGCATGTGTTTCAATCTTTGGATTTTGATTGTGTGATTTAGATACATCAATAAAAAATACCCGTTAAAGGTACTTTTTTTATTTTATTTTAGCTGTTTGCGCTCAATGAATAAATAACCTTCTGGAATCTATCATGCCAAAACATCAAAATGAACTACCTTTGCACTCAGAACTTCCCCCAAATATGACATGGGATTTAACTCCTTTATATGTCACACATAAAGACTGGGATAAAGATTTCAAAAAAATTGACAATTTAGTTAATAAGTTTTTAAGTTACAAAGGACATCTGGGCGATTCTGCCAAAACTATGGCAGATGCTATCACTGCCATGGACGCGATGGAACGGCACATAGAAAAAGTTTATCTGTTCGCCCACCTGAAATCAGATGAGGATAAAAGTAATTCAGCAAACAATGCAATGGTAGACAAGGTTACCGCTAAATATGCAAAAATAGCTGGTGCTACTGCATGGTTTGACCCTGAATTCATGGCAATACCGCTATTAACGATAAAAAAGTTTCTTAAAAGTCCTGAATTGAAATTTTATCGCCGCAGTATAGAGGAATTACTCCGGGAACGCAAACACACTTTGACGGAACCGGAAGAAAGAATACTCGGACTGGCCTCTGATATTATGCACGTTCCTCATAAAACATTTTCAATGCTAAATAATGCTGACCTTAAATTCCCCTTTGTTAACGCTGAAGACGGCAATAAAATACAACTAACCCACGGAAATTACCTTTCTTTACTTGAATCCCCACACCGCCCTTTACGAAAAGAGGCATTCGAGGCAATGTTTGATACTTATGAAAAATATCGTAACACTTTTGCCACGACACTTGATGGCACTATTAAGCAACACGTTTTCACTTCCAGAATCCGCCATTATCGCTCCTCGCTGGAATCGGCGTTATTTGAAGATAAAATTCCTGTAACAATATATGATAACCTTATTACTACGGTAAAATCCAAATTGCCGGTTTTACACGATTATCTTGCTTTGCGTGCGAAGGTGTTAGGCGTAAAAAAACTGAATATGTTTGACCTTTTCAACCCCCTTGTACCGCAGTGTCGTCTTAAGGTTTCCTGGCATGATGCATGTTTATGGGTACAAGAGGCGTTAAAACCGCTCGGAGAAGAATACGGTAAAATTATTCAGCGCGCATTTTCAGAAAGGTGGATTGACGTGCTTGAGTGTAAGGGAAAACGTTCAGGTGCTTACTCAAGTGGCTGTTACGACTCATTTCCCTATATTCTGATGAACTATAACGGTACATTAAATGATGTATTCACGTTGGCGCATGAACTTGGCCATTCGATGCACACATTTTATTCAAATCGTCACCAGAAATATCATTATGCTGATTACAGTATTTTCGTAGCAGAAGTAGCCTCGACTACCAATGAAATTCTGTTATATGAATATTTGATTAAACGACAAAAAGATCGTGATATTCAAATTTATCTTCTCTGCCACCTTGCCGACGAAATCCGCGGCACGATATATCGACAAACTATGTTTGCTGAATTTGAGAAATTACTGCATCAAAAAGCTGAAGATGACATTCCATTAACTCCAGACCTTTTGAGTGAAGACTACTTAAAACTGAACACCCAGTATTATGGCCGGAATGTATCCGCAGACCCGCGTATTGCCATCGAATGGGCACGAATACCGCATTTTTATTATAATTTTTATGTTTATAAATATGCTACCGGTATGTCAGCAGCACTAAAACTTTCACAAAACATTCTTAGCGGCGAAAACGAAAAAGTAAGTAAGTATCTGGATTTTCTCAAAGCAGGTGATTCCAAGGACGTATTGGATATTATGGCTGATGCTGGAGTTGACCTTTCATCATCAACAACTATCAGCGACGGTTTGGATTACTTTGCTACCGCCATCAAACAACTCAAAAAATTACTGGGTAAATCCTGACGTTTGTTTGCAGAATACCATGTTTTGTTACATCCTGACTTATTTTAAGTAGCAAAGCCTCGACGGTTTTGAGATTTTTCACGCATTTGAACAATTACAGGCATAAAATCCATAAAACATTGTTCAAGTCCGTCAAATTCCTGCTCAATAAATTTTGTTGCTTCCGGCAATGGTGATGGCCGGCGTAAATGAGAATTCAATTTGCAATAAACATCATGCAGTCCACTCATCGTCGCATACTTGTGAAAAGTATCTTTTTTAATTAATTGCCCGGTAAAGATACGACATGATTCCGGATAGATGTTTGTATCTGCAATCGGACCAATGGCAGAATAACATTTTTTAATAAACAATTCAAAATTATCAGTGGTCGCACTATTCCAATGTTTAATCAGAAAGTAATCAAACAAAATATCAATGATTATGTGGGAGAACTTACCCGCATGAGGTTTCAGGATTTTTGTTGCTTGAATGATTGCATGGTTTTCGTCAGAAAGCCTGTCAATGTACCGGTGATACATTATCCCATCAACAATTCCAGCCGGATATTGCTGTCTTCCGTTACGGGTGTATTTCCGGTAGTATAATATTGGACTTGAAAAATCACGGCA
>CAYMSF010000191.1:0-4937 GCA_964392985.1 uncultured Victivallaceae bacterium | reverse complement strand
TATCCGCCGGAGGCGGAATAACACGTTTATAGAATCGTCGAACCCAAATCCTCTGCGACCCCGATTCGGGGTCGAACAATATATATGTACCGTTAGCTATAAACGTTTGATACCGCCGGCATCATCTAAAATGTATAATCAGCCAATACATAAAAATCCAAACCACAATCTTACTCGTCTATGTTAAAATTTAAACCTTATAGAGTATAATTGGCAATAATTCAGCAAAATTTTGTGATTTCACAAAAAGCAGACTGAGAGTGGGAACGCTGAAGAGGAAAATCGCAATTGGTAGAATAAAAAGTGGCGAGAGCGACGGGACTCGAACCCGCAACATCCACCGTGACAGGGTGGTACTCTAACCAGTTGAGCTACGCCCCCACTGTTTTATTGTCCAATTAAGATAGTGTAATTCGTTTTTTTTTCAAATCTGAAAAAATATTTTTTTGATTTTTTTCGCAGTCATTCAACATTATAGAGTATAAAATCAAAAATGTTTTAAGCCACGCCCGTTCAATCTCAACCACTTATTATGCAAGCAGTAATCGGGACATAATATTTCCACGGTCCGCCAGAATTTTTTGGAATGATTCATTTCGGTAAGATGACTGAGTTCGTGAATGATGACATAATCAATCACGGGAGGCGGGCACATGACCAGATGCCAGGAAAAATTCAAATTGCCGTTAATATTACAGGAACCCCAACGCCGTTTTGCGCTGTTGATTTTCACCATGCGATATTGAAGACCGGCAGACGCGGCCAGTTCTGCCACGCGTCGCGGTATTAACAACGACGCCTGTTGTATCAACCATTTGCGCAACCGGTGTTCAACCATAGCGGCTTGACTTGGCGGCATAATAAAGGCGTTGTCAAAAACCAGTAAACCGGAAACCCCCTCCCGGAAAACAATCGGGAAGCTGTTGCCATAGAAAAAATGCTGTTCGCCTTCAATAAACTGCGGTTCCGGGAATTTCCGGTTTACAGTTTCCGCATGCTGTTTTTTCTTGATGATCCACTGTTCAAAGCGCTTTGCAAAAGCGTTAATTTCAGTTTCAGAGCAATGCAAAGGGGCAAACATAACGACCTGCCCCTGTTCCGTTATTCTGATTCCGATAGTTCTGCGACGACTACGCTTTAAGATATCGAATATTGCCATTATTAAGAGTTCCAGTGATAAGAAACGGACAGCAGTCAGCATAAGTTATTGACGCTGAATGAAACTTGCCGGTTATTTTATTTTGGGAGGAGTTACGTTGAAAAGAATTCTATCATTTTTTCCAGTAAGCATCTGCGACGGATCGTTTTCCAGGCTGGTAATCAGCTCGGAAAAGATGTTCAGAGTACGCTCAATGCGCAATAAAGTTGACATCAGGCGATTTTTCACATCGCCGATATCCTGAGTTAATCTCCCCCTGCTCTCTTCTGCGTTCCCCAGTAATATTTTTAGTTCTTTCGCGGATTGTGCCAGATCTTCAGACATCTGGGCCATTTTTTCAGGCGGCAATGCCTTTTTGAGTGATTCGGCGCTATTGCCGGCATAATCAATGATGTTTATAATTTGCTGTATCCGCTC
Source organism: uncultured Victivallaceae bacterium (assembly GCA_964392985.1). GTDB lineage: Bacteria > Verrucomicrobiota > Lentisphaeria > Victivallales > Victivallaceae > CAYMSF01. Next base: position 3,361 of record CAYMSF010000191.1, on the reverse strand, counting down.
TTTATTAAATACATCCCGGAAGTTAGTTGAACTGAATTCAACATCTTTGGAGATGCGATTCCAGCGGACGACCATCTCGTTCAATTCCGGATTATTCAGGATTTTATCAGCATTGTCTAAAGAAGATTTTATCCGGTCGGCAAGTTGAACAAAATTAATTTGTTTGAGTTGCTCCATCATCAAACCGATATTTTGAATAACGCTCGACACATGTGAATTTCTTGAACGGATATAAAAAACGCCGGGAGGAGGATTAACATCCAGTTCAGGCAACGCCACCCGCAGGTTGTCGCTGATGGTTAATTCAAGATAAGAGCCACCCATTATCCCCGAGGCATTGAGAAAGCAAAGCAGGCCTTTCTGCTCAATAATGTTATTGGTATTGAACGAGCCGGAAAATGAGATGGGTTTGTCTTTGCTGACGATGTCAATGGAAGAGGGGAAAATATCGAAATAGACATTGATAAATCCGTCAATATCCCGTAAACTGATACGGGTGATACGACCTACCGGAACGCCCATATATTTAACCGGAGAACCGACCGTCATACCTTCAACTGAAGTATTCAAAACGGTCATTGCCTTGAAACGCGGTTCAAAAAACTTCAAAGTGCCGATAGCCAGGAAACTGCCGATAATCATTGTTATCGCGATGATAACAAATGCCCCCAACTTAATTTTATTAGCTTTTTCCATTATCTACCGATACACTGTTTCTGTTCAAACGGTTGTTCTGCCGGTGTCGAGGGTGTTTCTAATTTCTCTTGCCATTTTAGCCAGACGGTGGGGTTTGGGAATAAAGCCGCAGGCGCCTTGCGCCAGGAGATCTTTGACTTCATCCTCCGAGACATAGCCGCTGGATAATAATATTTTAACATTAGGGTCCATCGCCATCAGTTTGAGGAAAGTATGATGTCCGCCCTGCTTGGGCATAATCATATCGAGCAGGACCAGGTCAATTTGATGTGGATTCGCCTTATAAATTTCGACAGCGTCCAAACCATTTTCCGCGAGCAAAACCGAGTAACCCAGTTCCTGTAATGCTTCAATCAAAAAATCCCAAATGGTTTCCTGATCGTCAACGATGAGAATCGTTTCTGTGCCACGGGGCAATTCCTGCATATTGTCCGCCATTTTGCATCCCTCCAATTTTCGTCATGAAAGACTCTACCCGCTATTATCCGTTCGATATCAGCTTTTCTGCATGATTTAAAACGACTCGGGTACAATCACATCATCACCACAATTTTAAACTCTATTCCACTAATCCAATATTCCCACAATATTATATAATAATTCAGAAATATAATAATGCAATTTAAAATCAACTTGGTTATCGAATTATCATCAGTGTGGAAGGTGCGGGACCGGCGGACAAAAAATCCATTCAACGGTGGCATAAAACTATATAAGCTTAGTGATATATATGCTTTTTGATAATCTCAAACATATACTCGTGTCCCTTGTGATTAGGGTGTATGCCATCGTGCAGCAGCTTAAAGTGCTCATTATTATTATGTTCAAGAACGTCTTGGGACCAGATTGTATATATGTCAATTAATTCAACATTGCAAGCTTCGACAGTCTGCTTAACTATGTCGATGTATTCAGACAGGTGTTTCCGGCAGTTTATGCAGTCTATACCACATGAGTAATCCAACGGGTTTTGAGAGATTACCAGCAGTGGTATCCGGTTCTCTTTACAGAACGTGCATAGTGTGTTAAGTGCGACTTTAAACTGTTCCAAACCGGCGTTGCCGCGACTGGAATCATTCATGCCGTACATAGCGGTAACGAAATCTGGCTTGAATCGCCGGATTTTGTCAACGGCAAAGTTTACATCATCAATTAACGCGCTACCGCCGACAGCAGAATTTATAATAGTAAATTTCCTCTTGGAATACGCATCCCGTAACAGTTTATCAAAATGCTGAAGATAATTATCATAACCTTCAGTACAATGATTATACTCTGTTATGCTGTCTCCAAGCGCGAGCCATACAAAGTATTCAGAGCTTTCGATAAGTTTTTTCAGATTCATTATAGTGCCTTTGCTTTGCTCATAATTCCTTAAGTTTTTATTATCCGTTATTTTTTCTTATTGAATAATGTCTTAAAATTTACCGGTGCATTCCTCGCGGTAAGCAAAATTATTGATTATGCAACTGTCTTTTGCATGGGGAGATATGTCAAAGAATACATGACTGGAAAATTGATAATTGGAATAAAGAGCAATAGTCCATAAATTGAAAGGCGACCTCTTCTTTCTGCAAACCTCATAAATATTATTGCCATGACAACAATATTGACAACTGGAATAAGTAACAGCAGAACACCCCATGTTGGTCGTTCAGCAATTCTAAACAGAATGAAGATATTGACAAAAGGCACCCATGCCATCCACTCATCACCAACTCTTAGCTCACGTGCTATTTTCCAGAGGCACCATGCCATGAATAGATAGCCCAATAGTCCAAACGTTGAATATGTGTTCATCAAATATACTCCTTTTTTTGTACAACCGCCAGCAGACAGTTTCCCGACTGAAGTTCCGCGTTGATAACTACGTCATTAACCGGCACAATCTGGTCATCCAAGAAATTGACTGTAGAATTTACCTTCACTCCATATGATTTCAAGTCAAAGGAATATATACCGGGTTCATCACTCCGGTTGACCAGCAAAACCCCTTTGTCAAGAAGGATTTTATCATTCTGCCGCGTAATTTCAGCGTTAATACTCATACTTTGTTTCATTCACAATATTCGTTATTTTCTGGTAAGTAATTCACCAGCCATCCTGACGAACTCTTTTGATTTTTCAAGTGAACCAACAGTTTCACAATGACATGCAACTTCAGCCACGGATGCATTGATTGCAACCTTGATATTCCTGATATGCTCCAGCATCTCACCAGTGTTCCGGTTGAGAATGTCTTTTTGAGTATCCATTAATTTCTGGATTATTACTTTACGGTCTTTAAATACGTCAACCGCGGTTTGCAAATCCGACCATGGGCTGACATGGACTTTGGCAAGGTTTTGCAAGTTTGCAATCAACTTGTAAACCGGTGTAAGGCGACCGCAACTGTGGTAGTAGTAATTTGTGCCGTATTTGGAACATTGCATTTCATACGGATAGATGAATTCAGTGTAGTCGTCTGACGAGAACATCTGACAGTTGACATCATCTCCGCCAATAGAGGGCATAAAACAGTCTTTGCCGGTTTTATCATTCATCTCTTCTGCACGCTTGATGGATAAGTTCGTAAAATATGCCATCATGCGGTGAACAAAGGCGGGATTTTCCCTCATATCCATCAGCACATTGATCATGCCGCGCACCCGGCAGGTCTCCTCAA
>CAYMSF010000190.1:0-4982 GCA_964392985.1 uncultured Victivallaceae bacterium | reverse complement strand
AGAAAAGAACCTTGTCTGACTTTTGTTTGTCAAATAAAGCAAAAAAATCTTCACGTTTGGTCATAATTTATACTCCAAAGCTGTTTTATACATAGTTAAAATATTCTCTAAAGGGGCATCAATCTGAATATATGTATGGCCTGGTCCAAAAATGTATCCACCATCTTTCCCCAAGGTTTCAATTAAAGATTTCACCTCATTTTCAACATCTTCAGTAGTTCCGCTAATTAACGTTTTTTGCAAGTCCATCCCACCATAAAAACAAATATCCTTTCCAAACTCCCGCTTTAATTCAATCGGGTTCATGCCGTTGGCGCGGGTTTGGATAGGTTCAAGCATATCAATTCCAGCATCCACTAAAATCGGCAGCAAAGGACGTACTGAACCGCAAACATGGAGTAAAAACTTTTTATCGTATTTGTGGGCTAGATCAACCATTTTTTTTACATAAGGTAGGCAATAAGTTCTGAAATCCTCGGGGCTGAACAGACAACCTGATTGCGAACAATAATCATCTGCCATATAAACTATGTCAATACAATCTCCCGCTTCTTCAAGCATCTTTGTGTTTGCTGCAAGCACATAATCACTGATATAACCCAAAAGTTTGTCCAAGTAATCGCGGCGCATGGCAAAATCCAGTAGAATGTCCTCCATTCCCCGCATAAAACTTGCAGTGTGATATGCGCCCCAGCATGATACTCCTATAATTGCACGGTCGCCGGAGTTTTTGGAGCGCTCCATGAAATTAGAAAAATCTAAATCATCCACGTTCGGCCATTTGAAGTTATCTAAATCAGATAAATCATCTTTGCCGGCTAACGGGCAACCGCAAATCTCATTATATTGAGCTCCAGTATCAGTCTTAGTAGCTTTATATTCAACCTGCCATATAGATTTTTTGATATCCGGTTTAATCGCTTCCTCAGGAGAGAAAACCAGCGTTGCAGGAGCCAGCATCAAGGTGTCGCAATGAAGTTCGTCAAACAACATTATTTTATTTTTATCGGCGATGCCAAAATACTTATAAAGTAAATCATAAACCTCCGCTTGAGCATCAAAGGTTATGGCATTGCGACCCATTGTTTGTTGATGATTGATTGCTCTTAATACCCGATCTTTTGAATTCATAAGAATAATCCTTTATTTGTTAATTTGTTTTCAGCATACTCTACGTTTAAAAATTGTCTGATTAATGGTATTGGCGGGGTGGAATGCTGAATATACACAAATGAAGTATTGGGAAATAGTTTTATTTGTGCAATAAATATTTATGGAATAATAATTGTTTTTACCAGAGAAAAATGAAATACCGGATAATTTTTGTTCCATCCAATTAACCTTTAAAACCGTTTCCTTTATGATTTATAAATTATTTTTTGCATAAAAAAAATCCTTCGGCGCGACGGGATGGCAAATTTATTACCAATTCACCATTGATTACTTTACTTTTGAAATCGCCCCAGAAATTGTTTGCCACTTTAATCATTGGTGGCAGTTTGAAACGTAAAGTTTTTGGATCTTCAGTAAAGTTGAAAAATGCGACAAAATCTTTTGCAGCCCAAATTGAAGGCAAGGTATCGTGCCGGTCAAATAAATCAATCGGAATCGCTGGCGCGATTTGCTTGTGTTCTATCGTCTTTTTGAGGAGTGCTATGGCGTCTTCATTTAAAGCAGTCAAATCATCGCTGAGGAACATATCTCCGCCAGCAACATAAGTTAGCAGTAACCAAACCTTCATTTCATGTATATTCGCTTCTCTTCCTGACATCCAATATTCAGGATATTTTACGGAAAACGGCAAATTGGGAGTGGGCTTGTTGAGCAAGTTATGTGAGCAATTTTCATGAGTGCGAATAATTAAGAAGTCCGGGTCAAGGTTCCATAGTTTTCCGTTCATCCAGAAACGCGCCGCGATTGACGCCGCGCAAAATAGCACATGACTCCAGTAGTTATGTATATCATTACACGAGCGAACCGCGTCAACAAGCCCGCGCACTGATTCAAATGGCGCTCCACATGCCAGAATATAACTATCATTCCCAACTGCGGCACGAATCAACTCGAATAATTTTCGCACCAACATTCCGCGAGGTATATTGGCATCGTGAAAAATCTGACAGTTCTCTTGCAATTCATAAGTGAAATCAACTTTGAAATATTCAAATCCGGCAGACCGCAATTCTTTGAATGATGCGGTTAAATATTTTTGCGTTAATGGGTGGGTTATGTCCAAAAAAGCGGTAGCGCCGTAGCCCAAAGTCTTGGAAGCAATCTCACCGGAACTGCGGCGTCCGAAGCATTCCGGATGTTCCATGTAGAAGCGCGAATAAACGTTCATGCACAATGGTGCTGTCCAAATACCGGGAATAACATTTTTTTTGCGCATTTTTTCACAATATTTATGCATCGGCACGGGAAATCTTTCGCCAAAAATCCATTCTCCCCAACGAGGATAATATCCGGCATCTATGACATTGTAACGCAGTGATTTATCTATTTTGGTTTGATGGTCGGCGTTCTTGAACATATCTTCCGCGGCAACGCTACCGGTAAAATAATCCCAAGAATTCCAGCCGCGGGCAGACGGTTTTAGCTTTTCTGCAAGACGCTCGCCAAGATTGCGCAAAAGTTGCAATGGGTCTCGGTCTTGGAATGCGGCAAGCGCGGTAGTGCAAACCTTGCTGCAACAATTGAATTCAAACCGGAGTTGCACCCCAAACGCGCCATCTCTGGTGGAGTTGCTGTGCAATGCGGAAAAATAGATCAAATCACCACTATGTTTACCATCTACGGAAAACATATAAGCATTATTGTCCGCACGGTTATGCAGAACATAAATCATGCTACTTTCGCGCGGCTTGTCTTCAAATTTTCCCACTGATCCAACACGCTTTACGCTGCAGGGGTAAGCGAAAAATTGGCTGTTGATATATTCCAGATAATCATCTGTATTCAGATTGTCCGGCGGGAATTGAACTATGATATTGCGAATTTGTCGATGATTGGCATCAACTTTTATAATGAGCTGTTCTCCGACTTTGATATTGAATAACATATCATTATATTTTGCCTTGCCGTCGCTCCAATTCAAATCATGGGCAAGAATTTGCCCCGTAGCGGTTTCAAAAATTAACATGCCGTTCTTAAACGGAGAACCGGGAATGCTTAACTTACCGGCAGCGAATTTAAATTTTAATGCCATTGTTCCACCTTGCGAATAATATCTTTCGCTGTTGTTGTATCTTTGACGCTATATACTACCATCATGGTTCCTTCTGGTTTGAGATTGTCAAAAATCGCGTTTAAGTCTTCTATTTGGGCGAATATCTGAATTCCCTTGCCGGCAGCTTGTATCTTTTTGTAAACATGAATCCAGTCTTTAGCAGAGCCATTTCCCGCTCCATATACCCATTGAACGGCGTTTAACGGTTTTACGGATAAAATTTTATCCAGTTGGGTTAATGAACCGGGACCATCCAAGTGAAACAAAGATGCTTCAAGATAAGCGCATTCCTGCTCAAGCGTTGCAAGAAAAAATTCCGTAAAATCTGTTTCACTGATCATGTAACTGAAATCATTGCTCGGTATATGCCATTTTTTACTGCTGAACAGAAGTGGCCAGCCAGTGAAAATCTGACTGTGCCGGGTTAGTTTTTCGCAATAGTGGTCGAAGCAGCGTTGAAAATCTGCGGAAATGCGTGATAGCGCCAATTTAACTTGCTCCGGTTGGTCGTATAAATCCATGCATAATTCTGCGGGGCCGCGCAGACCGACCAAGCAATCCGCTCCAGGATGCAAATCTGGCCACCCAACATAAAATTTATCTTTCCCCAACTCAAAAAGTCCATCGTACATCTGCTCCATCACGTCAAAATATTTCCCTAACATTCCAAAATTGAGCTTTTGAAAATCTTCCAGAGAATTCAGCGAGTGTTGCATGAACGAGGTGTTTCGCTCAAAATCTATTTCCGCACCGTATAAGGAAGCAAAAAAATCTGGCCCCAAATTTGGCGTACACGATGGCAACGCATCGCCATAATAGTCAAATGACATGACTATATTCGCCTTGGTTTCAACTTGATATTCAACTTCGCGCCAACGCTGCATATCGCAAGTTTCAAAATTGCGCCTTTTAACCTGAATATATACTGGCGGTCGGTCAACTATTGCACCTTGCCAAAACGCGTCATAGCGAGCTATGCGTTTCGCACAATCAGGAATGTTGGCGATGGCATTGAAAATGGCACCGTTAATAGAAATATAACTCATAGTCTTGGTTTTATCGGGAGATTATTCAGATGATAGTAAAATGTCACATGAAATATCTTTGCTGGAAAACATATATTTACCGTTTTGATATTTGGTTTTGCCGCATTTGCTGATTAAATTGGTAGGCAGATTTGAGATAGCCGCTTCGCTTTCGCCGGGGCCAACGGCGGCAATCATTACGCAAATAGTCTTATCGTTAGCGATAAATTTTTTTGCGGCTACCTTTCCTTTGTCGGTTTGAAAGCTAACCTCTTCCGCAGGATTATCACTGAGCAAAAATTTTTCTAAATCCTTGATTTGTTTTACTGCCGCGCAAATCTGCGGCCAACGGCGGTTAAATTGTTCAGTATCCGGTCCGCGCCGTAAATCATGGTAGGAATAGAAGATAAAGCCGCGCGCACCATAAATAGCTTCCATTAAGGACATGGCAAGAATTTCTTCCTGGCTAGGATAACGGTATTTTTGTGTGATTGCGGCATAATCATCTTTATCGGCTTCGTACAACCCTTGATTATGGATTTGCGGAACACCGTAAATGCCAACTGGAATATTCTTAACCGACTGCGCCTTGCCTGCCGCGAGCGCGGTGTCATAAACATTTTTCATGTGATTGTCTTTGGCTAATTTGACCGGGTAGGCGTCGGTACCAAGAATATCTTGACATTCACCATACATTGGCAATTCTGAAAACTGGTAAAAAACGCTTAAAA
>CAYMSF010000189.1:0-4991 GCA_964392985.1 uncultured Victivallaceae bacterium | reverse complement strand
CAGTTTGAAATGAAAGGAATTTTTGCCTTTCTCCACCTTCTCAAGCAGCGCCAGCCCAAAATAAACCTCAAGCAATTCAGGATTATCTTCAGAAGAATAGATGGAAAATAACGGATTGTTCTTGTCAATTCCAAGGAACAGTTGTAAATTTGACATGATGATGCATTCCTGTTAAAAGTTGTTTTTCGATAACTTTATGGAATAGCATCATCTTTCTATTTTTTCAAAAAAGTAGGGATTTATATTTGCGATTATTGTTAAGCAAAGTAACGAGGGCTGATAAGTAGTTGAAAATAAAAAGGTTAACTGCAATTCAATACAAGAATATCCGTTTACTCCGATCTCTTTAGCAAAGTGGTACAAGCTAGGGGCTAAGCGCAGTTTGATATGCAATGAACGGTTGCTGGTGGAATGATCGAGATGACCGACTCCAACCACTTTTCCGGACTTGCGCTGAGCCGCAACAAGTACCGTTATCTCCTGCGCCGTCAGGATCAATTATATGAATATTTAAAAATTATTTCGCCTTGTATTTTTTTTGATAGGTGTTTTAGTATAATTTACTATACTTTATAGTGTTATACGGAGACGTTATTATTATGAGAAAAAAAAATGTTCCTGCTAAAATCGGAATTGCTGCAATAGACAATCAGCACGCGCATTATTATACGCTGATTGAAGATTTTGTGTTTCTCAGCAAAAACATGCACGTCGAAAAATCTGAAGCCATAAAATTCTTTTCAGAAGTAGTTGAGTACACTATAATACATTTTGATACTGAAGAATTTTTTATGCGTTCGATTAACTATCCGGATTATGAGGATCACGTCAAGATTCATGACCGATTCCGTGCCAGTATTGAAAAACAATCTGCCGAGCTTGCAAACATTACCAATATCTGCAAGTTTTCGGAAAAGTTTGCCGAATGGGTCAGCTCATGGTTTGTATCCCATGAAGCAACAGCCGACTTAAAGCTCGCAGAATATTGCAAAACACACAATATTCACCAATAATGTTTTTGCCAATTCTGTCATGCCGCGCGCAATGAATGGCAAATCTATTGCACAAAAATTACCGTTATACAACCCAGTTATAAGAATTACAGATTTAATATTAGGTGTAAATATATGAATTCATGCTCTCTGTTTCTAAGTATTATTCTTTCATTTCTCGGTATTTTATTTTTTGCCGGCTGTATCAATCTCAATTATGTTGGCCAGGAGTATCCGCAAAGAAATCCTGATGCCGAAATCATGTTTTATAATTCCAAGGAAGATGTTCCGAAAAATACCTATCGTATTATTGGCCGCGCAAACATTGATGCGCCAGGCGGCTACAATCCGGCAGAAATAAAGAAGAAAATTCTGAATAAAGCCAGAGTGTGCGGTGCGGATGCCGTTGAAGTTGTCGAGTTCAAACGTGAAAAAACCGGAGAACAAAAGATTTCCACCAGCAGCAACGAATATGATGGAGTTGTTGGCACTTGGGCAAACAATGGGGTGCGTTCAGACGGTTCGCCGATTTATGTTGACTCTTTTGACAAAACCGTTCCGTTGAAACAAGCAGTACATGAAACTTTTGAACTGAAAATAAAAGTACTTTTCCTGATTTCGAATGAACGTTTCCAGGAATTTCAGGAAAAAGCCGCCGAATCGCAGCAGAAAGACCGGGCAAAAGAGCGGCTGGATCGCGAGATAGAAAGTAAAAAACCGCTGGATAAGCGGGAACTGGAAATGCTCAATATGTCACAATCTCTTCAGGCAGATCTATAGAAAATAGCTATTCTTATGAACTCACGGTTGTTTTTGGGCGGAATAACCATATAGGTTTTGACGAATCGGTCATTTAAATATTGGATATTCGTTTTTTACCATCATCTTACATAAATAATACTTGAAATTTCCAATAGCTGGCTTGCGTCGCAATGAATTTTCTGTGCAGAGCATCGGCGAAAATTATAAACTCATGATGTCAACTTCCAGTCAAAAGGCAAGTTGACTTTTTTACGCCGTTTTATCAGAATTATTTTTATCAAAAAATCGCTAGAAAGCTTACTTTTATTATATCTTTTGTTTTGATTATCGAGCTTATGTGTGATAGAGTAAATATTTGTGATTTGAATTTAAACGTCTGCAGGGGTAATAATGGTTCAGAATTTTGAGACGAAATTAATTGAAGTATCCAGTGAAGAAATACTGAAAGAAGCAAAACAACTTCTTAAAGGGTCTAAGCTGATATGTGTATATAGAGAAGCGAGCGGCCTGTTGAATGCAGTGTTCCAGGATAAAGCACGCTATGAATATACCGAAATCACAACCGGCGCCGTCAGTGGCGGCAAATGTTCCTGCGGTCAATGCGGCGTCAAACTTTGCGCGCATGCGATTGCGGGGATTATGTACATGGGACGCTTCTGCGGCGGCAACATTGCGGAAGACAAAAAAGAACTGGATAATCCAGCCCGTTATGCCGGTCTGAAATATGAGAGCTTTATTGAATTGGTCCAGAAGGCCACCGATAAGCAGCATGCGGAACTGCATATTCAGGCCGAATCGGCATTTCCGCATGTTCCCAGCAAATGGGAGAACGCCGTGCTTTCAGTAAAGATGAAATTTGATACAAAAGAATATATCGGAAACGTTAATAATATCCGCCAACTGCATTTCGGCAAAAGCCTGGCAGCCTCGCTTAAACTCAACTATTTTTCATTGCATGACCGGCAGATTATCCGTTTTCTGGCGGTCAACGCCGAGGCGGAAAGTTCAAAACTGCTGTTAGATTCAGAGCAGACTTCCGAATTTTTTCACTGCCTGATTGATTATCCAAGATTTTATAAAGACGGCAACCGCGTAATTATTCATCGGGAAAATGCCGAGCCGGTGATGCTCTGTACCAATACCGGTTTAGAGTTTGTACTTTCCCCGGCTATAATAATCAATGGTTCTGTGCTGCCGTTGCTTGGCGCAAAAGTCATTACTGGGCGAAGCGGCTGCTGGGTGGGCATGGAAGGCGAATACTGGTGGGTGCCAGGCACGGTGGAAGTTTCATGGCTCAGAAATTTTCTACGGAATAATGAACAGCGGCTCAGTACTACCGACACCCGGGCCATTGAAGAAATCAAAGATAATCTGCCGCTGAATATTATTGAAACCATGCCTGACGAGGTGCAATTAAAGAAATGCGCGTTATGCCTTGATGGCGGTTTTACCGTAGAGAAGATTTTACAAATTAACCTAAAATTTAATTATGAAGGTGAGCTGTTAAATGACGATCATGGCCGAACGCAACGTTCCGGCGGCAAATTCTGGAAGCGCAACGATAAATATGAGAAATCGATTGCCGAAGAACTGATTCGGTTTGGTTTTATCAGCGGGCAGGAGCCTGGAGAATATACTTTGTCGGACATTGAAGCTGCCGGCGTATTTCTTGACCGAGTAATTCCGCAATGGATGGAGCAGAAGCGTAAAATGTATTTATGCGCCGGAATCGCCGCACTGTGCGGTGGCGGACGCGGCGTTCCAGCCTTGACACTCAAGTGCGAGGCGCTGGAACCAAGCGGCGAGTTTTTTCCGCTGCATTACACGCTGGGCAGCGGAACGATTCGGCTTCAATGGAATCAAGTAGTGAAACTGGTGCGGGCCAATCATCATTACCATCTGGCCGGGCCGCATGATCTATTAAAAATCAATGCTGAACTAGCCGAATTCATTGATGCCGCCGCAAATATCGTTCATCATGTTGACGAAACCGCATTCAAACTGTCCGTGCAACGCTGCTCAATTCATTACTGGCTTTACATCAGCCGCAAAATCCCAAGTGCGACACCGGCGATTTTCTACTCACAAGATTTCTTTGCAAGGACCCCATCCGACATGGCCGGAAGTAATATACAAAAGCCAGCAGTTTTGAATAAATTTACAGGCACATTGCGCGGATACCAGGAAGAAGGTGTCGAGTGGATGCGCCAGCTTACCGATAGCGGTTTTAATGTGATTCTTGCGGATGAAATGGGTCTGGGAAAGACAATACAAGCACTGGCGCTACTGGCTTCCAGACTCAATAAAAATTCGGCTCCAGCGCTGATTATCTGTCCGGCCAGCCTAGTGGAGAACTGGAAGCGCGAAAGCGAAAAATTTGTGCCGGCATTAAAAACTGCCGCCCTATCTGGTGCAGGACGTCAGGAAATATGGGACAAGCTTAACGATTATAATCTAATCATTCTTTCTTACGCAACCGCCCGTCGCGACGCCGAAATACTGCATAATCTAAATTTCAGCTATCTGATTCTGGATGAAGCGCAGCATATTAAGAATCCTGCGACGGTCAATGCGAAAAATTGCAAGGCGGTAAAATCTGCTCACCGGCTGGTGCTGACAGGTACTCCGCTGGAAAATTCACCGGATGACCTGTGGAGTATATTTGACTACCTGCATACCGGCCTGCTGGGTTCTTTTACCAGCTTCAAACATTATTACAACGGAATCAACACTAATATAAATTTGCAGGACGACCTCGCCGCACGGGTATCTCCATTTATAAAACGTCGCACCAAGGATATTGTCTGCAAAGAACTGCCACCGAAAATCGAGCAGGTACTTTTCTGTGAAATGGAGAGTGAGCAACGCAGTCTTTACGATTCAATTCTGGAATTCGGACGCCATCAATGTGAGGAATTGGTTAAGAGCGGCAAAAAAACTTCAAATTTTGAAATCCTCACTACACTGCTCCGGTTGCGCCAAGTATGTTGCCATCCGGAACTACTACCGGATCTGCATAAGAAAAACCTCTCTTCGGCGAAACTGGAACTGATGAAAGAACTGGTCTTGCAAAATATAGACAGCGGACATAAGATGTTGCTGTTCAGTCAGTTTACTTCGTTACTGGCTTTGATCAAGCCATGGCTGAATGAACAGGGTATCAATTACGAATACCTTGATGGCGCGACCAAAAACCGTCAGCAGCATGTGGATAATTTTAACGATAGCAGCAATATC
>CAYMSF010000188.1:0-5087 GCA_964392985.1 uncultured Victivallaceae bacterium | reverse complement strand
GTGCCCGGCCTTCGGCGGCCTGATGGACGAAGTAAAAATCTTTGCGAAGCCGCTCTCGGCTACGGAAATCCAGATAGAGTCAGAGCAAGCATTATCCAGTAAGTAATCATGCCGCAGATGCGTGGCAGGTTATCAAGACCTGAAATAACATGAGAAGAATAGCGGAACTGCTATCAGACAATTGAGTGAAAAATTCAAAAATAGAACTGGCACATACTCTTGACTGTTATATTAGCCATATAGCGGGCAATCAAATTCTTCAGCTCTATAAATTATTTAGTTAACAAACTTACAGACGACGTTTGAAAGGGTAAATCATGGAATGGAATATTGAAAAGTATCAGCCGCTCTGGAGCGGGTTGCACTTTTTATAGAACCAATTCAGTGAAGAATGCATGACGGGAATTGGTTCAACTAAAAGAACAATGACAAATCAAAAAGTAAATGTTACTTGTAGAATACTAGCTTGCAGGTAAAAATGTATTGTCTCGCAATGAGCAGATTTATATGAAATTATATTGGTAGATAAATAGTTAAGAGATTGATTTTAAATGAAAGATAAATGGCACGATGATGTATTTTGGGGCATGCACTTTGACTGGCATGTCAAAAATGATGAAAAAAATATTGGCGAGAGGCTTTCAGCCGAATACTTAAAAGAATTTTACAAAGCACTGTCCCCGGATTGGGTGCAGGTGGATACGAAAGGTCATCCAGGATATTGCTGCTGGCCGACTGAAACCGGTTCGTATCCGGCAGAATTGCAAGTTGACGCATTGGCGCTTCAGCGGCAGGCGACTAAAGAATTAGGAATTCGGCTGGGTTCACATTATTCAGGAGTATGGGATTCGCGTGCAGTTGAATTGCATCCTGACTGGGCACAGATAGACAGTCAGGGACACTATAGTAATTGCGGTACTTGCAATCTCAGTGATTATACGCGGGATTTAATGATACCGCAGTTGCTGGAACTGATTAGTAAATATGGCATTGACAATATTTGGGTGGACGGCGAGAATTGGGGTTCTTCACCCTGCTGGTGCAAGCGCTGCGTGATCAAGTTTAAGCAGGATACGGGATATGCCGCACCAAAAAGTCCGGACGAACCGCATTGGCGGGAATGGATGAATTTTCACCGCGCGAATTTTGTTGAACACGTTCGGTTATATACTGACGCGGTTCATCAGTCATACCCCGATGTGCTGATTTGCAGTAACTGGATGTATAGCGCCAGACAACCGCAGGATATCGAAGTTGCTGTGGATTACCTCAGCGGAGACTTTGACCCGGCATGGGGAGCAGCTCGCGCCGCAACCGAATCGAGAATGCTTGATTGCCGCAAACGCGATTATAAATTAAGCTGGGATTTAATGCTTTGGTGTTTTACCAAGTCCTTTGAAACAATTGCTCCGATGTCCGGCGTGATGAAGCCGGTGCCACATATGTGTCAGGAAGCATCTGAAGTACTGGCTCAAAGTGGTGCGATAATGCTTTACGATACCGCTGAGCGCTCAGGAATTGTGGCGGAATGGCGGCGCAAATATTACTATCAGGTCCGTGACTGGTGCCTCGAACGCAAACCCTGGTGCTTTGAAACCGAAACCGCTTCGGAAGCAGCCGTGCTGCAAAGCGCGCCCCACATGGAATACTTTGGCGAAAAACGCAGTATTACCACATTGTTTGACGCACGTGAATCCAATCAGGCAATGGAGGGTGCACTGCATTTCCTCCTGGAAAGCGGTATTTCCGCCGATATTCTTACTGAATCCTCCCTGGCAAAACGACTTGGCAACTATAAATTGCTGATTGTTGCGGAAAGCGCAGCGCTATCTGAACCGGCGTGGTCAGAAATAGAAAAATTTATTCATTGTGGCGGCAACGTTATTTTTTCCGGATATTCCCCTTGCGAACGCGTTAAACGTCTGCTTGGGGTAAAAACATCACATATCGCCGAAAAGGGGAAAGTTTGCCTGCCGGTGGATGGAGAAGCAGTGATAATGCCTAATCCATGGCATTTTGTTGAAATTTTGGACGCGGATACTGAGATTTTATCAAAACGGCTGAATGGATTTTGTCCAGTTGAAAACCGCACCGAAGACATTGCTGCGGTAATCAGACGGCATGATACCAGCTCTTGTATAGGTATCTTCGGTAAAATTTTTCAGGAATATTACCTCGGGCACTACCCGATTGTCCGCAAATTGCTTAATCAATATCTGGACAAGTTAAACATAAGCTGGAGTTGTCGCATCGCCGACTGGGCTTCTACGCCATATGTTGAATTAATATTACGGCGCCGCGGAAAAGATTTATTAATCAATCTTATTAACAGGTGTTGCATGGAAAGCCTCGCCGTCAACCGGGGTTTGGTCAGTGAAATCCAGTCGGCACACAATATAAAATTATTATTAAACAATCTGAAAAAAAATGATTCGTGCAAGTGCTGCCTGGAAAATGGCCATGTCGCAATCAAAAACAATACTATTATTTTGGATAAGTTAGACGTTCATAACGTAATTGAGATTAAAAATATCATATAACATGAAAAAACTCAGTCACAGAGAAAACTTTATAAAGGTTTTGCGACGGCAAGGAATAGATTTTGCACCGGTTAAATTTGACTTATGTCCTTCCCAGGAAGCAGAATTTAAGCGGCGCTATGGCGATATTGATTACCAGGATTATTTTGAATTTTCCGATCGCTGGATATATAACAGCTTACTAAAACAAGATTTTTCTGATTGGCAAAAGAAATATTTTATTGGTCTGGAACTTCCATCTGGCTGTGCTGACTGTTACGGTGTGGCCCGTGTCACGGCAAAGGAATCCGGACATATCGCGCAGCTTTTTCATCCGATGGATAATTTCAGCACATTGAAGGAGTTTGAAAATTATCCTTACCCTGTATTTGACAACAGCCAAATAATAACGGTTAAACGCATTAGCGATGAACTGCACCGGCGCGGTTTAGCATCAAGCGCGTTTATGCCGTGCGCCATTTGGGAATACGGCTGGTATATGCGCGGGATGGAGAACCTGATGATGGACATGGCTTGCGAAGATCCGTGCGCAGAATATCATCTGGAACGGCTCATGGAAATCGGTATTCAACGTGCGCGTGGCTATGCTACTGCCGGAGTTGACCATATTTACATGGCTGATGACCTTGGCATGCAGCAAGCGGCAATGATGTCGGTAGAACTTTACTGCCAATACCTGAAGCCGCGCCTGGCAAGGGTGATCGCTGCCGCCAAGGATGTCAATTCTAAAGTCATAGTCAGTTACCATTCATGCGGCTATATTGAACCGTTTATTCCGCACCTGATTGAAGCTGGCATAGACGTTTTGAATCCGGTACAACCTGAGAGTATGGATTTTGCAAAAATTCATGCGGAATATGGCGACAGACTTTCATTTTGGGGCACAATTGGTACCCAAACGACATTGCCATTCGGCACGCCAGAAGAAGTTGGAAGAGTTACTTTGAGAAATTTGGAGATTGCCGGCAACCATGGCGGGCTTCTGTGTGCGCCAACTCATGTTGTCGAAAGCGATGTTCCGTTTGAAAATATTTTAGCATATGTAAACGCCTGCAGAGAGTTTAAAAAATGAAAAAAATGATTATTGACACTGATATTGGCGATGACATTGATGACGCGCTGGCAATTGGCTATGCCATGAATTTGCCTGATGTGAATTTGATTGGAGTTACCACTGTTTATAAGAATACTGTTTTGCGTGCAAAAATTGCCCGTGCCCTTTTGGCAAAGGGAGGACTGAATATTCCTGTTTTCGCCGGCGAAAGTCAACCCTGCGCCGGACAAGTTTCCGAAAACGAGATGCCATGTCAGTATATGGAAGTGATGGCTGGTAATCAAATAGATTTGGGAGCGGTTGATTTTATTCTGAAAACCTGCAGCGCTAACCCAGGGGAAATTGAACTGGTGTGCATCGGGCCGTTGACTAACATTGCACGCTGTATTGAAGCCGGGGCTGATTTTAAGCGTACCGTCAAACAAATTACCCTGATGGGTGGTGCTTTTACATTTCACAATGTTGAGTATAACATTGCCGCTGACGTGGAAGCTGCCAGAATTGTTTTTGAGTGCGGAATAAAAATTGTTGCTGTTGGCATTGATGTAACGCAGTACTGTCGTTTGAGCAACGAGCAAGTAGAAATGTTCAGACTTGGCAATTCAGTCAATCAATTGCTCTATCATTTGGTTGCTCTATACAGACAAAAACATGGCAGCTGGCCGGTTTTTCTGCATGACCCTCTATGCTTGGCACCGCA
Source organism: uncultured Victivallaceae bacterium (assembly GCA_964392985.1). Taxonomy (GTDB): domain Bacteria; phylum Verrucomicrobiota; class Lentisphaeria; order Victivallales; family Victivallaceae; genus CAYMSF01. The sequence continues at coordinate 793 of CAYMSF010000188.1, read as the reverse complement.
ATTTCTCACTCTGGAAGAAGCAGAGATCAAAGTAGAGACCAAAGGAGAAATTACCCGTGGCTTGACTTTCAATAACCGCCGCAGTCAATGGTGGCTCACAGTTCATCCGCAGTCAACAACCAGCATAGCAATTGATGTAGCCAGTGATGCTTTTGTGAAGCATTTTATGATGGCAATGACAAGATGAATATAAAAAGTAACTCTTCACTCGAGATCGCAAAATAATATGGAACAAGTAAAAATGCAAAATACCGGCAAAGAGCGAATGTTGAATGCGTACCGTGGAATATTTTCCGACCGGATAGCTATTGCTCCGGAATTCTGGTATTACTACCCTGCCAAATTGCTTGGCGTGGACATGATCGAATTTCAACGTGAAGTGCCTTTTCACACAGCGCTGAAAACAACGTTTGCCCGGTTTGGCTGTGTTAACTGTGCGGGGTCTGTCCACTTAATTTTTAGTTTTTGTGAATACATTCATCAAATTACTTTTTTTATTGCTTCTTATTTTAATATTTTCAGCCGCAAGATTTTGAAATAAGGTTTTTCTAGCCTTTCCAGGTAAAACACTGGGCACATCGGGTCTGGCAATATTTATTGATTACAGCGCCCCCCTGCATTTATCGTATAGGAATTTGTATTTTAACAGGGCTTGCCCGCCGTAGGCGTGGATAGACAGGATATACAGGATAAGAAAAACCGCTTCACCATGAATGGAATACATGTTTAACCACGAAAGGCTTAGCGCGGCATAGCCGCAACCAAAAAATACACCTTAACCACGAAAAGCACG
>CAYMSF010000187.1:0-5114 GCA_964392985.1 uncultured Victivallaceae bacterium | reverse complement strand
TTCTCCGCCTGTCGGGTTATTTGAAAACACGAAGTCAGTTTAAAAACATTCACTCCATGATTTAATATAAACTATAAACAATATCTAAAACACAATGTCTAAACACAATGTCTAAACACAATGTCTAAACACAATGTCTAAAACCGGCTACATAGACATTCTCCATTCATTCCATATTTATTTCTTCTCTTCCACAATCATTTTTTCGTAAAGATTGAACAGGTATTCCAGGCACTCCCACTCGACAGACCCGCCGCGCCGCACGTCGTCCAGCGAAATCGGCAATCTCAAGTTTCTCTCCCTGCTTTTTCATTTCAACTATTCATCCTTTTTCATTGAACGCTTTACACCCTATTATACCTTACGAACTTCCGCTTTGACTTACACTGCAATTTCTTACGTCGCTTTCCTGTTGTGACATTTCCCCATTACATTAAATTCCACGACGGCTGTTGTCAAGAAATCCTTGACAACTGAAATTTTGCCCACTTTAAAACCTGTCCGAACTATCGAGAAATCCTCGGTAGTTGCCTCTTCTTCAAGCTCTCTGTCTTCGTAGATGTTCTTCAAATGCAAAGAAATATTTTCAGCTGCATCTTCCCTTTTATTTTCGGTTTTACTCATAGGCTATATTCACTTAATAATTTGCCGGGGGTTTATTGAATAATGATTTTCAAACTCCTCTGAAAATATTAAGCAATGATAAAGAAAATTATACGCGGCATTATATTCCATATCATCTGCCATATTACATTCCATATACCTTAATTCACTCATTACATCTTCATTGTCACGGTAATGTGCTTTTAAAACATTAAATGAGATACTGTCAATATATCTGTCTTTTTGTAGCAAAGGAGAGAGACAATACGTATTGTCTATATCTTTTCTCTTTTCAGAATATTGATCCGATGCTCCAAATTTAAGATTATGACACATTACAGATATAGGAATGCTTTGAACGCGGTGCTCAATGTTGCCTTCTAAAATTTGATTTATATCATCTATTACGCAATCAATAGCACGATTTTTTTCTTCAATTGCTTTATTTAGAGATAGTTTAAAATAGCCGCAGACAAACTTATATCTCGGATGATCATTTTCCATTCGTTTAAATTTCATAAGCCATTCTGACGAAAAAAGAATTTCGTTTTCTGCCAAATCAAAATATTGATTAGCAAGATGCGCTAATGCTTCAAAATTATCCCATTTGCATTCTAACACCCTAATATTATTAACCATCATGGGCAGAAAGTCGCTTTTGATTTTTCCCAAAATAATGTCAAGATTTTTATTCAAATACGCATTGTGCCGATTGATAACTTCACTTAAATCAACGGAAATCGTCTCGACATGGTGGTTGTTTTTTTCAAAGGAGTACCTGGTGTAACAAATGGTCTTATTGGTTGTTTTGACTAGATTCCATAAAACTGTTGATTTTATGTCATCATATTTATTTTTCTCGTCATTGCGCGGTGTGCTGACGGGGTGACCAATCAATTCATTGCGAAGCTTCCTGTTCATCTCTTTCCCAGAATTACCTTCTGGGCATCCGAAGATTTTCAGCATTTCGCCCATAAGGTCCTGTTGTACATAAATAATTTGAAGCAATCCAATATGATGAAAGATATTGCTATCTATATCATTTCCTTGATCTGCGACTTTCACCATAGGAAGTGTATCAAGGAGATAATTCATTATTTCGGCGAAATAGTTATCATGCTTTTTAACTTTTTTTATTCCGCTAAACTGTTTGCCCTTCTCAAAGCAACTATATTTGTATATGTAGTCGTTATAAGACTTTGCAACGAGCTTGATTTTCTCGGAGATTAACTCGGAATTTTCTTTCTTCATCATCATTATTTCTTCTCTTCCGCTATCATTTTTTCGTAGAGTTTGAACAGGTATTCCAGGCGTTCTTCATCGCTTTCAAACGGCTTGGAACGGTAGCAGCGCTCCACGGCTAAATCCAACTGATGATGCGCTTCCCGCAACCCGTCCGGCATTTTATCCGGATCATATAATTGTGCCAGCGTCTTTTCCGGATGGCGTTCACGTTCTTCCAATACACTGAAAACCAGTTCTTCAATGGCATTTTTCTGGTTCTGCGAGATATTCGGAAATGGAAAATTATGATATGACAATGCAGAAGAATACCTGATACGAGACTCTAAGCATCCAGACGTAGCCCTTACCCAAACCATATGAATTCTAGATGAGATTATTCCAAATAAATACGGCTTGCAGTTGTATATTGCTTGAGCCGAATCTAGAACTACAACATTCTCACCCAAAAACTCACTTGTAATATATTCTCTCCTCTCAGAAACAACTCTTGGAACAATAATTGATGGTTCAGCTCTATGCTGTGGCTGTATGAATCTATAGGAACATGAAGCTTTTTCTACAGTGCTTGGAGCTTTGCTAGCCATTCTGAACGCTCTAACAAGTTCAATTCTTTCTGCAATGGGCTGTATTTTTAAAGCAGTATCCTTGTCTTTATGTTCTATCCATAGACAGAAACGCTCTTTCCCGTTAATTAATTCCTCTGAACCTATTAGTCGTTTAATAAAACGCTTTGATTCTGGAGCATTTAGCAATAATTGTTCTTTTTCTTCAACGGACAATATCAGATGGCCATTGTCCGTTGGTGTACTTCCTCTTATCATCTCAGGAATGGTGCTGATAGGAGTACCTCTACGAGACAAAAATGTGTTAGCTCCATCTATTAAATATGCATTAATATTTTTGACAATCGTACACACAGATTCCTTAATCAACCTTTTTCCAGCGTTTGATATATTCCTTACTCCAATAATAACAACTGTTACACCGGCTTTCCCTTTAGCATTATTTGACCATTTAAATGACTGATACGCAAAATCAATTTCCAGATTACAGGAAAAAATATAAGGCCATAGCAACACAACCTGTTCTCCTTGTGAAATTGAATTTGTGCTGACAAAAGCATACTTTGAATTAAAATCTCTTATGTAATTAGCACTTTTTATAAACCAACATGATATATAATCAAGGTTTTTATAATTTTTAAAGTTTTTGCATACAAGAGTTAAGTCGTCTTTTTGACTTTTATTTTGCATGCTCGACCCCAGATACGGCGGATTGCCGAGGATATAGATTTCATCGCCTGGGTTTTTCGGGCAGACATCTTCCCAGTTCAGGCGGGTGGCATTGCCGCAGACAATATTTCCGGCTTCTTTTAACGGCAGCGTCGGGTTGCACTGTCCGAATTTTTTGAAGAATTCCACGTTCATCTGATGCTCAGTGAGCCACAGGGAGAGAATGGCGATTTCATGGGCGAAGTCGTCGATTTCAATGCCGTAGAACTGGACGATGGAAATACCGGACAGGGCAAGGGTCTGGCTTTCCTCGAAGATTTTCATTTCCAGTCTGCGCAATTCTTTATAGGCAATAATCAGGAAATTGCCGGAGCCGCAGGCGGGGTCGAAGATTTTGATTTTTTTAATCCGGCTCAGGAGTTGATTCAGTTTTTTGCCATTGCCGCAGGCTTTTTCAAACTCTTCGTACAGTTCGTTAAGGAACAGCGGTTCGATCACTTTCATGATGTTCGGCACAGAGGTGTAGTGCATTCCGAGGCTTCCGCGCAGATCAGGGGCAACGACCGCCTGAAACATTGAGCCGAAAATATCCGGGTTAATGGCCGACCAGTCCAAATCGCCGCTTTCAATAACCGCCTGCCGTGAACGCCGGGTGAATTGGGGAACCGGATACCGGTCCCGGAACAGGCCGCCGTTGACATAAGGGAATGCTTCGAGATAAGCGGGCAGGTTTTTCCGTTGCGGCTCGATGGTGTTCAATACTTCAAAAAAGCGTTCCAGATAGGCGGCGAGATCGCTGCCGTCGTCCTGGGTATGGGACTTGACGGCGCTGGTGAACTGTCCTTTGGCAAAGATATTGGTATCATCGGCGAAGAAACAGAACAGCAGTCTGGACAGGAAGACATTCAAACCGTGAATGAATTCCGGGGATTTATCCGGATTGTCTTTCCGGATTTCATCAAACAGTTTAGCCATGCGTTCGGCGGCTTTGACGTCGGCGGGGTTTTCGCTTTGCGCCTGGGCTTTTTCCATGCCGGCCCACGGCAGGAAGAAATCATAATGTCTGGCTAATTTCGCAATTTCAACATCCAGGGTGTCGGCGGTTCTGGTGTCAACCGCCAGCAGCGTTGTATTGTCGGTAACGATAATAAAGCGCGGGGAATGTTTCAAAATTTTGGGATCATTGCGCAGTTCGTCGATTGCGCCATGCAGATCTTCGTCCTGAACTGTCCGGAAATACATTTTTCTTTTCCAGATGATTTCCCCGGGAATCTTTGAAAGATTTAAAGAGCCCTTCTGCAATCTGGCGATAGAGGCTTTCGGCAGTCCGTAGGCGAGCAGTAAATCATAAATGAAAGTGTCTCCGGAATGCGATTCCGCCAGCTCCCGCAGCTTGCTCTCAATCTGTCCAATGTTCATTTAAAACAATTCCCTGCTAAAAATCCATTACCCCCGGCGAAGAGAGCGAAATAAGAGTTTCTCCATTACTATTGCATAAAATATCATATTTTCAGCGCTCTACAAAACCCCGATACCAAAATCATTGAAATTTAGTTCATAGTTCATTTTCTGAGATAGAGACACGAATGTAAATCGGGGCTGCAACTTTTGTGTTTCCGTGCAATAGGACATTGATTTTTCGCAATTTTTAAGTCTAATCACGATTTATGGCTTCGTCAGGCCTTACAATCATAGAAAAACGGCCCCCTCATGCACAGCTTCCTGCTGACGGCAATATTTTTTTCAAAAATTTTTCAATTAACGGTTGCTTTTATTTATAATATGATTTATAATATTAATCATTGACTGAATTAAGCAATGACAAAGGAATGAAAACATGCTTAACCAGGAAAAGAGCAAATACAGGGAACGGTTGAACGCAAAGGCGCAAAAGACGCAAAGGAAAAGCAAATGCAGATTTACCACAGAGGGCACGGAGGACACGGAGGTAAAAACCTGAGTCAGCGTATTTATGCGGATCGTCCGCATAAATACACTGACTCAATGTATTATCTTCATTTCCTTCATGAACTT
>CAYMSF010000186.1:0-5155 GCA_964392985.1 uncultured Victivallaceae bacterium | reverse complement strand
CGGAAAAGGAGGTTGGGTTGAAGGCGGCGGTCAGCTTTTTGCTGTATTCCTTGTAGGGGATCGTTGCGCTGGCCATAATCCATTCTGCCACAAAATTGTCAAAGCGCCCGCCGTTCCAGCCTCCTGCTGCCTGGGAATACAGCCCGAAATGGATGAACATGCCGAAACGCGCCTCGCGCCACCATTGTAATCGTTTGTCAGCCGTATGCTTGCTTTTCATTTTACTCTCCTGATTATTAAGTACGTTTTAAAGTGAGCCATTTTGTTAGTACAATTTTTACTGTTGTATAAGGTGTAAAACACCTGCGGCAAAGCCGCTCCCAAAAAGCGCGTTAGAAATCTCCGTAGGAGATGCGCTATCAATTGTCATTAGTTCCATTTGGGTTTTACTACACGCATGGGCTGGAACTTTCTCCATGTCTTGACTCTTTTACATCCGGTAGATTTCGTCCGGCGTCTGGTAGTTCAGCGCCTGATGGTAACGCAGCGTGTTGTAAAACTTGAAGTAATAACTTATACCTCCTTTGGGCGTGGTTGTTTACGTTTAATTTCTGTTTTCCCGAGCGACTTCGAGAAGAGCGAGGATATTGACAGGGGGAACATCGCGTTGAATGCCTTGCGCCGGTCCAAAGATATAGCCTCCTCCCTTAGACATCAGAGCACTTACCTCGCGAGACTCTTTTTTTACTGCCTCCGGCGTACCATAAGGCAGCGTCTGTTGCGTGCTTACACCACCCCAGAAAGTAAGTTTGTCGCCATAAAGACGTTTCAATTTCGCAATGTCCATAGCCTCCGGCTGAATAGGATTCAAAACATCCAGCTTCATTTCCACCAGCGATGGAATAATGCGCTCGATGTTGCCGCAGGAATGCACCCATACATCCTTGCCATAGGAGTGAATGAGATCGTATTCCCGCTGTTCTCCAGGACGAATCATCTCCTGCCACGTATCCGGCGACATCAGGAGGTCAAGTTGCGAACCCCAGTCGCTCCCGAGCAGTACTCCGTCTATTTCAGGAATGGCAAGAAAATTTTCAAGCATCACGAGATTCATATCAATAATTTTGTTCAGCAACTTGCGCGCCTCCTGCGGTTCACCAGCCATGTCTGCAAGAAAGTTCTCAATGCCACGGGCGAAGTATGCTTTCTCAAAATGACTGCCATAAATTCGCGCCAGAAAATACTTGTCATTCTTTTGGCGCAATTCCTTGATGTTCTTTGCCAAATCGGTGTAATTTCCGCAACCGATACATTTCGCCGGTGACGATGGGAAATCCGGCTTTGTCCAGTCTTCGGCCAATTCATGCCACATCCACCATGGAACAACGATATCCTGAACATCGTTATCAACAAACTCTGCCTGGTTTTTGCCTTCAGTCAGCCCCTGAGTTTGTAATGCCTCCCAGGCATCGGCGCAGATGTCTATAAAATACGGCACTCTCTCGGCAGGGCGGTGCGCAATAGCGGCTTTTACCAATTCACGACGATTCATATATGCTCCTTTTTATTCGTACTTTTGGTTAAACATATTTTAGGTCAAACTATATTCATTTCGGCAATTCTTCCGTTGTTGGCGAATCCAATATTCTTCAAACTGCTTAATGCCATGCGCTCGCATGCCTCAATCGTACTGCTGCCGATATGTGGTGTCATGATGATGTTATCCAGAGTCCGCAAATCTTTCATCTGCGGAATGTATGGTTCATTCTTTAAGACATCCAGTGCCGCCCCGGCAATAAGATTATTTTTAACTGCGTCAAATAGCGCGTCTTCATCAACCACCCCGCCACGGGCAGTATTAATCAGCCAGTTGCTTTTTTTCATCATGGACAGGCGTTCGCCATTGATAAAATTCTGCGTCGCCGGAATATTTGGAATATGAATAGTGACAAAACCGGCATTTTTCACCGCTTCGGCAAAATCCATGTAAAAGTCGTCAAAGTTCTCCATGTTTGGCCCTTTGACAATATCATATCCGACGACTTTCATGCCAAAACCAAGTTTGGCGATCTTCGCCACTTTACGTCCGATATTGCCGCAGCCGATGATGGCCAGAGTTTTACCGGCGAGCTCAACGCCAACCCGGTTTTTCCACACGCCATTTTTATTATCCGCCGCGCAAATTGCCAAATGTCGGGCAACGGTTAAAATCATCCCAATGGCACATTCGGCGACCGAATCATCCAGAACACCCGGTGTATTGGTACAGTAGATGCCTTTTGCTTTTGCCTGAACTTTGTCTATTCCGTCATGCCCGACCCCGAAGCGGGCGATCACCCCGCTGGCAGGGATTGCTTCATAAAGCTCTTGCGTGTATTTGTTTATCCCGACAATTACATATTTTGCTTGTGCATCGCGAATTGCCTTCGTCAGGCCAGTCTCGTCGGTGGGAGCGGAAATACACTCAAACCCGGTCGCGTTCTGAAAAATATGTTTAGCTTTGTTATACTCTAAATCCGTCACCAATACTTTAATCATTTGACCATCTCCAATGCTGATTTTGCGCCTTGCTGTAAAAAATAGCTGTCCATTCCCAGGGCAATAAAGGTATATCCCTGCTGAACTGCCTTTTGTACGTTATCTTTATTCGGGGTGACGATATGCTGGCCGGCGGCTTTCCTGTATTTCCGGCAGGCGTCAGCTACTTTGATGCAGGCATCCTGAATAATTTGATGTCCGGTCTGTCCGGTTATGCCATAAGAGCCGCTCATATCATACGGGCCGATGAATACTCCGTCAACTCCATCAACTTGCAATATTTCTTCGATATTTTTCACCGCTTCTTTAGACTCAATCATCACAATCACTACCGGATCAAAGCTTTTTGCATAAGCATCAAATTTTGTCCCCCAGTCATTGCCGCGCTGCCAGGCAAAACCGCGAATGCCGGCAGGTGGATATTTTGCCGATTTAACCGCCTTTTTCGCTTCCGCGGCGTTGTTCACCAGCGGCACAATCACGCCTTCCGCCCCCAGGTCCAATGCCCGGCGTATGGGCAATGTCGCATTTTCTTTCACCCTGACGAGCGGGGTTGCGGGTTTGATCGCACGGCAGAAGTTGCCGATATCGCCATCTTCCACTTCGCCATGTTCAGCATCTAAACCAAGCCATGAAAAGCCGGCTTGAGCCAGAATTTCCGCATTGGCCGGATGCCCGATCTGGCACCAGGAACCAATACACAACTCACCGTTCAACAATTTATTTTTCAACATATTTTCTCCACAGATATTGTGCTTGTTCAGAATCTTCAACTACGGTATTAATTGCCAGCCCCGCCGCTGGAAGTTGGTTAAAAATCCAGTCCAGATCAGCTTCCGGAATGTCGCCCCAGATTATGAGTGGTTTCTCCTTCAGGATAGCTAAATGGCGGTCATAAAGTTGTTCCGCAGATGGACCGGCGGCGTCAATATGCAGTTCCAGCACAGACATGCCCATGCGGATATAGGCCGCAGTCGGCACGAATCCAGTTGAATGCTGATGCATAATCACATGCGGAAAAGCGTCAACTATTTTATGGTCAGCCGTTTCAATAAATTCATCATACAGATTCGGCGACAGTAGAGCGGCCGCGTCTTCCTGATGCCAGACGGTTCCTGCCGGATTCCAGGTGTGATAATAAAATGACCCGATACCGTCATGAAATTTCGGGATTAATTTTAGCTGAAACTTGCCGGCGTCAATGAATAAATTTGTCAGATCAGCAATAACTTTTCTCATCTCATCCGGTTCTTCAATCAGCTTGAATAGGAATTCATCGCCGCCATAAATCACGCTCAGCAAATCCGCTACACCGCGCATTCTGGTAGTCGCCAAGGGGAATTTTCCCGCGCTGGCTTTGGTTAATGCCTGAAGCATTTGTTTCATCAAAACTGACCATTCGTTGTCCGGTGAAAATTTCAAATTCACTTTATCAGGCTTTTCCGCATAGAGTGCACCTGTATTTTTATCCGAATAAATCGGACATCCCAGCATCGCCTCCAGCCAGGGAATACCCCAGAACGCAGAAGCAGAATAGATAAAGTCCCCGCCGCACTCTTCATGTTTGGCAAATAAACTCAATGTATCTGCGACAAATTCATCAAGGTTAAAATCCCCCGGCTTAAGCGGTTGTCCCATTGGCAGTTTTTTCGCAAAAGGATAGCGGAATACCGGATATTCACTACCCGCAAAAAAGCCGAACAGCGGACGTTCATTTTTTCGGCCATGAAAGAGTTTAAATTGTTCAACCCTTTCAGTCATTGATTTATGCCATTTTTTATCCATTGATTTTCTCCTGAATATCTTTATTTATTCTGGTATTTATTTAACGTTTCCGCGATTCTTCTTCCCATAGCACGTTTACGCTTAGGATGAATATTATCGGAATCGCCCAAATCATAGGCTTTCACTATTATCGCATTGGAGACCAGCTGGACACCACGTTGCTGGGCTTGGCGCAGAATATCCCAACTTTCAGCTGTTGACGAACTATACTGCGGTAATTCCACAACTAAAACCGGGACATCGGCAATAACGTGACGCCATACATCAATTAGCTGTTTCAGCCAGAGGTCATACTCGGACGCCATAGTCAAACTATCGGCATTGCTTTCCCCCTGATACCAGATTATACCCGAAACGGGCATATCTTTTAAAGGAATAATATATTTTATGTATAGTTCAGACGGATATGCCCGTCCTAAATTCCACCGGGCAAGCCGGTGTTTACCATAGGGCAGCATGGGATTCGCGCGGTCGGCTTTGGCGGCGGCAATGACTTCAGCGTCAGTCGCGAGACTCTTCAATTTTTTACCGGTGAGAGTTTCTGGAATATTTTCAACGGGCAGCCATGCTTCAATGCCAGTACCGCCTTCAGCGGCAACACTTACTCCGATAGTTCTATCCGTCATGCGTCCGTATTCCACCGCAAAGAAAAATGGTACGGCCGGAAATCCTTTATAATTTTTTTCATTTAATATTTGCCATTTGCCATTAAAATAAAATCGAATATCGTCACTGGCGCTACAACTAAAATCGCCGGAGTCATTAGCATAACTTACAGGAACCACCATATTGGATTGTCCCCCGCAGACAAATACTTCGCCAACCACAATATTTTTTAATAATACGGCCGGGCTATTGCTGCCGGATATTATCAGTGAAAGATTCTTTTGCG
>CAYMSF010000185.1:0-5201 GCA_964392985.1 uncultured Victivallaceae bacterium | reverse complement strand
ACTAATTCTCAAAAATTCCATCGTCTTTGCTAACTTTTAGATTGCTGCTCAGTATTAGATTTACGGGTAGCTCGTTCCCTGTTTTTTAATGGAATTGCGGATGATTTCGTTGGCGATATCCCGCACCGCCGGTCCTTTGATGTCTTGAGTCGGATCAGCGGCAAATACCGCATAATAGACTAATTCTTTATTGGATAATTCAATCATTCCTGCGCACCATGCTTCAAGGCGTTTGGTGTCATGATTGTGTCCAGTTTAAAAAAACTGCCCTTACTCATTATCACCTGCATTGCCTGTCCTGTTTATCATTAAGGACACAGCGCGATCCCCTCTCTTTGTCAAACTAAATGCATTTGAGGGATTTGGCGGGGATGCGTTTACTTTTAAAAGTCGCAAAAAAAATATTTTCATTATTTTTCGTCAAATTCTCAAAACAGGTATTGACAAAATTAAGAATATCCATTATAATTTAAAACATAGCTTTTATAGCTTTCACTTTTAATATATGGATAAAGGTTGTTAAATGATAGAATCGCTGAAAATAGTTAAACGCAAGTCACAGCGGGCGCAAATTACTGATCATTTGCGGGACGCCATTCAACGAGGTAAACTTGTGAACGGCACCAAACTACCATCGACTGTAAAGCTGGCAGAACAGTGGGGAACTCCGGTTGCCAATGTTCATGTTGCAATGATCCAACTGGTCAAAGAAGGGTTGCTTATCCGCCAGAATGGAATTGGCACGCTGGTTAATAGCGGAAGGGATAAGCTGGATACGGTACTGGTTTACGAAAAGTCAGACTTGGGTTCGCCCAGCTCGAATTTCAGACGTCTCCTTCTTAATTATATCAAGGATGAATTAAGTTCACGTCAAATCAAGTGCCGCATTGTTTATAAGAATCAATCAGAAAATGCGATGGATGAAATCAAAGAACTGCTCGATAAACGTCAGGCACAAGGGATCATTCTGCCTTCAACTGACAGGACGGAGCTGGCGTTATTCGAAAAAATGCCGGTTCCGTTTTCCTGTATGACCGGTGCGAGAGTAAAAAACCGGGTGTCGTTTAGCCATTTGTCCATGGCTGAAAACGCCATGGAAGGTTTGCGCCGTCAAGGATGTCGCCGCGTTGGACTACTGTTGTCCATACGGGATTATGCAGCTCCGCAGGAATCTGGTGAAAAAGAGTACCACAGTCTTATAGAAACCTTGCGCCGCAAAATCACTGAAAGCGGTATGACCACCTGCAATGAATGGATTTATACCATGGATAAACATGGAAGCGGTCCAATTGCCGATTATACAAAATACGCTTTTGACGGCTTTAATTCAATTTGGAGTTCAGCAGAAAAGCCGGACGGATTATTTGTCTATACCGATGACTTGATTTCCGGAGCACTTATCGCGTTAATGGCGGCCCGGATCCGCGTACCGGAGGATTTAAAACTGGTTCTTCACCGCAATGCTGGACATAACGTCCTTTGTCCAATTCCCTGCTGTTTTGTGGAAAACAGCATTAAGGACATCGCGTCTGGACTGGTTCAACTGGTGATTGATCAGTATTACGGACGCGAAATAAATCATTACGAACTGGAATATAAACTGGTCGAACAGAAATAAAGAGACAACGCGGTTCGGGGCATCAGGACATCAGCGGTCAGCATTTGACTCAACTGTTGCATATGAATTTAGAAAAAAATATTAATCAAAGTATTCATAAAATGAATATTTATCAACATTAACTGAAGATTTACAAAGAAAACAAGGAGAGAAAAACATGAGCAGATTGGTAAAAAAGATGAACTGTAAGAATTGTAGCGACTTACCGCGCTGTGATTTCACACTTATCGAACTCCTCGTCGTGATTGCTATCATAGCGATTTTGGCTTCAATGTTGCTCCCGGCGCTGAATAAAGCCCGAAGCAGTAGCAAAACGGCAAAGTGTAAATCCAATTTGAAGCAGTGGGGAATCAATTTTCAACTATATGCAGACAGTTACGGAGGTCAAACTCCTGAAACGACCAATCCCCCATGGTATACCGAGATAATCAAGGTGATGCCGCCTCATAAAGGCTACAGTGATTTTACCAATACAGGTTATTCGAAAAATAACTTGCAAATATGGAACTGCCCAGAGAATGTTAAACAAATATATTTTGCCAAAGAAGCAGTGGGCGAAGACTGTAATTCGTATCAGCCAAATAACTATAATAATATCCCGCCCCGGCAGTTTTTGGGTGCGAAAAATTCAGAATTCCGATATCCCAGCCAGTTAGTGGCAATGCTAGATGGTATGTATCACCGTACTGATGCAAGCAAAGTCATTATAGACTACATCCGTTATGCTCATAATGCTGGACTGAATATTCTCTGTGCCGATGGTCATGTCGAATACAGTCGCAGACCAGTAGAAGGACGCGGTACCTACACCGGAGGTTCGACAAATTATGCAAATTCATATAAAAACGGAAAACGCTGGTTTAAAAACTGAGAAACCAGGAGAGTTTTTGATGTACATCTTTAAAAATAAAAGTTTAAATATCAGCCAAAGGTTGAATTTTTGTAAAGCTTTAATGGCAGCAAAGAGACTTTTAACAACCGCCATAATTACAGCCGGCTTGTTTTTTGCCGTCATCAGTTCCAATGGGGAGTCAACAATTAACGGAGAAGAGCTTGCTAGAAATGCTGTGGCGATGTCTGATTATTTGAACACATGGCAGAATTTACCGGTAATTCCGCGCAGCGACTGGATTAACGTAAAGACTGATATCACTCCGGTAGCGGTGGGTGACGGCGTAGCCGACGACACTGCGGCGCTGCAAGCGGCATTTTCCAAACTCGACGACCAGAAAAACTCTCCCCGCATCTTCTACTTTCCACCGGGAACCTATCGAATTACCGGCACACTGACTCTTACAAAGATGCAGGGTGGCGCAATCTACGGTCATGGCGGCGCCACCCGTATTGTCTGGGACGGCTCTGCCGGAGGACGGATGTTTCACAGCAACGGCTTTGGTCGCTCGATATGGTTCGGACTGAGCTTCGATGGTGCTGGCAAGGCAGCGGTCGGCGTTGACCACGACAGCAAAACCTACTACGAGACGCGCGTCCGCTACCAATATTGCAGTTTCACCAACTTCACCGAGAGCGGCATCCGCGTCGGCAGTGATCAGAAATTGGCCAGTGCTGAAATGATGTTCTATGACCTGTTATTCACTAACTGCAAACGCGGCATATCCTTCCTGCAGTTCAATGACTATGACAACGCTATCGTCCGAAATATTTTCCGTAACTGCGGCACTGCCATTTATTGTTGGCGTGGAAATGTTTATGCGCGTGACTGTCATTTTGAAAACTCCACAGAGCAGGATCTGCTGCTACCTCCGCATTCGCATTCGATACGGCGCTGTACGTCATCCGGGTCCAATGCTTTTATCCGTCCTGCGCAGGAAGGTGAATTCCCGCTGTTGTTGGCGGTACAAGACTGTTATGTTATCGGCTGGCGTGATCCGCAAGGGGCAATACAGTTGTCAAATCGCGGTCCGGCAATGATTTTTGACACTATCTTCGAAGCTCCGGTCGTTGCAGGTTCTCCAGCCATTAATCTGCGTAATCCTGCCAAATTTCAGCAGACGCTAATCACTGCCAACGTAAAGAGTGAAGTTGAATCGGTACGGCGTAGCAGCAATGTCAGAGTTTTAGATGTACCCAGACAGCGTGAGATGTTAATCACGGAATTGGCTGTTCGCAGATGGGATCACCGACCGGGACTGCCGGGCAAAATTTTTGATGCTAAAAAACAGTTCGGCGCTGCTGGAGATGGTCGTGGCGACGATTCCGCAGCAATTCAGTCGGCAATAGATGCTGCTCGCATGCACGGCGCCGGAGCGGAGGCATACCTGCCAGTCGGCACCTATCGTATCGGGAAAACGCTCACTCTCACCGCTGGCAACTATTCTTTCGGCGGCTCTCTGGGGTGGTGTTCTGTTCTATCATGGGGTGGCTCTAATGGTCAGACAATGTTACATGCGGACAACCCCGATGGTGTCGCTGTCCGGCAGTTGCGCTTCAGCGCCCCGAAAAATATGGATATAAGCAGTCTACTTGTTACTGCGGATAATGCAGGACGTTTTAGTTGCGATGGTGTTTATGTAGGAGGCGACAAAAATCCGCAGTTCCGTGGTCTTGTCCTGGATAAATTGCCATCAGGTTTCAGTTTTACCGCCCCGCATATCAACGGAGACACCCTGATCCGCGACTGTGGCGATTCGCGTATACTTATTGACAACTGGTACGCAGGTTATAATTCTCCGTTCACAATATCCGGAGGCAGTGGTGGAAGCGGCTTTACCGGGGTCAATTCCGCCGTCGCTAGTTGCTGTGATATTGACCTGACCGTGTCCGATAACGCTTCCATCGTCGTAGGTGATTTCTATTCCGAGCAGACGCAGGGACATCTCCTTGCAACCGGTAAAACCGGACAAAAACATGGGCGTATTACTATCTCCGCTGCCAAACTGGAAGGACATGCCAAAGATAAGATCAAAATTGACGGTTATGCCGGGCAAATTACTTTGAGTCGGGCTAATTTTACTAATACTCCTCATCCGTTCATAGGCAAAGCCGATAAAAACTGTCTGTTGCTATTACTTGCAGACGCCTTCAATCCGCTTTCACCGACTTTCGAACTGGACGGGGTAAAGTGTATCGGTTTGGGTAACCTCGTCTGGAATTATAAGGACAGGACGCAGCAAGTGCCCCTGCCTGATGCACCGCTGGATAAGGTCACCGTAGACGCAGTCAATGCCGCGCTGGATCATTTGCGCGAATTATCTCAAATAAATTTAGAAAGAAAATAAGGTAAATATATGCATTTGCTCAATTTTGGTGAATTATCTGGTCAAACGCTCGACGCTAATTGGGGTATGCTTCCCGACCCGATGGGTCGCTGCCGCCGCCAACAGTGGTGGCGCAGTGTCCGCAAGGATAACTACTGGTTTCCGTCCTATGACGACGATGCATTTTGGCCAACGACCGTGCCAGGCGCCTTCACCCGGTTGCATCCGGAACTGGCCTATTACGAGGGGACAGCGGTTTATCTAAATCTTTTTTCATCTATTCCGGCACAAACAGACGAAAAAATATTTCTGCATTTTGAAGGCGTAGCGGAGCGGGCCGATGTTTTTCTGAACGGTTCCTATCT
>CAYMSF010000184.1:0-5227 GCA_964392985.1 uncultured Victivallaceae bacterium | reverse complement strand
ATCTACTTAAATATGGAGGTCTGTAAAAATGCTAGAATTGAACAGCCCTGGTTGATGCCCGTTGTGGAACATTATATCCGGCCGGGGCCTGATATGGAATAACGAAATCCTTACTGTCGTTGGTATACATATGATAGGCCGTTCCAAGCTGCTTCTGATTTGAAGTGCATTTTATCTGAAGCGATCTTTCCCGCGCCTTGTTCAAAGCAGGCAGCAGCATGGATGCGAGAATTGCAATGATGGCGATCACGACGAGGAGTTCAATGAGTGTAAAATTTTGTTCTGTTTTATCTTTCATGACTATAACCTCCGATGTTGTTTTTAGTTCTATACTTTTTAAAATTAAATTTTATGTTTGATCTTATCGTGCGCAAGCCAGCGACCTCCTTTCGATAAAGTCTGATTCAATTATGCTTAATGACGTTAACGGCATATCAGGATAGTTGATTCTGTCCAGCAGCATTTTTGACAACATCATGCCCTGCTGCCGGTGTTTCTGGTCTATAGAGGCCAACTCAACCTGCGATGCCGCCGAATACGGGGCATTGTCAACCCCGATGATTGACACATCTTCAGGTACCTTGATATTGCAGTCATGCAACGCCTCAATTCCAGCCATTGCCAAATGATCAGCGCCATAAATAATACAGGTTGGCAGACTTTGGTTTGATTTTATCAGTGCCAGCGTCTTTTTATATGCGCCTAATTCATTATAAGCCTCATATATATCTTTTTCAGAGAACTCAATTCCCGCATTTTTTAACTCGTCTTCAAAAATATCCAGGCGTGAAACATTAAAATGCGGATTGATAAAGCCGAACGGTCCGATATATGCCGCCTGCCGGTGCTTCAGTTCCTGCATCCTCAAGCAGGCTTTCTGTATCCCGCTTTTCAGATCAACGGATATTGCCGGAACGCCTTTCTGATGAATTTTATGATCAATGGTTACGCTTTTGATACCATAGTGTTCAATCGTTGCCAACAGTTGATTTATTTCATCTTCGGAGACTTTCGAAGCGCTCTGCCAGCCGCCGAGAATAATCCCGTCAATTGCGTCATCACGGGTAATTACCGACTCCAGGCTTTCCATGTCAGTGCCCATCTCAGGAACAATCAGATTAACATGGTAGGACTGGGAATATGCGTATGAACAAATTCCCTGAATTATCATCATTTGAAGTAAAACCACTGGACGCCAGATATTATCCTCGGCAATCCGCGAATCAATTTGGAAGGAAATGGTAAGATTCAGTTTCTTACGCAACTGCGCGGCCTTTCTTGATGGACGATAACCCAAATGTTTGACGGTTTCAAAAATCCGTTCACGGGTTTTTTCCCCGACCATCCCGGCATTCCTGTTCAAAACATTCGAAACAGTGGCAATACTGACTCCGGTTTGATCAGCTATTTCCTGGATTGTTATATCCCTTTTTCTCATTGCAAAATTAACCTTAAACGTTTTACTGTTAAACGATGATAATGATTATAATTCAATTTTGCTGATTTGTCAATAGAACATTTCGCAGATGTTAAGAATAAATTAACTTTTTTACGTATTTATTATTATTTCAACATTGACTACAAGCAATAAAATAGTTATAATATAATCTATATTTATATTACATCAATATTATTGATATATAACAAGGTGTTAAATGCTGTATCAATGTGACAAGTTTATCATCGGAGCATCGTTTGCCGGAATTGGCATAGCCTGCAAATATCCGGATTCGGTGGTCATTGAACCGTCAATTTGCGTTGGCGGTGAATTTATCAACGCAGTCAATCCGGGAACCGGGTGGGATGGCAAGCTTCATTCGAAAGACGCGATTGCTTTTTTAAACAGAATAAAAGAGCATAATGCTTTTGAAAGCGGCAAGATTCACCTCACAGCACTGTCGCCAATTTTCTGTGATTGGATCGTCAATAAAAAAATCACGCTGAAGATGGCAACTGAAATAAAAAACGTCAAGCCTTCCGGCAGCGGTTTTGAGATAACAACATTCGACGCGGACGGAGAGCACAAACTACATGCCCGGCAAATTATTGATACAACAGAAGGCATCTGCTCTGCCGGACTCAGCGGAAGCAAACCTCCAGTTCTGGGAAAACGCTTGAACGCGCTTCTGCATTCCGACCATGGGGAGATCCGGTCCGGCGCGTATGGCGATATTGAAATTAGAGAAGGCCGCTTCCGGTCTGAATCTGTCGCCATGTTCAAATTGCCGCCGGATTGCGGCTGGCCGGAAGCGCGCCGGATTCTTCATGCCGCCTGGACTGCCAGACATCAGGCATTGCGGGAATGGAAAATTGCGGCTGTAGCTATCCGCTTTGATTATAAAATTGCGGCGGGTCTATGCAGAATAAGAAAGAACTGGCTGCATATGCCTTCGTGCGGTTATCAGAATCCTGTCACGGCATACGACAACGGATGTTCTGTGGATTTACAGGAGGAAAAATGATACTGGCAAGCTATATGGATGGAGTTCCCAGTCAGACGGCCGTCAGCGGGAATGAGTTTAAGCAGGAATACGATGTGATTGTCGCCGGACTCGGCACCGCGGGCGCAATCGCCGCGATTGCCGCTGCACGCAAGGGCTTGAAGGTGCTCGGGATCGAAAAAACAAGTTATATGGGCGGAACCGGTACTGGAGGGTTCATTTTCGGCTACTGTTATGGATTAAGCGGCGGAATATGCGATGCGATTGACTTCGCAATTCAGGAAGAAATGAACAAAGGTGATTATCTGCCTTGCGGGGCGGGAATCAGCGCCGACCTGAAGAAACTTTACCTGGAACAAGAAGCGTTGGCGGCCGGAGTTAATCTGGCTTACGAATCTGCCGTGACAGGGGCTTATCTTGAAGGCAAGACCGTCAGAGGCTTACAATACATCTCTCCGACCGGTCTATGCTGCGCCAAAGCTAAATTTGTGCTTGATTGCACCGGCGACGCCCAGGTATGTTTTCTGGCCGGATGCCCGACGGTAAAAGGCCGGGATATTGACGGACAGTTCCAGCCGTTTACCAATGTTCGTTCCATTATCAGGGATGCCGGAAACCTGTCAACTGTAAATTTTGATTCAGGTTATATTGACCAGACCGTTGCTGACGACCTGTCAGAAACTATCATTCAAAGCACCAGGATGCATCTCAAAGAACGATTTGAAGAACAGCACAAACTCATTGCGATTTCCGATATTCCTGGCATCCGGGAGGGCCGGAATATTATTGGAGAAAATAATCTGAAATTATCCGATGTACTTGACGACAGACTTTCCCATGAACCGATTGTATGGAGTTTTGCCAACCATGACACCCATTCCAGCGACTGGGCTTTTGAAAGCGAATTCGCGCAGGATTGGGGTGTTGCGGCCAGTTTGTGGGGGATTGATTTTTATGTTCCGGTTCCAATCGGTGCAATTGTTCCCAAAGGGTACAATGGGGTGCTTGTGGCCGGGCGCTGCCTGGCAGTTGACCATGATCTTGCCCAGTCGCTCCGCATGAAGCGCACCGTCCAGCAACTCGGCGAATCCGCCGCCGCTATCGCATACCTTGCCATTGCCAGCAATATTCCGGCTGTAAAAGTAGAATATCAGGAGCTTGCAGACGAACTGCGTCGCACGGGTTGTCTTGGAGAAGATCACTTTACTGACAACTCCAGCCGCTGGCTTGTTGACATCCGGTCCATACATGACGGACTTTCCTCGGAAAAACCTGGCATTGCGATGTGGTCGGCCCGCAGATTCGGCAGTAAGATTATTCCATCTTTAAAAAAATGGCTGAGCGACAGTCCGGACTGTTCCCATCTGAAATACCATTCCGCGTTCGCGCTGGCGCTGCTTGGAGATAAAGCCGGTCTTCCTGAATTGCGGGAAATGGTTGTCAGGCGCGATAATTTCCTGCCGCAGACCAGCAGGAACTGGAATCAGCATCGAGGTTACGCCGCAGTTTATCTGCTTGGCAAGCTGCGGGATATTGGCAGCATCAGTATTCTGAAAAATATCCTTATGGACGAAAATATCGGATTCCACTTCCAATACTGTTCCCACGCTGTGATGGCGCTGATTAAGACCGGTGACAGATATGCTGCGGCACGTCCGCGGATCGCCGCAATATTGAAGACGTTTGCCGGACAACCCGGCCCGTCAATTGAGCTGACTTTGAAAGGCTGGCTGCAAAAGCCGCTGGTTACACTTAAAATGGAAACTCTTATCCGGATAATTATTGCAAACCGGCTGGAAAAATGGCATATCCCGCATAATATTGACAGACTCTTAATAGAGAATGAATTATCAATTCATGAGAAAAATGTTTTAAGGAGACTTCTGCCGCATGATTCAGGTGCTTGAAAGATTTAATCTGATATTGGAATATGTAGCTGAAAATCATACCCGGCCATGCCGGATCAAGGAATTGGCCGCATTACTTCAGGTTTCGCAGCCTGCCTGCTCGAATATTGTGCGCAGCATGGTTCAACTCGGCTACCTCGAATCCGCAACTGACGCCAACGGTTACGTCATAGGGCCCAAACCATCAATGCTGGTAAGAAACGGTGGATATAAGCAATTCCTTACAAAAATTGCGGAGCCGCTTATAAATGCACTGGTTGGAAGGATTAATGAAATGTGTCTGCTGGTGACTGATTCCAACTTTAAACGAATTTTGCTTTTGCAGAAGCAGGGAGAACGCCCGGTTCAGGTCTCATCTGATATCAGGGCAAGTGAAAATCTGTTTCAGACTGCGACCGGAATAGTAATTCTTGCACATTTGCCGGAAAATGAAATAAAATCTTTCGCCGAAAAAAATCCGGTGAGCAAAACTATTTTTCCAGCAATATCAAACTGGGAGAATCTAATACCCAAACTTAATAAAATCCGCAAAGACCGCTATTTGCTTATTCTTCATGAAGAAGAGGATAAAGATGCATTTGGCTCTATCGCGGTTCCTGTTTACAACGGAAAACGCCTGGAGGCAGTACTTGGGTGCAAATTTCCAACCTACAGGTTCAAAGGAGAACAGCGTAATTTAATTATTCAGGAGTGTATAAAAACCGCAGCCGTGATTTCCGCCGGACTCGAGCGCCCCGGTCATTACTGATAAATATGGTCTTCTACTGTTATTTGTATAATAGTGAAACCCAAAACATACTAAGGCTATTTTATTTTCGGGAAATATCCCTGCTGTAATTCACTACGCCTTCGGCAATGGCCTGGGCAACCAGATTCTGA
>CAYMSF010000183.1:0-5235 GCA_964392985.1 uncultured Victivallaceae bacterium | reverse complement strand
ATCCGGCAAAATTAAATGCTCAAAATCCGGCCAATCCTCGTGCGCGTTGACAGCCGCCTCCTACAATACCGATATTGATGCACTTTATATTTAAAATATTCTTTAAATATTACAGATAAAATTCATATTTCCCGGGGTTCAACGTTTCAGACAGTTCTCTGTCCCTGCCTTCTATTTTTATTGAGACAGAAAATGATTTGGACGTTTCAATATTGATTTTTCTTTGTCCTGTTGACGCGGATTTACCGCAGAGCAGAGAGACAGTCCTTCCGTTGAACTGGAGGCCTTTAATACCGTGCGCACATGAAGATGTAATCCTCCAGTGAATGATGTTTGACTGGGCGTCAAAAGTGAATCCCATGATGTTTTCAATTAACATCGCAATCGGACCAAGTCCGCTCCAGCCGACAAAATTGTTTCTGACAAGTTCTCCTTTTTCATTTTTTGTTGCCGGCCGGATGTAGTCGGGTGAATAGCACTCCCAAATACTGCCGTAAGATTTGTTTTTAATTACATCTGACATTGCGTCGAGATGCTTTGCCGCTAAATCTCTGGCGATTGAATGGATGTTTTGCTTTTTCAATCCGGCTGTTGTCATGTAGTTTGTGGGAGCCCATACGCCTCCGAGCCAATAGCCGCCAAGAGGATCATAGTTTGAATCATCCCTGGACAATGTCGGAATAGGATGCCTGGTCCAGAACTCATCAGGATTCAAAAGGTGTTCAGTCAGACTGTTGATTTGCGTTTCGCTGGCTGCTCCGCATAGAAGCGGCCAGAAAGCAGCCGCAGTTTTAGTGTTCAAGAAATTATGCCTGAGCAGCGGGTTCATCCGGTCAAAAACATCGTAATAAAAGCCATGTTTCTCCGACCAGTGATATTTGTTTATTAAAGCACAAAGAGTTTCATGCTCAGAAAGAAAGGATGCCTCCTCTGATTTATTTCCCAGAAGTTTCGCAATTTTTGCCAGGCAGGATGCACTGAGCGCCTGCTGACATATTAAATCGATCCAGCACACGTCGCTGCCGTTCAGATTGGCCGATGGATAACCGCTTCTTGGGGAATTGTCCATACCACTTGAACCACTGTCCTCAAACCAGTAGAGACCGCTCGAACGGGTGCGGTTGTTTTTCAACCAATTATAGTATTTGGAAAGTTTCGAAAAAACCCTTTCAAACCTCGAATTATCTCCCGTTAGAAGATAATACTCCCATTCTGTCCATGCGAAAAGAGGGGGATTAACTCTTTGTCCATAAGCCGGTTTGCCTGTCTCAATTACATAGGCCATACATTGAAAACCATCTTTGCCTTGAAGACGGTAAAGGTTATCGAGGTTGTTCATGGCAGGAAGCGAACCGTTGGAATATTTCGCGAAGAAGGACATGAAGCATGAGTCCCATTGCCAGAGAATCCCGACACCTGGCATGCAGGTTAGTTGCGGAAGCCAACCACGCTTGGAGGGATATTCGATGTTACAGAAGGTTATTTCCCATGCCGCATAGTAAAGCTCGATCCATTCAGGACGCTCTTCATAAACAGGGATGGGCAATGCATTTCTGTCGTACTTGTAATTGATAATCTTTTTCATATTGTCGTATTTCATGAAAATATAATCTGCCGAAAATCAGCGACATAAACGGCTCTGTTTTCAAATCTGGATTTTTCAGCGGCGAAACATACCAGGGAAGATTCGATCCCTTCTTTCAACCCTATATGGTTTAATGGTTTTTCCGGGGTCCAGACCTGTTCCGATGAACTGTAACACATCTTTCCGCCGAGAGCGCCATTGATAAAATCGCGTGGCTGTATGCCTATGTCAATAGATGTAAACTCTGGAGCTTGATTTCCAAGACCATATTCCCCGAAACGTTCATGCAAAGCCTTGGCGCATTTATGATCCTGCTCTATCCTGTAGAGCGGATCCTTATAATATTTTTGACCGTAATCAATGCCAAATTCCCTGGCATAGTATGAAATATGAAAACCCAGTTGAATTTCTTTTTTTTTAGATTCTGCAGCATTCTCATTCATGATTAAAGATTCCATTATTTGGTTATTATATAAAACTTGCAGACAGCCCTTTAAATTTTTTTACTTATTTGTTGTTAGCAGAATTATTCTGTATCTTTCTTCTTTAACTTCAAGATTAATCATATCATTTTTTATGTCGATGGCCGACTCAAGTATTGGATCGTAAATTTTTATGGTTGAACGCTTAAAACCCATTTAAAAAGTTATATTATGCCTAATCCCGCTCGCGGAATAGAGTTTGTTTCAACGCTTTTTCCACAACAGTCGAATACGGCACAAGCGTCTAAGGTGATTGATTCGTCTGCCAGATTCAACAGGTGTAATTTGCCGTTAAAACCATCAATTGCTTCAACTGCACGTTTACTGTCACAAAGAAAACGTATTTTTTCAGATTCGTGCACAACTGTAATATATGCAAGATGATCAAATTCGTATTTTATCTGCCAATGTCCATTCTGGAACGTATTGAGATTTTTTATATAAAATTTTAACCAGTATTCAATAATGAAACGTTGTTCAACAGGTAACTTGTTTAAATCCATGGATACCATTGGCACGCCTGCGAGCGAACAAATCATATGACGGGCTATGTTAATCGCGGATTCTCCGGGGTTCCAGTAAACCGGATCCGCATGCACTGGAACTTTATCTCCAACACAAATACGGATTTGAGCTATACGATGCAGATTTTCGATAAAATCAAAAGGTACATCGCCAGCTCTGAATTGAGTAGCCTGATCGAGCATAAGCGGCATCGTATACTGTTGCCTGAACTCAAATAAAGCGTTTGGATTATCTTTTTTAATAGTCTTCAGAAGCGTGCTCATGTAATTAAAAACAGCTCTGCCGCGCGGTTTTTCAAGAGACTGCGGGACCGCGTCGACAAAGTCAATTTTCAGTCCATCAAGCCCATAATCATTAACCGTATCAAGCATATATTTCATACTTTGAGTAGCAGCAGCTTCATCAACCGGGTCAAATATTTGGTATCCTTCGTGTTCATCCGTAAGGTAATCACACTTATTTTCGGTGCGGAATTTACTTTTCGCACCAACCATGAACGGTGAAACCAAAAGCAGATATTTCAAGCCAAGCCCCTGGGCTCTTTCTACGTGTGCTTTAAAATCCGGCAATTGCTTTTTTGACACTTGCCAATCGCCAATTCTTTCGTACCAGCTGCCAATCGTTTGCGGGGTAACACGCCGCATATCATCAAAACACCAACCGTCATCAACAATAAAAGTGCCGAACCCCATAGCGGCAGCGACATGTTCTTCAAGCCATTGTTTTTCCACGGCAGCATGAACCGCGTACCAGGTACAGTAAACCGGCATCCAGGCATCCTCGGGATACAAAGGTGTCCAGTCTGGCCGCACCAGCGCACGATAATCATGCATAATTTCCGGCCAGGGGCGATCACTTATATCAATAAAAAAATTAAACTCTTCTGTTGCATCACAAATAGAAACTATTATTTCTACATCGTAATTACCGGTTTCCTGGTTCATTTTGGCGCTTACAACTGAATCATCCAGAAGATTAGTTGTGCCAATGGTTCCACGATTACGCTGTCCCTGGCTGTAAAAGCTGAGATAAGGAAAATTACGATGCGCGGCGCATGAAAATTCTATTCTCCAGCCAAGTTTCATTGCGGGGCGGAACATGTCAGGAGACCAGAAGCCATGCATGTCCAGAATTGGGAGTTCACACCTAATGCTTAATTCCCCATCTGCCATAGCTTTAATTTTTGTTTCAACCGTGCAGGTTTCAAAAAGATTTGAGCTGTCTTTTTCACTGTTCAATTGCGCCAGGCAACTGCCATTCTTACCATAAAATTTTACTTTCATACTTTGTCTCTTTAATTAAATGGTTGTTTTATAGTAAAGTTTAGTCCTAAAAAGTTGCATCCCTTGAAAAAAATCGATCAGGTCTGTTGGAATGCTATCCCGACAAACAACGGAACCATTCGTAAAATGCTGTTTCCTGTTCCAGCAACTCTTCCAAATATTCCCATAAAACCCTATCCATAATATTATCATACTCTTCGACTCTTATAAAAACTGTTTTCAAATTTAATTACATAATTCTTAAAATTGCCTGCCAAGAGTTACTAATGAATACCTGAAATTGAAAGACGTTTTCAGAATCAATTTCCCTCTTACCGGTAGTGAAAGATTTTTCCCCTACCGCAGAAAGCCGCCGAGAAAAAGAAAGTTAGGCAGCCATCAGAAGGCCGAGAGGTTTTTCAAAATGGAAAATCTCAGGCCGACAGACTGCTAGGGAAAAGTAACCTTTCGGATGTCGGCAATGATCTCAGTTTTTTCCACAGTTAATTTTTCTAACATTTCCGGATCAGGTTCCACTCCGATTCCAGGTACCGGATGTGCTATGAATTTACCGGGTACCGGATTATTGAGAATCGGGAATCCAAGACCCCGCTCATAAAAATCTCCGGCCCGCCCGTAGGGCGTGGAAGTCTGTCCGTAATATCCCGTCGCTTGCGGCGGGAAATATGATGGACGGGAGGAGATTATTTATTATCATTACGTTGCTTTCAAAATAGTTACGGTTTTTTCAGGCTGTCCATTTTTTTGTTAGAGACTATTGACATAACAACTCATTTCCATTATTTATAAACCTCCTTTAGGCGTGCAGGGTTGCGTCCAGGCCATTTTTGTTTTCGGATGGAAATAAGCTGTGATCTTGCTGGGGCTGTCAGATTCAACACATGCTCGAACATACAGATCTTCCTCTTCCATCCGATATGCGGCCTCTGTTCCCTCCACTGTCTTGACTATTCGGCCGATCTCGTCCGAATATATCGGAACGGTGCGGGCCGGTCGTTTTTTCTCGGCAGGAATTGTGACCTGTGTTACGGTTTGATTAAACCCTTTTTTCGTGGTGATAAAGTGTATGCGGTAATTCACCCCTTGCTCCGCCTTCACTTTCACGCGCAGGGTTTTGTCCGCCCGTGTGAAAGTCACATCTTCTAATAACACCCCGCTTGAAGCGTAAAAATCACCCTGCTGCATGGCTGCGATCAAATTCTCAGGCGCCAGGTCTGCCCCCGATTAGCTCCACCCCGATTAGCTCCGGTCATGCCCAACAACATCAATCCAGCCATTATTAAGTTCCAGATCTCATTTAAATATTTGTCACGGGGCGGGTAAAATGGGCCAGGTGTGGGCGGGTTAAAATGGGCCACTC
>CAYMSF010000182.1:0-5257 GCA_964392985.1 uncultured Victivallaceae bacterium | reverse complement strand
GCATTAATTCTTTAACCTGGGCATCATTCATGATTGACCATACAATACAGCCGCAACAATTAGCCTTGAGCAATATCGAGCGAATCGTGGCGTACTGGGTTTCCGGATTTCCTGAAGAGCTGGAAAACAGCATTTCCAGCTTATTCGCCACCAAAGCGTTATGAACCGCGACAAAAAACTCTGACTGAAAAGTTCCATAAGTCACATCATCTAAAATTACCGAAATCAATTTTTCCTGAGTGCCGGAGATATTAATCTCCGCCTGACTTGGTGAATGAACAACTGTTCCAGTGGAGCGGTTGCGAATAAGCAAGCCGCACTTACGTACTTCATTAAGGGCTTTGCCAAGCGTTATGTGATTTATTCCCAAGGCTTTGGCGAAAACTTTGTCAGAAGGTAACTGGCAGCCGTCAGGAATCTCGCCACCGACGATCATTTCCTGAAGCGTGCGCCGAATGCATTCATACAGGGGCATCCGGGACAAATAATTATTGCCACCGGTAACCTGCAATTTCTGGATAAACTTTATAATGTCAAACTCGTCCATTCACAACATCCTTTAGGTATACTTAGATATGTTACTATATTAGTATATACCATGAAGAATAAAAATGCAAGAGCAATTCTAAAAATAAATCACTTAAATTGTTTTTAATTTTTGGTTTGTTGTAACTTTTGACAAAACTTTGACGCCGATAAAAAAGCATTGCTGGAAAAAATGCCAAGGCTGATACCAGTGCCATTGATGCTCAGATCAAGGCGATTATGGATAAAATGCCTAAATCTAAAGGTGGCGAAGGTCGCAAAGGCGGGAAAAAGCAGGAATAATCTTCCTTCCTTTTTACATTGAATAAAATGCCCGGCGCTATCAACCCGGGCATTTTTATTTTAAATTAAACTGATGTGAAGTTGGAATTTGCGTAGCTTTTCAGCTATATTCCTGTCAGTTATACTCTATAAGGTCGAAACATCAACCGTACAGAGTATATAATTTAAACACGACAGGATATTATTGTATGAATCCGTTGAGAACGATTGTGGCGTGGATGATTGTCGTTATTACAATCATTATGCCCCTGAAGTTTGGTTTACTTACCGGTTTGCCGGAGACTACCTCATATTACCCCGACAGTTTTATTGCATGGTTGGTCATTTGCTGGCCGGCGGTGTCATTTCCAATGGTTTCCGGTATTGTTTTATTGATGACGCTGGCAGTGTTTCCGGTACGGTGGAAGTTTTCGCCTGGAATGAGCATTACGATGGTATTGTGGTTAATGCTGGCTTGTGCTTCGTTGCTGGGTTCGATTGACGCCTCGACATTCGATTTTGTTTTGATGCAGGTGGTGCACATGTTTGGTATTGCCGCATTCGGGGCTGCAGTATATCTGGTACTGGTTAATCGTCCTGAATTTAAAGTTTACATTATCGCCGGACTTTTTGTCGGGACTGTAATGACGGCATGGTTTGGCGTTGAACAGATGATTTCAGGCTTTGATGAAACCAGAAAATTTTTAGAGACTCAGGAAGCTCAATACGGGGCAAGTTTTTCCGGTGATTTCAAAGCGCGGGTATGGGATAACCGGGTATTTTCCACTTTTGCCTCCTGCAATTCTTTAGCCGGCTATTTACTCTTGACGATGCCGTTGTGTTTTTTCTTCTGCTGGAAGATTTGCGGCGGTATAGAACCGGTCAAAGTTTCACGGGCGCTTTTTATTTCAATACTGCTCGGATTGCTCGGTGTGGTATTTTTTGCGACGGTGAGTCGTGCCGCGTATTTGTCACTCGTACTGGCAATCGTGCTATTCATCATGTTGTTTCCCGTGCCGCGTGGTATTCGCCTTACCGCCTTTATCGCGGTGCCACTGGTGATTATCGCCGGAGCGCTGGTGATTATGTTTGCCGGGCGCGGATTTTATTCGATGAAAGTCAGAGTTGATTACATCTACTCTTCTTTTCTGATGTTTCTGGAACATCCTTTTTTCGGTACCGGCTGGGGCGATTTTTTCCATGACTATATGCGTGTTAAGTTTACCATATCAAAAGAGGCGCCGCATAGTTCACACAATATTCTGATGGATTTTCTATCGCAAACAGGTATATTCGGTTTTATTGCATGTTGTCTGGCGATATTCTATCCGTTGAGTAGAATATTTAAGAAAATACGGGTACATTCAACTGCGCTCTATTCCGGGGTTGAATCTTATCTGTTGCTTGGCCTGATGGCTTTCTTTTTGCATTCGTTGATGGATGTTAACTTGCAAATTCCTGCGGCTATGACTGCGGCTCTGGTAATAATGCTGGTGGCGATTTGCCCGGATGGTAATTTGTCATCTCCGGCAAAATTGAGTTCGCCGGTATTTAACGGTTCAGCCACATTAGCAATGACTGCCGCCGGAATAATCTCCGTTTGCGGCGGCTATCAGTTGCTCCTTGCTGATTATTCTCTTGCCAACCTTGCCGAAACTTGCTCGGTTCGCGGTAAATCCCGGGATGATTATGCTAAAGTGCAACCTGAACAAATCAAAAGTCAATTGCAGGATTGTCTGCGTTACCGGCCATATTCACCTTTCCCCTGGGCAACTGCCGGTGATTTTATGCTCAGTCATGGTTATCCGGATATTGCTGAGGAATATTACCTGGAGGCGTTGAAGCGTTCACCGCAGCGTTCATTCATTTATCACCGGCTGTATATGTTGCAATCTGCGCAGGGGCGTAATAGCGAGGCAACGACAAGTTTGAACAATGCAAAAAAACTCTTTCCAAATAATACAGATTATGATACGAATAGTCAGGGTAAGACCGGTACTGTGGAATGATTATACTCTATAAGATAGCTGAAATTATCCGGCATGATTGAGAATTATTTTTCCATCGCCAGTGATTGCCATTGGTTTATCCATTCGCAAACTTGCCAGTGGCAGGCCATGACCAAAAGGAAAACCACCCCAAACCGGGACATTTACTGTTGCGGAAATTTGCTCGAAAAAATGATTTAATTCATCCTTTTCTCCGCAATCTATAAATTCTCCGAAAATAATGGCAGAACATTCATTTAAAATACCGGCTTGCCGCAACTGGGTAAAGTAGCGATCAAGCTTGTAAACCGGTTCGTTAATATCTTCCACAATTAATATCCGGTCAATGAGTGATGGAAAGTATGGTGTACCAATGGCGGCAGACATGACTGCAAGGTTGGCGGCAACCGGCATTCCGGTCGCTGTTCCCGGTCTGAAACAACGCAACGGTTTGCCGTCAGGCGTTATCAGCTCAACACTTTCGCCGGTCAGCATTTTATGGAGATATTTTGCGGTATAATCTTTCAACGGATGGAGTAAAAGAGCTTCTTCAAGTTTAGCCGCCATTGGGGCGACGACCGAAATTCCGGCATTCATCTTCAACATCGCCAGATGCAACACGGTGATATCGCTGTAACCGATTAGCGGCAACCGTCTTGAACGCAACAAATCCCAGTCAATGAGCGGCAACAGGTGCGCAGAACCGAATCCTCCCCGGGTGCAAAGTACTAAATCAACGGTTAAGTCTTTCCAGCAGTTATGCAGGTCGGCAACCCGTTCTGTCGCCGCAGCCGCGAGGTATTTCGCCTCTGAGCCGCTGAAAACATGGGGCATGACCGTAACCTGAATGCCGGAATCCTGCAATATCTTTACGCCGGCGTAAACTTTTTCCGGCGTCGCCGGACCTGCCGGGGCGATAATTGCAATATGTTTAATTCCCGGAGGAAACGTATTATTGCTGTTGTTGCTCATGATTTTTTTTCAAAAGTTCCGGGTAAAGTTCTTTACGGTATGGTTGCTGTCCGAATTTGTTCAAGTGTTTAGTCATGAAAAACATCGCGCCGGAACGGAGATTTCTGCCGGCATTCAATTCATCAAGCATTACTCTCCGGATGGTGGTGTCTCGCGGGTAAGTACTGTAATCGCCGCCCGTTTTACCGAAAATAAAGTAAACGCCATCCTGCCCGTCACTGATTTGCGGTAACAGATACAACTCCCGTAACAATTTTGCCTGATTAGATTCCGGCATAAGTTTTTCATACAGAGGATAAAATACCCAGGAAAAACAGGCGAATGCCACAATTTTTTCCTGAGGGAAGTAATGCGCATAAAAATCAATTGCCTGCTTGAATGATTCACGGCAGGCATCAAGCGTCATTTTGCCGCCTTCCGGTATATGAATATCCAGCAATGGGGTATTTTTATCCATAACCAGTTGCCATTCGGAAAGATCAAGCGTTATTCTTTCTTGCAACGCCGTTCCGGTCGCCGGGTCAACTGGTGTTCCGGTTACGCTGTTGCCGGTCATTTCAAGGCTGGCGGAGATAGAAGGTTTGAACCCTTCCTTTTCTTTTCCCAGAGGAAAATTTCCACTACTGTCGAATCCTGTTTCCGGATCATCCGCCAACGTCAATATCTCACCGCTTTGCTTGTGTTCAAATACGGCAAATTGAAAATCTTTTTTCTGCAACCAGTATTCAAACCGTCCAATTCTGAAAATTTTGCCGTCTAAATAATGGCGTAACCAGTATAACTGGTTTGGATTCATGCCGTGCCGGTTATATCCGGCGCGGTAGGTGTCATAATAACCTCTGGCTCTCGAACATACCGCGGTCGCGTAGTGTTCGGGTATCCCCAGTTGCCGGTATTTCTCAATCGTCAACGGAATTGTTTCCAGCATTACGAGCAGATAGAATACCGTTGAATTTTCACCGAGGAGATGTTCCAGCCACGGCCAGCCAGAAAATTTAGGATTGTCGTAAACAAATTGAGTCTGCCGGCAATGCCAGGCCAGTTGTTTCAGCGCCGGATTCTGTGCTATTTTTTGTGCTATTTCATCGATTACCGGCAGCAACGCAGGTTCCAGTCCTGAATGTTTAAAGTAAGCGTGGTATCGGGCAGGGGTCAGAAACGGGGGCAATCCATCCGGCATGCTCTGTTCTGATTGTTCCCAGCCAGGTTCAAATATGGTGTAGTATTTTTCTTCCAGTTTCAGTTCTGATAACAGTTTGGATAAATTCATATTTCTCCGGGAATTATCTCTTTAATGGATATCGTCACTTGGAAATTTTATGGTAAAATTGGAGCGAGTGACCGGATTTGAACCGGCGACAATCACGTTGGCAACGTGAGGCTCTACCACTGAGCTACACTCGCCCGTTTGCAGATAAAACCTGAATAAAAAAATTGGAGCGAGTGACCGGATTTGAACCGGCGACAATCACGTTGGCAACGTGAGGCTC
>CAYMSF010000181.1:0-5416 GCA_964392985.1 uncultured Victivallaceae bacterium | reverse complement strand
GCGAATCCAAAATCAAAAGATCGCAACCGCTTTGCGACGAGTGTCTTGCGTCCGTCTTTTCCCGTTCCTTCTTCAGGCGATACGGGTATCGCCAATCAGTCGGATCGAAAAAATCCAATCCTCAATCCTACTCGTCTATTTTAAAATTTCAACCTTATTGAGTATAGATCAATCCGACAGTCAGCCCTAACTTCAGTCGAAACAGACCATCGCTTGCTATGAGAAGAAACGCAAGCCACGGTGAAAATGCTAATAAGAGTTTGAAAAACATATTTATTGCTCTAAAGAGTTATTCTGCCCGGTGGCTATCGCCCGATTTATAATCATTCTTGACCAATGACGACTCGCGCCCAGGTATTAGATAATACATCTGAAAAAATAAAAATCTATTAAACGTCGGGTAATTTCAGTTTATTTCTTGTAATTACGGAGACGGAAACTGCCCGGGCTGATTTTATTATGTTTTTTGAAGATTCGGCAGAAATAATTAACCTCTTCATAGCCGCACATAAGTCCGATCTCTTTTATGGAGAGATACGGTTCCGCGAGCAGTTTTCTGGCATAACGCATTCTCAATTCCTGCAGATATTTCAATGGTCCGCATCCGAAATGTTCCCGGAACAACTTATTAAAATGGCTTTGACTGATATTACATGAAGCTGCCAGACGCTGAACGGTTCTTTCTTTCGCAATATCCGATTCCATTATCTTTATCGCAGCGATGAGCGCCGGATGCATTCTCTGCCGCGATGCCGAGTTGTTTTCAATATTTTTCAGCCGGTCAATGAGTGCGGTCAGGATGCCGTCAGTCTGGAGAGCGACATTATCGGTTGAAGACTTGTATAAATCTGGAATATCATTCATCCAGCGAATAATCCAGCGATCGCCGTGAATTGATATTGTGCGGGGCAGGTCAGAAAAAAACTTATCCGAAGATTCGAAAACGATATAATCAGTTGTGACCAGTCCGTTATTGAGCTGGTTATGTGGAATGTTCGGCGGCAGTATGAACATGGTATCAACTCCGCCTGTCAGTCGTTTACCGTTCAAATCTATGTTGCATTCACCTTGTACTACCAGTACCAGTTCGAGGTACTGGTGTTTGTGCATTGCGACATTAGCGGTTCCGCGAAATCGTCCGGCTGACATCATTCGGGTGGTTTTTGAATCATTCACCGGCATAATAATTAAAATGTCCTATATAATAGTGATATTGTCTATATACATTTCTTTAAAATATCACTATAATATACTATAACAATTTTTAAATACCGCATTTGAAACAATTTAAAACAAGGAAAAAGACCATGACAAAGGGAATACCGGTAATATTAGACACGGATATCGGCTCGGATATGGATGACACCTGGGCGCTCGCGATGATGCTTAAATCCCCGGAATTGGACATCAAACTGATTACCACAGGCACTGGCGATACCACCTATCGCGCTAAAATAGTGGCGAAGATGTTGGAGATTGCAGGCCGGACAGATATTCCCATCGGTATCGGCATAGATTTCACCAAAGAGTTGGAAATGCGTGGCGTCAATCAGCACCGGAACCAGCTTAAATGGGTTGAAAACTATGATCTGGCATCGTATCCCGGCAAGGTGTTCAATGACGGGGTTTGCGCTATCGTCGACACTATTATGAATTCCCCGGAACAGGTTACACTCATTTGCATCGGACCGGTGCCGAACATTGCAAAAGCGCTGGAACTGGAACCGCGTATTGCGGATCGTGCGCGGTTTGTCGGGATGTTCGGCAGTGTCCGGCGTGGTTATGGCGGCAACCCCAAAATTTCAGCAGAATGTAACGTAGTATGCTATACGAAAGAATGCAGAAAAGTTTTTGAAGCCGCGTGGGATATCACCATCACCCCGCTTGACACCTGCGATTTAGTAAAACTGGAAGGAGACAAATATCAAAGAATTCTGTCCTGCCAGGATCCGTTGATCAAAGCAATTATTGAAAACTATAGAATATGGGATCATCCCGGTTTGTCCAATAAATTTAATCCTGATTTGGTTAGCAGCATTCTTTTTGATACTGTGGCAATCCATCTGGCATATTCTCAAGAGTTTCTGGAAATGGAAACGTTAGGCATCAGGGTCACCGATGACGGCTTCACCGTGATTGATGAAAATGCTAAAAAAATACATTGCGCCATGAACTGGAAAGATCTTCCGGCATACGAAGATTATCTCGTTGAACGGTTGATTAAATAAATTTAGTGCAGGATAAGTTTGATGAACCTGAATGAACGTTTTGACGCAATTATGAGTTACCGGAAACCGGACCGGATTCCGATATGGTTTTTTGGTTGCTGGGCAGAAACCCGTAAAATTTGGGATGCCACCGGGCTTGATGGAAAAGAGGCGGATAAATATTTCGGTATGGATACTGACTGGGAATGCGGTATGTGGGACTGGCATAACATTTGCAACACCAGACCTCACGGCGACCAATCGCTTTGCCGGGTCATTGAGGAAACTGACTCATGTGTGATCGAACAGAACAGCCTCGGTGGTATCATTAAACGGTTGAAACAGGGTGAGTCCATCAATGAGTGCGTCAAACACCCAGTGGAGCCGAACCGGCAATCCTGGAAACAATTTCAAAAATATATAGATGCCGATGACCCATGGCGTTTCCCGGAGGGATGGCGGGAACGCGCGGTAAATGTACAGGCGGAACCCAGAGTGAAAACGATAATGGGAGGTTCTCTTTTCGGCGTTCCCCGGGAATGGTTCGGGCTGGAAGCCTGGTCAATGCTCGCCTACGATGACCCGGCGTTATATGAAGAGATAATCGCCTCACGCGCTGAATTCTACATGAAAATGGCGGAGCGGATACTGCCGTTTTTTAAACCTGATTTTGTCTATCTGTTTGAAGATTGCTGCGGTTCGAACGGTCCGTTGTACTCACCCGCGACACACCGGCAATTCTACCATAAATATTATGTAAAACTGGTGGAGTTCTACAAGTCTCACGGAATCAAGTATATTCTGCTCGACAGTGATGGCAAAGTGGATCCTCTGATACCATGCTGGCTTGATGCCGGCATTGACATCATTTTCCCGATTGAAATCGGTACCTGGAAAGCTGACCCGGTTGAATTCCGCCGCCGTTTCGGCAGGAATATGCGTATGATGGGCGGATTCGATAAGCACTTGATCCGGCAGGGAAAAACTGCTGTCCGTAAGGAACTGACACGGTTGTTGCCGCTCGTTGAAGATGGCGGCTTTATCCCCATACCCGATCACCGGATTCCGCCGGATGTAACCATTCCGCAGTTTCGTGATTATGTCGAGGTGTTCGAATCCATTTTCGGCAAGGTTGAAAGATGACCCCGAAAGTCTGATGGTTGCATCAATCTTTTGATTTTTTCATTCAGGGAATATATTGCTTCTCTGTTTTCGTCTTTCTGCGAATTTTCAACATGGTAGTTTTTCCGCAACTGGAACATTTGCCTGACTGCCAAGGCTCGCCCGTGGCTTTATAGCGTACTCCACCGCAATCCCATAAATCCATTTTATGCCCGCAACGGCATTCAATGAGCCATTGTTTCGTGCCATTTTTTACTGTGGCGAATGCCTTGGCAGGGAGGATGAATTTGAGAAAACGATGTTCCGCCGCCATCTGTCCTCCCTTATTGGCATCCCGTCATCAACTGCTGCACAATTATTGTGAAGCCTTGATTTGTTCCAGTTGCCGTTGTGTCGGCATCGCATTCAACAAAAATAATATATTGTCTTTGAACGCCGGATCCGTGGTGATGCCCATGTGGGCGGCGCGTAATTGAATCATACCATGCCAGGGAATCGGACTGGTGAAATATGGCGCCCACTGCAGTCCGGCACGTTCGTCAAAACGCGCGCTTGAAGCGGTAACTTTTCCATCGCCCGGAGCGTATTCAATAACATTCAAATCTCCCGTTTTAGAATTTGCGGTTGCCCGGAAAGATGTTTTTACTGCATTGCCAAGTACCAGATACATTCTGACATCCTTCGGCGGTTGCTCTCTGATTTGCATTACTTCAATAAAACTTTTGGCGCGTTTGAGACATTTTTCCAGATGGTCTAATGCGATACGTCTTCGTTCTTTGTCATCCTTGACATCCGGCATCAAAATTTTCAAATTGTCAGCTTGAGCCGGATCAGCCAGTCCCCACTTCATTTTGATCCACACGTTGACATCAAACGTATCAACCGCTTTGTTCTGATCTTCAGCATAAACGACAGAACGCATGTACGGCGCCGGCATCATCTGGTAATAGGTAGGCCAAGTCCCCAGCAACGCCGGCGGAAATGGCGGGACGTCCGTACCGCTATGCATTTCCAGAATAGTGTCGAGATAACCGGCATTCGGTGTGCCGAGGATAATCAACCGGTCGATATACTTACTTCCCATCCAGGTAACCTCAGGTTTTTTCCCTTCCGGCGGCAAATCTGCGTTGCCGTAATAGAGGTAATAACGGGAAACCAGTCCGCCCATTGAATGTCCAATCAAGTCAAATTGCACATCAAAATCTTTAATGCCATACATGAGTCTATATTGTTCCTGCATATATTTTCTCTTTTCAAGTACAAATTGATGCAGTTTTGCGGCATTCCACTGTAAATCACGCCGCCAGTCATAAGCGAACTGGAAAAGCGTATTGTAGGTTATGCCGGGGGCAAGCGGAAAACCTTCAGCCTGATATCCACCGCTCTGCAGAATATCTACCAGATTAAGATATACATTCTCTTTAAAACTCATACACAGAATTTTAACTGTTACAGTATCAAGCGTTCCTGCCGGCACGGTATCATCATTAAGCTCATTTAACGGCTTGCCATATTCCATCGGAATCGCCAGTGCGCGTATTTTATTATCTGACACGGTAAACCCATCTATCCCGTGAAATGACCCCCAAAGATTCTGTCCGGTGGTTTTATCAATCAGATTTGAACCGAGAAAGCCGTGAACAATAATTATCGGGTTGCGATATATGCCCTGATAAGAGTTTTCCATTTTTTCAATTGGACCGATAATTGATTCAGAAAATTTTTCGTTTGAGGTGTATGAACCGGTTGCGCTGCATCCGGCAATGATTACGACAATTAAAACAGCCCCCAACAGCGAAATGATTGATTTTATCATTAATGATTTCCTTTTAAATTTATTGCTCGAATTTATAAACCTCTTACAATATCATTCCACAAAAAAAATGCAATATCAATACATTTTTTACCATGAGGGT
The DNA here is from genome assembly GCA_964392985.1 of uncultured Victivallaceae bacterium. Taxonomy (GTDB): domain Bacteria; phylum Verrucomicrobiota; class Lentisphaeria; order Victivallales; family Victivallaceae; genus CAYMSF01. The sequence goes on along the minus strand of CAYMSF010000181.1, from coordinate 171 downwards.
ATTGAAGCTCATTAAGGGGTAAAACAAAAAATCAATACATTTCTAACACGAAAGTTTACCCGCCGAAGGAGTGCTTGCCCGCCAAAGGAGGGGACGCGAAAAAACACGAAAAATTAACACTATCATCCCATAATTTCTGAATTTTGACAATTTCTGCTTTGTCTTGAACTT
>CAYMSF010000180.1:0-5455 GCA_964392985.1 uncultured Victivallaceae bacterium | reverse complement strand
TCAACGGCGCGGAAATAACCACTTATGACAGTCTGGACAAATCGCTGGGACAGTCAAGAAATAATGTCTATATTGCGGTCAAATGCTGGGCGGCTTATCTGGCGTTGGCGGCAATCCTTAATGGCGAACGTTCACAGCTTGCCAGCCGGCAGGCGATGTTGGTCGCCGGCACGGTCAGTTCTTTTCTTAATACCGGCGGCTTTATACCCGCAATCATGGGCGAAGCGTGCGATTTGAAAATAATTCCTGCTATCGAAGGCTTGGTTTTCCCATACGTGCTGGGGATGAATGATGCTTTGGACGAAACTGGCAAATACGGAGTATTGCTCAAATCGCTGAAGACACATTTTACAACGGTATTAAAAAAGGGAATATGTCTGTATGACGACAATGGCTGGAAACTGTCGAGTTCCGCCGATAATTCCTGGTTGTCAAAAATATACCTTTGTCAGTTTGTCGCACGCAGGATTCTGAAAATTGTCAATCCGGTTACCGGCGAACTTGCGGACGTTGCGCACCAGAACTGGTTGCTAAAACCGGAAAACCTGTTTTTCGCCTGGAGCGACCAGATGCGCAGTGGAATTGCGAAGGGCAGCAAATACTACCCGCGCGGCGTGACCAGCATCCTTTGGCTGGAGGAAAACAACGAAGTAAGTGGAACAAAATAACCTATTAAATACCGAATATCTTGATTGGATATTCGAGTTGCTTGTGAGGCGCATAACGTCAGGTATGTAACGAACAAGCAGTGCGAATAGTAGTCAAGAGAACGGCTCAAAAACATAGGTTATTTTGTGAAAGTTCATAAGATATGAAGCATTATTAAACCTGAACGGAGAATTCTTAAATGGCAAAAAAAGTTAAAGTCGGTGTTATCGGTTGCGGTAATATCAGTGATGCATATTTCAAAGCGTCGCAAACGTTCAAGAACCTCCAATTTACAGCTTGTGCCGATCAATGCCGGCAGGCGGCTGAAGCCAAGGCGGCGATTTACGGTCTGCGCGTACTATCTGTTGAGGAATTGCTCGCAGATAAGTCAATCGAAATCGTATTGAATCTGACGACTCCACAGGCGCATACGGCAATCAATCTGCTCGCGTTAAAAGCAGGCAAACACACCTATTGCGAAAAACCGTTCGGGCTGGACCGTAAATCCGGACAGCAAGTTCTGCAATTTGCAGAGAAAAATCAACTTTATACTGGTTGTGCCCCGGATACCTTTCTCGGCGGCAGCCATCAGACTTGCCGCCAGCTGATTGACAATGGTGCAATCGGCACTCCGCTTTCAGGAACTGCATTTATGATGTGTCATGGTCACGAATCCTGGCATCCGGCGCCGGCCTTTTATTATCTCAAGGGTGGCGGTCCGCTGTTTGACATGGGGCCATATTATATTACTGCACTGGTGAACATGCTGGGTCCGGTAAAAAAAGTTACCGCAATCAATACTAAAGGCTTCAAAACAAGGGTTGCCACGTCAGAAAAAGCGAAAGGGCAGCGCATGAAAGTAGAAGTCAATACCCATATTGCCGGTTTGCTGGAATTTGTTTCCGGCGCGGTAATTACTCTGGTTACCAGTTTTGACGTATGGAAACATACCAATCACAATATCGAGATTCACGGTTCTGAAGGCAGCATGCGCGTTCCTGACCCTAATTGTTTTGGCGGCAAAATATCAATCTTCAAGTCCGGAATGCCGGATTGGGAAGAGGTAGTTCCGACATTTGGTTATCTGGATAACATGCGCAGTATCGGACTGGCTGACATGGCGGAATCCATAACCAGACAGATACCATGCCGTTGTTCCGGCGAACTGGCGTTCCATGTACTTGATGTCATGTGTGCACTCGAAGAAGCTTCTGCCGCGGGTAAACATATCAAAATCAAGAGCAATTGTACCCGCCCGACGGCATTACCGACCGGCTTGAGTCACGGCAAACTTTTTATAAAATAAAACAATTGATATTCAGGAGAAATTATGAGTAAAAAAGTTTTTATCACCTGGGGCGGCTGGGATGGACATGAACCGGAACAGACCGCAAAGTTATTTGGCAATCTGCTTACAGCAGTTGGTTTTGAAGTTGAAATCAGTAATTCACTTGAACCGCTGGCCGATAAGTCAAAAATGGCTTCATGTGCACTGATAGTTCCAGTATGGACCATGTCTAAAATATCGAAAGAGCAAGCAGAAGGTTTACTCGAAGCGGTCAGGAACGGTACCGGTATCGGCGGTTGGCACGGCGGCATGTGTGACGCATTCCGCGAAAACACCGAATATCAATGGATGACCGGCGGACAATGGGTGGCGCATCCTGGCAACATTATTGAGTACGAAGTTAACATCGTTGATCATAATGATCCCATAACTCGCGGCTTAAAAGACTTCAAAATCTGTTCAGAACAATACTATATGCACACGGACCCGGGCAATAAAGTTCTGGCGACGACAAAATTTTCCGGCGAACACGCCGCATGGATTGACGGAACGGTCATGCCTGTCGTCTGGAAAAGGCAATACGGAAAAGGACGGGTTTTTTATAGCGCTCTGGGTCATGTTGCCGACGATTTTACAAACTGCCGGGAAGCTAGAGAAATTGTGCTTCGCGGTTTGATGTGGGCTGCTGGAGAATAAGGATGGCAGTGCCTGAATTCGGCACTGCTTAATAATATTTATAGACAAAATAGTTTTAATTTATTAATTTTAAAATTTATTATTACTATTTTTCATCGGATTAACTTACTCTACTATTGACAATCATTCTGTTTTCTTGTATAATTATAGGTAACATGTTACCTTGTTATGGAAGTATTTTAAAATGAGTAAAAAAATTAAGATTGTGATGCTTGGCGATTCAATGACAGAGACTGCCGGGCAGGATTACAAAGCGCTGAAAGAGAGCTTGACGGTCGAATATCCAGAACAGGATTTTGACTTATTAAATTATGGAGTCGGTGGTACACGCGTCGGCTATGGGCTATGGCGATTGGCCAACGAATACGAGTTCCGCGATGTCAAATATCCCCCGCTGTTGGAAACCAATCCTGATATTGTCCTTCTGGAAAGCTTTGCATATAATAATGGTTCAGATGGTGATTTTCCCGGCGGGATTGAACATTTCCGCGATATGCATCGCAAGATTGTGCAATCATTGCGGGAGAAGACAACTGCAGAGATTGTCTTTGTTGTAACTATTGCTCCTGATATGGATAGATTTATCATTACGGTACCCAATTTTGTATTTACCCCGGTTTCGATATTGCGCAAAATGGCTGAAGACCGGGTGAAATATCTGGAGGAAGGACTTAAGATTGCCGCAGAACTGGGCTTGCCTGTTGTTAACGTATATCAGGCCACGCTGGATGCAGAATCCAACGGCATACCGAGAGGCAAATTTATTGATCAAAATGACTCAATTCATCCCAGCGAAGAGGGGCATATACTTACCGCCCGTTTAACCTTGGAAGTTTTCAAGAAATATAAGATCATAGAAAAAGTCACCCAAAAGTGCCGGCGATGAGTAGAACGATAACAAAATTAATTCACTTTAAAATATAACAGAAGTAAACTCACAACAAAAATCAACTAAAGAGGTCGCAAAATGAAACGAAGCCGCAAGTCAATGAATTTCACATTAATCGAATTGCTGGTCGTGATAGCAATCATAGCTATCCTCGCAGGAATGCTGTTACCTGCATTAAACAAGGCCCGCAGCAAGGCTAAAGCATCTTCCTGCAGTAATAATTTAAAGCAACTCGGGACGATGACGGCGCTTTACACCAATGAATACCGTGACTGGCTGCCATTTGTAAAGCAGGCGGTAAGTAATTACTATGGTAACAACGGCGCCTGGTATGTATTGCTGGCCAAGGCTAAAATATACAGCGCCGTAGTAAAAAACACTACGGAATTAACTTTTTCCGGTCCGGCAACAATCCATTGTCCATCGGAAGATTTCCGGCCATCCAGTAAGCCAAACTGGAACTATGCGCATTACGGCATCGGACGCTCAATCGCAGATACCGCGTTATCCTCCCTGGTAAGGATTAAGAATCCTTCGCGCAAGGCCTTGCTGATAGAGAGCAATAATACTGGCGCGTTCAATGGCATAAGAACCCCGGATGTTGCATATTTCGGCACGCTTGATCCGTATGCACCCGTATTTCACCGTGCCGCAAACAACGACGGGATGATGTATATGCGTCACAATATGACCATAAATCAGACATTTGTTGACGGTCATGTTGAGAACTGGAATATTACAAAAGTAAATGGACTTACAGGCAATGATGCCTATGTTAATCCTACTAAAGTATATTAACCAATTATAACATTGACGAATAAATAATGTCTAAACTGAATCCTGAAATTATAATTTGCGATATTGATGCTACGATTACCGATGTAAACCGGCAGACGGGCAGTTCCAATGATTCATTTCGCGAAGAGATTTTTGCCGGCATTGCAAGTATGATTGCGGCGAGAAGAAACATCAGCGGTGAAATCGCCAGAGGTTTGCTGGAGGATTACGCCAATAATCTTGTAATCTGGTGGGACTACAACGATTTTATCGCTGATTTCGATCTTAACGCGGTTGAATTCTGGCAGAAAATGCGCGAAATTCATCAACGGGTACTTTACCCCTGCGAAGACGCAGTAAATATGGTAAAGTATTTGCATAACTCCGGGCGTAGAATGTATATTGTAAGTAATAATCCGGTTACCGGATGTTTGCTCAAACTGGAACGCGCCGGACTCGGGACGCTCGAAGGTTCGGTTTATTTTGATCGTATTTTTGGTACTAACATTACCAGAGGGATGAAAAAACAACTGCCAATGTGGAAACGGATTCTTGCGTCTTTCGATGTTCCTGCGGAAAGAATGCTTACTGTCGGCGACAATCCCGAGGAGGATTTCAAATATCCGGCAATGGCTGGAATCACTAACGCCATAATTGTCAAGCGCGATGCGAACGAAGCCGTGCTAAAGACAACTGAGGGTTATATACAAGTAAACAGTCTGAATGAAGTCAAAAATTTGATATTTTAAGTTGCCAAGGAGTGATTATGCGTTATCTGCTGTTGTTTATTCTGCCTGCTTTTTTTCTACCGAACCTGTTGCATTGTGCGGAAATTAAAGTCAAACCGGCCGATGGCGCCGTACTGCTGTCAAAGGAAGCTTCGGAAACCGAACGATTTGCCGCATCAGAGTTGATTGATTATGTAAAATTGATGACCGGCAAGGAAATACCGATTGTTACGGATTCAGAATCTAACGGTAAATATCTGTTTCGTATCGGGCGCGCAGTAACCGATATTGACAGTTTAAAAGAATTTGATCAAGCTGTTGCCGGCAAAGGGGCGGACAGTTTTATCCTTGATGCCGGCGATAAAGGTATTTCCCTTATCGGCGGTGGAGATCGCGGAACATTATATAGCGTTTATGAATTGCTTGAGC
>CAYMSF010000179.1:0-5515 GCA_964392985.1 uncultured Victivallaceae bacterium | reverse complement strand
GTCAAGAATATCATAGTGATGGCAATTCTTTTCGACAATGGCACCTCCGCTTTTTTCCGGATCCCAGACCCAATCCTTAATGCTGGCGAAAGGGTCTCTGTATTCAGTACACCATGCCATGGCTACTTTTCCTATCTCTCCCCGCTCTATAAGTTCTTTTACCTTGTGATAACGATGTCTGTAGTGCATCTGCATTGCAAAAGAAAGGACTTTGCCGGATTTCTCTGCCGCGGCAATCATCTCATCGCACTTTGCCAGGCTAAGTTCCATTGGCTTTTCGCATAAAACATGAAGCCCGATTTCCAGAGCCTTTATCGTCATTTCCGCATGCAGATAATTCGGCGTTGCGATATAAACGGCATCAAGAGTGGCATCTTTAAACATTTCCATATAATTCTGATATGTCTGAATCCCGTAACCAAATTCGTTTTCATACATTTTTCTGGCATTTTCAAGCCGCTCTGCATTTATATCGCAAAGTGCTACAATTTGTATTTTATCTCTAGATTCTCTGAATACGCATCCTCCGTGAAGACATACTCTCTGCCCTGTCCCTACAATTCCGACTCTAATTTTTTTCATGTAACACTCCGATTAAGTAATGATTATATTGATTTATGGCGCAATATAATTTTCTCCGCCACATTTTTCCCAATAGCGATTGACTTTTAGCAATAACAACCCTGCCACCACCATTAGTATTGCTGGCCAGAGATAGACATATTGATAGTTCTTGACATAATCAAAAAATATACCGCAAACAGGATTAGATACAATAAGTATGGACCCGGTAATAAAACCGTTACAGCACGCAAATTGCCCAAAGCGATCTTTGGGCATAATATTCGGCAGATAACTGCTGATGGCTACTCCCCAGAAAAATGCAGAAATATTATAGATTATTGTCACAACAATATAACTGACAGCATCGCAAACCAGAAAAAATCCGATCAACTTTATTCCTGCCAGAATAAAAGCGAATAACACGATAACTCTTTGACTTTTCCAGCGATCAATAAAATTACCCCCGAAGTAGGCTAATGGTATCACTGCAATCGTTGTCCAAGCACGGATTTTGCCCAACGTATCCATGCTCATATTGAGTGTTTCTTTCATAAAGAGAATATCAAAAAGATTGCCGGCTAACTGCGATATGCCATAAACCGCAAATGCCGCATACAGCCATAGATATAACGGGTGACGAAAACACTCATGTCGATAACTTTTGAGTATGGCAAACAATCCTGTCCGGTCATTGGTTGCAACACGAGGAGACTGCGCCGGTTCTTTGACTCTGAGGCAGACGATCAGAAAACCGATTCCATAAAGCAGGGCAGCGCCGAAGAATAAAACATGGGGATTGGTATCAGCCAGTCCCATGCAAAAGTAACTGAAAATGAATACCGCGGCTAACCCGAATATTCTGAAAAAAGACATAAACCGTCCCATAAATTTACCATCAACAACATCGACAACTAAAAAACTGTAACAACTCGAACAAATCGAATTAAATAACGCATAAACAACTAAAATTGCCCCCATTATCAAGGTTACAGGGGCAATTCCAACCGACTTGAAAAATGAGTCAAGCCAGGCATTTTGATTAACCAGAAGACCAATGCTCGGGGCATAGGGAAGCATAAGCAAAGATAGGCAAATAACGGGAATTGAGGCTGCTAAAAAAGGAATTCGCCTTCCCCATCTGGTTCTTGTCTGGTCTGAACGATAGGCTATTACTGGCATAATGAATAAGCCGATAAACCCTGGAATCGTCCCCATAATCAAACTGATTGCGGTATTGGACATCTGATTGTTTTTTAACATAACCGGAATCACATTGGGTACCAGTTGTTCCATGAGTACTAATACAAAATCACCCCAGAACAGCCAGCCGAAAACTACCCATAACGCCGGTGGTATTTTAGTTATTTTCGCCATAATTATTTTTTGTTGACAGGAAGCAAAAACATTTTCCCAAATTTATTTTTATCTTCAAAAAAGTTATTCTCTAAAACTACCCAGGAGGAATTTTCCGATGGACTCTTATTTTCTCTGGTAAAATTTACTCGATAGACTTCATTGCTGCCACTCGTTTTAAGCGCTGCAAATGGAATAATTACTTCCGCCATCCACGCGCCTTCTGCTTCGCCGGCTGCAACCTTCCAATTAAGATTTTTTAAATGGTCCCACTTATCGTTTTCATCAACTCCAGCGTCCAGCTGAGTACCATTTTTATCAATAACCAGATGCCAGAAAGTTTTAACCTCGGCATTGTCAGATAAAAAGATCTCGACGCAATCGTTATTGAAAATTTCCCGTTCATCTCTATTGAGCGGTTTGCCAATGACATTTTGATCTTTGCAATAGAATGCCATATACAAATTCTGCTTATCCTTTGACAACAGTATCCGTGTGAAATTCTCGGCGGCTCCACCACCTATTTTGCTCAGCCCCTCAATAACACCATTTGATTTTTCCGTTGCCGACATTTTCTGCCACAATGGATCATTCAACAATCCGTCAATGACTGGGGCTTTGTCATCGTCTCCAAGCGAATAGACGGTAACTTCACGCCTGCCTGGAATAACAATGCTGGAAATCCCACCCTGCTTTCTATTCGTCAACATTGCCTTAACCGCCATGGAGTTGGATCCTAAAAACTTTTGATATTCCGCATTATTTAGATATAATGAAGATTTTTCCGGATTTTTTATCAATTTAGCTTCCATGAAATTATGGAATAAAATTTTCAAACTATCCCCGAATAACTCAATCCGATGTTTTTGAACAGGCGTTTTCGCCTTATTCAAGGCATCCATATAAAGTTTTTCTAAATTATCCATAATGGGAAGATAGACCTCTATTACCATTTGTGAAGTCATTTCGTAATCTGCCCGCCTTTCAGGAGCTGACACCATATAGGCTTTCATGTTTGCATCCAGAAGAGCATAGATTTCGCCCATAGCCCGGGCACCATCGCCATACGCGGCATTAAGAAAATCATTAATCAATTTATCGATGTCCAAACTTGAATCCCACATTTTTTGGGCAATGATATAGTTGTGCAATGCCCCGTAATCATACGGCAAACTATAGAAATATGCACATCTGAAATAATTTTTATGCAAGGAGTTAAGAGTATATTCAACAATTTCTTTTGATGGACCAAGAGGAGTTCCTAAACCGCTGCGAACCCAGGTGGATGCGCCATAGTATTTCATGTTTTTGCAGATTTTAGACCATTCGGTACAAAGTTTTTCAAATTCGACTCGATACTGAGGCTTGTATCCGGTCATACCATAAAGATGAAGCGGGGCTAAATCCAAAGCCACATTAGGTTCCATTTTTGTCAGCCGGGAAGGCGGCAGCATGAAATCATAATAAACATAGCCGGCTACCATTAAATCTGGGTTAACTTTACCTGTTCGTTTAGCAATTTGATTATAAAATTCTAGAATTAACGGTGTTACTGAACTACTGAATCCATGCAACGTTCCCCATTTTGGATTTACCGAATTTTCATATAATTTACGACAATTTTCACATTCACACCATCCGCCGCCGTCAGAGGGGGAAATACTGGTATACTGCTGCGCCGGTTTGCTGCTTTGCAATTTCAGTACGGTTTTGGCTATTTCATCGAGCAAATCTGGATTAGTAGTGCAATATTTTACTGACGGGGAAACTTTATTGGGATTGTTTGCCATAAAAGGCATGGTGCGTCGTCCGTCAATTTGCGCAGCATATTCCGGATGTTTGTGCAGGATTTCCGCGCTGACAAGGTCGTCCCAGGCGTGGCCGCAAACAAAAACTTCCCCGCCAATCCGGTTTCGTTTCATCCACGTTTGCTCCGCCTGAAATGCTTCTTTTTCGTTCCGTAGGTAAAACGGCTCCAGTCGACGGGAACGGAAAGCCGGAATTCCTTGACGTTCCAGATTACTAAAACTGATTTCATTCAATTTCGGAACTACTTCACCTTTAACTCCAGGATAAAGCCAGCGAATACCTAATTCGTTCTGCAAAACGTCATAAACTCCAAATAAAGTGCCAGTACTGTCGTAGTCCCGGTACATCGTTTTATCATGGCCGACAATATACAGCGCACTGCCCGCTTGCTTTATCATGTAACTATCAGGCGTCATTTCATTCCCTTTAATCCCGAGGGCTCGCGCTGCCGGCGTATCGCCAAGAGCAATCATCTTGGGATGCGGTGCGTTGACGATGGCTAATTTAATTCCTATGGATTGCTGCAAATATGTCTGCAATTCACCTGCTGCCAATTTTACTGAAGCCGGCGCATTATCGGTGTGGTATATAACATAATTCTGGCCTTCAGATTTACTTAATGACATGTCGTTGTAACCAACAAAAAACATTGATAAAGCGCCGAATAATACCGATATTCCATTAATTAACATGACTTTCACCTTATTTTTATCTGAAATTTAAAATCCCTGAAGACTTTTTTTGAGTTCGGTCAAACGACCATACTGTAACTTCATTATTGGGTTGATTATATCTTACAAAATTGCCTTGCCATTTTGTAGAAAATAAATTTGGATTAATCTTTTTTAAAACATTACAGTTTTTTAAACTTGCAATGTCAATCGCTATTTCAGCAGTCCAGGCACCTTCTACCTGCATGGTTTTATAATTACATTTCAAAGCCAGGGGCTTGCTCTGTCCCTCATCTATTTGCAGGGCTTCCAATTTGCCGGCAGCATTGAAATTCAATTGTACAGCCGTAGAATTCAAATCATCGGAAAATGTCAGTGAAACATAATCTCCGGCCGTTGCGCTTGAATTATCAGTAATCACATTGTTGTCTTTGCAGTAGACACCAAAATAGATGTTTTCAGCGTCATATGAACCTGTTATCCGAGTGAAATCCCGGATCGGGTTTCCGGTATCCTGATGAACAAAACCTTGAGCATCGGCCAACCCCTGTTCCGCACCGCGTGCATAGCTCCAGACTGGGTCATTTAGTTCACCGTCAATAATCGGCGCTGGATTTTTATTTATGTTTAGTATTGACATTGATTTTTTGCCAGGTGGACAGAGAACAGTAATTCCACCCTGCTCCCCCGCCAGTTTTACCGTTTGGACAGCATTTGAATCGGTTTGCATGAACTTTCCATATCCGGCTTCGTCGCGGTAAAGGGCGAAATTTTTGCCGTTTATCAACAATTCGGCATTGTTCAAATTGAAGCATAAGATGACTAAAACATCTTCAAACTCCTGAAACATTTTTTTCTCCAGCGGAGTTTTGGCCTTATTCTTGGCGGAAACAAACAATTCCTCGATCTGTGGATAAATTGGAGCATAGACCTCGCGCACCATTTCCGGGGTCATTTCATATTCAGCGCGAGGTGCCGGTGTTTTTATTTTGTAAGCTTTAATCTTTTCATCGATGAGAATGTAAATTTTGCGCATTTCAAGCGCTCCGGCGCCATAGGCATGTTTCAGAAAATCATTGATTACCGCCTCTGAATCGAGTGATGGATCCCACATTTTC
>CAYMSF010000178.1:0-5602 GCA_964392985.1 uncultured Victivallaceae bacterium | reverse complement strand
TTTTGAAACTTATGATTTTGGGGAAGAAAAATTAATACCTATTTAACAGGGATTAACAGGATGGACAGGATGGACAGGATTTCAGGATGCTTGATAATATTATTCATCCGGCTATATTGAAATTTAGAAAAAATATTTTGGGAGTCGTAATCAAGAAATATTGGTAGTCATGATGCGCCCAATAAAGAAGATTTAAAACGCCTTTTGACCGGTAATGAATTTACATTAATAGATTGATTGTTCTTACCTTTTGATTATACATGCTTTGCTAAAATCAGAAGGTGAAATCCCTGTACGTTTCTTAAATAATCGACTGAAATAATAGATAGAATGAAAACCACATTTTTCACTTACCTCTGTAATAGAATCTCCTTTTGCCAAGAATAACTTTGCCATTTTTAAGCGGCAGTTAATATGATAGTTAACTGGTGCAGTATTAAAATATTGCTTAAATAGTTTTGAAAAATGCGTAAAGCTGAAATTTGAAATTCTTGCTATTTCATGAAGCGATAAATCATTGTTGTAATTTTGTACAATAAAATTTTTTGCAGCGGAAATTTTATTATATTCTTTAGAATATTTCTCTCCAGGGGTATTTCGGATATTCTCAAATATTATTTCAAGAATTGAAAAAACAATAGCCGTCTGCGATATAATGTAACAATTTTTCTTGAAAGTATGAACTTCAAATAATTTCTCGAGCAGAGTCTCAATATTAGTTTCAGATACTGATGTAATCTTTCTTGGAAAGGCATGTATTAGTTTTTGTTCTAATTCAATATCAGTAGATTTGAAAAGCGAAAGATGCAAAGCATAAACGTTAAGTGATGAATCTTCATTTTTTTCCTGTTGATAATCTTCGCCAGGCTTTATTGTAACTAAATCACCAGCTTTAAACCCGATCCATTTATTATCAACCTTTACAAAACCACTACCGCCCGTAATATACCAGATATCAAAATCATTTTGAATCCGTTGAGAATGTGGGCTGATCCAGCCTTTATTGTTTTTGAAAAAACCTATCGAATTAACAATGGGGTCTATCGCTTCATAAAACTGCTCTGACCACAAATCAATGTTACGCGTTGTCATGAAAAAATTCCCGGAGTTATAATTTTTTTCTGCACTTGTTGTTATCCCGGCAGCAAGCAGCGGAAAAATTCACAGCCTTACTGCCAGGTAGAAAATTTGTTATAGCATCTGCGCGGCAGATCATCTGGAAATTAACCCTTCTTTTGATTAAAAAGTATAATAGTGCAAATAAATAGTAATATTCTTTAAAGACAAATAAAATATTATGTGTTATAATATAAATAGTCTCTGATAAAATATCAATTGCAATGTTAAGAAGAATTGCCTGGATATTGATAATAATTTAAAATTAGCAAAAGGGGAAAAATGAAGACTATGACATCAAAAGAGAGATTAATTGCGGCAATGAAACATGAAGATGTGGATAAAATTCCATTATCTCCAAGAATTCAGCATGTTATATCACGCTATTTCAAAAGAGGGACTGTCTGGGCATATAAGAAACTAAAAGACCGCTTCGATTATGACCCGACATATATTTATGGCTATCCTTGTCCCAATCCGATCTATAATTGTTTTGAACGGTTAGACTATATAAACGATGTTAGTATAGAAACAATTTATGAAGACGTAGGCGACCATTTTATAGTAACCCGTATTTTTTCGACTCCCGCGGGAAAGATTTCAGATAAAACATTTTCTCCCAAACCTGGCGCAGTGCATTACGGCATTAGCGCCAATCCTCATAAAATCGAATATTTAATTAAAACAAAAGAGGATTTGGAGAAATTAAAATATATAATGCCTAATGTTAGTAATGCTGACTTTACGGAATTTCACAATTGTGAATATGAAATGGGTGACAATGGTCTTGTGCTTATGAATGTTTTCGGCCCAATGGACTATACAGGAAGTGAAGCATTCAGTATGCAGGATATGATGTTAATTTACTACGAAAACCCTGAATTATTCGATGGCATTTTAAATTTATTTTCTGAACATTCATTAAATAAAGTTAAACATGCCCTTGAAAACGGCGTGAAAAATTTTTTCCTTTGCAATTTTTACTCATCACTTTCAAGCGGGTGGTCTCCTGAAATATTGGAAGAAAAGTTTATGCCGGTAATTAAGCAAGAAGTCGAGTTAATCCATGCTGCTGGAGGACTTGTCGATTATTACGATGACGGCAAATTAATGAAAAGTATCAATCTTTTTGTAAACGCCGGAGTGGATGTTATCGAAACTTGCTCACCTCCGCCAGTTGGAGATTTTAATCTCTTCGAGGCAAAAGCAAAATGGGGTAGCAAGGTAACGTTTAAGGGATGTGTGGATATGATTAATGTTATTGCAAATGGTACTCATCAACAGATTGATGAACATATAAAAGATATTATCATACAAAATAGCGACAAACGCGGGTTAATACTTGGCACTATTGATGGCATCAGACCTGAAACATCAGACGAAAATATTGCGTCCTATTTTGCCTCGGCAAACAAGTATAGGTAATAAAATAAGGCTATCAGCGATTCGGGGCATTGGTGAATGTTCCCATCAATTTTACTAAAAAGTAAAATAATGCAAATAGATAATAATATAATGCAATGACAAATTGAATATTTTGTATTACAATATTAAGATAGGGAAACAAAGTAAAGATTTAGTCCTACAGAAAATTTTTTAAGTTCGGGCGATATTGCCCATATTTTAAAGTTATACAGGAGTTATACGCACGATGTTGAAAATCCCCCCAAAAAACAGGAGGCAAAAAAGAAGGTTATGGGAGGATTGTATCTTAAAACAGTGATTTAGCCATTTGCCGGAATAAAATCATGCAGGAAGCATGACTGGCTGGAACGGATGCAAAAATTAATCAAAAATCGGCAGTCAACGACTGAAAAAACAGTCAAAAAACGAAAGTGAGAAAATTAACAAAATTCTCTCACGGAATTAAGTGATTATCCATTGGTTCCGCACTCAGTATTCGACTTATGATACGGAAATTAATAATCGGTAGTAAAAATTTTTAAAATATAACAGGAGCTTACTGTGAAAAATGTTTTTTTGCTTCACCTTTTTATATTACTAACTCAAGCGGGAACTATTATTGCGCAGAATGCGCCGGAATTGCTGCGCAATGGCAATATGGTTGTCGCGGGCAAGGATATCAACGGATTGCCGGACGGCTGGGAGCCGAAATATTGTGAGGGGGCGGAGACCACCGCCGCCTTTAAGACGGTTGCGCTGGATTCCAGGAAAGTTGCGGAGCTGACCTGGGTTGACGGCAGCGCCAACTTCGGCATACAACCGGCTGACAAAGTAAAATTTGAACCGGGCAAGGCGTACGAATTTTCCGCGATGGGCAAGACCGACGGCGACGGCAAGCTTCAGCTTGCGGTGGAAGTATACGGTAACGCCAATCTTGGCAAGTTGCTGCTGTCCGAATCGACGGAAGAATTTTCGACGGCAGAGTGGAAAAAGATTTCTGTATGTTTTGAAGTGCCGGCTGGCGCGATGGATGTAAAACTTTACTGTTTTAACCGCGGACAGGGACAGGTCTGGTACACTGATGTTTCGCTGATTCCGGTTCCGTCGGAACGTATCGCCTCGGTTTTTCCGATAAAATTCGGCTGTGAACCGGCGGAAGGCAACGCGATTTGGAATGGCGGCAAGTCGGTGTTCAACACTTTTGGCGACAGCCCGTGCAGCATGAGCTTTGATTTCTGGGGCGATGTTAAAAAATTGAAGAATCCGGCGTTTGTGATTGATTTGCCAGCCGGAATTGAGCTGGCGGAATGTATTTACCCCAACCCTGGAATTAATGCGATTAAAGTTTCCCGGCAGCAAAGCGAGATTGAGCGTGATGGACAGAAATACACGCGTTACGCTTTTGAAAACGCAAAATGCTTCCAGTCTATCAAACCGGCTCCGGCATGGATGCGTACTTTGACTGTTCTGCTCAAGCCATGCGGCAAAACAATTCCGGATAAAATGTTCAAGGTGTACTGTTTCATTCAAAACAGCCATGACAAAAGCCCGGAGAGAGTGTTTTACATCAATGTGCTGCCGCCAATGCAGAAAACCCCCAATCCAAAAATATTTCAGGCGGCAATGCTATGGAAAAATTATGATATCTCGGTTTCTGACCCGGAATTGTTCAAGGCGATAATCAGCCGATTTGAAGAGGCCAATATGACCTGCAGGACAGTGAGCGGCAACAGCCAGGATAAAGTTTGCCGCGAACGCGGCTGGAAAATGGCTTATTTCTACGGAGACAATATCATATTTCAGCCGATTCTAAAAAAATACGGCAATAAATATGCGGCATTGCGATATGATGGGAAACAATATCCAGGCAATCACACCTGTCCGAGTTTCCAGTTGTCACCGGAAGTAGTCAACGCCTGTCGCGAGGAGTTTACCGGAGATGCCGTTAAAGTCGGATTGCGGAATGGCGATACTGTTGTACTGGATTACGAACCATGGAATGCCAGCGAATGGTGTTATTGCATGGAATGTTTGAAGCGTTTTACCGCTTTCGCCGGACTGAAAGCGATTCCTGCTCCTGATGAAATCAGGAAGAATATGATTGACAAATGGGCGGATTTCCGGGTAAAGGATTCCGCTGACATCCTGCGTGCTCATGCTGAAATTGCCAGGACGGCTGGCTCTGAGATTAAAGTTACTGATTACGATTATCCTTTGTCTTTCGGCAACCTGGGCGGGCGATTCCGCACGATTCCCAAAGACAGTCGCTTGAGTGACGAATTTGTTGATGACCATTTCAACAGCTATTATCATACTATTGGCAAAAGCGCGTTCGATATGATTTCGCTGAATGCGGCGACCCTGAAAAAACCGCTGGTATATGTTCCGCTGCTCAGCCGTTACACCGATCCGGAGCAGCGCGAATTTACCAATCTGAAACAAACACTGTCACCTGACCAGTTCAAGACAGCGATGGTCTCCAGCGCCGCTTCCGGCGCAAAAGGGCTTTCGATTTGGGACGGCTTGAAGATTGATGGCAAATTCTTTGTCGCGATTGACCATGGCATGGCTGAAATCGCCGCGCTGGAGGATTATTTCTACAGCGGGACCCGTAATGATAAAATCGCGTCCGCCACTCCGGTTGACACCGGGAATGCCAAACTACTGACGGATAGTCTTGGCGTCAGAGTACACGAATATCAGGAAAAAACACTGGTTTCGCTGTTCAATTTCAGCATTTCCAAACCTCTGAGTTTCAAATTGAAAACAGACTTGCCTGACGGAAAATATCAGATGTCCGACCCGTTTGTAAAAAATGCGGCGACAGAGTTTAAGCCGGCACAATCAATTGATATAACACTGCCGCCAAACGGCTCAAAATTCATCATTCTGAAAAAAGCTGAATGATTACTTGAATCCGTGAAAGAATTCGTGAAAAAAAGTTAATTAAAAACTGGTTAAACCTGTTTATTAGCAGTATATTATGACTCTTGCAAAGCGTTAATAAACGACTAACCTAACAAGTGTTTATGTACAAAATACAGCAGGGTAACGAAGAAATCAATTCCAATGGCGGGATTTC
>CAYMSF010000177.1:0-5621 GCA_964392985.1 uncultured Victivallaceae bacterium | reverse complement strand
AGGTTATCAACTATTTTATCAAATTATTTGTCATTTTCTTTCACGGATTCAAGATTACTGTTATGTCATGATTTAAATATGACAAAAAAGTATTTTGAGATTGAATAATATTACTTTCAAAACTAAATTACAGTGTTTGTTTTAGTCAATATTGAAAATAATGTACCGGGGGACATTTTGAATAATAAATTAACTGTTCTTGTAATATTCGTATCGTCGTTGTTTTTATTTCTTGCCGGGCTTGAAACTTTAGAATTTACTCGAATAAACGGAAGATTTGCGTTATTTATCGGTGAAATGAATCTTTATGGTTGCGGGATATTTCCTACACTGTATAATAAACCCTATACTGACTATCCATCAACACATACATTTTTAATGTATTTATTCTCCGGATGCGGCAATTTTATTAACATGGTAACTGCAACATTGCCAAGCGCATTGGCAGGGGCCGTTGTGCTGGTATTTACATATTTGATTGGTGCCAGAGTTTCACGAAAACTAGGCATATATGCGGTGTTTTTCTGTACTCTTTCGTATGAATTCGTTTCAATCTGCAGAGCCCCTGCAATGGATTTATTAGTTGCAGCAATAATGATAATTGTTTTTTATCTCATTTATACTGCAGATTCAGATTGCGCTTACAAGCGACTTTGGTGGTTGCCGCTTGCACTGATTTTGGGATTTGCGGTTCGCGGACCTCTGGGTTTGATCATACCAACGGCAGTTATATGCGGTTATTACTTGATTAACCGGCAATGGCTGAAATTTATTGTGAGTGGATTTGTTTCCGGACTATTATTGTTGGGTTGCATGACTATATGGTTTGGTTTGTGCTATCAGCAAGGAGGTAAAGAGCTTCTTGATTTATTCCTTAATGACCAGATTGTAAGCCGTTTTGAAAAAGTTAAGCCACCATGGTATTTTCTGACGAATGCTGTGGGGTCATATGCCATCACATATCCTCTTGGTCTTCTCGTTATTGCGTTATATGTTAAAAAAATTTTTAAGGCTCCGGAAAAAACTGATTGTAAAGAATTGATTTTATTACGCGGTCTTGCAGCGTGGGTGTTGATTGTAATTATCGGTCTGAGTATTCCTGGAACAAAACATTTGAGGTATATCGTAGGTATAATTCCTGCCTTGGCGCTGGCTGCTTCATGGATTCTTGTCGATTTTGATAAATTATATTTATTTCAACGGATAAGACCGTTTATATTGCTGACTTTGCGCATATTCCCATGGGTGGCGTTGATAGCCTTAGTCGTGGTGGAAATAGTTGTTTTGATCGGAAAATTTGATATCGGTTTGCCTTTTGCCACTCCATTCTTTGTAATACTGTTAATATGTTTATCTGGCAGAATTTTGTATAAAAAAACAGCAGATTCAGAACAAAAAGAATTTACAATTTTGATGCTGGCTGCTTTAACTTCAGCATCAATATTTGTTTTAATTATTCCGCGAATTGAACAGAAAATGGAAAGTTCTGAGGCCTTTGTGGTTGCGACCGAACAGTTACGCGGCGATGGAAAGATTTGTTTTTTTAACGTTGGTACAGATGGTGATGATTTGAAATATCTGGTTAATCTGCCATTATCAAAAAGGTTTATTGGCAAATACATTTACGTTGATTTTAATCAGCCTAAACCACAATCGACTCCAGAACAGAATGTCACAGACAAATCTACGACACCGAAGTCTACTTCAGAGCGATTGGTAAGGTATCTTGCGAAAAGCGTAATGGAAATACTTCCTTCCAACAACAGAAATTTTCCGCCAATAAATCCTCGATTTAATGTGTCAATGGGTTTAGATAATTTTTTTGCTATGCCGGGTGATACAGTATTTATAACTAAAAAAAGTACATTCGATAAAATACCGCAAAATATCAGTGCTAAATTTATCGTTATCAGCACCGGTAAAATGGGACATCAAAAATACCTTGCGTTTAGAAAAGATTGAAATATGAATGAAATGTATTTAAACGAAACTTTTCGTAAATTGTGGGCCAATAAAGACCCATTTACTGAGATTGATTTAATTGTGGGAGAAACATTCAGACAGGTAAAATCTCGACGAACAATCTGTTTTTCAGTCAATGGAAATAAATACTTTGCCAAAATTCATCACGGCACAGGTTGGAAAGAAATATGCAAAAATCTGTTACAAGGGAAATCTACAATTCTTGGAGCAGAAAATGAATGGGCCGCGTTAAACAAGCTCAAAGCCCTTGGCATTCCTACCATGAAAGTATGCGCATTCGGCTCCAGAGGAATTAACCCGGCACGAATTGACTCATTTATTGTTACTGAAGATTTAAATCCGGCAATCAGTCTTGAAGATTATTGCCGAACCTGGCCAGGACAACCTCCTGAATTTACCATAAAGCGTACATTAATCAGGCAGTTGGCACATACAAGTAGAGTAATGCATGCTAATGGTATGAATCATCGTGATTATTATATTTGCCATTTTCTTTTGGACACCAGCAGCGGAGTAAATAATGTTACTGCTGACTCACTTAAAGTTTATCTGATAGACTTACATCGCGCACAAATCCGCAAAAAAACTCCATATCGCTGGGTCATCAAAGATTTGGCTGGATTATGGTTTTCCGCCATGGATATTGGTCTGTCGCGCAATGACCGGTTTCGCTTTATGCTCGAATACACCGGCGGCAAATTAAGAGATGAACTCAATAAAAACAAGAAATTCTGGCAGGATGTAAACAGTACTGCTACTAGTCTTTATAAAAAAGAGTTCGGGAAACTGCCTGAAAAAATATGATTTTTATTTTTTACCGGTCTTATTCATCGTTGGCTTAATTTCAACAACTTTTTTGTAATCGCCAATTATGGATTTGACTGGGCAAGATTTAAAAATAGGACATTTCACACATCCTACAGCAATAGCGATTGGGCACAATGCAATCATGATTTATTCTCCTTGAGAATGAGACTGGAAATACAATAGCTACCAGTCTCAATCTATCACCTATGTAATTATATGCAAATTTAAAATATTAATTTCCAGTTTTAATTATATTGCCCAAATTGATTATAGCATTTAATTGCCGCAAAAACTCCAATAGTCAAAAAAAGAAACAAGGCTGCTAGTTCCTTAAGGAGTTTAATCTGACCTTTCTTAATAGATATTTGAGAATACATATTATTGGGTTTTATTTGATCGGACATAAAGCCACTCTATCATCCACCCCCGCGGATGCGGGGTTGGATGCATGGACATTCGTTACGGTTTGTTCATTTTGTTTAGATATTCAGTTTCTAATTTCTTGTATTTATCGAGGTCAAAGTTTGTCATCCCGTTATCTTTGACCGATGAAATACCGGAAGAATGGACTTCTTTTATAAAATCAATAAAATCTGCAAGTGTTCCGTAATCCCTTGGATATGGATCTTCAAGCATATGATAGAAAACACTGGGCTTATCGCTTGAAATATCAAGGAAAAAACCATCGCCAGCAGAATCATCCAATATTTTGATTGCTTTCTTTCGCTTTGAATCAACAAAAGGAATTTTCTGGATCATCGTTCGATCATCTATTGATTCTCGTATTGTAAGCATTCTACCAAGTGGCAGAATATCAGTTGTATGGTCAATGCAACCGTTGTGCCATCTGTACCACTCTTCCAAACACTGTATTTCGACATCACCTATTCCCTTGCGCAATGACATAATGTCTTCTTCGCTCGCAGGCACCCCCAACTTCTTGCTAATGAATGGAGCCTTGTCTTTAAGGATAGTATCCAAGTGTTCCAATGCATTTTTCAATTTCTTTGTCTCCTGTTCTGTCATTGTGCTTTTCTTTGCTTTTGAAGTGTCGCCACAGCCCATTAGTCCTAATCCAAGCGCTATCATGACAAAAAGGTTAATAAGTTTATTCATATTCTTCCATAACGTCTAAGATGAGGGGCTTGGTGGAGCACCAGCGGAGCCAAGTCCATCTCTATCGTTTTGTTCGGGGCATTTTTTCTTCCTGATTATCCGCATAGACAAGATTGAAACAATGAAGGCAATCAAACCAATAATAACGACAATGAAGGTGCCTTGCGACATCTGTATGATTGCGAAGGTTCCAAAGCCAATATACCAGTAAGTTTTGAATTCCTTATAATGAAATATGTTGTCTAATCCTTCTATGGGGACATCAACAAGTCGCCATATTCCCCACCTATGTCCATTAATTTCGGAACTCATATTAACATCGCAATAGGGAGAGGCTTCCAACTTTCCAGAAGTCAGTATCAGACACCAAATCAGGATTATGAATATTTTTTTCATCTTTTCACCCAACGTCCATGGTCTGGCATCGAGCGGAGCGAGATTACCAGAACCTAATTTGTTATGAATCCTTATCGATTTATATAGCGTATCAAATGAAAATAATTATTAAATTCAGCGAAGACTATGGTAGCCACAACTCCGAGATAACATATCAATAGCATAATTAATTTTATATTCTTTGTCTCAAGGTAACGATAAAAACATCTTAAGGAAGCAATAATAGGAGCCGTAATTATAATCAAAGAACATATAAAGTCCTCTTTGACGTTGATATGCATTTGAGAAGGATATTTTCTTGGAACACTTTCATCAATTGCGAATATCATTAACATGTATGACATGCCTGCCAGCCATAATGAAATCCAAAATATATGGGAATTTATAATTTTTGATAATTTAATTTTCATAACGCCTAAGGTCTGTCACCCGGCGGAGCCGTGGTTGGCAGAACCTTGATGGTTGGGTGCTTTCCCTTTTGTCCATGTATTTTCATGGCATCCTCATATACTTCTAATGCTGACGAGCAATCCTTTCGTCCTCTTGCAGTTCCAAGTAATGACACGTCAACTGGGCCGAAGTCAAATCTATAATTAGGAAACGAATTTGGCTTTATGTGGACTACGGCATTCCAGTATAGGCGGTCTTTGAGATACTCTTTCGTCTGAGGAGTTAAGCTTGAATCATTGAATGTTAAATTCCAGTAACACATTTTGAATTCTTCAAGCGCGTGTTGATTGGAAGGGACAAAAGGCACCATTGCCCCCGGCAGTATAATGCCGGCACAAAATGAAATAAAACCGACAATAAGAGCCGTTAAAATAATCGTGGTTGTTGTTTTCATAAATCTTTGTACCCAACGTTAAGGCTCTGGTATCCGGCGAAGACGGATTACTAGAAGCCGCAGGGAGTGTCATAAATTTTGTGTAAACTCCTTTTGTTTTTAAGCGCCTTTCAGGAGCGTTTAATAAATCTACAGTACCTTTTCGCCCTGTCAAGGGCGATTCCCAGTTTTTAACCCTTTTAGGTATCCTTTTTGGAGTCGCCGTGCGAGGAGTTGGGCCCGAAGCGAACAACGCCGAGTAGGAGGAACAGCCAAAGGCTGATAGACCCCTGCCATTGTCATGGTAGCCAACATATTCCCACTCAAACAACTTGTGAGCTTTAAGTGTTATATCATGGCATAAAACGGGCTATCATGGAAAAATGCAAAAAGAGTGCATAAAGTGGGTCTTTGGGGGTATTTTTGAGCTTAATTTAAGGTTGGTGGTGAGGGGTGGATTCGAACCACCGAAAGTAAAACTAGCAGATTTACAGTC
>CAYMSF010000176.1:0-5698 GCA_964392985.1 uncultured Victivallaceae bacterium | reverse complement strand
GTGGCCCGTTTTGACCCGCCCCTGGGTGGCCCGTTTTAACCCGCCCCGTGACACTTTGTAGCATTTACTATCACAATATAAAACCAACGGCAGTAAATATTATTTTTGTAAGACCGAAAGATAAAATGGTCTTTTTCTTCGGATTGAAAACGTAAAATTATATAACGTAACCATCAGTTATAGCTTTATGCCATATCTTTTTGTATGTAATAAATCCAAAAAGAAACACCGGACAAAATATAATCTGTCCGGTGCTTTAATTTAAACTGAATAATTGAATTTATTCGAACCGTTTGAAAACCAGTACGCCATTGTGTCCGCCAAAACCAAGATTGGTATTTACGGCAACCTTGACACTTTTTTCTTTGGCAACGTTCGGCGTATAATCCAAATCGCAATCAGGGTCTGGAGTCTGGTAATTGATGGTCGGAGGAATAATTCCAGTCTGTATTGCTTTTACGCAAGCGATAGACTCAAATCCGCCGGCAGCACCCAGGCTGTGTCCCGTCGTACCTTTCGTACTGCTGATGGAAACTTTGCGGGCATGGTCACCGAGTGCCGCCTTGATTGCTTTCGTTTCAAATTTATCATTGAGCGGAGTACTGGTACCATGGGCATTGATATAGTCAACTTGTTCCGGGTTGAGTTTTGCATGGGCGAGAGCTATTTTCATTGCCCGTGCCGCTCCCATTCCTTCCGGATCAGGAGAAGTTATATGATAAGCATCCCCGGTTGCGCCGTAGCCAACAATTTCGGCAATGATATTTGCGCTGCGTTTTCTGGCGTGCTCAAGCTCTTCAATGACCATTACGCCGGCGCCTTCTGACATAACGAAACCATCACGGTCCATATCAAAAGGACGACTGGCATGAAGCGGATCATCATTGCGTTGACTCATTGCTTTCATGGAACAAAAACCGGCAACGCCGATTTTGACAATGCAAGCTTCTGAACCGCCGGCAATCATAACATCGGCATCATCGCGTTTAATCATCCAGAATGCTTCGCCTATAGAATGACAGCCGGTTCCGCATGCGGTTACTACACCCATGTTAGGACCTTGTGCTCCATAGCGCATTGAGATATTACCGGAAGCCATGTCAATAATCATCATTGGAATCAACAAGGGAGAAATTCTTGATGGACCGCGTTCATGTAAAACAACCGTCTGTTCCGTCAGAGTTTCCAGACCGCCGATACCACTGGAAACGACTACACCTACTCTGGTGCGGTCAATGCCGCTGCCGTCTAATTGCATCGGAAGCCCTGCTTCAAGCATAGCCTCGTCAGCAGCGGCAATGGCATATTGACAAAAAGGGTCAAGCCTTTTTGCATCTTTGGGAGGCATATATTTTGAGAAATCGAAATTTTTGATTTCTCCGCCGATATGAGTACGGTATTCCGAAGTGTCAAACCTGGTAATTTTACCCAGTCCGCATCTTCCGTTCACCAG
The DNA here is from genome assembly GCA_964392985.1 of uncultured Victivallaceae bacterium. Classification (GTDB taxonomy): domain Bacteria; phylum Verrucomicrobiota; class Lentisphaeria; order Victivallales; family Victivallaceae; genus CAYMSF01. Next base: position 4,245 of record CAYMSF010000176.1, on the reverse strand, counting down.
TGAGTCCCAGAAATCAGCGACACTGTTACCAACGCAGGAAACTATTCCGGTGCCGGTAATTACTACGCGCCTGTCATTCATCTACCAACCTCTGATTCTTTGGTGCCGAAAAACCAATTTGTGATGATTTCGGATATCTGACATCATCGACTAATGGAAACTTTTCAGCAATGTGTTAAAAAAAAGGGTCACGCTCAAATAATTGAAAGTGACCCATCGGTATTCATTGCGCTGGAAACTTATTCTTTGCTCTTGCCATCGATATATTTGATTGCATCGCCGACAGTGGTCAGCTTTTCGGCATCTTCGTCCGGAATGTCTGAACCGAATTCTTCTTCGAGAGCCATAATCAGCTCGACCTGGTCTAATGAATCAGCGCCCAGATCTTCGATGAATTTTGCATCTTCGGTAACTTGTTCAGCAGAAACGCCAAGCTGTTCAGCAACAATCTTTTTAACTTTTTCAGCAACTGAAGACATTTTGTTATCTCCCTTTCTTTTTTTTGCTATTTTGGGTGAAACTAATTTCTGTAATTTTTACACTTTAAATACACTACATTCTCTTACTATGCCATGATTCCAATAAAAATCAAATTATTTAGAGCCTCATGACAAATAAATTTTGCCTTTTTTTTGTTTTTTTGCCTCATTTTATTATTTTGAGCTCATTTTCACGATAAACCCGGCGCTTGTGAAAATTATCTGCGGGAAGATAATACATCAACGTGATGCAAAAAACCTCCCGCATTAAATTACATCAGCATTCCGCCGTCAATATTGATAACTTGACCGGTAACATAGGATGAATCATCGGAGCAAAGGAAGTAAACCACCTTGGCAACATCTTCCGGAGTCCCGGCGCGTTTCATTGGAATGACCTGCATGAAGGCCTGGGTGGCCTCTTCTGAAAGCTTGTTGGTCATATCGGTTTGAATATAGCCAGGTGCAACGGCGTTGATCGTAATATTTCGCGTGGCGAATTCCTTTGCTGCGGTCTTGGTGAGGCCGATAACTCCGGCTTTTGAAGCGGAATAATTTGCCTGTCCGGCATTGCCCATTCTTCCAACGACAGAGGCAATATTGACAATTTTACCATAGCGGCTTTTCATCATCGGGCGAACCGCGGATTTGATGAAATTAAATGTTCCCTTCAGGTTGACTGCAATTACCGCATCCCAGTCATTTTCGGTCATTCTCAGCATCAAGGTGTCACGGGTTATGCCGGCATTATTGATCAGAATATCAAGTTTGGAAAATTTTTCCATTACTGCGGCCACAGTCTTTTCGGCATCTTCGGGTTTTGCGACGTTGGCGGCGAACGCCATCGCGTTTACTCCCTGAGCGCGAAACTCTTCCGCTGTTTTTTCTGCAACATCAAGCATGATGTCGACAATTGCCAGTGAAGCGCCTTCATCTGCCAGGCGTTGACAAATCGCTTTGCCAATACCGCGAGCGCCACCAGTTACGAGAGCAACCTTACCATTCAAACGTCCTTCATTACACATAAGTTGTTTCCTTAAAGTTGACTTGATGAAAAGGCTTCAAGCCCTTCAATACTGTTTATATTATATGCCGTAATACCGGCATCAATCCGTTTTAGTAAACCCGTCAGAACATTGCCCGGTCCGAATTCAATCATTGCGGCTCCGCCAATACCGGCCATGCCTTTGATACACTGTTCCCAGCGTACGCTGCCGGCAACTTGAGCTTCCAGATTGTCACGGATTGCTAAGACTGTTGCCGTGGAAGTTCCGGTAAAGTTTTGGAAAACCGGGACAACCGGCAGGTTCATAATTGTGGTATCTATTGCCTGTCGCAGTTGAGTTCCGGCATTTTTCATCAATCGGGAGTGATAAGCGCCGGCGACTTTCAACGGAATAACTTTTTTCATTCCGCGCTCTTTTAACAATGCGACGGCAGCGTCCACCTTTTCTTTTTCGCCACTGATGACAATCTGTCCGGGGCTGTTTAAGTTGGCAACATCAATTCCGCATTCATCGCAAACTTGCCGGATAGGGGCTTCTTCGCCACCGAGTACGCTTGCCATACCTCCATTGGTTTCGCGACATGCCGCATCCATCAATTCAGCGCGGCGCGCAATCAATTTCAGACCGTCTTCGAATGAAAACACCCCGGCGGCAAACAAGGCGGCATATTCGCCCAGGCTTAAGCCGGCACATGCCAGCGGAGTTATTGCCGGATATTTGTCTTTAAATGCGCATAATGCAGCACAGCTCATGGTATATATTGCCGGCTGGCAGTAGCGACTTTCGGTTAATTTTTCTTCAGGTCCGTTGAAACATATTTCACTGACCGACCAACCCAGAACTTTATCTGCAGCAGAAAAAATTTTCGCCGCCGCTTCATTCTGGTTGCATAAATCTTTACCCATCCCCACAGACTGGGCACCTTGCCCGGAAAAAACAAAAAATACCTTCATCATTTTCCCTTCTCTGAAAATCATCCAGATTTCCTTTGATTAATAAAGCCGGAATGTAAACTTGCTGATTTACTTGATGTGATTATCTGCCGCGATAAGACTTATCCGTCCCGGCACCATACTTGAACACTATTCTTTCCCGTTAAATCACATCGGCTAATCAAATAAAATACCACGCCAAACATTAAAATACAAGAAATTCCAATCAGGGTTCAGTTTGTCAGTAGCAGGTATTTAGACAGAAATATGCAAAAACAGTTCGGTTTATGGAGCAAAATGTTTTGAAAAAAGAGAAAAATGACTAATTTAATGTTTTGTCTTGAAAAATTATTACGGACGATTAGATTTATAACATGGTTTATTGTATAAGACTAAACGATAAAGGATATGTAATAATGAAAAAATGTCAAATCGCCGCTCAACTGTATACAGTAAGGGATTTTCTCAAAACACCCGCAGAAATTGCAGTATCTCTGGCCAAAATTAAAAAAGCTGGTTTCGATGCAGTTCAACTTTCCGGACTTGGTCCGATTGACGATCTGGAATTGTTGAAAATGCTTGACGGCGAAGGTTTGGTTTGTTGCGCCAGTCATGATAAAGGCGCGGAGATTGTCAATGAAACCGACAAAGTAATTGAACATCTTAACCGGCTTAAATGTAAATATACAGCGTACCCGTTTCCTCACTTCATTCCTCAAACGCCTACCGAGGCTATTGCCATTGCCGTCAGTTTGGAAGCTGCCGCAGTTAAGATGGCAAAAGCCGGCCAGATTCTGACCTATCATAATCATGACATTGAATTTACGCAACTTGATGGCAAGTTGATGCTTGACTATTTTTATGATAACGCTCCGCACCTTCAAGGTGAAATTGATACCTACTGGGTTCAAAGCGGCGGCGCCAATCCGACCTCATGGGTAAATAAGCTTAAAGGTCGTTTGCCTTTGCTCCATTTGAAAGATTTCGGAATCTTTAATCGCAAAGCCACCATGATGCCGATTGGCAGTGGTAATCTTGAGTGGAGCTCTATTCTTCCCGCTGCTGAAAATGCCGGAACTGAATGGTTTATTATTGAACAGGATGTTTGCCTGATCGACCCGTTTGATTCGCTGAAGTTGAGTCTTGACTTCCTGATTCAAAATTTCGTCAAGTAGTTTACTGTTTGCCGCCAGCAGTAATGAATTGCTTACAGTTACTGAATATTTGTAATAAATGTCCCTGTAAATTTAGAATTTATCAAACACAAGGAGCGTGGAATTATGAAAAGGGTCACCATCAATCTCGTGGCAGCTGTTTTCCTGGCAGGTTTCTGTATCACTGCCTTGGCGGAAAACCTTATTACTGATTCAAAAATCTCAAAAGAGTCCGGTTGGGGCGGCTGGATCGAAAAGTCTGCTAAAGATGCCGGCGGGTTGCTGACAATTCAGGATGGCAAGGCGGTTGTAAAGAGCCCGGCATTCGAAAAACAGGGACTATGGAAAGTACAGATCATCAAAATGTTGGAGGTAGACGCCGATAAAAGCTATAAACTTAAATTCAAAGCCAACGTTGACAAGTCCGGTAAAATCGGCATTGGATACATTCTAAGCAAGGAACCCTATACTGTTTATGGCAGTACCGAAATAAACGTGGTAGAGGGCGAAAAAGATTATGAATGCACTATTGCTGTAAAAAAGGACAAAGAAGGGAAATACGATTCCCCGCGCTCTTTACGTTTTTACCTGGGGGACTTAAAGGATGCAACATTTACATTGAGCCAATTTCAAAAGTATTGGCATTTTCCTGTTAATAACTTTTCAATTTGCG
>CAYMSF010000175.1:0-5703 GCA_964392985.1 uncultured Victivallaceae bacterium | reverse complement strand
CTCAGAATACGAACCAATTCTCAAAATCTTCGCAATCTATTTTAAAATTTCAACCCTATTGAGTATGTGAGTATAATCATGGGTCTTACCCGATTGCACCGTGGTATCATCTTATGGGTGGGCTTAATTTTTTTCAGTTGCGCTACTGTCGCAATGTTGGGATTCAACAGCATGTGGACCGCAAAACACATGGGTATAATGGCTAATGGCGCGATGGCTGCAGCCTCATGGCTGTCTATTATTGTCAGAAAACCATTTACTATGGATTATGCACGAGAGCATACCGCCAGGGAACTCTGGAGCAGTCCGCTATTTATCCGGACGAATATTATCATAACCGCAGTATGGGGACTGGCTTTCACGCTCAACACCTTTCTCGCCTGGGGTAAGATGGAACGTTTTATCGTAACCGGATTGGTTTATGAGTTCATTACATATTCCGTGCTTATCGGAACCGTGTGCTTCACGTGCTGGTATCAGAAACATGTTCATCGCATTGCCGCACGGCATGTTGAACCTGACCATGGTTGACCTTTTTTGGCTGACATGATGTTACTTACGATTTCAAATCAGGAGGTGCAATTTGATGGACGGAGTGATCTACGGTAAAATTCGCGAGTCAACTTCGGGGTCACTGTGTCGGCCTTGACAGCTTTTATGATTTCCGCCACTTTTCCTGACTCATACTCCAGCAGATACTCGCCTTTTTTCTTTGAGCCGTACTTCCCCTCGCCGGCATAATGATGCGGATAAGACGCATACCACCAGATACCGGTAAAACATGACGGCAGATGTTTCGTCCGGTCGTTGGGAAGACCGGTTTCGCGAGGTGATAAATCCTTTATCTTCACCAATCCGGGATAGGCTTCCATCATCTGACTTGTCTCCATTTCACCGGCATGACCATCAACCTTTGTCTCCACCATTTTTTTCCACTTAGGGTCAAATTCAGAGCTTTTATCGTTGAGGCGGATAACATATACCACATAATCGCGTTCCTTCTCCAGCATTATCTGGGCGAAATACTGCAGGAACATTTCATTGCCGCCGTGAGTATTGAGCAGTATAATCTTCTTCATGCCGTTTCTGGCGATCTCGTCACAAACATTCTCCAAAAGCTCCACCAGCAACTGATGCCGGATGGAAATTGTGCCGGGAACATGTCTGGCACAGTTAATCTGTCCAAAATAATAGGATGGAAACACAATCGCAGACTCCTTATCCGCCGCCCTATCCGCAACTGCTTTTCCCCAAAGCATATCCGTACCCAAGGGCAGATGTTCGCCATGCTTTTCCAGGCATGCCACAGGCAGCAGACATACTTTTTTACATTTGATTACCGCTTTTTGAAAATCTATTGAGGTCATCTCTTCCCAGCGCATATTAACTTCCTTCCGTTATGGTTAGTTGTTGAATGTCCTCCCTGGAGGAATGGTTTTGCCACCAGATTTCTGCTCAACTGCCATGTACAGATTAGCGGGCGATTTTCCGGAAATGCCGAAATTTCAATCCGGTCACCTTTCTGAAAAATCATGTCGGCACGGACTCTTGAAAATACTTTGAATGCGGCTTTTTTCAAATCCGCACTGTACGGACGCGCTACGTTACAGGTCATGGCATTATCCTCCGGATAATTTTTAAAGCCTTGATCAAAATCAGAAAAATTAGCGTATAACTTTTAAATTATTTATTTACAAACTGCGGAATTAATTATCTGCTATTAATATTCCATATCTACAGGTGCTTTTTCAAGGCAAATCTTTTAAAATCCTACTATTTTTAATCTATTCAGCCGCTTGCAAAAAAACTGTCTGTATTGCGTTTTTGACTGCGTTTTTCAATTTTAGCCGAATTACGTGCCGCGGCAAACCACAAAGGTAAACAGCAACCGGTATCTTAAAGTTTATAATGCTTTTGAGTACTATCTCTGTTCGGATTAATACCAGCTTAAAGCAATGGTGCTGGAAACGTTTGGCACTGCTCTTGAAATTTGATATTTTCCGGGTACATGGAAATCAATGTGCCCATTCCGGTTAACATTTGGAATTTACTCAACGCTGAAAATGAACGCACATCGCTTGCTTTGAAAGTGGCCGATTTTTTAAATTCTATCGGATAAAGCGTACCGTTTTCTTCGATGATTAAATCAATTTCACGGTCGTCCTTGTCCCGGTAATAGTAGAAGTGCGGCATCTTTCCGGCATTCTGATAACTCTTCAGAATTTCAATAAAACACCAGGTTTCAAAAAAGTGACCGGCCATAGCCCCGTCCATCAATACCGTCGGCGTATTCCATCCCGTCAGAAATGCCATCAGTCCGCAATCAACCATATACAGTTTCGGTGTACAAATCATCTGTTTGCTACGGTTCTTCATATAGGGATAAAGAAGCTTCACCAAACCGGAAGCTTCCAAAATACTCAAATATTTTTTCGCGGTCGGAGAGCTCATGTCCACATCTCTGGCCAGGCTCGCATAATTGAGCATCTGACCGGATCTGGCTGCCACCGATTTGATAAAAGCATAAAAAGTATTCAAATCTCCGACCTGGGTAAGATCCCTGACGTCTCGTTCCAGATAGCTTTGAAGATAACCGCTGTAAAAACGTTCCCAGCTTTTATCGCCGGAACAATAAAGTCCGGGATAAGAGCCTTTCCATATCCGATGAAAAAAATCTCCGGAATTCAATTCGCATTTTCCCGCCGATATGGTATCAGGCAGAAACGGTACACTTGACCTTCCGTCCATCTCGGCATTGGACAATCCAGGCATATCAAATATCCCAATACGACCAGCCAGTGATTCGGTAATACCTTTCATCAACACGAAATGCTGCGAACCAGTGAGCCAAAACATTCCACGCGCCTTTTCCGGTGTTTTAAATCTGGCGTCATCTACCATAATCTTGATGTAGTTCAATAGATTGGGCGCGTATTGAATTTCGTCAATAATTACCGGGGGAGAATAGTTGGACAGAAACATTTTCGGATCATCCTGCGCCAGCGCGCGTAACTCAGGAGAATCGAGTGAAACAAACTTACGGTCAGGTTTGGCAAGCATCCGCAAAAAAGTCGTCTTGCCCACCTGACGCGGACCATTAACCAGCAGCACCGGGAAAAATTCATTAGCTTCCAGAAACGCCGCTTCAAGATTTCTTTTAATATACATACCAAAACCTCCACCAATCTAAAGTTACAATTTAATATAGTGGGTATTTTTGCATTGTCAAATCCCATTAATTGTCCAAGCTTAATCTTTTATTTTGTACAGGATTTAACTATATTACATTGAGAATAATGTTTTGTAATAAAGTGGTAATCCCTAAAGCTTGCAAGGAATTTCCAGACCGTTCAAATTGTAATGACTCAATTCCACCTTGTCGCAGAGGGCAAGCAAATCATCCAGTTGTGCGGTGGCAAGACATTCTACCGTGTCAGCCGCCCCATAATAAATTTTCACTTCGCCGGAATCTTCAAGAATCATACCGCCGGGAAAAATCACCGAACCGCGAAATCCCTCAAGCTCATATTGTGTCTCCGGGGTCAGGAATGGTTCACGGCACAGGCCAATAACCCGGCTGGGATCCTCTAAATCAAGCAGCATAAGACCGGCATAATAAATTTTATTCCAGGTGATTCCATTATTTGCGCCCCAGCAGAATAAATCATGCCCGGAACTTTTGTGTACCGCGTGAAATGTAGTCAGATAACCCTGCGCGGTTTTGATTGGCGGCGCCGCCGGACCTATTTTCGAATTACTGAACGGTACTTCTTTGTTGCTTAATACCAGACGACTATTGCCCCAGGACTTAAGATCATCAGACTCCGACAACCAGATATCAAAGTTTTCCCCGCCGGTACCGTAAACCGGGAACGGGCGTTCCAAACGCATAAATTTACCATTCACGCGATCTGGCAATAGAACCATATTGCGGTTATCCGGAGCCGAAAGGGAAAGGATGGTGAGCGTTTTAAAGTCCTCAATAAGAGCAATCCCGCCCACAATGCCGGCAGTCGTATCTGCGGCGAAACAAAGATAACATTTTCCTTCGATTACGCTCAGGCGCGGATCGTAAAAACGTGAGATTTCCGGATGCAACCCTTTTACGTCCAGCCAGGGTTGCGGCGATACTTTCCACTCCTTGCCATCGGTACTGAATGCTATGCCAAGGTTGGTATCGGTCTTGTTCCAGCCTGTTACCGAGAAACCGATATCGTTCCGAAAGACCATTATATAACTGTCATCATATTTAACTACACCGGCGTTAAAAACCAGACTTCCGGGATAAGGCAGATCAGTGGCAGTCAATATCGGGTTGCCAGGAAAACGACTTACCACGTCACGAGGGGATTTTTTCATTGTTATATTATCCTTTTGTTTAAACATTACGCATGATTATACCATATTATTAATATCTTTCTACGGGTCATGACACGGTTATGCGAAGTCCGGTCAGTACAAGGTTTTATTGGGCAGTTTGCCGTTTGAGCCGGACCGACCCCATAGTGTCGGCCGCCAGCATTGCATTAAAAACCCGTTCAGGAGTAATTTCCCCGACTTCATGGAAGATGCTTTGTCCCGGCTCACAGGCAACACTTGCGGCACGGAATATTTCTTCACGGGACGCTCCGGCCAAACCAATAGCCGCCAAAGTCGTCGGCAATCCGACGGTCTCACAGAATCCATACACGGTATCCATTTCAGCCCCCGTGGCATCGGCAAGATGCAATCCGGCCAAAACGCCGAAAGCCACTTTTTCCCCGTGATAATAATTGTGCGTTGCTTCCAATGCAGTCAGTCCGTTGTGAATGGCATGCGCCGCTGCCAGTCCTGAACTTTCAAAACCAATACCGCTTAAAAGAATATTGGCTTCAATTATCCTTTCCACAGCCGGTGACAAGATGTGCTGTTCGCATAACTCTTTGGCGATAGGACCGTATTCCAGCAAAGTATCGTAACAAAGCTTGGCCAGGGCTAAACCGCTGATTGTACTGATTCCGCCGCATTCATTACGGGATGCAGTCTGCGCACAGGAACGTGCCTCAAACCAGGTCGATAAGGCATCACCCATTCCGGATACCAGAAACCTGACGGGCGCCTGGACAATCACACCACTGTCAACGACTACGGCATCCGGGTTGCGCTTTTGATAATACACGCGTTCAAACACCCCTTTGGCGGAATAGACCACGGCACAACCGCTGCACGGTGCATCCGTCGAAGCAATAGTAGGAACAACGATTACCGGCAATCCGGAACGGTCTGCTACAATTTTTCCGGCATCAATGACTTTACCGCCGCCGATAGCAGTTATGGATTTAGCACCGTTAGCTTTCACCACGGCTTGTATCCGGGTTAATTCGTTTTCGGAACATTCGCCACCGAATTTTTCAATTACGACATCCGGTGGCAGCAGCGGTTTAATCCGATTTAACAAAGCTGCAAACGCAGAAGGAGCGGCAATAATCAAGCCTTTGCCGCCGAAAGAGTTAATGAGTTCAGGAATTACACTGGAGGCTTCGTTCCCCTGAATGTATTTACCCGGAAAAACCGCTTTTTTAAAAGTTGTCATATTGATACCTCCGCTTTATTTACGACAAAGAGCCTGCCTTTTTGATTGCCACTGAAGACATAATCATGAGGACATATAATTTTTATGGAGTATTGCCGGAAACTGAATCAGCGACGAAGCGACGGAATTCC
>CAYMSF010000174.1:0-5706 GCA_964392985.1 uncultured Victivallaceae bacterium | reverse complement strand
CAATGATAACGGCGATTTTTCAACGTCGCCATGGTTTAATAGCACTTATGACTGGCCTCGCAGTCTCGGCATATATCTTGGCATGGGTAAGACCAAAACGGAAGTTGCCAACCGTTATGCCAATAATAAAACATTATATCTTTGCCCAAGCCATACGCCACGCCAACCTGCATCAAGTTACGGCGTCATTGGCGGTCATTGGGGTAGAGGTTATGGCATGAATCGTGCGTTTAACGAGAGTGCTTGGCTCTCCGGAGTTAAAGCCAATCAGGTAAAGAAACCGTCCGGGTTGATCTATTTTCTGGAATCAGACGGTGGTCCGGAGATAAATACCTCCGATGATGTATTGCCCAGCAACAAAATATACGGAATTAACGGGTATGGACTGACAGATGGTCCAATTATTTTGCAATCATGGCATAACCAGAATCCGAATCAGCTTCACTTTGACGGGCATGCCGCCAAAACAAAATGGGGCGGACTGGCTGGTTGCAATGATACCGTTGGAGCAAGATACTGGAGACTTAGCGGAGATGTAAATGGGTCTGGCAGATAACAGATAAAATAAAAGGAAAATAGAATGAAAATTTACGGGTTGCTATTAATTACAGTGTTGGGAAGTTGTGTCGCGGCTCAAGAAGTTGCATTGACAAAAAAAGATGCGTTACTTTATGAACCATGTGAGTCATTAAAAAGCGAAAATGATGGCGTTTCAATCACCAACTCGGTAGCAGTGACGGAGAAAGGAAAATTTGGCAAAGCGCTCAGGTTTGAACGACGCACTGTCAATGTTTTGGATAATGGTGATTTTGCTAAAGAGAAATCGGACGCCTGGATTTGCCGTGACAATACTGCCGAATGGCTCGCCGACGGCGGTATCAACAACAGCGCCTGCCTCCAGCTTAATGGCGGAGAAATCTCGGTTCCGGTAACCGGACTCAAGGCAAAAGCACCCAATGCCTTTTCGTTTTATGTACGGCGGGTGGACACTGCTCCGGAAACGACCTCAATTCGCGTAAACTGGCAATCCGGCGGAAAAACACTTTGTGTACTGAATAACTATGTACCAGGAAAAACATTCGAACGGATCAAATTGCCCCTGTCATCGGATGCTGATTCGGGTACAATTACACTGGTAGTCAATGGTGCCGTTGTTATTGATAATGCGCAGTTTGACAAAGGGGTAAGTTATTTTAACAGCTTCTCTCAACCGCTCGTCATGCGCGGTGTCGATGTCTGTAATATACCGGCAAACGGTAAATACTTAAATCCGGAAAAAGGTTCGATCTGCTGCTGGCTCAAAGTACCCTGGTTTGACAAGTCTCTGTATGGAGAAATGATGGCGCTGATTGCGGTTCAGAACGCGGAACAGAAAAAAGCCAAATGGGGCGATCACGTTATGCTTTCAATCTCATGTATTCCTAATACCGTAAAAGGCGACAAGTCAGGAACCCTCAATGCATACATAATTGACGCTGAAAACCGGATTGTCAGCATCGGGGAAAACTTAAACAATATCATCGTGGATACCTCAGCCGAATGGCATCTTCTCGTGTTCACCTGGGAAGTTAAAGATGGTAAAGCCTTAATTTCACTGAATATTGACGATGGCAAGACGAAACTTACGAAAGAACAACCGTTCGGTCCGCTCAAAAAACCGGAAATTATCAATGTCGGTTACGTTGCAGGCGCATATTTGAACGGCGAGATGGATGACTTTACAATTTTCAACCGGCCGTTGACTGACGCTGAAGTATCTGCAATCTATAAATCATCACAGCCACTTTCCGCAACGCTTAAATAATCAATCTTTTAATCAGGGTAAATGAAATGGTCAGAATGTTAATGGTTCTGGCGGGGATGCTCCTTGCCGTAAATGTGTATTCCGCGCTGGACATTGTCAATGACGGCAAAAGTGATTGGCGCATCATTGTCGCGCCACAACCGTTGCCAGTATCTCTGCGCGCGGCAGAGGATTTGCAGCTCTACATCAGGAAAGCTACTGGCGTAACATTACCGATTGAAAAGACAGGAACGGCCACTGGCGGCAAAAATATTGTGGTTGGTGACTGCGAAGCCACCCGGCAAGCCGGAATTAATATTGCGGAATTGAAGCCGGAGGGGTTCGTTATCAAGACCATTGACGGCAATTTGTATATTGCCGGGAAAGACACTAAAGGAGACGCCAACTCCGATCATTGGCGAAGCGCGCCGCAAGCAGGCACCTGGAACGGTGTCAGTGCTTTTCTTGAAAAATATCTTGATATCCGCTGGTTCTTCCCCGGAGAATACGGTGAATATGTTCCAGAACGCAAAGACTTGACACTTAACGATATTAATATCAGCGACTACCCGAAAATGGAATACCGCCGGATGTCATATTTATGGTGGAATGAAATGAGTCCAACCAGAATCGCCGAAGTCAAAGCCTGGGAACGTCGCAACAAGAATGGCTGGAGCACAGTTTGGCTCGGTTCCCATACCTGGCTCGAACATTTCCGCGGTGAGGATTACTTCAAAGCACATCCGGAATGGTTTGCCGAAGTTAACGGTCATCGCCTGGCATATAACGGTGAGTATGGCTTGCAGATGTGCACCACCAATCCGCAAGGACTGGATAAATTTGCTGAAATAATAACTAAAACATCGCCGAGTCCCGGTTACGAAGGATGCATGTTTTCATTATCGCCAAACGACAGTGGAAATCACTGTGAATGCAAAGACTGCCGCGCGCTGGATGTGGAAAAACTGCCGGACGGCAAACCTGTCCTGAGCGACCGCATGGTGACTTACTGCAACGAAATAGCAAAGCGAGTCAATAAAGTCTTGCCGGATCAGACTTTTGGCTTTATCGCATATTCCTATTATATGTTGCCGCCACGTAAAACTGCACTGGACCCGCATGTCAAGGTTATGCATGTGCTGAACGATGTGGGAGTACTTTATTATTCGGATAAGATGTCGGAAAGTTATCTGAACAAGATGTTGATTCCATGGAAAAAAATGACTGGGGAGCTGTATTTTTACTCTCACCCGGAAGGCATGGGCAATATGGCGCTGCCATGTATGCATAAAGGCGCGATCAAGAAGCTTTATGCCGACCTGGACAAAGCGGGAGTAACAGGCTTTTCCATGAATAACAGCGAACCGTTCAACGCATCCGTGCTGAACAATTACCTTTATCAGAAAATGGCGTGGAATCCCAAAGCGGATATTGAAGCGGTTTACACGGATGCCATGGAAAAATGTTATGGTGAAAAAGCGGGGCCATATGTCAGGCAGTATTTTGACATTGTTGAAACCGCTATGGCCAAGTACGCTGATACCATCAAAATTGATCTCGCTCTCGGCTCTGCTCACCGTTTCCCTGACCTCCTTGATTCGGTCTATGATGGACTGTATGAAAAAGGCATGCCATTGCTGAAGAAAGCAACGGAAATGGACGCGGATAAAAACCAGAAATATCGTTTGCAGATGCTGATAGATAATCTTGCTTATTGCCGTGATACCGTAGAACTCTATAAACTTAGCCAAAAAATCATAAAAACCCCGGTCAAAAATAAACAAGAAGTGCTGAAGGCTGTTGAACTGGCCAATAAACGGCTGGCTTATCTGGAAGAACAGAATAAACAGGGACAGATTAATCAGATATGGGCAATAAGACCTGAAAAGGACTATAATCTGCCATTATCACCAAAAATTTATTTGGCAATACTGGGAGAAATGAATGGCGGAAGCAAAACCGCTGGAGCAGTTTATTTAACCAGTAAACCGGCGGTAACAATTGACGGCAAACTGGATGAACCGTTCTGGACAGGCATTCCGACATTCAAAGTAAATCTGAATAAAGACGATGGCGAGCCATATAGCGCAGCAGCAATGGCTAAGGTATGCTATGATAAGGATTATCTCTATCTCGGGGTTCGTTGTGATGAACCGCTGATGGCTGAAATCAAGGATACCTGCCGCACCCACGACGGTCCGGTATGGAATGAAAATGAACTGGAATTTTTCTTTGACATCAATAACGCACAGAAAGATTTCAAGCAGATACTGGTGAATACACTCGGCACGGTTACCGACGTGGAATCTATCAACGGCAAGGGTGATATGAATTGGGAATCCAATGCACAAGTATCAGTTGCAAAAGATGCCAACTCATGGACGATGGAAATGCGAGTGCCATTCGGTTCGCTTTGTGGAACGGTTCCCAGTCCTGGCGCAATATGGGGATTTAATATCTGCCGGGTACGCAACACAGTAAAACCGTCAGAATATACCTGTTGGAATCCTACTTTCGGCGGATTCGGCAAACCTGAACGTTTCGGCAAACTTATTTTCCGTTAATCAATATGTTCGCCGATTCAACTGAATGGGACAAATGAAGATTCAAGATGACTCCAGATTCCGTGTCGGTACGCTGTTTTACACCCGTGCCGGATTGGTAACGCTTTTCGCCTGGCTACTCTGGGGGGACTTTGTTTATACCCTGATGGAAAATGTGATGCCGTCATTATTGCCGATGGTACTGCGGGATAACGGGGCAAGTAATCAGGCGATTGCATTTATCGTGTCCAGCATTTACATGGTGGTCAACGCCGTTGCCAACCCCATCATCAGTTACAAATCCGACCGTTTCCGCAGTCGCTGGGGACGCCGCCGCCCGTTCATTCTGGTTACAACGCCGTTTGTTGTGGCTTTGCTGGCGTTGATTCCATTTGCTCCGGAAATATCACATTCACTAGGCGCAACCAGTTGGTTTGCCGGATTGCTAAAATACAGTCCGGTGACTTCTCTAGTGTTGGTTTCCGGTGTACTGGTGGCGGCATTTCAGATTTTCAACATGTTCGTATCCTCGGTTTACTATTATTTAATAGCAGACGTGGTGCCGGAAGCATTCATCGGCCGTTTTTACGGGTTGTTCCGGGTATTCGGAACACTGGCCGGACTTACTTTCAACTACTTCATTTTCGGCATGGCGAAAACGCACATGCATGAAATATTCATCGGCATGGCAATATTATACGGTATTTTCATCACTCTGATGTGCCTCCAGGTGAAAGAAGGGGAATATCCGGCACCGGATCAAAAAGAGGAACGCGGTCATTGGTGGAGCGGTATCCGCAATTACGCCGACGAGTGTTTCGGTCATCCGTTCTACCTATTGATTTTTCTCGTTTACGGACTCAATATCTGGGCAGGAGCCTCTAATGTGTTCAGTATTTTTTTCAGCCGTGATCAACTTGGTTTGACGCTGGATCAGATCGGCAAAATGGGCGCTTACGTCGGATTATTCAGTACGCTTATAATTTATCCGGTAGGTATTCTGCTTGACCGCTGGGGCAGTCATAAGTCCATGATTGCTGGTCTATTTGGTTCCGCACTACTCAGATTAATCAGTTTTTTCTTCATTCACGATTATTGGTCACTATTGCTGTGGAACATTTTATGCAATCTGCCGTTATGCTTGTCCGGACTGGCAATCATGAAATGGTTGATTGATCTTTACCCGCGCGAACGGTACGGGCAGTTCGGTTCGGCGGGAGCGATGGTTTCTTCCATCGGCGCCGCGCTGATTGGACCTTTGTGCGGGCTCTTCTTTGACTATGTAAAAGATTACCGTTATGTGTTTTTATGGCCGGTTCCGTTCTACCTGGCCGGTGCCTTTTCGGCATGGCTGGTCTATCGCAAATGGAAACACATGGG
>CAYMSF010000173.1:0-5711 GCA_964392985.1 uncultured Victivallaceae bacterium | reverse complement strand
GGAATCTGTCGGAATGACCGCAGCGCAAGCGGAACGGCAATATCAGGCATTTAAAGAACTTGCGGCGTATCCTCTGATTCAATATCCCAAACCGGATTATTCAGATAAATAAACAGAAGTTATTAGATAAAATATTTTAAATTAAAACAGGAAATCTATACAATGAACATTACATTTGTCGGTGGCGGATCCTTGCGTATTCTGCCGATTGTACGGGCGCTGTTGCAGACACCGGAAGTGTTTGACGGCGGCAGCATTAGACTGGTTGACCTTAAACTGGAACGGGCGGAAGCGGTTGGCAGACTCATTTGCCGTTGTCCTGAATATAAAAACGTCAACAGCAAAGTAGTCTGGACAAGTGATCTTGACCGCGCTTTGGACGGGACGGATTTGTTTTACCTGACCACTGCCATTGAGCGGGAACCTTCCGATACGCTGGCGTTGCAAGCCGCGTGTGAATACGGCTATTTACATTCCGACCAGCTTTCAATCAACGGCGCTTTTCTCGCGGCACGTGGCGGGAATATGGTGATGAACTTTGCTCGAAAGATGGAAAAGTATTGTCCGGAAGCCATGATGCTGATTTTTGCTAATCCGGTGCCGGTATTCAGTGCCGCCGTCAGCAATTACACTAAGATCAAGGCGCTGGGGATTTGCGCCGGTTTCGGCAACCATCGCTGGGATCTGCCCCGCATTTGCGGTCGCGATCGCTATGAAAGTCAATGGGATGTGGTTGCCACTGGAGTTAATCACCTGTCGTTCATCCTGCGCGGTAAATATCAGGGGATGGATATGAACGAGATATTGCGCGAACAACTTACCGCCGACTGGCAACCAATGCAGATCACATCTTACGATTGCGGCGAACGTATTCGCGAAGGACTGCAGAAACTGGTTGATATCTACCGCCGGTTCGGAACGATGGTTTTCTCTTCAGAAGGCGATGGCATGTCACATATTCTGTGGTCATGGGGACTGGAAAAACAACGGCAGTCACTATCCAGGCGTTTAAAGGATTTCAATCCGGATACAATCGCGGCAGACAGTCTGCGCCGCGTGGAGCAGAAATTTGCCGGGTTCATTGCGGTTGCGGCTTCATCTTCCGAGCCGGATTGGAATACCCCGATAGCGCAAAATTCTTTGTTCGGAATTGACTTCAGCGAAATATCGGTTCCGATTATCCGGGCGATGGCGGGACTTGAAACTATGCGGATTACAGCCAGTCATCCGAACCGTGGCGCGGTTCGCGATTTTCCGGACAACGCTGCGCTTGAATACACTATGGATTTGTGTCACAAAAACATCATTCCGGTGGAAAATCAATATATCCCTTCACCGTTCAAAGGCTTGATTACATCGCTCTCTGAACATCAGACCCTGCTGGCCGACGCAATTGCACAACAGGACGGCAGGCTTTTCGCCGACGCGCTGGAGGCGTATCCAATGAATAAATTCTCGTCGGAGAGAGTGCCGTATTTTAGCCGGATGTTCGAATTTTTTTCAGACTTGCCGCTGGCGCTTCGTAACGGAATAAATTATATTAACTGGCAATAAAGGGATTTTGTTATGCAGCTATTATTTGACAATGGACGATGGAGTTTCACCATAGCCGATAATGCCGGATGGCTGAATATGGGATTTGAACTCAACGGTCAGTCTTGTTCCAATTATGTCATCAGCAATTTTGACAACGGTCTTAATGCCGTCGGCAATAGTATTGGCTGGCAGGAAGAACTGCAATTCCGTTATGGCGCGGCGGCAAACAGCTTGATTGTGCGGCGTTTTATCACTAATACCGGAACCGTTCCGCTGGTTCTGGAATCGATTAACGACGGCAGAATAAACGGGGACGGCGAGCTTACCTTTCCCGGGATTCACGAATACACGGTACGCTGCGTGCACACGGCAAATGTCCGTACTGAAAAATACCCGGACTCCCGCCCGGAATATCCATACATCAAACCTGTACCCTACCAACCTTTTCATTTCGGCCTTGGTGAGGGCAATCATGTGCCGGCGTTAATCATCACGGATGAAGATTACAGCGTAGTGCTGGTTGAGGGAGATTTGAACCAGACCCGTTTTGAAAGAACCTGGCGTCTGGGGCTGGATGGTACCGGAGAAAAAGGTAAACCGCTGATTCGCACTTATCAAGGTTTGCAAACACTGCCACTGGCGGCAGCACCAGCTAAATTGAATCCGGGTGAAAGCATTGAAGTTTCGCGCGTCTTTTATCAAATTCTCAACAATACCCATCCCCAGGATGCATTGGCGGGCTATGTCGAAGAACTGAACCGCCAACATGTTTTCGCCGGCGCAAAATCGCCTATGTTGCACGGCTCAGTTTTCTGTACCTGGAATTACGGAACCCGCCATAATATCGACAAACAACTTCTGGCAAGGCGCGCCAGATCAATTGCGGAACGCGTTCCGGAGTGCACACATTTCTTAATTGATGATGGTTATCAGGCTGACCGCGGCAAGCGCAACGGCCCACTTGATTGCTTTTATCCGAAGCCGGCTGAGCGTTATGATCGGGAGAAATTTCCATCCGGAATGAAGGCCATAGCCGATACGATTCGCAATCTTGGTTTGCGCCCCTGTATCTGGCTCTCGCCCGCTGTTTATCTCGACTCACCGCTGGCCATGGAACATCCTGACTGGCTTTTATGCGACGAAAATGGCGCTGCCAACTTGCTTGGCAAAACCACTTTTCTCGATCCTTCGGTGCCGGAGGCCTGGGATTTTCTGATGAGTGTTTTCGATGCACTATTCGTGGAGTGGGGATATCAGGGAATAAAATTCGACTTCATGACTCAATGGTTTACGCTGGCTCGAGCTCGTTACCGCAATGGCGGTTCCGGTCCGGAGTGGCGGGATCGCGTTTTCCATGAAATCCGTAAACGCATTGGCGAAGACGGACTGTTTATGACCTGCATTGCCATGACAATGGGGAACCCGTTTCCGGGACTCAATGCCGACTGTTACCGCTGTGGTTGCGACATCCATGACGGCACCTGGGCGGAAGAGCTCAAAGCCTGCAAAGCGACTTTGCCGCAGATTCTGCTTGAAGGACGCAAAACTTTTCTTCTGAACATGGATAGTGCCGGATTCGGGAACGTACCGGAGAACGAACAGATTTTCCGTCTGTCCTGGGTATTCATCACGCAGGGCATCATCGAACTCGGCGGTCCAGTTGAATCCATGCCGGACAGCCAGATCGCTCTCTGGCGGAAATTGCTGGCAAACGTTGACCGCGGACACAAGGTGCGCTGCCTCGATGAGAACGCCTTCACAGGCGATGGATTCCCGGAAATTCTTAAAGTAGAATACCCGGAGGATAGCATTACTTACAAGCGCGGCATCAAGGCGCATATCGCTTTCTTTAACTGGTCGGAACAAAGCAAGTATATTGGCGGAGAACTAAGTTATCTCGGCATTAATCCAATGACACCGATTGCTGATTTCTGGACTGGAGAAACGATTCATCTGGATAGCAATTTATTGCAGATTTTACTGCCACCGCACACGGCCAGATTATTTGAAATTTCGTAGTCTGTTAATAGTTGCCATTGTTGCGCTTTGTTTCACCATCAACCCCGGGTTGCAGTCTCCCAGCGTCAATATTTTCAGTGGATTGACTGCAATCAGCGAACTCAGCTATATTTTTGCCAGTTTTTTTGGCGAACCGCATAACTAAGCATAACATGGAATCGCTACAGAGCAATCAAAATGTATTACGTTAATTATTCAAAATAAATAGGTGAATTGACAAGTTAAACGCACATTTGTCATATTAAACGTACGTTACCTAGAAGAAGTAGTGCATTTATTCGTAATCCATATTGCAGGCCAGTGTGATTAATTTTGACTTTTACCATTGGTATTTCTCCATTTGTGTTTGATATTTACCATTTGTAATTATTTTAAAAGGCACTATTTTATTATAAAAACAGGAGAAATACTCGATGAAACGTTTTTTTCTTGAAAAATTACAAAATTGGAAGGAGTCCCCGCTTAGAAAGCCTTTAATCATTCGAGGGATGCGGCAAACAGGGAAAACCTGGTGTCTGAAGGAATTCGCCTTCGCCTCCTTTCCCGCGGGAATCCGCCTGATTGATTTCGAACACAGTCGTAAATGGCAGGCGGTCTTCGAACCCGACCTCGATCCCAGACGGATACTTGTAGAATTGGAGCTCCTCCTGGGGCAACCGATCCGGGCTGGTCAAAACATTCTGGTTTTCGATGAGGTACAGCAATGCCCGCGTGCCCTGGAATCGCTGCGCTACTTCTACGAGCAAATGCCAGGTCTCCACGTCGCCGCTGCCGGTTCGCTGCTTGATTTTGCCCTGGAAAATATTTCCTTCCCGGTCGGACGCGTTCAGTTTCTGGATCTCTACCCTATGACTTTTTGTGAATTTCTTCTGGCTAACGGACACTCATCCATGGCCGAACTCCTTTTAGCGCCGCCGCGCCTCATTCCCATGGCAGTTCATGAAGTCCTTCTGCAGGAATTGCGCCGCTACTGCATGATTGGCGGAATGCCAAAATGCGTTCAAACCTGGCTGGACACGCAAAGCATTCTGGATGTGCGCTCCGAACAGGACAATTTGCTATCCGCCTTTCAGCAGGATTTCTCCAAATATACCCCGAAGGTGGATCGTCACTGCCTGGAAACTGTCTGGGAAAACGCGGCCAAAGCCGTCGGCACTCAGATCGCATATGCCCGGCTGGCGCCGGAATATACCGGCACTACTAATAAAAAGGCTTTTGAAGTGCTTTCGATGGCGCGCCTTCTCCGCCCGGTCCGCGCCTCCTCGGCGGCCGGAATCCCGCTGGACTGCGCCGCGACAACCCGCATTAAAGTACTTCTTGGCGACATCGGCCTGATGCAATCCATCTGTAACCGCACCGCCGCCGATGAGTGGGCTCAATCGGATTTGCTCGCCATTTATCGCGGTTCTGTCGCTGAACAATTTGCCGGTCAGGAACTCGTCGCATCATTTGCCGGACATGAACCGCACTGGTGGAAGCGGGAAGCCAAAAACAGCACCGCGGAAGTGGATTATCTCGTGGAATTACAGCGCGGAATCCAACCCGTCGAAGTAAAAAGCGGAAGCGCTGGAAGCCTGAAGAGTCTCCATCAATTTATTAAAGACCATCCCGGCTGCCGTGACGGAATTGTGCTCTCATCTGCTCCGTATGCCGAATTACCTGAACAGCGTCTGCGTTTCATCCCGATCTATTTCGCTGGCTCTTTGAACCGTCTGCCATAAATTCCTTGTTAATCGTAAATTGTAAATGGTGATTAGTTAATCTTCATTGGGTAAATTCCCCGACCATTGTGTCGGCTTTAGCTTTTATGTATTAGCTTTTGTTTTCGAATCTCCAACCCGCCCGCAGGGCGTGAAAATTCGTCCGTAATACCTCGAGGCTTGCCTCGGGAATAGGATGGACGGGAGGAGATTCTTAAATGCGCCCCCATCTCTTTGTCAAACTAAATGCATTTGATAACCTTGGATGGGGTGCGTTTACTTTTTCAATTTACATTCAAAATAAATATTCAAAATTTGTTCATTTTATAATTGCAATTATACTTATTACAAGTATAATATTCTAAGCAATGAACAAATTTTGAACAATATTGATTTGAAAAAATTATGGAACTGGGATTCAAAGCTGATATAATTTATCAGAAACTATCAGAACGG
>CAYMSF010000172.1:0-5737 GCA_964392985.1 uncultured Victivallaceae bacterium | reverse complement strand
ACCATTCCTTAACGCCTTGACCCGACAAATCAGTCTGGACGGTGTCCTTTACGTCATTAAAACCTGATGTCTTATTGTCATTAAAGTAATTTGAATAAATTCTGCTGTTTAGTAAGCGTAACAAGTATAATGGCATATAAGTCGAATTTTGATTGAATCAAATATTCTAATTAACTTATTACAGCGTTAATCCGGGAAATTATCAACGGTTAAAATGTTCTCTTATAAATCATCATGGACGTATTTTTATAGTACAAACAGAAATTTCAGTAACCGCGCGACAGTCTTTCGGCAAGAATTGCGGGTAGTCCTGATTTAATTATTTTATTGCATGTTTTATCAATAGGATATTCAACTCTAACCGGAATTACTTTTCTGCTTATGGTATCATAAAAGAGTGCCGCAGCACGTTTATCTGCATCTCTAGGTTGACCTACGGCACCAGGATTTATAAAATATTTTGTAAAATTCAGCGGGAGTTTTTTTGCTTTCAACATTTCCATGGAAATTTGTCCGCGACCAGAGGAGAAGAATAGTGGAATATGTGTGTGTCCAAAAAAAGCTACATTGGTCTCCTGAAGATAAAAGTGAAACTGTGCAGTTTTTTTATCAAGCACATAGGGCCAATACTCGCCTTCCATTGTTTCCATTGATGCGTGCACAAATTGTAATGTCTCATGCTTAATAGAGTATGGCAATTGACGCAACCAATCGAGATGTTGCTGTTGCAGTTGAAGTCTCGTCCAAATGATGGATTCTGCAGCGTAATCTTGCATTTCCCAATTTGAAGGACCGCTATCGATTGCTGATGTAAATTCGTCATGATTGCCTTTTATGGTTTCAATCATATTTTCCTGAAGGAACTCAACACATTCGACCGGAGATGGACCATAACCGACAACATCACCAAGACAAATTATTTTGTCAAATCCTTCATCACACAGTACTTTCCACATCGCTTTCAAAGCTTCGAAGTTACCGTGAATATCGCTAATTATTCCATATCGCATATAGCCTTCTTGTTGCCATAATCGTTTTAATACTTTTTTATAATCACAATTACATTATAAATCTAAATACCAATAAATTCCAATGAGAAATACTTTTTTTACTAAAATATTGACTTAAACTTCCCGCAATAATAAACTCAATGACGACAATGATAAACCGATAAATTTTATTTGGAAATGTAATTGACTTTATTGTAAGTTTACTCTTGCGAGATTTTTCCATAGTTGATGTTTTTCAGCATAATTTCAGATGGAGGCAGATTATCGCCGGCAAGGAAACCGCGTATTAATTTGATTGATGATGACAATATGTCCTTGTCATTTTTAATCCAGTAAATTGTCTTCCCTTCGCGTTCCATTTTTCTAAACCAAATATCCTGCCGTTTTGCAAATTGCCGTATTTTATAAAGTAATTGCAACCGCATTTCTTCATAGCTTATTTTCCCTTGCAAATGTTGTGCTATGTAGCGATATTCCAATCCGAGAAATTCAAGCCTTTCCCAGCTTAATCCCTGGTGATGCAATTCTGCAATTTCATCAATCATGCCGGTGTTGAACCGGTCATTAAGACGCTTTTCAATCCGGAGATGAACCTCTGTACGCGTTAAGTAAATGCCGATGATCAGGTATCGAGCTTCCCTTTGGGGCGTTTTAGTTATTTGAGTAGCAATATCTGTGGAATTATTGATTTCAATGGCTCTTAACAAGCGTGCCCGATTATTTTTATCTTTAAATCTATCATATGCTTCAGGAGATATTTTTTTAAACTCAAGTTGCAGTTCTTCAATACTTTTCCCCGTGGAAGTATGGCGCTGTTTTATATCAGGTTGTCCGCCAGGTAGAGTATATTGATTCAACAGTGCATCTAAATACATAGTAGAACCACCACAGAATATCGGCAGTTTTTTATCTGTTTCAATTTGACTGACAGTCTTCCAGACGTTGCTGCAAAATTCTTTCAAGTTAAATTCTTCATCTGGTTCAACAATATCAATCAGGTGATGTTTAATGTTTTGACCGTTAATACAATATTCTGCCAAATCTTTTCCTGTGCCGATGTCAAGGCGGCGATAAACTTGCCGGGAATCTACGCTGATTATTTCACCCTGGAATTCTGCTGCCAATTGCACCGCAAGATGGGTTTTTCCAGTAGCAGTTGGACCTGTTATAACAACAATTGGCAGTGGTTTTTCATATTTTTCAATATCGACCATGTTTTGCATTTTTATTTTATCAGTTGATGGATTATATTAATAAGTTCTTTAATATAGCATTTTTTTATTGAGATAAAACCTGTTATTTTTTAGAACAATTGAAGAGTAATTCAAAATTACGTCTTTAATTAACACTATACACCGAAAAATTAGTTATGGAAAATCAGAGAACGTTAAAAGATGCAGCTTTTCTATCCGGCATTGCGTTGCACACCGGTGCTCGTGCCACTTTGAGAATCTTGCCGTCACCACCTGATACTGGAATTGTTTTTCGTCGTGTTGATTTAGCTGGAAGCCCGGAAGTAAAAGCTCTAGTTTCTAACGTAGTTGATGTACGACGTGGAACAACAATATGCTCCGGGAATGCGATAGTTTACACTATTGAGCATATTATGTCGGCTCTTCACGTCATGGGAATTGATAATGCTGTTGTTGAAATGGACGGACAGGAACCTCCAATTGCTGATGGAAGCGCCATTCCTTATTTAAATATGATAATTCAAGCGGGAACCGTTGAGCTTCAGGCCGAGGCAAAATATTGGACCGCGAAATCACCAATATACATCGAAGACAAAGGCACTCAGATAGCCCTGTTTCCTTCAGATTGTCTAAAAATTTCTTGTTTGACGTCATTTCAAGGCGCGCCAGTTGATCCGCAGTTTCTAAGTCTAAAGATTACACCTGAAACATATTTGTCAGATATTGCTGCCGCCAGGACGTTTGTCCAATTTTCCGATTTAGAACATTTACTGGCCATGGGATTGGTTAAGGGGGGGAGTCTCGATAATGCTGCGATTATACATGACGGAGCAATTATTTGCAAAGAGGGGTTGCGTTTTCGGGATGAGATTGTCCGGCATAAAATTCTTGATATAATTGGCGATGTTTATCTCTGCGGACTCCGCGTCAAGGCTAATATCATTGCGATTAAACCAGGACATCCTATGAATGTAAGGTTAGCCGGGGAAATGCTTAAACAAATTATTGCAATTTAATATAAAATAAATCTAAATAAACAGGACAGGTAATTATGATTGGTAAGGTGGCAGGAATCAAGGAAATAATGGCGACATTGCCTTATCGTTACCCGATGTTGATGCTCGATCGGGTCGTTCAAGAAAGCGATAACAAGTTTTTGGGCGTGAAAAATCTCAGTATCAATGAACCGTTTTTTCAAGGACATTTTCCAAACCATCCGATAATGCCCGGTGTATTGCAGGTGGAGGCGATGAAACAATTGGCACAAATGGCGGTACAGGCTAAACTTGACCCGAACAATGAACTCGACGTTTATATGCGGGTGGTCGAGAAAGTTAAATTCCGGAAACCAAATTTCCCGGGAGACCGTTTGAAGATTGATGTTGAAATTGAAAGTATTACTGATAACGAGGCTATCGTAAATGCATCAACGAGTAATAACTCGGGGACGACTTGCCAGGCAAAAATTACTTTAGCATCACGCAAAAGAACTGCACCTGTTGCTATGCCGGTACTCTTCAATGAGTTTGACAAGTCAGCAGAAACAGCCATGGATGTTAATCAAATCATGGCTATTGTCCCGCACCGTTATCCTTTTCTGTTGATTGATAGCATTGCAAGAATAGATGGTGAACATACTGTAGCAATTAAAAATACGACAATTAACGAAGAAATTTTTACGGGCTATACTCCCGATTACGCCGTTTTGCCAGAATCATTACAATGTGAAATTCTAGCGCAAGCTGGTTGCGCTTGCGTTCTTGCCAGGCCGGAAAACAAGGGTAAACTTGGTTATTTTATGTCTATTGATCGTGCTGAAGCGTTTCATCCCATATTCCCAGGTGATCAATTGGTTTGTGATTTGGATTTACCGCCTGGTCAGTCACGTTTTGGCAAAGGCGCCGGTGTGATAAAAGTTGAGGGCAAGATTGTATTTCAAATCAGCTTAATGTTTGCGATTATAGACCCGACATAAAATTTGTCTTAACGTGTTTTATCACTGACCGATTTTTAATTGACTTCTTTGTTGATTTACAAATATCAGGTTGCGAGTATTTTATTTTAAAAGACTCATTATTTTTTTATTAATCGTAATTCATTATTGTCAAAATACTATTACAGATTATTTCTTCATAAGGTTGTGTCTGTGAAAAATCCCCAATTAGTACATGTCCACCAAAAGTTTGACGATACTGCAATTCACGATGTTGAAGATCAAGTCATTAACGAACTTAAAAAACTCCAATTAAAATTTACTAAAGGCTCAAGGATTGCAATAACTGCTGGAAGCAGGGGAATTGACAATATTGCTGTTGTGTTAAGAACTGTGGGCAATTTTGTAAGGAACGCAGGAGCAATACCGTTTTTTATTCCTGCAATGGGCAGTCATGGCGGAGCTACGGCGGAAGGACAATTAATGGTGCTTCGCGAATTGGGTATTGTTCCGGAATTTATAGGTGCGCCGATTCTATCCTCTATGGAAACGGTTGTTATCGGACATCTGCGTAATTTCGCATTACCAAGTTGTCATAAATTACGTGATATTGAAATAAATATTGATAAGAATGCCTTTGAATCCGACGGAATTATTGTTGTTAACAGAATTAAACCTCATACATCATTTCATGCTGATTTTGAAAGTGGAATGTTAAAGATGATGGCAATCGGTATGGGAAAAAGAATCCAGGCTGAAATAATTCACAGTTTTGGAACTAATGGCTTAAGAACACTTATCCAGCCCGTTGCACAAAAAATTCTCGATACAGGAAAAATCATCGCCGGAATTGGTCTGGTTGAAAATGCTTATGACAAACTTAAAATAATACAATCGTTCAGACCTGAAGACATACTGCCTGGCGAAAAAATGCTCATTGCCGAAGCAAGAAAGAATATGCCATCATTACCGGTTGACGTTCTTGACGTTCTTATCGTAGAAGAGATAGGGAAAAATTATAGTGGTACGGGGATGGATACCAATATAATCGGGCGAATTAAAATTGATAACGAAACAGAACCCGAGAAACCTTCAATTAAAAAAATTGTAGCACTGGATTTATCCACCGCGACTAACGGAAACGCTTACGGGATTGGTCTTGCAGATTTTATTACCCAAAAACTTTTTGATAAAATTGATTTAAATTCTACTTATGCAAACGTCATTGCTACTAATTTTTTTGAAAGAGTAAAAATTCCTTTTATCGCAAAAAACGAATCCGAAGCAATTAAAATGGCGATCAACAGTTGTTCTCAGAATGAAAATTATACCCCCAGAATAATCAGGATAAAAAACACTCTAAACCTGGAAGATATTTGGGTATCAGAAAATTTATTAAATGAAATAGTTCCGGACATTATAAATTAATCACTTGTTTATAAGTTTTATGAAATATTTTCACAATTTGAAAATATGTTTACCGAACAGTCGTATAATTGATATGAGTATCGTTAAAAAGGTCAATTGACAAGTTAAACGCACATTTGTCATATTAAACGCACGTTACCTATAAGAAGTCGTGCGTTTAGTTTGACAAACGG
>CAYMSF010000171.1:0-5771 GCA_964392985.1 uncultured Victivallaceae bacterium | reverse complement strand
GATAATTCGGCGGATGCGGATAGACAAAAGAACCGGTTACCGGCATCTTCGGCGCGGCTGGCTTATGCTGAGCCAGATACTTGAAATTGGCTTCCTTGCCGGCGGCAATCATCGGTTCCGCAAACTGTCTGGCTTTCACGGTCGGCAAGAAAAGTTTATGACTTTCGTTTTTTACGATAATATACATTCAGATCCTCAATTGCTGCTAATTTTTATAGAATTCCAGATTGCAGGAGAACCAATTAAAACCATTTTAAACATATAAGGGTCCAATTCGATTTTATCTCCGCTATTCGCTATTGCAGTTGAGTTCTTTGCCGGATCATAAACGGTAAGTTTAATCCCCGCCGGAGCAGAAAGAATGACCGTTTCGCGAGTCGGCGCACTATTTAAGTAGTAAGACAAAACTCCGTAAGAGTTGATTTGGCTGCTTGCTACGACTTTGGAATTTTTTGTATCAATTGCTCCATTAGTCCAGTAGGGTTGAAAGCGATTATCTTTACCCGCGTCCTGGAATTCGAACACGCGCCATTGACAATTATCAATTATCTCTTTCTTGATAAACGATGGATAAAGCAGAAGATCATGGGCAAGTACCATTCCCATAGTATGCACGGCGGTGTCCACAGCTTCGGTTTTGGGGCCGCGGAATTGTGGCAAAAACATCCGTAACGGCCCAATATTTCCGCAATTTTGAACTCTGAATTCTTCTAAATTCATAAATTCCAGGTAGTAGCGATTGGATTGGCATTGAGCCCGGTAATGTTCTCCAGTAAGTGATATTTCTGCAAAAACATTACAAAAATCTACTACAGCTGAGCCGCAGTGAACAAAACTTAACGACTCCGGATTCACCTGGCGCTGGGCAATATAAATACGCTGTAAAAATTCCCGCACCGGAAAAACACAGTATGTAAATTTGTCTCCTATGCTGCGATTGCTGATGCTGACACAATCAAAATATACACCGGAAAACTTGTTTTCGTTCAGGAATTTCACATAGTTATATAAGTACAAATCCTGCCACGTTTTCTGAGCAATATCAATATTACGCAAATTGGCGCTGTAGTTGCCATCAGTGCCGGGAGGATAAATCCGTTCCGGAGTAATTTTCCACTGAGATGCAAAA
This sequence comes from uncultured Victivallaceae bacterium, assembly GCA_964392985.1. Classification (GTDB taxonomy): domain Bacteria; phylum Verrucomicrobiota; class Lentisphaeria; order Victivallales; family Victivallaceae; genus CAYMSF01. The sequence continues at coordinate 4,642 of CAYMSF010000171.1, read as the reverse complement.
TAACCATATTGAGGAAGGCTTTCCATCGCAAAAAATGGAATTTGATAGAAGAAGGTGATTGAACTGGCATTTGTTTTTAACCAGTCAGCAATAATCCGGGGATTGCTTGGAGATATAGGATAACCCCAAAATGGTAAAACTTTGGGAGTTGCCCAGAGTAAAGCGCCATTACTGTGTTTACCCGCCCGGAATCGCAGCGGTTTATCCAGTTTTGTTTGAGGCCGGAACGGAGTTGATCCACAAGCAAAATCAATGCTATAGTTCGAATTGGCCTTTAACATCAATGGTGCATTGACAATTTTTGTCAGCAAATCTCCTTGATAGTTAAGCTCGTGACAAATCTCTTTTTGATATTCAAGTTGCGGATATTGTTTGTCGGTGGCAAAATAAAATCCTCGATCCATATTGCCAAGCCAGAACATTGGATAAAATCTTTTAGTCTCAAATTTCTTGGAATCATGGAGCAATAGCACATGATAATCACTCCACCCGCCATCAATAGTCATGGCATAATCGGTAATTGCCGGAGAGCAGCGAAAATCCAGAGCATTAATCGTAATATCTGTTTTGGCTTCCAGCTTTACACTGTACTTGATCATGCCGTCAAATTCTACTCGCGCAGAGATTGCTGCGGAATATTCAGGAAAATTTAATTTAGTGTCAAACATGGCGTAATTGGCTGAAGCAGGCGCGACCTGAACCGCAGCAGCTTTGCCGACTGTAAAAATATCCCGACCGTTAACTTCGAGCCGAATGGGAGCTTTCAGGAGCTTGTTAGTTTTCTTGTCTAATGTTATTTGCTCCAGACCGAGAGTCGGAGTAAACTTGATGTCTGAATTCCACGTACTAACGGACAACTCACTGGAGTTGCTCTTTACCGGTGTCCAGGGCGGCGGTGGAAAGTCCGTTGTCTTCAAATCCCCAATACCTAAATTCATCCAGGCGCGTTGATTAAAATTATAAAAGATACTTTCACTTTTGATCGTTTCCTGTTCAAATTTAGCTTCTGCCCGCAAAGTAAATTTGCCATCCGCTAATTTAGACAAATCCAGTTCAAAAGTAGAGTCCGGTTTAATTTCGGGAGTCGCAATTAATTCCTGGTTGGCATTTAATAATTGCAGATTAAATTTGCCGTTCTCTGATGGGGCAGAATGGCACTTGAGACTTCCAGTAAGTTTTTTCTCGATGGAATTAATTTCTGTAGTAATTTGCAATTCAGGTTTCCCCACCGTGATACTGATGCGATTAACATATACTTTGGAATCCGGGGCGACATTGAGAAAACGCAAGGCGACATCCATGAATGCGGTTTCAGGAGGTAGAACAATATCCATTGATATTTCCTGCCATTCGGACACTCGTTGCAACATAAGCCGTGGCTGAGTTTTGATGGAATTCCCTGCCTTATCCCGCAAAAAAACAAGAATCATCGCTGAGTTTTTCTGATAATTGGCGTTGACATTATAGTAAAAGTGTAATTTATAGATATTTCGCGGATTTACTTTCAGGTTAAAAATTTTCCATGGATATTGAGACGCGCCTCCGCAGCCTGTGCTTTCAAAACAGGATTCGCCAAATTTAGAACGTTGCCAGTCGAGGAATAAGCGACCACCATCGCCGGGAAGAAATTTTTCTTGTTCGCGAGTTCGGCGGGTCCAGGTATCAAAAGTGGCTAATTCAAATTTTTCAGTATAAAAGTCTTTCTCGGCGGGATTATCCACCATGCGGATATTGTCGATAAAAAGATCCGCTTCGCCGGAGTTCTGGGAATTGGATATAATTAAATCAGCTTTAGTTATTTCCGGTTTGTCGGGAACATGGAAAATATTTTCATAGCGCCCCCAATTAGTGACTCGGCGGATTGTTGCAGTACTTTGTCCCACTATTTTATCACTCGAGTCTTTGTATTGCAAGATTAAATTAACTTGTTGAAATTTGGCAGAATGGCGGTAGTTAAAGGAGACCCCCAGTTGATCTCCCGCTTTGACGGCAAATGACTCAACAGGTAAACGCACCGAAAAAGGCGTGAGTCCAAGAGGCAATTTCAAACACCTGGGAACTGAATATGGCCCATCTTCAACTAATTGGGCCGGAGCATTTACTTTGGCTATCAACATCGCTTCGCTATCAAAGTCATAAAATACGTCACTGCCGCTAACCAATACAGACGAACAAACAATCAACAACGTTAAGATTTTAAACATAATTCTCTCGCTTTACTTTTTTAATTTATAAATATCTGGCTTTCTGGTAAGAACTTCAGGAATTTAGAATTCCACTCTTACAAGTAAAAAATCAAATATTACTTCTTAAGTTTATACAGACTCTGAACATTTTCGGTGATTTTTATGCTCTTGACCGAGCCATCAAGCATGCAACTATTTCCTGCTCTTCCCTTGTCATGGGCTCGGTGCAACATATTATAACCTGCCGCATAACTCAAAAGACGCGCTGCCCCCAAATATGAACGATAATGACCGTATTGCCTTTCAGAGAGTGATGGAGTCATTGACGGAGTTGATGCCATTGTCAATTTTTTCCCGCTATAATTAACCCCGTCATTACTGGTCTCGGCACATTGCCCGTTATATGTATAGTTTATAAGTCCATATACCAGGTTTACATCTGTTTCAGCTATTGATGGATCGCGTACTGCCAGCGGGCATAGCAGCATTTCCGGCTTAGCCAAATACCACATTATCTGGTTGTTCCACCAAAGATTCTTATATGATGATCTCCACATATAACTGGCACGACCGTAATAAATAGTTCCACCATAGGAAGCGTAAGTTCCGGATGCGCCGCTTGAATTATTGGGGGATGTTGGCAGATAGTCAGAATAATCAAAGGCATAAAGTTGTATGGCTTTTCCTGCCTGGGATAGATTATTGCCACATGCTGCCTGCCTGGCAACTACCCGTGCCTTGTTCAAGGCCGGCAGCAGCATTGCGGCAAGAATTGCTATGATAGCTATCACTACCAGCAATTCTATGAGTGTAAAACTTTTTAACCCGTTGTTCCTGTTAACTCGATCTTTCATTCCCGCACCTCGCTTTTGTTGTTTATGGCTTTTCTAAATAATAGAATAATTTATTACATTCAGCGCTCCTTTTTTGCACACGATTTTTTGAAACAGTATCGCATAAACTAATGCTGAATTCTCCTGATGCTCTCTCCTGAGAAAATTGCCGGTTCGATAACGATGCCATTTTCGATTTTTTCTCCCGCCAGCAGCTTTGATATCAGCGCAAAAAGTTCTTCAGTCATTCGATCAACCGGCTGCTCTATGGATGCTATTTTTCCTTTGAAATCATCGAAAATAACTTTATCAAACACCGCCATGGAAATATCTTCAGGAATTCTTCTGCCGGACTTCTTAATATATTCAAACGTCTGACGATGGAATATTTCACCCATCAGAAACAATGCGGTCATATCGGGGTTTGATTCAAATAAATTTTCCAGTCCCGGCCTGATGTTTGATGAATCCATGACATGCAGCGCCAGTTTGTCATCCAGTTCGATATCCGCTTCGCGCAAGGCGTCGCAGAAACCGCGCCAGCGTTCGGAAAGATAGCGGTAAGGAAGATCCGAGGTAACGCAACCGATCCGGCGATGCCCGGCATTGACCAGGCGGCTGACCAGTTCGCGTGTCCCTGAATACTGATTTATGGCGACAAACGGCAGCGCGGAACCATATATGTGCCGGTTGGCAACTACAACTTTTATTCCGGAAGCCACCAGCTTTTCAATCCTGGCAATGTCTTCAGGGCGGGGAAGCGCCCAGATGACGACATCAAACTTTAACCGACAATTGCCGTTTTCTTCGATGTCATGCATGTCGCTGTCGCTAAGGAACCGGATGCTGTAATTCTTGCTTGCGCCGCTGGTAAGCAATGAGTTAAGAAAAGACGTTGTGAAATAACTCTGTATTGAATCCAGCGGAATGCCGTAGATTGCAATCACGCCGCCGGCAACTGCCGCCGGTATTTTGCTGCCATTTCCTGTCTTCGCCTGCTTTTCCGTTACATACCAGCCGCGTCCTGGAATACTGGTTACCAGTCCTTCATCCGAAAGCTGCTGCAGGGAACTTCTGGCGGTATGCCGGTGTATGCCATATTTTTTGCTTAGACCGCTTTCAGAAAGAATCTTAGCGCCTGGAGAAAACTCTCCACGCTTAATGGCGGTCTCAAGCAAATCCTTGACTTGCATATATATAGGCGTCATACTGTTTTTGTCAATTATCGTACTCATTGCATCCTGTCTATACCTGTATGTTCGTGTATATACAGATTATATATTCAATCAATGCAATTGTCAACACCATTTTAGAAAATCATTCGTATTTTATCAAATTACTGTAATGGCTCAGTCTTTACGGCCTCTCAAAATATCCGCATAAAATTTAAAATTCTATTTGTTTATATGAATTTTCATTCTATATTATGCTTGTCCGAATTCGGACAAGCACAAATATTAAATTTCAGGGGGTCAAAGATGAGTGAATCTGCGGCGAGAGCAAAATTTTTGTCTGCGGTGTCTGAACTATGGCCTGCGGCCAAGGGGTCGGTGCGGGAATATAAACAGAAATGCCGGAACAAGAATTGTCCACGCTGTGCCTCCGGGGAAAGACATCCGATCT
>CAYMSF010000170.1:0-5820 GCA_964392985.1 uncultured Victivallaceae bacterium | reverse complement strand
GAATTAGAATTATTAAATTGCTAAAGATACTAAATTTTAGTCATTAAAAACTTCTAATTATACATTGCTTTGGTCATTAAAAACTTCTTAATGTGCATATTCTTAGTCATTTTAACTGCTAATTATGCATGTTTTGAGTGATTGTATTTATACTTTATATAGAGTATATACAATATACCATTTCTATACAATATTCTTATATAGAATTGCCCATTTCTATATATGGCGGAAGAAATTAAAAACCAATTCAGACAGGAAAAATTGGAATGTTTATAATCGCAGAGAATAAGTGTCTCTGAGCTTTATTGCACGAATAAACCATAGGTATCACGGGCAATAATTTTCGCGACACAATTACCATTAATATTTATTCGACCATCGCCACCTTAAACAAACCATTGTAAGCTATTCATGTGGTAGGTTCTCCTGGTTGAAGATATAACTCCCGGCAGTGAGAATTTTTTGGTATCCGGCGGAATCGGCAGGAATTGTTTTAAGGAATTGATGGTTAAGATTGATTCTGGCTTTGCATCCTTCCGGAATGGTAACTTCGATACTCCAGCTTGTGTCGTATTTCCAGGCAACCTGTACCGTGCCGAAGCGGGTATGCACCCGCCCGGATGCCCAAGTTAGGCTACCGCGGTGTGGCGCTATTTCAATGTCAATGCCAGTTTCGTTCGAAAGTTTAACGCCTAGAATCGAACGGAGTAAAACAATTACCGGAGCACATCCCCAACCGTGTGAAAGCGAACCCTTATCACTTTCCCAGGTTTCCCAGATGGTAGTGCCGCCTTGACGGGAATATTCTCCCCAATGCCTGCCAACCATTTCCAATGCATCATCAGTCATGCCAAGTTTGAGTAGCGCCTCAAGAGCAAACCATGCAAAATATGGCGTGCCAAGCGGAACCATCTTCATATCGTCCCAACGGTAGCGGTTAAGGGCAATGGAGACCATGTGATTACCGTCTATACCGGGAATGATTTCATCATATTCGTTTTTATTCGCTCTAAAAAATGATTGTATGTCTTCATTTTTTAAATTGCCGATAATTCGTTCACTCTGATAACTGCTACAAAGCCCCAGGAACACAGCGAGATAATTTTCCTGGCACCCCCACCGTTTAATTTGAGCGCCGTTTTTCCATCCGTTCACATACACGCCGCGTTCATCATTCCAAAATAAACGATTGAATGCCGTACACAGGTTTTCAGCTTTATTGAGCCATAGTTGAGCGGATTGATTTTGTCCGCAAAGTTTTGCCACGGCGGCTGCGTTGTTCAGACAGTTATAAGCATGAGCGTTCCAGGCGGCATTAACGCCACTGGTATCTACAGGCGCCCAGTCAATAAAGTTATAAACATTTTTGGTCGCAGTAACTTCTAGCGGAAGGTTACCATAAACGCCTTCAGGTAACAAGTAATGATCCATCCATTCAATAACACGCGCAATAGCCGTGAACATTTCTGCCGCAAAAGCAGAGTCGCAACTATGTTTAATATACTCATTAACGCTAACAGGAAAGACCAATGTCCACGTGGAAACATAAGATGATTTGCAACCGGGATATTTGCCGGACATCTGCCCGGTCGACAACTGTCCTCTTGAATGCTGCAGTAAAAAGCGGCGTGCCAGAGCATAATCGCCGAATGTCAGATAATTAACCAGCATTTTCGGCACATCATCACCGAGCCAGGAGCCGCGTTCGCGCCAAGGCGTATCCATATAGCCGTCTTCCATACACAATTGAACGGTATGAGCGCTAATTTGCCAAGCTTGTTCGAGCGCCGGGTCGCTACAGGCGAAACTGCCTTTTCTATCAACCGGATAAGTACTGCGATCGAGGGTTGGAGTATTAAGTTCAACGCAGCCATTACGCACATCCACCTGCAGGTAGCGGAAACACTTCGGCCAGGAAATACGATGTTCAAGTGGTTTATCGCCGAGGATAATTCTATCGGTATAATTCATACCGTGCTTAGTAGGATTGACACGCCCATTCTGTAAACACTCGCCATAGCTGACATCGACAACAGTACCCGGCGTGCCATCCAGTTTCAATCGCGGGTACCCGGTCCAAATGCGACCGCAATCCCAAAGTGAATAAACCCCTTGAGTTTCGGGCAATTCTGTGGCATTCATAATGCAAATATCTGCGTTCCCGCCCAAGCCGCGTTTAAACATTATTCGCTGACTATCATCCGGATAGCGTTCTGCTTTCCAAACTGACTCGGCGAGCTGTTTTAAATCAGATTGAGCTAGTGATTTGCTGGAATGCGCAATACCGCTTTCAATACAACGGTCGGCTGGATGATTATTCCAATTGAATAGTGGAATATCGCGGAGTTCAAAATCTGGCATCGGCTCCAACTCCGGCAATTCAACTGCATTTTGCCATGATGTTGTCTCATATCCCGCTTGCCAGGGTTTGCCCAGGCTTTTTCCAGCATCAAAACATTCAGCTGGAGGTTGCGCTTCGCCACGCCGGGCAGTATGTGATGCGAATGCTGATTCGCGGTGAACTTTCCAATTTTTATCCGTGGTGATCATTTTGCCATCAGCCGAAATTACGGCACGCAAAGCGCCACGTTTTGGCATGCATGAACTTAGATTCCAACCGGCGCCGTAGCTGTAAACCTGAATTGTTACCACATTCTTCCCAAGTTTCAACCATGCGTTGATGTTATAACGGTCCACGGTTGGAGTTTGCCAATGGAATTTAGGAGGACCGAACCCGACCGGTTGCTCATTAATCCAAAGAAAATAACGTAAATCTGCGGTAATTTCTATCCATGCCGGTGTTGTGGTGGTTGATGATTCAAAAGAATGCTGTGCGTAAATCCATACATGGGCAGCATCTGGGTCATCGTCTGTCCAGATCCACCGGGCGTGTTCGATAAATTCCCGGCTTGGTCGTGATTTTTTCAGGCAATTCATATTCATTAATTTTTCCTTGTTTTTGCTTCAATTTCAACATAGTTATGTGGCTAAAATAATTTAATTCCGTCCTAAATGCCAAATTTAAACCAGATAAATACATATCTTGAAGTACTTAAAAGTCTTAAATCCTCTGGCTTTTTCAGTTTTTGCTCTAAATCAGCTTTTGCCGCTTCAGGGTTCCATATATCTTCCGCAAAAACAGCGGGCAACGGCTTGATTGACACCACATATTCATTGCTGGCAAATTCAACAATTTTACCAGTATCAGCCCAAGTCATTACGGAAAACTTTCGTAGATTCTTGATCCTTTTAAGCCGGTGAAGTTTATCATGCAGTTGCTCGCAGCGCTCATAATAGCACTCCAGCTATCGAATATCATGAGAAAGAGCAAAATCCCAGTGTATATCAGGCGATACGCACGAGAAGATTTGAGCATTGGAGCATTCCACATATTACATGGTTTAATCTGCTCTTTCTCTAAATATGTAACTCATGAAAAACTAATCATTTACCAATTTTAAATTGGTTGGATCTTTGCATGTAAATTAGTACCCTTTTAGTTTTCTAAATTCATCACACATTGCTTCAGTTTTCTCCAGCGTATGTCCAACGCTGGCGGGTGTTGAATATGCCATGGAGATCATTCCGCCGTTATGATTGCCTACGGTATTGCGAATACGGCGTACATAAGCACGAATATCCTCATTACTCCCTTCAACCATAGTCTTTTGAATGTCTACCGGACACCAGAATGCAAGTTTGCCGCCTACTTTAACATCAAGATTTTCCAGGCCCATATTTTCCTGCTGATCCTGCTGGATAACATCAAGGCCCCAGTCTTTAAAATCAGGCAATAAATCAATGATGTAACCACAAGAATGCATCCATACGTCCATTCCAAAACTGTGAGCATAAGCCCAATTACGGCGATAAAGCGGCATAAAAAATTCTTTAATTAAATCCAGGCCTACCATCTGCTGGTTCTGCAATCCCCAATCATCGCCAGCCATGACTCCGTCACAGCCAAGTCCGGCAAGAATACGTATATCCTCCATTTGGGCATCGGCTAATCGTTTAATTAACCCTTTGAGAGCTTCAGGCGATTCATAATAAGCTAAAAACATTTTATCCAGTTCGACAAGATTATGGGTTCCTTCATTTAAACTGGAATAAGGCATAACTCCTAAACAATATTTCGGGTTGCTTGCCGTGATGTTTTGATTAATGCGAAGTTTAATGTTATTAAATGTCTCAGGAATATGAAAATCAGGGAATATATACTCTGACTGTTTTTGTATGTCAGGAATAGCAATTTGTATTTTTTCACCATGAGCTAAACACGAACCGGGTGTTCGTGCGTACACCGTTCCCCATGCATCAATCCGTTGCTCGTTGCCGTCAACTTGCAAAGTCCAAGGCATCTTGTCCGGCCGGAAAGGCCAAAGCCACAATAGATCATTTTCTTTACCATCCGGCAAAAAATGCGGTACTTGATCCGGTTGTTGAAAATGAATTGCTTTTTTTACGCGTTCACGAGAATTCATAGTTTTCTTATATCCTACGCTAAGTATTCGTCTTTACCGATGGGGACATTTTCTACTTGGGGAACAGCATATAATTCCGCTAAACCGATTCCCCATGGCGCCGCCTGATTCATGCTGCTTGAGCTTATGCGCAGCCGGTAAGTTCCGGCGGCGGGAAAAAACAGCATGCCGGACCGGGTAATTCCAGATGCATGATATTGAGCTAAAGGCGTATCTGGCGAGGCTGTCAATTCCAGACGGAAAGCCAGATGATTCTCTCCGCAGTCGATTTTCATTTCATGCCCGCCTATCCACGTTGAAACTCGTGAAATATGGGGAATATTAACGGTATTGATAAAAATGTCGAACTTACCGGGATCCAGTAAAGTGAATTCCCATTCCAGATACTGCCCCGGCTCAGTCCAATTCTCGGTTATTTGCATTTGCGCGTTAATGCCAACTCCGCCCAGCACGGCTGATGCCGCAGGCAGCCTCAGCGTCCCATCAGGTTGCTGGAATAATCCCGCCGCGACTTCCGGACAGGCGGGAAATGTGAGCTTAACGACGTTTATCGAGTTGTTGTCAAAACTCGCCGGCAGCGTAATCTCCACATCGTAACCGATCAGGTTCTTACTGCTTTTGAATTTTACCGGCGTCGGGCAACGATTTAGCGCCACCGCATCAATCGCAGGATTTTGAAGTCCGCGCAGTACCAGTCTTTCAGTATAATTCTTGATATGCAGGTATAGACAGTGTTCTTTCGCCGTTACATATCCCCAGTCGAAGGTGGTATGGAACGGCGAAGGCATGCTCCGGTAAATAGATTCCCCGTTCACCTCCAGCCAGGAACCTGCTTCCCGGAGAATTGCGGCGGCGGCTGGGGGAATGAGTCCCGTCCCGTCAGGGCCGACATTCAACAAATAATTGGCATTGCATGATGCCAGTGCTGACAACTGGTTAATCACAGCTTCCGACTTTTTCCAGTTTACGTCTTGCGGCAAATATCCCCAGGTGTCGTTCAATGTTCCAGGACACTCCTGAAAGTCAGTCAGTCTTGATGTCGGTGTCATATTGTCCCCCAGTGATCCGTAGTCGTGAGCTCCATGATGGATTCGGCTATTGATCAAACAGTCAGTCTGGAGTGATTTCACCAGATGGCGCAGAGCCCAACTTTGTTCATACGTCATGCTGTATGGCATATCAAACCACATCAAGCCGATGGGACCGTAATTGCTCAATAGTTCCCGCACTTGCGGGAATGACTTTTCATCCAGATAGTGCTGGACGGCTACTGGGTCTGCCGTTTCATTATATCTGGGAGCGCCGGGATATTCCCAGTCCAGCGCCTGACTGTAAT
>CAYMSF010000169.1:0-5829 GCA_964392985.1 uncultured Victivallaceae bacterium | reverse complement strand
GCTTTTCCTGAGCCGTCATTACGGTCGTACAGACCACGATTATGGCTGTTTGGTTGTGTGACTGGTGAATGGTAAGATAGGTCTGATAGGTCCGATAGAACCAGTCAGAGAGACTGGTAATGTGGGTCTGGTTTGCGTAGTTTGCAAACCCATAAGACCTATAAGACCTATAAGACCCATAAGACCTATAAGACCCATAAGACCCAGGGTCCGATGGAGCCAGTCAAACCAAAAATAGAGTGACTGGTCTGGTAAAACAGGTAATTCTACAAGGGTGTTTATATGGATTTGAGCCGTCACATTGACAGTAGTGTCAGTACTTACCGGGATAAACTGGAGCGTTTCCGTCGCAGTTGCCGGCGGCTGATTACCGCCATCATCCTGATGATTTTCGCCGGCAGTTTTACGGCGCAGGCGGACGAATCAGGCAAAGATGAGAAAGTAACTTTACAGTTAAAATGGAAACATCAGTTTCAATTTGCCGGCTATTATGCGGCGATTGAAAAAGGTTATTATAGCCGGGCGGGAATTGAGGTAAAGCTGGTCGAGGCAGTTGAAGGAGTCAATCCCGCGAACGCCGTACTTGAAGGCAAAGCGGAATTTGGAATATGCAATTCCGATATTCTGATGATGCGTTCTCAGAAAAAAGATGTTGTGGTGCTGGCGACGATATTCCAACACTCCCCGTCAATCCTGCTGGCGTCAAAAGAGTCCGGAATCACCCATGTACAAGATTTGATTGGTAAAAGGATAGCGATTGAGCCGGACGCGGCGGATTTGCTGGCATTTCTCCATGATGAAGGGGTGACTTTGGATAAGTGCAACGTCTTTCCGCTTTCCTTTGACGCGAAAAAATTAATTGATGGAAAAGTTGATGCGATATCCGCCTATTCATCCGATGAAACGTATACTTTAAGAAAAGCCGGCTTTGGTTACACGGTAATTTCACCGCGGATGGGGGGGATTGATTTTTACAGCGACGTATTATTCACGACAGAAGCATTACTCAAAAAGAACCCGGATCTCGTTAACAAGTTCCGTGAGGCTTCGCTCAAGGGCTGGAAGTACGCAATGGAAAATCCGGATGAAATTATTAATCTGATATATAACAAATACAGCCAACGCCACGGATTGGAACATCTGCGTTTTGAAGCTGCCCAGATGAAAAATTTAATCATGGCTGACGTGGTTGAAATGGGTTATTCCAATCCGGGACGGTGGGAATCCATTGCGGAGATATACAAGGAACTGAAATTAATTGAGCCGGCATTCACGACAAAAGGTCTGCATTATTCCGATTATCAAAAACCCAAAATTATCATCCCGCGGAAACTGATCACTATTCTGATTTCACTGCTGATGATTATCAGCGCCGCCACAATTTTTTACTACATCAACGCCAGAAAACTTAAACAGGAAATTAAACGGCGTCTCAAAATTGAAGCAGCATTACAACAAAGCGAGAAACAGTATCGCGCCATCCTCAATGCCTCTCCGGACGATATCACCATCACCGATTTGGAAGGACGCATTCTCTTGATTTCCCCCGCCGCCATGGCCATGTTCGGCGCCGACCGGACGGAAGAGTTAACCGGGCGTCTGCTTACCGATTTTATTGCGCCGGAAGACCATGAACGGGCAAAAGCGAATATTGCGCTCATGTTCGAAGGCAATCCGTCGGGACCGGACGAATACACCGGGGTGCGTCGCGACGGTAGCAATATTGATATTGAAGTTAATGGTGATTTCATCCGTGATGCGGACGGACATCCGGCAAAAATGGTATTTGTTGTCAGAGATATCACCCGGCGCCGGCAGGCGGAAGAGGCATTGCGACTGAGCGAAGCACGGTTTCGCAGTTATTTTGAACTGCCCTCGACCGGACGAGCCATCACCTCGCCGGAAAAAGGGTGGCTGGAAGTCAATTCAACGCTGTGCGCTATGCTCGGCTACACTAAAGCCGAGTTGACGCAAAAGACCTGGGCGGAACTGACCCACCCGGACGATTTGGATGAGGATATGGCACAATTCAACCGGCTGATAGCCGGTGAGATTGACGGCTATACGCTGGATAAACGCTTTATAAACAAATCCGGGAAGGTTGTCTTTACGCATCTCGCCGTCCAATGCCTGCGTCATCAGGACCGGTCAGTCAATTATCTTGTCGCGATAATCATTGACATTACCGACCGCAAAGAAGCGGAAGCAAAAATTGCACGGCAGTTATCTTTTGCCAAAACATTGAATGAAATTGCTGAAATTATTATTGCTAAGGACAACGCCGACGATTTACTGAAAAATGCCAACCGGATAATCGGGGAGACGCTGCATCTTGACCGGATATTAATATACGACGTATCATTTAAAGATAATAAAATTACCGGTCTGTGCGAATGGTTGAGCCAATCGCATCCGGACATTGCACCGACCAAAAACCGCTACCCGCTCGATATGTTCATCAGCCCGCTTACCGTAATAAAGAATACCGGCAAACCGCTGGAAAGTTATTATAACGCGGTGAATGAACATTTTATTAAAGACGGCTCCGGGAAAATTCTGCATGAACACTTTAATATTAAAAGTCTGCTGTGGTATCCGTTCTGCTTTGATGAACACGGTTACTATATGTTTAACATCAATCAAATTTTGACACTGCGGGAATGGAAAAGCGAAGAAATAAATTTTGTTGACTCTGTCGCCAAGCTGGTAAATGTGGCGTTGATCAAGATAAGATTGCTCGAAGAAAGGAAACAGGCGGAGGTTGAACTCCTCAAAGCAAAAGAAAAAGCCGAAGAGAGCAGCCGGTTGAAAACCGCGTTTCTCGCCAACATGAGCCATGAAATCAGGACTCCGATGAATGGCATTCTCGGATTCACCCGGTTATTATCAGAGCCCAGGCTCACCGGCGAGGAAAAGCACGAGTATATCGATATAATCCAGAAAAGCGGCGAACGCATGCTCAATACCATCAATGACATTATCAATGTGGCAAAAGTTGAATCCAGACAGGTGGAGATTGTCACCTCTGAAACCAATGTAAATGAACAACTGGATTATATTCATGCCTTCTTCGTACATGAGGCCGGCAATAAAGGCTTGCAGCTTTCCTTTAAATCCTCCCTGACCATGCAGGAAGCCGTGATTATCACCGATGAGGAAAAAATTTACGCGATACTGACCAACCTGATTAAAAACGCTATTAAATTTACCGATAAGGGTTCCGTTGAATTCGGTTGCGAGAAGAAAGGCGCAGTCCTTGAGTTTTATGTAAAAGATACCGGTATCGGGATTCCCCGGAACCGGCAGGAAGCGGTTTTTGAACGTTTTGTGCAGGCTGACATCAATGACAAGCGGGCATTTCAGGGCTCAGGACTGGGACTCACAATAGCAAAATCTTATGTGGAAATTCTTGGCGGCACCATCAAACTGGAGAGCGAAGAAGACAAAGGTTCAAAATTTTATTTCTCCATCCCTTATGTCGCGGCAAACCGCAATAACGGTGACGAAACGACCGGGAGCACACCGGCGGCGAAACACGACGATGTTAGAAAAGACCTGAAAATTTTAATTGCTGAAGACGACGACAAATCGGAAATGCTGATTCGCATCACAATCAAAAAATTCTGCCGGGAAATTTTAACGGCGGCAACCGGGACTAAAACGGTTGAACTCTGCCGCAACCACCCCGACATCGATTTGATTCTCATGGATGTAAAAATGCCGGAAATGAACGGTTATGAAGCGACCAAACAGATCCGTAAATTCAATAAAGACGTCGTCATCGTTGCACAAACCGCCTATGCGCTGACCGGAGAGCGTGAAATCATCATGCAATCCGGCTGTAACGATTATGTTGCTAAACCGTTCAAGCCGGAAACGTTAATGGCATTATTGAAAAAGTATTTTCAACGGCATAAATAATCTGCCGGTTTATACTCGATGAATTGTTACTGTCATTATTACATGTAGAGAAAATTTATGAAAATAAAATGCCCGCATTGCAAAAAACGCTTGAGTATCGGCAATGAATACGCCGGGCAGACCGTGTTATGTCAGGCATGCAATAATCTTTTTTTCGCCGAACCGCCGGACGATCTGCCCAAACCGTGTCCAAACTGCGACAATGTCGTCACCCGGATTGATAAAATATGTTTGAATTGCGGCTATAATTTTGATACCGGCATGGTAATGGAACGGAAAGTGGAAGAGCCGGAGGAATATCGTCCGTGGTGGTTCAAACTGCTCAGTTTCATTGCCGAATGTCTGCCGGGTTTGTTCCGTCCTGTGCCGTTAGCCGGCGCGATTGTCTGCATCGCCCTGGCGCTGGTGATTGAATGGCTGGCGTTGTTTATTGCCTCCATGGGGGCGATTATTTCGGCATTTATGTTAGCAGTGGCAGGAATGATGGTGTATATTCATGCCGTGGCGTTTCTGGCGACGGGTTGTATTATTGATTTGCGCAATGCCATGGTGGAATTGCACGGTCGCAGCATGGAGGCATTTGTCTGGTTGTCAGCGTTGCCGGTTCTGCTCACTATTGCCGGCATGTTTCTGCTGGCTAAAGTTTTAGGCATAAAATAGCGCGGTGTGTATAATAAATTTTGAACCCTGGTAGAGTATTAACAATCAGCGGTGTAAAATGTTCAAAATATCCTGTACAAAATGTAAAAAAAAATATGAGTTGGAAAATAGCGCCTGCGGCAGACAGTTTGCCTGCAGTTGCGGCTACAAATTATATATTCCGGTGCCGCCCGGTCCCGGCAACTACCAACTCTGTCCGGACTGCGATGATATCTGCAATGACGGCAGCGTCATCTGTACCGGTTGCGGTTACAATTTCCAAACCGGGAAAAAAATCAGACGCAACAAAGAAGTCAAAGCCGATGATGATGAACCGGGATTCTGGCTTAAATACGGACAGTTGATAAAGAAAGCTATTATACTTGGAATTCTGGTGTTCTGCGGATTCACCGGCTATCATTATTATACCGCGAAACCGTTCGGCATCGCGCCGGAATCACCCATGGGAACATTTGCCGAAGTCGACACTTTCTTAAAAGAACTCAATTTTGATTGTTCCGAATCACTCGCGCCGCAACTATATCCCGAATGTAAAATCTCCTTTTACAGCAACACGCGCAAAACCAAAGAAACCAGAGGATTGATTGATGAAAGTATCATCCTGATGTCAAACCGTTCCGGCAAAGTTGTCGCCGCTATCGGCAATTATTCCATCCCGACAGGCGTTGTATCGGTTACAGGAACGGTTGTTTCCCGTTTTTTCCGGCGGATGCAGGAGGAGTTGGGCGTACCGGCAAAGCCGGAGTTCAAGTCAGTAACCCGCGGTACCGGCATGTTCAAAACCACGGAAGATATCTGTAACTGGCAAAGTTCCGATGTGAAAATTTTCTGGATAAAGGTTGAACATGCACAGGGGTTAATCGCTTCAACCAACAATCTTGCTATAACCATCAAATCACTTTCGCCCGAAATTTTCTTCGCTCAACTTGATACCGAAAGCATTTTTTAGTACAACAGAGTTATACTCTATAAGGTTGAAATTTTAAAATAGACGAATAGGATTGGTTAATGGTTAATGGTTAATGGTTAATGGTTAATGGTTAATGGTTAATGGTTAATGGATGCCGGAGGCATCAAACGTTTATAGCTGACGGCACATATTATTGTTCGACCCCGAATTGGGGTCGCAGAGGATTTGGGTTTGACGATTCTATAAACGTGTTATCCCGTCGGGATAATAAAAAGTCGAACTGAAATAAGGGTGTATTTCCGGTCGGCATTTTTTTGAGCTATGGAATGAATTATTCA
>CAYMSF010000168.1:0-5868 GCA_964392985.1 uncultured Victivallaceae bacterium | reverse complement strand
GGTAGGTGCGCCGTGCATATTCGCTGGAAACAAACAAACTGGTATCCGCAAGCTAACGCTTTCCGGTAGTGGCAATGGATAAGGTACATGGCAAAGCTGCTTACCGTCGGTGCCGGTAAGACCAGCTGGCTCCATCAAGATACACTGTAATATCCTGCGCGTATCGTCCGCTGAAGCCGATGGCGCTATCTTGGACAGCGTACTGATGAAATCATCAGGCACATCAAAGCTGCTGCCCTCTAGCGGTACCGGCGTTGGAAAATCACTGGTATTCGGCGCCGGGAATATCTGCATCAAGCTCTGACCGCCAATCTCTTCGGTAATTGAAACACCACCCGCGGCAATAGGCTCAATTTTCAACAGGTTGCGCTTATCGCCTTTAATGAAACTTTTTACCTCAGCTAACAACAGCAAGGTATCCAGTTCTGCTGGCGCATCCGTCACCGTAAGTTGGCAGGTTAGATACTCTTCCAGGTTGGTCGCCGTCAGCATGACCGTCTGGGGGTTAAGGGTTTGCAATCGGACGCAGCGCAGTATCGGCAGCGCTGAACGTTTCGGCACTATCCGGTTTAACCCGGTAAGCGCCCGTTCTAATTCTTGTTTACAGACAAATAACATGGTTCGGTCCTCCTTGGTTAAAGGGGTTGGGTAAATTGAAATACGGGTGAAGGTGACAACACTTAAAGCGATCACCAGGTATTATGCCGCGTTTTGGGGTGTTTTTAAGGTAAAAACGTATAAAATCACTCGGTTTTGGGGGATAAAAGTACGCAATAAATCACTTTTTAAGATTTTAGAAATAGGGGATGAAAAATTAGGGTGGGGAATTGTATGACTAATAAAATTTATAAATTGTACGCTAATCCAATAATCAGGCGTTGTAAACGCAGCGGAAGAACCTGCCTTGACGCGGTGTGTCTTAATCAATATATTAATACATAGTAAAATAAATATTGGAGGTATACGATGTATGACTTTTTAGAACCTAAGCCACCCTGGAAATGGGGGCAGAAAGCGGAGCTGGCAAGGCAGGCGGGAATATCAAGGCAATATCTGTCGGATATTTTGAACTGCCGTAAACACGCACCGCCTGAGCTGGCGGAGAAGCTAGAGGCGGCGTCCATAGAGATGAAGCTTAATTTAAAAAAAGAGCATTTCATGTATCCGAAGAAAGCTCCAGAATCCAAGTTCAACACTCCGGATGTGAGAAAGCGCAAGGAACTGGCGCTGAAGAAACGTCTGGAGAATGATAAACTGTTTATGCATGAAGTTATACTTATGAAAACCGGGTTGGCTACCGGCAGGGGACGACGACCTTCACGGCGTAAGATGTCCAAGCGTGATCTAAGGATGATCGGCATGATGGCGCTGATGGCGGTGGATTCTATTCGTTTCAATGCCCTGTTCGATTTGGAAGAGGCGATCAAACAACGGGATCAGCTTCAGGAGATTGCCAGGATAGCCCGGTTGACTGGTGTTCGTTTGCCTGTTACTTCAATAACTTTATCATAACTCCGGTATACCGGACAAGGAATCTGTTAGTAATATAGTGGCGAACTCTCAATATATTTTAAGTAATCATAAGGTATGGCAACATATAGATCACTGATTTGATGGGGTATTCTATCTTAAAGTGTTGGCGAGAGCCGGGATGAGAAATTATGAAAGTTGCTGAATCAAGTCATCCCGAACTTTCTTCCATGTTTTTGCTGTCATAGACTTTAACTTGGTGACGATGTCATTTTGCGGAACTTCAATAACATCACCACAGATATAGTCTGGTATCTTCTTCATATACTCAGCTTTAGCGCCACTGGTGCAATGGTCCATGTATGCCTTGGTCATTTCCGGAGAGAAGTGGCCTAGTACCGATTGCACAACCGGCAATGGCATATTGTTAATCGCAGCCAAATATGCGAAGGTATGGCGTAAACTGTGAATATCCTTGACTGATGATGCCCTGGAACGGCCTGGAGCAAGCCGATTTGATTCAATGTTAATGCTTTTAAGGAATGCAGTCACATCCTTGCCGATGCGTGAGCCGTTATTTGTATAAATGTGTTGCAGTTCAGGAAAACAGTATTCGCTGTCATTTGATAATGCTGCTAGGTACCTATGCAGTCCGGGCAACAGCGGGATGCTTATTTTCTTGCCAGTTTTAAGGAGTACCCGATTGACAATCCAGCCAGTTTTGAGATTTAGCTCATTCCAGCGCAAGGTGCAAATATCACCCTCTCGCAGTCCGGTACTAATGCCTGTTAGGAATAGCGGATAGAGATAGGTGTCTTTGCTTTTTTCTCCGATTAGTTTGAGTTCTTCCGGCGAGAATGCCTCGCGCGCAACAGTATCTTTTTTTTGTTTGTAAATAGTGGCAAATGGGTTTTTGTGCAGATTCGCAGATTCCGTTAATGTGCTGAATACAAGCTTCAATAGCGACAGACAGTCATTGACTGTGTCAACAGCCAATGTTGCCGGTGATTTTTCATGCATTATTGTATTCTTACCTCGTTTGTAACATACTCCCTTATTAAAGCGCCCATGTTGACGCAGATACTGAATATATTCTTGGGCGTGCACGATCGTAACCATATTCATCTGCTCAATATCAGGATACCTGGATGACATGAATGCGGTGAAGTCGCTAAATTTTGCGCGATTCAACTTAAGGCGATCTACTCCGGTTTTAGTCCGGCGTGGTATTTTCAGAAATTCATCGAAAGCATCTTTCAGTGGAATGGATTTGCCAAAGCAAACTGACTGTACTTTTTCCGCCAGTTGGACAACAGCCTGCTTGCCTTTTAATTCCTTAATTTTATCAGCTTCAAATTTCTTTGCATCTTTCTCATTTGTTACCGGTTGCCCCCTGAATGCGCTCCCCGTTACACATAAAAGAATAATGTCACAATTTTTCACGCAGATATAATGACATGATTTATTTTCCTTTTATGATTGTTATGAACTTTAGAGAACCATAGTGAAATTAATATACACTCAAAAACTCAGCTTGTCACAATTTCTACAAAAAGACCACTATAATAATTCCATAACGAAGACAGCAAACCGCCATAAGGTGTTTGTTTTGAAGGAGATAAAATGGTGGGCGTAACAGGACTTGAACCTGTGACCTCTACGATGTCAACGTAGCGCTCTAGCCAGCTGAGCTATACGCCCTGGATGGGCACAAGGCAGAAAAGTTACACCATATTCGTGATAAGTCAAATTTCGATTGAAAACTTTTTAAAATAATTTCTTCTGCCTGTTAGCGTGGTATCATTTTTTTATGGATAAAAAATGATTTAGACTTGAAAAAAGGAAACGGCTTGTTAGATTGTATCCCCTTCTGGATGGCAAGTTTATATATAATTTAAAAAACTGGAGTCAATAATGGCAAAAGAGTACAATGTTGCGGTCGCGGGGGCAACTGGCGCGGTTGGAATCGAAATGATCAAAACCCTGGAAAAGCGTAATTTTCCGGTAAAAAATTTGCGTCTGCTCGCATCAGTTCGTTCAGTTGGTAAAAAACTTACATTCAAAGGTACAGAGATCGCAATTGAAGAATTGAACCATGACTCATTCAAGGGCGTGGATATAGCGCTGTTCAGCGCGGGCGCCGGTATTTCCAAAGAATTCAGAAAATCTGTTGTTTCCGCCGGGGCGGTCATGATTGACAACTCCAGCGCGTTCAGAATGGAAGATGACGTGCCGCTGATCGTGCCGGAAGTGAATCCGGAAGATATCAAATGGCACAAAGGCGTGATTGCCAACCCGAACTGTTCCACCATCATCATGCTGGTGGCGGTTGCGCCGCTGCACCGGGCGAAGAAACTCAAGCGTCTGGTTGCCGCCACTTATCAGGCCACCAGCGGCGCGGGCGCCAAAGGGATGGATGAAATGCTCGTCCAGACCAGGCAGCTCCTGAACAATGAGCCGATCAGTCCGGAAGTGTTTGCGCACCGGATCGGGTTCAACCTGATTCCGCATATTGACGTTTTCCTGGATAACGGCTATACCAAAGAAGAGATGAAGATGCTCAACGAAAGCCGCAAGATGCTGCATTATCCCGGACTCCGGGTATCCTGCACCTGCGTTCGCGTTCCGGTCATGCGCGCTCACTCCGAAGCTCTGAACATGGAATTCGAACAGGAAATCACCCCGGCGGAAGTCCGTGCGATTCTCAGCCAGTCCCCTGGCGTGATCGTGGTTGACGATGTGGCCAACAAAAAATATCCGATGCCGATTGACGCATCCGATATGTATGACGTGCTTGTCGGGCGAATCCGTCAGGATGTGTCCAGGGACGACAAACGCGGGATTGATATGTTTATCAGCGGCGACCAGATTTTGAAGGGCGCCGCCTTGAATGCGGTTCAGATCGCTGAACTGCTCTGATATTTGATTTTTTTGCAATGCGTTTAGGAAACTTGCTTGCCAAGTGTTCTAAACGCATTTATTATTATATTACAATAAATAAGGAGGATGTTATGAATAAGAAAGTTAAGAAAATTGTCGGCATTTCATTATTAATTTTTACATTAATCGTTATTGGCGGAATTATCATTCTGTTTCTGGCGCTCAATTCGATTGTCGCGGAAGGGGTCAGGACCTTCGGTACTCAGGCTACCGGGACAAAGGTTGAATTGCAGAGCGTCAATATTTCGCCGTTCAGCGGCAGCGTCGAACTCAAAGGCCTGTATGTCGCCAACCCGCAGGATTGCCAGAACAAGAATGCTTTTGTACTTGGCCATTTTTATGTTGATATGAAGCTGATGTCGCTGTTTACCGACAAAATAGTGATTAATAATGTGATTATTGAGGATGTGGCGGTGGACTTTGAACCGTCCGTAACCAAAGGCAGCAATCTGCATGAGATCAAAAACAATATCATGAAATATTGCGGAGTGGATAAAACTTCAACTGGCGGCACCGGCACCGGGGAAGGCAGAGAACCGGAAAAGAAAGAGCCGGTCAAGCCGGATGACGGTAAGCAGAAACCCGGCAAGAAAGTCATGATTAAATATTTTGTGATCAAGAACGGCACGATCAGCGTCTCTTCAAGCCTCGTCAAAACCGGAGTCAACGTGCCGATGCCGAAGATCGAAATGCAGGATATCGGAGCCGATGACAACAAATCCGCCTGGGATGTGCTTCAGGAAATTTACGACCAGATGCTGAAAGGTATCGGGACTGCGGTTTCCGGTGTGCAAGGCATCAAACTTGACGGCGTCAAGGAAGACGTTGCGAAAGCGACTGAAGGCGTCAGCAAAGGCGTGAAAGAGAGCTTGAAATCGCTGAAATCCTCTATCGGACTATGAGCAAAGTTGAAATAATGGCTCCAGCCGGTTCTTTTGAGGCATTGGCGGCGGCCATCAATGCCGGCGCAGATTCTATTTACTTCGGTGCAGGCGAACTCAACATGCGAGCGCGGTCTTCGGCAAACTTCTCGCTGGAAGACCTTTCCCGTATCGCCCGCAAATGCAGAAAATCCGGTGTCAAAAGCTATCTTACCCTGAACATTGTAGTCTATGATTCGGAAATGGCGGAAATCAAAGCGATCTGCGATGCGGCAAAAAAAAGTGGTATTTCAGCCGTTATCGCTTCCGATATTGCGGTAATACAATATGCGCACTCCATCGGGTTACCGGTGCATATTTCTGTTCAGGCGAATATCTGCAATCTGGCGGCGGTAAAGTTCTTTGCACAATATTCCGAGGTCATGGTGCTGGCGCGTGAGCTCACGCTGCCGCAGATCAGGCACATCATTGACGGCATCGAACGGGAGAATATTACCGGTCCGGACGGTGAAAAAGTCCGCATCGAAATTTTCGCTCACGGTGCCTTGTGCGTTTCCATTTCCGGCAAGTGCTACAT
>CAYMSF010000167.1:0-5899 GCA_964392985.1 uncultured Victivallaceae bacterium | reverse complement strand
CACTGGTAATCAGTTCAGGCTTAATTTCTCCCCGGTCAAGGATGGCATTTAAAAATTCCAGCTCTGATTCTGTAAACCGGCACAATGCTCCGAGCCTTGCGCGACATTCGGCAACAAGCTTTTTTCCGAAGGTGGAGGAAGCATTAGAGATTTGATTGAGGATATTTTCATTCAGAACCGGCAGCAGCATCTGTTCAAGCTCCATAGCGTCAAATGAAACATCGTCAAGCGTTATCGTCCTCCAGTCTTTCCGGTTCATCGCTCCATAAACCACGAAAGCCGTGCGCAATCGCTCCCAGTCAAGCTCCGGACGCGAAAGCAGCTGATTTACGTCGAAGATGTCCCGGGCCTGATGTCTTGAAAACAATGCGGCCAGCTTCCCGGCAGACAATTCATGGATATCCAGCATCGGGATCCTTCTGGCTTGATATTCTCCAAGCGCATGAGAGTCTCCAGGGCTAATGTCCCAGAGCGGTACGCGGAACATGAAATTCAAATCGACTTCAAGGTTGCCAGGCTGCCCCGATGCATCCTGATAACCCAGCCGCCATTTTCCACCGGCATGTTCCTCCGGAATACGCTTTAAGTTGTAATCCTCCCGTGAAAAGACCGCTTGAATGGCCTGTTCGATTCCAGGCCTCTCCTTCTGCATATCATTTAGACTGGCTGCGCCAATGTAATTAAGATCGATATCCACAGATAGCCGTGGAATCTCAAAGACAAATAAGTTCAACGCAGTCCCGCCTTTAAGCGCCAGCTTATCTTTAAGCGCCGGATGGGTGTTGATCGTATTCAGCAGACTTATAAGGCGGACCACCTTCTCAACCATATCCGCACGGAATCCGGTCGATTTTACCAGTGCTGACAGTTTTTCTCTTGATATTCTCATAGTATTTCCTGCCACTGCTTATTGATTATTCCATCTGGAACTATCAAGTTCCAGGCATTCAACAACCGTCCGCTGCGTTGTTTCCGGTCGAGATAATGAGGCTGCCGGGGACGCAACGCTTGTAAAGCCTCGAGATATTTATCATCCACCATAAGCCGGTCTTTATTTTGTTCCAGGAAATAACCTACTTTGGCGGCGGTGGTGGCATTGGCCAGCAGTTTGGCATATTCCAATACCTGTTCCAAATCAAAAAACTCCACCGACTCCAGTGAGCGCCATATTTCTTCCCAGCCGCCGGAATACCGGGGACAATCAATAACATCCACCAGCGTCCGCTCCAGGGACGCGACTTTTACTGCCATTCCATTGCGCTCCGCTGATATAACGCCGAAATCAGCATGGTTCCCGTGAGACAGTGAAACAGGAACAGGCACTGCCCGGAAACGCCAGTTGCGGAAGGTAAGAGGCCGGACGGTAGCGCCGGTCTGGTAAGTGAAATGGTTAAAAACAGAATAAGCGCGTCCGTGGAATTCCAAAGCGGTATGATGGACCAGCACGGCATCAGCGCTCATACGCGCCGCGACAAGAAACGGGTCAGGGGTAAACTCAGCAGCGGATTCCCCAGGCGGCACCACCGCAAAGAGTCCGCGCTTCAGGTGTTGGAGCTTTCCGGTTTTATGGTAATATGCCAGCAGTGACTCGGCGGCCCGGAGCCCTTTAGCCTTTCCATTTGCATGGTAAGCCCTGAACTCTTCAGTTGTGAACACTGGATGCTTTATAAAAAAGAGATCTGACATAGCCATAAGCTCCGTTTGACAAATATTATCATAATACATAATAATTATATGTTTAACGCAGTTGTTTGTCAAGTAAAGAGCTTGTTAACTTGATGTTTATTATCATTAAACATAAAAATTATATGTGTAATGACAACATTTATCAACCATTTATGGATTGCCCTGGCCTATAGTTGAGAGGGTTAAATACAGTCATTAAACCCTACCACTGTTTTTTATTCGCTTTACAACCTAAAATCCCTCTGATTTAATAACCATAACAGCAAAAATCCATAAAAATCATGTAGAAGAGTACTTCTTCGCTTGCTTTTTCACTATGGTTATTATATAATAACCATGTATGATTTTTTAAAATCCGGCAAGGAGGCAGATATGAGTTACAGAGTGGAACAGAAAATCGGCGACAAAATTTATGTTTACGAGGCCACCAATCATTGGGACAAGAAAAAGAGACAGTCCCGGCAGACGCGGAAATATATCGGGGTGAAAAATCCGGAGACAGGGGAAGTCAGTACTCCCCGGAAAAACGGCTGGGGAGTGCGGATGAGCCTAGACACCGGCGTGATGCACGTTTTAAATAAAACCGCCGAGGAACGCATGCTTGACAGGACATTGGAGGAAGCATTCGGACAGGAGGACAGCGGGAAGATTTTATCCCTGGCGGCGTTCTGCGCGACTGAAAATGCTCCGATGTATCTTTACCGTGACTGGGCCGAAACGACCGATGGCATGGACCAGTTTTCAATGAGTTCCCAGCAGCTAAGCGCATTCCTGAACAGACTTGGCAGCGATGAACATGCCCGTGAGGTTTTCTGGAAAAAGTGGGCGGCTCTGCACGGCAAGAAAAAGAATCTTGTTTTTGACATAACGTCCGTATCCTCGTATGGCACGCATGAAGGATTACAGGAATTCGGCTACAACCGCGACGGAGAAAACATGCCGCAGATAAACATCGGCATGATTTACGGGGACGACGACGATGAAACGCCGCTGGGATACAGGATTTATCAGGGAAGCATCGGCGATGTTTCAACCTTGAGAAATTTGCTGTTGTACTTAAAAAAGGATTTGCGTTTGCAACACTCGCGGCTTGTCATGGATCGTGGTTTTTATAGTGCAAATAATCTGAAAGGCATGAGTGAAAACCGTTTCAGATTCATTCTGCCGCTACCGTTCAGCACATCAGCGGCAGGCAGTCTTCTAGCCGAAAGCATTAAAGAGCTCCAGAGCGCGTCAAACCTGTTTTCTTTCGGGGAGCGAACTTTGGCACACACGATGAAAAACGTTGAACTTGCCGGAGATAAACTTGACGCGCATATCTTTTACGACCGCAAAAGAGAAATTGACGAATTGGCCAATCTGACCAGAAAACTCGAGATGTCTGAGAAAAAATTCAATGAGGCTGCCTTTGCCAGCGCGGATGAGGCCGCCGAGGCCATTGACAAAACCGCGAAAGGCATTGCAAATCTTTTTAAAATAGAGATGGCTGATGGCGGAATTAAACTCATTCGAGACAATGACGCCATTGAAAAATATGCCTTGAAATTCGGTA
Source organism: uncultured Victivallaceae bacterium (assembly GCA_964392985.1). Lineage (GTDB taxonomy): Bacteria > Verrucomicrobiota > Lentisphaeria > Victivallales > Victivallaceae > CAYMSF01. Next base: position 2,661 of record CAYMSF010000167.1, on the reverse strand, counting down.
AAATCATACTTCTTTCAAACGAGATGAATATTGACAAAACAGAGATGATAACCGATTATTTCAGACGCGACGGAGTTGAAGAGTTCTTTGACGCTATGAAGAACGAAATGGACTGCAACCGGTTCAGGGTACACTCCCAGAACGCTCTCGAAGGAAGGCTATTCATTCATGTTGTTGCGCTTATCTTTTACAGCTCAATCATTTCAAAATTAAGAAAAACAGGATTCAATAAGAAGATGACTTTTCCGGAAATAATTTCAACCCTGAAGCGCCTGCGCAGATTTTACTCGGAAGACGGAACTTCAGTACTCGCTGAAATCTCAAAAAAACAACGGGGTATTTTTACTGCTTTGAGTTTCCCATGCCCTGAATAAATCAACATGGTTATTAAACTATAGGGATTTTAGGACTTGACACTCGTCCGGTCTTCCACCGGCTTGACCGCACCATCCGCGGCCACGTATTCTGCTCGTTCCTGGCAATCCTGCTGCGCCGTGAACTGGAACGGCGCTGCAACGAAAAGGGCTTCAATTTTGAATGGAATGATATTCTGGAAGACCTGGCGGCGCTGGAAGAGGTTACTGCCGAGGTTTCCGGCAAGCAGGTGATTTTCCGCAGCGAAATGAAAGGTTGCGCAGGCAAGGTTTTGCAGGCGGCGGGTGTGGCGGCGCCGCCGACCGTCAGATTTAAGTAAAGGCGATTTTGTTGTGCCAACAACTTTTGGGCGCATTGTAACTCGTTGATTATAAACAAAGTTACTTTGGGAAGTGTTGAAGATGAGCTAAACTCTTCCGCCGGAAATCGCTGTTTTACGGACAGTCTCTAGATTTTTTTCTGTTCAAAATAGGATATGCAATTTAGTCATTATCGTAGTTACTGTCATGACCAATACGCAGAATATCATTACTGCAATACATATTTTTTCGAATACCATCAGCGCCTCCCCAAGAGCTTAATGAGCTGCCCATCACCTTGCCGGTTAATCGTAAACATATAACATTCCAGTCCTCGTTTATCCATCCATTCTTTTATTTTGTCTGGATATTCTAAGTTATTTTCCAGATAAAGCAGTTTTTTCTCATAAACTTTCTTCCGGTTTTCTGAAGCCAAAATAGGACTCAGCAACATCTGTCTCCATGTAAGATAAGACAACCAACAACGTTCATTCAACTTCAACTGCAATTTGTCAAAAATAAAAGCATTGGTTGGAGTGCCATCTCTTATTATCTGTGCGTATCGAATGACCTCAGGTCTGATTGCCCGCGTTGAAGAGTTGCTAACAATTTTTGGCACAGCATATGCTACAGCAAGTAGGAAAATTGCTGGCGCAACAGCTCTGGCAAAAAAATTCGGTACCCGCTTCGTAATTTCGGTAACAAATACTTTCAGGGCCAATCCGGCAAATATCACCATCGGACAAACAAGAAACGTCAAAAATCTCGATGGTGTAAACGCTGTAAAGTTTTCATTGCAGAAAACAATTGCGGCGGCCCGGTAAACATCGTCAAGTAGACAGAAAAAGAGTAATAATCCAGAAAACAATCCTAATAAAAACCGTTCACGTTCACCATGAAAACGGCTTTTTAACTTTAAAATCAGCCCGACCACTGCAAGCACAATTACTGCATAGCCAAAACCATTCGTCAACATCTCTATTGTAATCAACGGTTCTTCATAAAATTTCAGCACTGCAGTTCCCTCCAGGCAAGAAGCCTTTAGCGCATAAGGGATAATAAACCAACTGTAAACTAGTAACGTTCCAATGCCTGTCATAATAAATCTTTGAGCCAGCCAAGTTAATTTTCTTTGCGCCATAAAACTAACAATCAAATAAAAAGCAATCGATAAAAAATAGATCAAAATAGTAAGGTGATGAGTAAGCAGCATAGCACCGCAAATTAATACAGCATAGATATGCTCTGTACGGCAGCGCATTCCAAGAACACATAAAAGGAATCCCAGACCAAGCAACCCACTCATTTCAGTAGGCATTCCGCCCCACTGATAAATAGAGAAGAAAAAACCACCATTATTTACCACAAACGAAAATATCAGCATCGACCAGAAACCTATTGTGGCATTCCGAAATATTCTCACTGCCATCAAGTAAATCCCTGCTGAATACGCCACCAGTAACGGCATATGCATTACTTGAAACACTAGATGTGGCGCCTGGCCAGAAAGTTTCGCCAGCACAGCCAGAAAGACATGCATTCCCTGAGAATAATTTACAACTATTTCCTCAAAAGGATATAGATTTGTCGCTAGGATGCCGTTGTTCAATATTTTTTGAATCAAAATACAGTGAAATGTTGGATCTATGCCCAACGGATAGTCTGTGGAAAAAACCGGCATTGCATATGCTATGGTAATTACCGCCAACAACCCCCAAAACATATAACTATCTTTTTTATTACGTATAAATCTTTTATTAAAAAAACATACCTTAAATCCTGGTAATAGAATAAAAGCGAAAATCCATGAGGTTACTATCGATATCCAAGCAAACTGTACCAATCCAAATACTGCAAGAATATAGAACGTGGAGATACATACGCCAAGACCGCAACATAAACTGATAAATAAATTCTCCCCTCCAGTCCGGTGCTGAAGAAAACGAGCGAAAATAATGATCCACGGGGCAATGATCATTATAAGAAA
>CAYMSF010000166.1:0-6020 GCA_964392985.1 uncultured Victivallaceae bacterium | reverse complement strand
CTTCATCATCGAGAGTCGGATGTACCTGGAACATTAGAGCGCTTGATCCCACTTTATAATCATTGGGCAGATGCTGTTTAAGCCGCAGATTTCTGGTTTTCCCGGAAATTAAGCAATTTACTTTCTTCCAGGCGTCTTCCAGTCCAATGCCCCATGTGCTGCCATGCTGACATACCACGCCTTCCGCCGCGATGGCTTCGATTATTTTGTCTCTGGACCAGCCGGCGGCAAGTTTTCCCGTATCCAGCAGAACGTAATATTTATAGTAGGCGTGAAAAATATGCGCCGGGGGAGCTACAACTTGAAGCCCGTCTATTTCAGACAGTTCTTTATCTAGTATTTCTGCGAATCTGCGTCGTTTTGCAATCCATTCAGGTAATTTCATCAACTGCTTCCGTCCGATAGCGGCCTGCATTTCTGTCATGCGCCAGTTAGTGCCTATGCTGGTGTAATATGTTGATGATTCTGCCTTTGTCTTATCTGCCAGCGGATGATCCAGCAACGAGTTATAATGGTTAAAATCCTTGCCATGATCCTTATATGCCCATGCTTTTTTATATAGTTGCGGATCATTGGTTGTCAGCATGCCGCCTTCTCCGCCAGTGGTCATAATTTTATCCTGACAAAATGAAAATGCCGCAGCATGGCCGATTGAACCCAGCATCCTGCCTTTATACATCCCCCCCAGGCATTGTGCGCAATCTTCAATGACTTTTATATTTTGTTTCTGCGCAAAAGCCATGATTTCATCCATTTCACAGGCATGGCCCGCCAGGTGCACGCATATTATTGCTTTCGTTTTTTCTGTAAATGCCGCTTTTATGGTTTCCAGAGAGATATTTTGACTGCCGGCGCTGATATCGGCAAAAACAGGGACTGCGCCGCGTAAAGCGCATGCGCTGGCTGATGCTATGAAAGTGCGATTGGTGACAATTACCTCGTCGCCATTGCCGATGTTCAGCGCATAAATGGCCAATTCCAGAGCCAGAGATCCGTTGGCTAAAGCGATTGCATATTCAGTGCCGGTGTAATTGGCGAATTCATATTCAAAAAGACCGTTTTGTCCGCGGACTTTACGGCCATTTTCAAGGGTGAAGATTTCGCCGGTCCAATAGTTAACTTTTCCGGATTTCAGCACTGCGCAAACGGCTTGGATTTCATCTTCGGCAAAATAAGGCCAGGGCGGCCAGGGCTTCGTTCTGACCGGGGTTCCTCCATTAATTGCCAGCTTTTCAATCATGTTCATTATCTTTCCCGTCAATTTAATAATTTTATCAAGCCTTGCCGACTTTAAATTTTATGACTTTTCCCGGATTGCCGACGATTACAGCATAATCAGGAACATCTCTAATTACAACAGTTCCAGCTCCGACGGTGACCCATTTGCCAATTTTAATCCCTTGTATTAAGGTGGCGCCTGCCCCGATAAAAGCGCCTTCGCCTACCTCCACATTCCCGCATAAAGTTGCGTGCGGCGCAATATGAACATAATCGCCAATAACGCAATCGTGGTCAACGGTCGCACCGGTATTGACAATGCAGTGCTTTCCAAGTTCGGCGTCAGCTTGAATTACGGATCCGTGTATCAGTACACTGCCGGCGCCGATGCGGGCGGATGACGAGCGCAGAACAGACGGATGCTCTGAATAGCCAGGCGCATGACTGATTTCTATTGCAATTTTTTTCCGTATCTCATTATTGCCAATACTGATTATGATTGGCAGTCCGGGAAATATGTGTGGAGAATAGGGGCGGAGAATATCAATTCCGGCAATTGATTTAAGCTCCGGATTGTCGTCGAAAACTCCTTGCACGATGCAGCCGGAATCACGCAGACAATCCATTATTACCCTGGCATGGCCGCCGCCGCCGTATAATAAGACCGCTTTCTCATGAGAATGCATTATTATAAGTTACCCTTGAATTTTTCCGCGGTTGCATGTCCGCTCTGGCTTATTCCTTCAGATTTTGTCACTTTCAACAAAGTAAGCCATAAAATCTTTAAATCAAGCGCCAGTGAAATATTGTCAACATACCACACATCCAGCTTGAACTTGTCTTCCCAGCTAAGCGCGTTCCTGCCATTAACCTGAGCCCATCCGGTAATTCCAGGCCGGACGTTGTGCCGTTTGGCCTGCTCTCTGGAATAAAGCGGCAGATATTCCATTAGCAGCGGCCTCGGCCCGACAATCGACATGTCGCCTTTCAGGACATTAATTAATTGCGGCAGTTCGTCAATAGATAATTGCCTGATGACTTTGCCAATGCCATGTAATCTTTCCGAGTCCGGCAGTAATTGCCCGGCTTGATCCGCCCTGTCGCTCATGGTTTTAAATTTTATAATATTAAATGGTTTGCCATTCCTTCCAGGCCGCTGCTGAATAAAGAAAATCCTGCCGCGGTTGGCCGCCAGCAACAGTAATGCGGCGGTAAATGTTACCGGCGCGGTCATAATCATAACAGGCAGAGTAATGACTATATCAAGAATTCTTTTGAATAGAAGATTATACATAATTATGCTTTAATAACGTAATTGCAAAAGTAGTCAGAATTCAGAAGGAATCCGGATTTGAGTTAGAATTTCATACTGGATACTGGATTATTGCAAAACGTAAGTTTTGCAATTGGATCTTTATATGACATTAATAAAGCTGCAAATATTTTGATTTATAACTTGTTCAGGGAAGTAATTCTGACCATGCAGCATCAATTGAACAACTGGCAGTATTCCTGAGCAATTTTTTCGTATGGGCGATGACTGATCAGCCAATCCTTTCCCCGTTGTCCGATCTCATTGAGTTGTTCCTGACTCATTCCGGCGTATTCCGTAATGGTCTGTTGAAGCACTGCAACATTATTGGCGGGGATGAACCGGCCGCAATCTGCCTCGTTGACCATTGACGGATAACCGTTGTAGGAGGCAATAACCGGTTTGGCCGACATCATGTAGTCAATGAGCTTGTTTAATGAAAGGCCATAGCGCCACACTTGTGAATCTTTGACGCTGAAATAGAGTATCTGGCAGTGGTCCAGCACTGCTTGCACTTGCGCTTTGCTGACTTTTGGCGCAAAAGAAATATTGGACAGACCCTTTACTTTGCGCTTATAAGTTTCCAGCAGGTCGCCGTCTCCCAGCAGCAGGAAGTGGACGCGGGCGTTATCCTTCATGGCGATGGCGCAGTCAATCAGAGGTTCGAGGGCATTGGTGAGGCCGATGCTTCCCGCGTAGCCGACAATGAATTTTCCCCTGGGAATATAATTAAGCGCATAATTTTCCGGCAGCGTCTGCGACTGCGCATACAGGGCGGGATCGTATCCGAATGGCACGCATAAGCAGTTCATTGACCTGCCCATGACGTTTGCGACATGCTCCTTCAGGTTGGGCATTGTCCCCACAATGACATCAGCGTGCCGGTAACCGAACTTCTCCGCCCGGGCCAGCATCATTACGAGCGGATTCCAGGGACTGAACCCGCCTTCCTCCACAATGGTCAGCGGCCAGATGTCGCGAACCTCGAATATGAGCTTGCAACCGTATTTGCGCTTGAGCCGGAAACCATTGAAGACCGTGAGTAATGATAACGATGAGACTATGATTACGTCGGGGCGCGGCAGCTTCTGCCTGGGCATAAGCCAGAGTTTCAGCTCAAAATCGAGCCAGCTCAGAATGCGCCGGAACGAGGCGGCGCCGCGATATTTGATTGTCCGGATCCACCAGGTCTCAATGCCGTCTAAAGTTTCATGATAGTAATTGCAGTCGCGCACAGGAATATGAGCCAGGTGATTCGAATCAGAAGCAATAATCACGGTATTTCCTCCTAGCCGGTTAAATTCCTTAGCTAGATAGAAATGTCGGGTTCCAAATCCATATTTGAGCGGACTTGCATATTTTGAGATATACCAAATGGTCTTGTTCAAGTGTTTGTCCCTGTCGGATATTGTTTAGAAAAGATATATGAAAATACCCCTTGCGGGGTTAAGGAGCCGTACAAAAATAACCTTTACATCTTCGCGCTTCTCCCGAATGCCTTCGGGTTTGCCGGTTCGTTACATACCTGAAGGTATGCGCCTCTCCGGCAATTCCCAAAATCACTTCGGGATATTTCGCGAAACTTGTCAAATTTATTTCTTTACAGCTCTCAACTGCAAACAATCAGCGCTGTTAACATGAATAAAGCTTCGGAATAGAGTTCACTACCGAAATGACCTGTTTAAAATCAAATCCGAGCACGTCGAGATACCATTTTATGTTTGGATATCGCGGGGTATTCTCGATATTCACTAATTTTAAAGCCTCTTCTCTGGTCATATCGCCTTCGCGTATCTGATTGCTTCTGAATGTATCGTGTTCAGAGAAACCGGCTACAGTATAATAAATGTAGTTATAGAATGCGGCAGTCCCGTCGCCAATACGCCAGGTTGTTGTCGTATCAGCCGCCTTTTCCCAATCGTAATAATCCAGCGTTTGATCAATCAACTTTTCATCCCAGCGCCAGTAATCAAATATATGATAATAATCGCTTTTTTTGGTGAAACTTCGATAATACTCTCCCGACAGAGTATCCCATAGCGATGTATTAAAATAGCCGGGGCTGGCAAGCATGGCATTGAAGCGCAAGGATTGATACCTCAACTGTTTCATGACGCCATGAGTATAAACCCGCTTTTCTTCGAAATATGGCGGAATGCCAAGAAAACCCGCTTTGAAATGGGTAACCTCGAGCGGGTTGACGCCCCACAGGTTGAGCTGTATCCCTGTCTGCGCCTTGATGGTTTCAATGTGCCTGAAGAAGTGCTTATCCCCGGCTGTGAGAATGCTTATCATGCCGAGATGTGGTGATTTCAACCAGGCTTTCAGATTCATTGCGATATCTCTACGTTTTTTGGATATATCAGCCGCAACGATAATATTTTCCACCCCCAGTTTCGCGCACATCCTGCTGATGTTCCGCCGCCCTAAATCTGTAACCATCCCCCAGTCGTAGGTATAGGCTAAAGGCTTCATCTTTAGTTCATCAATCACAAGGTGCAACCCGTAGCAACTATCGCGGCCGCCGGAAAAAGGAACGATGCAATCATTGCCATGCTGCCGGCGATATGGCTCGACTAAAGCAAACAACTCTTCTTTTGACTTTGGAATATTTCTTGGCTTATAGGTACGGCAATAATTACAAACCCCCTCTGAATCAAAATTAATGTAAGGCATGGTTTCAGGGAGAACGCATTTTGTGCAGCGCCGCACATTTACAATTTTATGCTCAAGAATTTTTTCATCGGAGTACGAAAAAGATAATCCAGGCACCAGATTTTGAGTCCTGCTTGATTTTTCTGAAATTTCAAACGGAATTTTAGAGATGGGTATGTCGATAAAAACAGCATCTTTTATTTGTTTAATGTCAGCACAACCGATTTGGGATAAAGGATAACTTTCGGAAGCAAAAATCATGCTCCCGCCTTTACTGCCCAGATACAGGCTGCCATTATTTGAAAAAAGACACAACTTCCCCAGCGCTGGCAGCGCAATCGCGCATGATACTACACCCTGACACAGCTCTAAAACTCTTTTTGGAAGTCCGGCCACATCAAGGCCGTCTTCCACATGCTCGGCGGCAATTGCCGCTATTACTTCAGTATCAATGTTCAGTTCTCTTTTTTTCTTAAGGGAGCTCCAGACTGACTCATCATTTACAATAATACCATTATGTAAAACGCAAACATTATCTCTCACGACCGGTTGATTGTCAGATAAACCATTCGTAATCAGCCTGCTATGCCCCAGAACCAGCTTGCTGCTGTACGGCTTAACTTGAGCAACAAGCTTAGTTATAGCATAGTCAGCACGATAGATTTGATATTTTGATCCGTCATACGTTATTAATCCAGAGGAATCCTTGCCTCTTTCCTGGGCGTGGCGCGCCAAAATTCCAAATTCATTCCGGTTAATGGATGATGATGATGATATAATTCCAAATATTCCGCACATATTTCACCTTTCTGTAAATAATTAGTTAATAAACTAT
>CAYMSF010000165.1:0-6033 GCA_964392985.1 uncultured Victivallaceae bacterium | reverse complement strand
GGAGATTGTTAAGATGAGTGAAGCACATGATGAAATTAAACCAACAACAGAACAGGCGGCTACAACCGTAACGGTAACGTCGCAACCGTCAAAGCAAGTATTGATACTATCCAATGACCTAGGATTGAATTATGGGATAACAGATGGAATAGTCGCAAGTCAAGTTTTTGACCAGGTAACCGGCCTATCCAATATATACCGTGTGGGTGACGAACTGGTAAGATTGCAAGGACAGGAGTTCATTCCGGTGGATGTAAAAACGCTAAGAAATTTAATCGGGGATTCTTACCAGACGATGGCTTACGGTTATCAAAAAAGTCAGTTAAAATTGGTAAATAAAAAAATGTCCGATGATAACGCAGGAATGTTGCTCAAGGCAGAAGCGAGATTTAGGATTCCTCACGTAGACATAATTTCCCCTTGTCCTATCTATACTGATACCGGAATTCAAACTTCTGGAGTGCATGGCAATGTGCTAGTCGCAGGGAAAAAAATAGAACGTGTGGAAAGTCTGACGAAGGCAGTTGAACTAATCAATTCCTTGATTGCAGAATATGATTTTTGTTCACTCGCTGATAAGTCCAGAGCCTTAAGCATGATTTTTGCTCCAGCATTGAAATTCGGTGGTCTTTTTACGGACAGAACACCAATTTTTGTTGTCGAGGCAGACCAGTCACAGGCTGGTAAAGGATATATAGTAGTTTCGGTGTCGAAAATTTATCGGGGAACGGTTGCCAACGTGACCAATCGTACTGGAGGAGTAGGGTCTATTGACGAATCGCTTGATATGGCTATGGTGCGTGGTTCGGCGTTTATCTGCTGGGATAACGTGCGTGGCAGAATAGACAGTCAACGGCTGGAAAGTCTTGTTACCACAACCGATTATATAGACGCACGAATCCCTCATGTTGGCTATTGCAAGGTAAAACCGTCAGCGCATGTCTGGTTATTTACGGCAAACTCAATTGAAGCAACGCATGATATTATGAACCGGTCAATGGTTATCAGTATCAGAAAAAAACCGTCAGATTATGTGTTTAACGAATGGGATGGCAAAGGAATATTAGGATGGATTGAACATAATCAGCCTAGAATTCTGGGAGCAATTTATCGGATAGTAGAGGAATGGCAAAAAGCTGGTAAACCAGTTGCAAGTTGTCCGTTCCATGACTTTCGCAAGTTTGCAGGGGTGATGGCATGGATATGTGATAAAATATTCGGGTTGCCTGCTCCATCAGAAGGGCATCAATCAGCTTCAACCCTTAGAGCCAATCCGACCACGGGATGGCTGCACAAGATTGCAGAGCCGCTAATTAAATCAGGAAAGAATGAAGACCTGACGGCTCAGGATTTACTGGACTTATCCAGTGAGTTTAGCGTCAATGCTCCATACTCTGACGTAAAGGCTCTAGGACGTGCATTGGGTAAGGTATTTATTGGCGATATATGCAGAATTGAGGATTTTGAATGGACAAGGACAATCGAACGGGATTACAGCCGTAATTTCGGTTCTGAAGCCAATCAAAGGTTCGAGCAAAAACGGTATTCGGTTGTTAATCTTACGAAAAACGAACCAGTATCTGAACCAATTAAAGAATAATTATGCCAGACGACCAGAGCCTATATCTCCTTTTGATATAAGCTTTGGCCGTTATAAAAGGAAGGGGTGTCCAGTCCGTTTGGTTTTGTATAAAATAAATGTTTCCATCCGAAAAAAACGCACATTGTTCCCGTTTGTTTTTTTGTGAATAAACACACTCGTTTCCATTCGCCTTTTCCTAATTAAGTTCAAATTGCCACATTTTGTTTACATTCAGTTTTTGGGAGCTATTTGGGGAATTATGAATGTTTTTGAAATCATGGAATATAAGGAAAAGCTAAGGCATGGCTGGGAGAAAAATTTCGGGATGGATGATTTTAGAAAATTAAAAAAAGAGCGTTGATTAAACCGACATGAAAGAAAGATGGAAAGTGTTGATTAGGATTGCAGAAGTTTGAGCAGTTCCGCTTTAATGTTATCGCTAATATTTGCTGATTCAATCGCTTTGCAAGCGTTTTGGATGCGATTATTCAGTTTTTCCAACTCTGATACAGGCTTGACACTTGAGAGACTGTTAATGGCTTCTATTTGACTTGCTGAATTTATCTTAACATAGTAACGCTCAAGAGTCCTGATATTATCACCCAGCATACTGCCAAGTATGGCAATAGGAACTCCAGCAGAAGCCATCATAGAACAAAATGTATGTCTATAAGAGTGATAACCATATAATTTTCGGGTAAGCCCTCTATCTCTTGATTGTTCTTCATCAAGACCAGCTTTAGCTAATAATCGCATAAAATCATTTTTAATGCCGTCTGGGTTATGCGAGTAACGTTTTGCCATTGCAGGTAGAACATATTCACCAGTCAAGTCTACAGAACCAAGGATTGCTTTGAATTCTGGATGTATTGGAATTGATACAATTTTATCTCTTCTGATAGTTTTGACAGGAGATAAACATACATTATCTTTGTCTAAATTAATAGACCTGCATTCAAGCTTCACAGCATCAATTAACCTAAGACCAGTATATTGACCGATATAACAAAGAAGTTTCATTTCTGGCTTATTCAACATGTGAAAATCAGGCTTATCAAGTTCCTCGTGGATTTTTAAAATTTGCTCTTGAGTAAAATCAAGTCTGCCTATTGATTTAGCCTTCTCTTTTTTAATCCCGTCAAAAGGTGTTTCAGTAACATTCATTACATGCTTATAAATCAACTTCAAACTAACCATGTAATAGCGGAAAGTGTCTTCTGTTATTTTCTTTTTCCATAGAAAATCAGAAAATTCTTGAGCCTCAACTTTAGTTATCTCATTAAGTGTTGTAAATCCCGGTTTATTAAATAATATCCAAATCCTAAAAGAGTCCCAATGACGCTTATGATTTCTTAGTGTCCCAGCAGCAGACAAAGGGCGTGAACTACTGTCTTCATATTCATCCCAAACTTTAGTCAACAGGTGTTTTTTGTCGTTGATAATTTTTCTTGCTTCAGCTATATGCACTACGACTTTTGCTTTAGTGTCTAACATCAAAGCTGGCTGTAAAATTTCTGTTCTTCTCTTTTCCGCTTTCTTTTTATCATCGGTCTTTAAAGAAGTTAATTTCACTTTGCCGTTTGTTTGATATTGAAGATAATAAATACCTGGCTCATCGTCCGCAACTTTTCGACCCTGTTTATTTCTCTTGTACATCCATCCGTTTTGAGTCTGTTTCATTTTTCAAACCCTTTAATTTCATTTAGGGTTACATCCATTTACATCCATTACCATAAGTTAACACCCAAAAATCAAAAAACAATAAAAGAACTATAAAATTCATATTTTGAGCTTAATCGCCACACTGGCAGTGTGGAGGCCAAGGGTTCAAGTCCCTTATGCTCCACCATTTTTTATCTGAATCCATTTTACCCCAACCCAAAGCAATAGAAATCCTTTTTTACCATGAGCGGGTACGACCCGCGGCGGAGTTAAAAATCAAATCCATTTTTCCCACGAAAATTTACCCGCCTTGGGCGGGACACAAAAAGCACGAAAAGAGTTAAAGAAAAAATATTTTATTGTCAGAGCTGTTGACAAAATAGCAGTATTACAGTATAATACTATAATTGTTTATATTTGTATTGTTTAAAATTTAACAGGAAAATATTATGCACTCTTTGCGCTTCATTTCAGCTCTATTTATGTTGTTCTCCGGTCATTTGATATTGGCGCAAGAGAAAACAGAAACTCCTCCAGGTAACGGATACATCATTCAACTTGAAACTACGCCAGCGCCAAAATTACCCGCCAATTACGAGGAACTCAAAGCCAGACATGTTTTTGCCATCGCCTGGAGCGGAAAATCGCCGGACAACCTCAAGTATGCCCGGCAAATGGGTTATAACCGCATTGTTTACAAAGCGGGGATGGAAAACTTGCCTGATGCTGAAAATTTCTATTTTCTCTTTGAAAGCCCGGAGTATTTTGTGGTTTATCCAACCCTTGGAGCACAGACACAACTAATCATCAAAAAGGATTATCCCAAAGATATTCAGGAGATGTACAAGAATTACTTTGCACTGAGAGATGCCAAAGCTCCTTTTCCGCTTTGTCTTGGTACCGGTTGGCCCATTCCCAATAAAGGTCCCAAGGTTACAGTTTCTTTCACTCCCCTGCCCGATTTCCAGCAGCAGCGCGTCATTGACTATTTCGTCAACAAGACATTCGAAGCAGCAAAAAAGTTAGAACGTCCCTCAAAGAAGTTTATGTTTGGTGGCATTGGGTGGGATGTGTCAGACCTTTGCGGTGATTTTCACAATATCATCCACCGGTTCGATCCGAATGACAAGGATTTCAACATGCCCACACCCGTCAGTATAAAGGATATGAAAAACCGGGAAAAGGATAAAAACAAAACCACCGCTCTGGTCAATGATTGTACCGACCTCTATCCTGGCACCACACATCAATACGCTACATACAGTGATGGCAAAGCTGCATATTTCTTAGCTTTGAAAGAACGCGCTGCCCGTGATTTCCCGAAAAATCCGGTCATCTTCATGATTGAACCATACCGTATTTATGATAACTGGATCAAAACCATCGAAGACCGCCCGGATTCAAAAAAACTGATGCAAAACTTTTTTGTCGTCTCTGAATCAGGCGGAAAATTTGCCACCGAATTTGCGGACGACGCCAGAATATTCAAGTCAGGCCTTGTTACCAGAGATTGGGTCGGCTCGACAGTACCGAACGATCACGAGTTCCCCATAATTAAGGAAATTGCCGCCAAGGCCGCAATACACGGTTCATGGTTTGGATGGTTTGGCAGATTTGACGGACCAAGAAAAAATTCAAATTATAAATCAATTAATGCAGTCTATCAAATTCACCGCTGGGAACAATTGACACGAGAAGTGGCAAGCTGGGATAATTTGAATGGCGTACCGCTCAATCAGCGCAACTGGAATGGCAAAGAATATCTCAGCACCAACAGTAAGATAAGTGATGACTTAATCTATTCCCGTCAGCCCAAAACACAGAAACTGTTCGCGGTCTTTATGAATTCCTCCGGAACTATTCCACTGAAACCCGGCGAAAAAATTGTCTCTATCAAAAAAGTGGATAATTACTTCTGCGAAACAGAAGACGCCAGCAGCGATTTTAATGTTTCCGGTGATAAAATAAGTTTAAAACCGAAACCGGTAAACTGAAATATTTTTAACCCATAAAAGCAATACAAATACAATTTTACCATGAAGATGGTATGTCAAAAATCAATTCGATGAAAGACAATTTTTCGCAAAATTTTTATCATACTCTGTTTCATTGACAACCACAGCCCGAATTAAGATTAAAACTTTTCGCATGACAGCACAACGAGCTTGCATAGGTTTTTTTCCCTTGGCAATAAGTCGGTTGTAAAATGCTGCCATTTCAGGGTTGTGTTCAATTGCTGCAAGAGATGCCATATACAGCACTCGTCGCAAGTATCCTGATCCACGCTTGCTGATTCTGCTTCTGTTTACGCTTGTCCCTGACTGGCGAATTTGTGGGGCAATCCCACTGTATGAACCGAGTTGGCGGCTACTATGACGATTAAGCGGTCCGCATTCCCCCAGTACAACCGCGGAGACAATCAAAGCCACTCCTGGAACTGTGACAGCATACTTTAAGCTCTTGCGCAGTTCATCGGAACTATTAATGCAGCGTTTAATTTCCAGTTCCATTTTTGCCACAGCCTGCTCTATGGATTTGATTACTGACTGTTGTATTTTTATAATTTCTTTGAATTCTCCCATTTCATTGAGTCTTGTCCGCGCCGCTATCAACTGATCACTGAGGGCAGCTCTCTGGCGGACAAGTTCCCGCAGATATTGATATTCCTCAGGCATTTCCTCTGTAGATTCCGGCATCCGTTCCGCGCCATAACGGGCCAATGCTCCAGCATCAATCTGATCTGTCTTATTGCGCAACTTGAGACTTTTAATAAAATCCTTGACCGCTTT
>CAYMSF010000164.1:0-6041 GCA_964392985.1 uncultured Victivallaceae bacterium | reverse complement strand
ATAAGTTGGCGATAATCAAAATAAAGATAAGGCGGAAACTCAACCACAACAGTCCATCACCGAGTTCCCTGACTGTAATCAGGTAGATTGCGCCACCGGCAACTGGCAGGAAAAATGCCAGAAACCGGCTCCATTTGCGCAGTAGGTTGTCTGTCCTTGAAAAAGACATCACCACTGCAATAACAGTTATAATCATCATTACGACAAGTAGTGTCAAGGTTCCAGTTCGCCATTCCAGCGTGGCACGCACTTTGTTGTAATCGCCTGACATTGCAAGAACCATCCATACCAGACAAGATATACCGGCAATTCTTAGAACAACTCGAGTTGTTCCGGTTGCGCACAGTGCCGAAAGAAATGCCAGAGTGCCACCAAGCAGTAACGGAGTCCATAAAGAAAGATCGCCAATCAATTTTCTGAAGTTGTTCAGTCCCACAAACTCTTCGACATAATCACCGTCCCATATATAAAAACAGTGGCGCATGGCTTCAATAGCCGGAGTGTAGGAGAAGACAGTCACTAACACCAACGTTGGTACTAACAACAAAAAAATCGATATATTATAGGCAAAATTTTTTGGAGTAAGTTTTACCGAATTCATTGCTTTGACTCTTTTCCGTTAGATGTTTGATTCTGTCTGGCGTTAAATGATTCATAGCGATGCATATTTACAGAATATCTAAATGACTGTTGTTCAGCAACACTTGCCAGGGTTGGAATTCGATCTTTAACCTTGTCCGACTGCTCTGCGGTTCCCATTTCACTGAGCATGATATAAGCGCCCATAACTCGATCGTAAGTCTTCAGAATGCGATAATTATTTTCCATATGATGTTTAAAGCCTTGAATCATGGTTTTCTTGTAATTTTTCTCAAGAAGACTGGCATATTCAGCTTCATCAAAAACCCCCTGTAACAACATCGACTTCTGTCCCGCGCTGAATAGCGCGAATTCTGTACTGATCTTGAAATTGAAGTTACCGCTGTAGCCTTCAAGTTTCGGCTTAAACTTTTTCAGCAAATCATATTTAATTCCGGCCCCTTTAATTACCGGTAGCCAACATGTCAGTTCATTGAACTTTTCATTTACTTTCCTGGTAGTGGCATATCGCAGAAAATCAATCGCAATCTCAAAATTTTTTGATCGCTTATTCAGTGCCCAGAGAATACCAGCACCGATAGAGGCTTCATTTACACCGCCAGTAACATATTTTGAATATTCCGGATGATTGACCGGGTACGGAAAGTCAGCAATGCCTATTTCAAATTTCCCTTCCGACTGCTTTATAATGGACTTGGCATCCCAGCTCCCGGTAATAGTCATCAAAGACCTGCCCTGAACAAAGGCAAAGGCAGCATCATCGCGTTTGGCTGCAATCCATCCTGCCATAAAGTTCTCTGAAACTTCTTTCAAACATCTGTCTTTAGCAAGAAGAGCCGGGGATTTGAAATTCCACTTTCCATCTCTGAAAGCGTGAAACGACTCGGTTATTTCAATTTCTCCGTTGAGGTCAGTATCGTTTGCATCCACCAAATCTTTCAAAAAAGTTTTAGTATATTTCTCTTCAAATATATTCAACTGGTTCTGACAAGCCGCCACGGCAACGTAGTTAGTTTTATTTTTCCTGTTATAATCCTCAACCGCTTTACACAGATTGATAAATTTCTGATAATCTACTGGAAATTTATCATCACCACTTATTTTCTTGAGAAGATTTTTATTGTAATACAGGCGCACGGTAAACATGGAAAATGGAATGGCGTAATATTCCTGAAGTTCAGGGGTTATTTCTCCCTGCAAGTCGTCGAAGAAAGTGTCGCGCCAGGTAAAACTCTGTAAATCAGTTCCGTCATTATATCGATTTTGTTCCCGCAAATATTTGCCGAGAGGAGTGAAATATCTGACTAAATTTGAAATATTTTTAAGTGTACCTGAATGCCCCATCTCAATGATATCCGGAGCCATGTTTCCAATAAGTCCGGTATTGATATACTGAGCATATCCACGCTCTGCGACAGGAATTTGGATAATCTTTACTTTTCTGCCTGTCCGTTTCCTGTATTGTTCCTCATAATCGTTAATGATCGCTGCCATGGCCTCACGAAAGCCCGCTTCCAACTGCCAGTGACAAATCTTAACTGCTTGTGTATCCGGGTCATTATATGTCACATAATTATGAAACACGAAGATGCACGACGCGATAAAAGCGATGGCCAGAATAACAAGGCCAAAGTTGTTTTTTATCTTAGTGAATTTTGAATTTTCATTATATGCCATAATCACTTATTTCCGATATTTTTCAATCTGTCTTTAGCAACAGTGCCGAATCTGCTGTTTCCCAGCGACACAATCTTGTTGAAATATTCCCGTGCCGTTTTTATATCGCCGTCTTTATATGCGTAGTTTGCCAGTTCCCAATAAAACTGATCCACCAAAGTGCCGGAGGGGAAACCAGTCTTTTCGATAGTTTTCATGGTGGTAACCGCCTGCCTGAAATCTCTCAGCGGATAGGCGAAGGCTTCGGCTGCCAATGTCCGTTGAACCGGCGCGAAAGGATTGTCCGGATACTTGGCAATCCATGCTTGCAGTTCATTGATTCCTTTGATTACGGTTTCATCTCGCATTTGAAAAATCAAGACTTGAGCACGGCATAGTGCAGCATAATGAATGAGGTTTGACGCAGGGCAATCCTTTATAACCGTATCGTAACACTGATAAGCTTTATCCGGATTACTTTTATCATCCTGAAAGTCATCCATCTCATAGAGTTTCCCTTGTTGGAGCAGGGCTAGCGGATAGTATTTACTGTTTGACGCTTTTGCATACTTGACAACTTTTGCGTACAACTCAGCGGCTGCGATTTTATCTGACGCTGTATCCGGTTGGCGGCGGTGAAGGCTGATAGCATAACCTAACGCGAACTCAATCCATTGTGGACTGCCTTCTTTACTGCGGTTCATTCCACTTTCAAAAAGGTCGCCGGCTTTTTTGAAATTAAGCAATTCAATTTGATGCATACCCTGTGCAAAATCATCTTTCTCCTCTGATCCTGCAAAAACAGTAATTGTCGTAAACATAAGTGCTGACAGCATTAGACTGCCCGCTAAATTACATTTCATGTGTAATTTTCCCTGTTTTACGGAGTTATTTGTAACAGTGATTCCAGGTAGCAACAACATCTTTAAACATATAAGATTGATTCAACACCGGTCCCGGCGTCGCGGTCGTTAGTATTGTTTAAGTGGAAATATGCAAGTGCTAAAACGGAAACAGCAATAGTTCAATAAAGATAACGCACACAATCTAAAAGCGTCACGATAACAGACGTTTAAATATAATACTACACATTATTTTACATTCCAACGCCAATATTTGTCGTAGAGTCTCTCGTTTCCCGTCCTGTTAATTTCTCCATTAAAAGTATCCAGTTCTGTTTGCACATTTCCTGCAATCGCTACCCAGTTGCCGGATTTTCCGCTATGACGGTTGAATAAACCATAAACCTGAGGAGACTTTGCCTTACTTATCATCGGACATGCCCAATTGTTTGCGCTGGCGGCTCCATCTGTTGCGGTACGACCTTTGTCGCCATAAAGGAACTTCTGGGAAGATCTGAAAACCTGGGTAACTTTAATCGGGATATTTCTATAATCATAATTGCCGCCATAAGAAACACCGACTGAACTGCGCTCATCTGCCCTGGGGAATGACTGAATAATCTTGACGCTTCCACCAAGATCAGCAGGACAAACAAGAACGTTATCTCCAATGTAACGACTGACTCCACTGATTCTGTCAAACCAGTAATATGGACCAGCGGCAATATCGTTGCCATTGGGTATCCTGATATAGTCGTTATAGTCATTTGAATACAAAGCGCTACCCGCACCAAGTTGTTTGAGATTTGAGACACAAGATATTAATCTTGCTTTATTCCTGGCTTTATTAAGCGCAGGCAATAGCATTGACGCCAATATTGCAATGATCGCTATCACCACGAGGAGTTCTATAAGTGTGAAGTTGTTTGGAATAAAAGACTTACAACTATTAGTCTTCTTTTTGTTATTCAGGTTGTTTAGGTTTCTTTCTAGCATTTGTTATTCCCCCACAGTAATAAGTTTGTTTATTATTTATTCGTTATCAATCCTGTTAACGATTATGTTTTTTGGGACTGCCGGTTTGTTCTTCAGGTTTATTGCTATTTATTACCTCCATCAGTCTTTGTTATTCTAACGGTTCTCGCCGGAATTCAACAATATATAATTTTTCGCATAAACTATTTGTAATTCGCTATTCACCCGGCGTTGCGACTTTGGCAAACCTCCTTTAATAAGGCACCAGTATCAACATAATAAATTTAATAAAGTATATCATATTTGTTATATATAACTATTATACATTATTTTTTGAAAAATGTCAATAGATAAAGGTCTTTTTTTTAAAATATTGTTTTAAAGAATTAAAATTGTCAAGTTTTTGTGAAGGAATGGAAAAGTTCCAACGACTGTAACATTCGGGGAATCTGGATTTCAACTCTGTACGTTCTATTGCATGCCAAACAAGTTTACTGTTCATTGGTAATTCCCCTTGAATTAATTCAGAATGCCAAGTACTGCAGCTATTTGTCTTTGATCAATTTTACATTACCAGTTAACCCGTGGGCAGTTTCAATACGCATGCAAACAATGGACCAGAGGTAACGATAATCATCCATATTATCAAAATTCTATTTGAATATTAAATATCATCAGCGATTATTTATTTATGATTGACTATTGTTCCAACGTACTCCAAAAGCGATGCCAGCAATAATTCCTTCTTAGGATGTTCCTGCATGCTTGACGCTAGATAGATAATCCGTCCATTGTCTAAATTACCCCCGGGGCCTATGACGGCAATCAAATCGCCAAGTTCATTGCCCTCTGCGGATATTACTGATACGAGTGATTTATATCTGACATTGTTTGGATACAGTCCTCGGCTGGGCAGGCGGGAAGCAATCCCTTTAGTTGGAGTCCATTCCTCGAATCCACCAGGTAAATCCGGTGAAAAAACTACTTTCATGGATGCCTTATCCTTAATAAAACCCAGATTCAGCCCGATATTTTTGCAATTTACCCCATCATCAGGATAATACATTGGATATCTCCCCCCGGACATCACCAGTAATGTGCCTCCGTTCTTGACGTAGTCTTTCAGGTTGCTGACGACAGTATCCACTTTTATCCCTTCTCCAATTCCGAACGTTTCGTTGCCTGATCCGAAAATCATTATCGGACATTTTCTGGAATCAGGAACAGTTTCCTCTATGGTCTTCCAATCCTTTTGGCTGATCTTGAAAGTATCTTTGTTGAGCGCATAAATCCATGTTGAGCAAGTTTGTTCGCAACCAATCAGACCGATAGGAATATCATTGAACAGGGATTTTAGTTTTTTCGTTGATTGTTCCGGCAGTTTCTGAGAGCCATCATAATAGTCCAACAGGCTCACAGGTTTGTATGACATCTGCGCCGGATCCGGCTTAGTGTCAGGAAAACTTATATTTTCCCCACGGAGAAGTTGCCCCGCCAATCCAGCGAGTTTGAGATAATGATCACTCGGATACCCCTCGTAGGTGCAGAAACGTCCGGCAGGAGGATTGTTTGTGCATTTGAAGATAGCGGTACCTTCATCTACCTCGTCGAACATCGCGACATACGCCATATCCATTCCGTATTTCTTCACCAGTTCGACCTGACTCCAGAAGAATTTACCACCCAGTCGTGGAATCGCATTCAAAAGGTTCTGTCCATTCTTCAGATTTGACCAGCTGAATCCGGGGAAGATAACCGCATAATAGTCTTTGTCGCGCTTCTTGCACCATTCGATGTCATCGGGAATTAATTTTTCAAAATGCGCCTTCGCCGTTTCAGGATTGGAATACCGACCCACGTTCCAGGGTTGTATCACCGAGACATATTTTTCAATTAGTTGTATCTTCGCGTCCTTCCATTCCCGCCAGTCGTTAGGAACGCCAACCATTATGGTACACCCCCCGTTCT
>CAYMSF010000163.1:0-6227 GCA_964392985.1 uncultured Victivallaceae bacterium | reverse complement strand
AAAACCGTAATACCAAAAATACAATAAATGTAAATTTGCTATAAAATAACATAGATTATATTTTTATGCATATTGCGTTCCAATAGGCGCACATTATAATTTTAAACAATGGGATATTACAATCCAATATTATTAAATCAATTATGAATATAGAGCCAATTGCAAAACTCGCGTTTTGCGGGAATTCAGAAGACAGAATCCAGAATTCAGAATGAAATTCTAAGTCAAATCCAGTTCGTTTTCCAATTATTCCGACTCCTGGCTCCTGAATTCTGACTACTTTTGAAATTACCTCTATAGTTAATTATGAGCGAACCATGGATAAATGATACCGGACTGAAACTTTACCTTGAATTGCCTGGTTTTGTCCACGTGGAACTGACTTATTCAGTGCGCAAAGGCTTCAGGATCAATACCGCTGACGGCGAAGTGCGTCTTGAACATGATAAACTGCCTGAAGAGGCTGTAACCAGGCATATCTCCGGCATTTGGGAACAGACAAATATTAAATACTTTCATTCGCTGAGCGGCATCAAAATCGGCAGCCGCATGTTTGTTCACGGCGGCAATAGCTTTTTCCGGCAGAATAATACAAAATTATCCAATTTGCTCTGGCGGAATGGTGATTTCAGTAAAACATTTTTCCGGGGGGGTGGAGCTATGATAAATAATAAAATTAATACCAAAAATACCATGTCGGGAATTTTTATTGTAAATACCGCCTATTTTATGAAAACAGATGTGGATTAAGCAATAATAAACATTTATAATCATATTAGCTTATGCAATTGGCGTTTATAAAAGCAAAGTATAAGAACTAAAAAGGAGTTTGCAAAATGAATCAGGAAAAAAGTTATAAGTCGTTGAAATTCACACTCATAGAATTGCTTGTGGTGATCGCAATCATCGCAATTTTGGCCTCAATGCTGCTGCCGGCGCTGAATAAAGCGAGACGTATGGCAAGAGGGACTGGTTGCGCATCAAACATGAAGACGGCGTCCCTGGGCATCAACATGTACGCCTCCGACTATAATGACTATCTCATCGGATATAATATGAAATACGGGGCTCAGGACATATCTATTGGTTATGCGGACGCTAGAGTATGGATAACGGAGCTTTCATTCCTGCGCCTGGGATATAACAGATATAATGGGCAAAATATGCAAAAATTTATGTGCCCGGAAGTTCGTGCTGATAATTTCAGTGCAATGACTGGTTTATATTCATGGGGATTCAACTATTCGATATTGACCGCCCATTGGGCTCCAGCCGCCGACATACACAGCAAATACTTTAAATTCTCTGCTCGAAAAAAGCCGTCTGCACAATTTTTGCTTACTGACTCGTGGAAACCTGGAGCTCCCGGTGATTATGCAAATGCCTATGGTTTACGGGCAGCAAAGGATTTAGGGTGGTTTGATTCCCGCCATGGCACAGGAAAAGCAAATGTCATGTATTTTGACGGGCATATTGACACCGCCTTCAAGCCGAACTCCGCTCCGACTGATGGGAATGCCGCTTTATGGAGTGGCAATTAGACTCTGCCGAATCCCCAATAAAAAGGACTATAACATGATCGTAAAACACGTTACGTTTATCGCACTCGCCGCGCTGGGTATATTTCTATCGCCATTAGAAAGTCCTGCTTTGTCTTCTGATGAGATAATTTTTAATATTTCTTTTGATGACAAGACAGCTAACGCTGATATGTCTAAAGGCTCTCCCAGTCCCAAACAGCGCCAAGGGAAATTGGTTTTTGCCGAAGGCATTAGAGGGATGGCCATGCTTTGCGGAAAATCAGGCGGAAAACTGTTTTTTGAGATTAAAGATAATATTGATTTCAGTGTGCCAGGCACCGTAACCTTCTGGTTTCTTCCGGAAGACTCCTGGCTGTCATCGAAGGAAAGAGGCCGCTGTGAATTGTTTGGAACCGAAGGCGGTCGGACCGCTTACATCGGGCTTCAAATGGAAAACTACCCCAGAAATCGTCCGTTGGCGGACCAATGTTTTTATCTTTCAACGGCATATTTCAAATCGATTCCGAATGTGGCCTTCACGGCTCCACCAGTAGGTGCATCTGGACTTGGCAAATGGCATTTGGTAGCGGTGGCATGGGATAACAGCCAGCTCTATCTGAGTATTGACGGAAAACCATTCGCGTCAAAAAAACTTGGCGGAAATTTCACAGCCGACCTTTTCGCGCCGCCGACCATGCTTGCTTTCGGCAGCACAACAAGCGAAGCATACAGGCTGGACGAATTCACTGTGTATTCAAAAAGACTTGCTGACTCCGAGATACTGAGCAAGTTTAAAGAGGAATATCCCGCAAACCAGAATAACGGAAAAGAAATTTTTAAATAATAATAAATTGGGAGAGAGTATGTGTAGAACGATCAGGCTGTTCATTTGCGTGTGTGTGTGTCATCTCGCTTTACAGGGTTTTGCCGCTGAAGCGGACTTGCAGATGGGGGCATCAATGATGAGATTGCCTCCGATGAAAATGCCGCCAAATATTGACGGCAAAATAGACGCTGACGAATGGAAGGGGGCTGGAGTTTCCTTTGGATCTCTCAAAGCAGCCTCAGCCACATTGGAGCCTCGGAAGACGTTGTTCCGTCTAGGCTACGATAGCAAAGCGGTCTATTTTTCCTGCTCAAGCGAATTGCCGCCAGGAGAATTAAAACTGCTTTCACGCGTCAACAAGCCCGATGTCAAACTGTTCATGGACGATTTGGTGGAAATACTGCTATGCCCGCCAGGCGGCGACTTTGCCTATCAGTTGGCGGTGAACTCAACAGGAACCGCTTTCAAACTAAAATATCCGATGAAAAATGGCGCCCTGTCGGGAAGCTCGCAAGCATGGGATACTAATATCAAGACAGCCAGCTCGTTCGACAACGGCAATTGGAATTTTGAAGTGGCGATATCATATTCCGAGATGAAGTTTTCCCCCTTGAACATATTGGGTGAATGGCGGGTTCAGATGTGCCGTGACTGGACACAACCCCAGGTTCAAACCTGTTGGAGCAAAAGCGCCAGCTTCAGCAATCCTGACCAGATGGGGAAAGTAATCTTCGATAAATCCACGCCGATTGTGGTTGAATTCAACACGTTGGGGCCGGACTACGCCAGCGGAGATATGGACTGTCGGCTTGGCATTGTCAATACAGGCGACAAATCGGAAAAGCTGAAAGTTAAAATAGATATTGTTTCCGGTGGTGCGCCGCTTACGCTCGATGAGGAAAAAGTCATCCCGCCGGGAACCACGGAGACCGTAGCCCTGGCCCGCAAAGAGATCAGCCCGATCCCGCGCGATTGTTTGATCTCCGTCTCAGATTCCAAGACCGGCGTTTCATATTTTTCTAAATATTTCTCCTGGGAGCCCAACACTAAATCCATCTGGAGCGGCGGGGGAGGAAATCCCGCTATGGATTTCGCCTACCTTCCAACATTCCACACGCTTAAGTGCCGCATAGATCCGGCGTCTATGAAGGACGGCAAATCCATCAAGGAAGTCAGATTCCAGGTGAAATCCAAAATTGATAAAGCTGTGGTCGGCGACAGGTCCACCGCAGTGCGCAGCGGATCGTATTTCCGTTCAACTATGAACTTGCCGGAACTTTCAGACGGGGATTATGAAATAGAGGCGGAGCTTATCATGAAAAATGGCGACAAGCCGATAATCATATCCCGCGAGTTCAGCGTCAAAAAATTCCCGTGGGAGAATTCCGCCCTTGGACTGGAAGACGTGATCGTGCCGCCGTTTATCCCGCTGAAAGTCTCTGACGACAGTCGCAGGGTTGATGCCCTGATGACCGCCTATTCGATGAAAAATGGATTCTGGGACGCTATTTATGCGCAGGGGGAAAACATCCTTGCAAGACCCGTCTCACTCGTCATTGATAGTGGCAAAGTCAAATTCACAGAAAAATCCTTCCAGTCGCTATCCCGCACCAATTCATCGGTAATTTGTGAAACCGTATCGGAAAGTCCTGGTGGCGTCAAGATGAGCGCCAAATACGAATACGACTATGACGGCATGTGCAAGCTAACCATTGAGCTAATTCCGGAAAAACCAGTATTGATAGAAAATGGATTTATCGAAGTCCCACTCAAATCAGCGTATGCGAATCTTTTCCATACCACCAACAATAACATGCGCTTCAATCCGGCCGACTATATCCCCAAGGGTAATGGCGTGGTATGGGACAGCACTAAAGCAAAACTCAACAACCAGCTATCAGGCAATTTCAGGCCGTATTTCTGGTTTGGCGACATCTACAAGGGACTTTGCTGGTTCAGCGAAAGCGACAAGAACTGGAGCGTGGATCCGGCCAAACCGGCACTGGAGCTGATTCGTAACGATGCGGAAACCTCGTTGCGGGTAAATCTTTTTTCACAACCGTTCACCTTGAATTCCCCAAGAAAATTCGTCATTGGCTTCCAAGCCACGCCCGTGAAACCACAGATGCAAAACTGGAGACGCATGTTCATCGGATGGAAACCGGATGGAGTCAAAGATGTCTATAAAATCGGCTGTTTTCTTTCAACCACATTCATGGGGGGCGACGGGGACTTCTGGCCGGCCGGAAAAGACTATTCCCTCTTGGAAAAATTCACTACTAACAGACATTTCCGGGAGAGGATTAGCCCGGAAGTCATCAATGCCTATGTGGAAAAATATTATGGGGACAGGAGCAACGACCGGAAAAACTATTTTCGCAAGGGGCTTACCGCCGGCGAGCAACTCTCCTACAAGGCCGACTTTATTTTTGAATACCTGAATCCAAAAATCTCCAAGATCAACTGGCCGGAGTACCAGATATTCATGGACGAGTGGTGGTGCTCGGAATATCGCGCCAACAATGCCGACCCTTATAATACCCGACCTGAAAAAAGCTATCAGGACTTCATGCTGTCTTATGCAAGAAAACTCATAGACTGCGGCTTTGACGGGATTTACTACGACAATGTCCGCGACTGGCCGGTATTCAGCGACGTGACCGGACCGGGCTATGTCAGGCCAGACGGGGAAATGCAGCCCTACTTCGATATTTTCGCAATGCGTCAGACTATTAAACGCACTGCCACCTTGCTTTTTACACAAAACAAGAAATTCCTGGACGACCGTCCGTTCCTTTACCTGCACATGACCAACACAAATATTATACCGCTCATGAGTTTCGGCACGGTTTCACTGGAATGGGAAGCCAATTATGGCAGTTCCGATTTCCAGACACGTTTTCCCGACGGATATATCCTGGCAACAACCATTGGAACCCAGTCCGGCTGCGTGCCGTCCGTCCTGATTGAAATTACCGGCAATGAAAAAGAAAGGGTGTCGAGAACCTTCATCGCCACTGTTCTGGCCTACGATATTCCGCTAGTCTATTCTCAGGGCGGGCTCGACGCGAAGGCACTAAGGACGACTTTTGAAAAGCTCTACAAGTTCGGCTATGGATTGCCTGATGTCGAGTCGTTCCCTTGCTGGAAGAATCAGAAATATGTTTTGATCAACGGCGCAGGCATAAAAATGGCAGTACACCGAAGAAATGATGGAAATGCGATTATCGCAGTTTCCGATTTCAGCGGTAAGGACAACTCCTGCGAAATAGATTTCGCAGGACTCGGGTTGGGGCCGCTGAAAGTTTCTAATATGGAGACGAATACCACATTAATTCTCCAGGGAACAAAGGCTGAATTGAAAATACCTAAATATGAATTCGTCCTTCTTCTTGCGGAAAAAATTAAGAAATGATGCATTCTCGGTGTTTTAAGAAAAAGTTGAAATTACGTAGGAAATCAGCGGCTGATCCGGGGCCGGAGATAAAGAGTATCAAGATTTCAAAAACGCTCAATTCAAGCGTAACCGCATTGACCCTTGGCCTGTGGAGAACCAAACCCAAAGCGGAAAAGGCTGCTACTGGTTATAGACTGGATTTGACAAAAGTTAAACGAGGCGAATGGCAGACTGCTGAAATGGAAAATCTGCCGGAACTGGCTGGCTTTTCAGGTTATTTCTATTTCGACGCAAACTCCAAGGACGCCTATGATTCAGCAGAAAAAATTAAAATTAAATCAATAAAGTTAGTGCCGAAGGAAAAATGATTTTTAGAAATGGTTCCAATTAAACTATTCGCGGAACTACAAACTTATAATCGAAAGGACCTTGTCATGTTTCAGGAAACCAAAGAAGAAAGAGATAAGCGTATGAAATGGTGGCG
>CAYMSF010000162.1:0-6237 GCA_964392985.1 uncultured Victivallaceae bacterium | reverse complement strand
TTTATTTTTCAGCCGGAATGTTCAGTTGGTCAAATTCGGCATCGACCCGTCCTGAACATGTCCTCAATTTTTCGTAAGCATCAACTGCTGGGATTGGCGCGAAATGCTCCGGGCGACACGCCGCGCAGTTTTTTAAATATCGAGCAAAGATGTCGTTCGCTGGCAAAGCCGCAGCCATCGGCAATTGCTTTCAGCGGCAACGTGGAATTTTCCAGCAAATTTTCAGCTCGCGCGAGTCTGGTTGAGGTTAGAAATTCCTTTATTCCGGTCTGATAACGAGCTTTAAAAACATGCCGTAAATAATGATCGCTGATTCCAATTCTGGCGGCAATACTCTGCAACCTCCGGATAGTGTTAAATTCATTCAGGATTATCCGGCAGGCCTCGGCGGCGTATCGTTCCGCAGTCCCGGCGGCTCCATCTAAACTGGCGGGTTGCAGCGACTGTTCCAGCAATGCCAGCAACAACGCGGCGCCCCGGTGGTCGTACACCGCCTGCTGCAAACTATTCATCCTGGGCGGCGGGTTTGTCAGAAAAGCCAGGTCAGCTGCTAAACTTTTATCCGCCGAATCTTTGATGTAACGCATTACTCGCAATTGCGCCGGTAGCGGTGCGGCCACCCCAATATGAATACATATATCATCGCCGATGGAGTGCGCAGTCTGAAAGTGTGCCTGTTCCGGCGGATGGATAACCCAACTGCCAGGCACAAAATCAATCTGGAGTCCATCCTCGGCATAGACCGTTCCGCCCGCCCCCCGGTGATATACAATTTCAATGCCGCGATGCCGGTGAAACGGGCAACTCCCGAGTTGCACCGGCACGCTCCAGCTAGTCAGAAAACTGCAATTTAAACCGGCAAGCGTTTGGATTGTCACCGCGTCAATAGCCATATCTTGTAAGATCATATTTTATCCTTAAATATAAATTAATGTTAATAATAACCGTTATGTGGAATATATAGCCATTCTATGGCATTGCAAAATAAACATTTAAAGATTATAATTATTGACATGAAGGAACTGTCACAAAAGAAACTATGGGTTTGTACCGTTCGCTTGAATGCTATTCGCGCCGCTTGTTCGTTACATGCCTGCCGGTATGCGCCACACAAGCAACTCGAATATCAAATCAAGATATCCGGTAAAACTTCAATAGGTTATTTTGTTCCACTTCATAAACTAAGTTCTTATAAAATCAATGTTCTCAGAAAAAGGAAAATTATTATGAGTAAAGTCGGCAAGGCCATTGTTTTTGAAAAGGTGAATAAAGTAGCCATAAAAAAGATTAAGTTACCGGAATGCGGTCCGAGTGAAATAGTTTGTGAAACTGTTTATACTTTTGTATCGCCGGGAACCGAACTGCGGGTACTAGGGGGAAATTATGTATCGGCAAAAGATTTTCCGCTAATTCCTGGTTACTCCGTGATTGCCAGAGTTATTGAACTTGGATCCGAAGTCAAGGGATTCAGAGCGGGAGATTTGATTAGCGGGCGTAATCCCAGGGCGGTTCCTGGAATCAACTCAAAATGGGGTGGGCAAGCCAGCGCCCATGTTTATACTACTATAGGCGAGGACCGGCCGGTTCTCCTGCCGCATAACGCCGAACCACTAGACTATGTAATCGCCGAAGTCGCGGCAATCAGTTCCCGCGGAGTCGAAGCCGCTAATCCCGTAGCCGGCGAAACTGCGATCGTCATCGGACAAGGCCTGATTGGAGCGTTTTCCGCAGCCTGGCTTATGGACCGCGGCTGCCGGGTTATTGTCTGTGACGTGAATAACGAGCGTTTGCAGAAGGCCAGTGAACGCGGAATATCCGAGTTTGTGAATATGTCTGCGCCAGACGCCATGGAACGTCTTAACGTAATATGTAACGGCGGCGCAGATATCGTTGTTGAAAGTTCTGGAACTGCAACCGGCGCACTTACCGCATATAAATTGTTGCGAAAAAAACCTCAGGCCTACGGTGCGGATTACAAAGTAGAACCAATTGCATTTTATCACAATGACTGGCCGCGACTGATTATGCAGGCTAACTATATTGAAAAAATATCTATTGATCCATTTGGGTTTATGCCTGGTGAGGGGGTTACCATTCTCGCGCCAAAAGATCGCGGCGTAGAAGATCGCCAGAAAGTTATCGAAGCCATTCGATGCGGACGCATTAAAGCATCTGACTTTATTGATGCGGTTCTTCCATTCGAACAGGCTGCTGAAGGCTATGCCGGACTGCAAAAGCAAAAATATTTTTCAGTTGTTTATAAATGGTAATGAAGGAGATTTGAAATGAGCAATATAATAAAAGCAGCTATCATAGGGTTAGGTAACTCAACTAAGGGCAAAGGCGGCGCACATTCTATTTCATATTGCCACGGCTGGGCCTATATGGCGACACCGGGAATAAAATTGACCGCAGCTTGCAGCCGGAACGAACAAAATGTTGCAGATTTTACAAAGGAATTTCCGGGATGTTTGGGTTTTTGCGATTATCAGCGAATGCTGACAGAGGTAAGGCCGGATCTGGTAAGCATCTGTGCCTTTGCCCCAGACCGTGAGGTTATGGTCATGGCCGCGCTGAAATGCGGTGCCAAAGCGGTTTTTATCGAAAAACCTTTAGCGCTTACTCTGGCCGCCGCTAAACGGATGATGAATGCCGCCGAAATATCTGGCGCGCGACTGTTTGTCAACCATCAACGCCGTTATGGAAAACCTTTTGAGTGGTTTCGTGAGGCGGCGGGAAAAGTAGGTGAAGTACTGAATATTGAGATTACCCAGCCATTCGGCAATCTGTTGAATTTCGGACCTCACCTGGTGGACGCAGCGCTCTTTGCCCTGGGGAAAAACCATAACGCCGTCACCGTCTTCGGAGCTGTTGATTGGAATAATATGGAAGAGTGGCAAGGGGTTATGACTGAAAGCCAGTTGCTCGGAACGGCTTATTTTGACAACGGAGTGCGGCTTTCAATCGAGGCTGGCAATAAATCCGTCACTGCCAGACAGCCGATTATTCGACTTAATGGTTCGCAGGGGTTTGCTGAACTGCACCTGGAGCCGGCATCTGATGCTCAAAGTGTATTTCGAGCACGCTATGCAAATGAATGCGGAATTTGCAGCCCGGCAACCGATGAACATTTCCATCATAGCGATGACCAGGCACTCTATATGAAGCGCGCCACTGCTGATATATACAATGCCATCAATAACGCAACCCCTACCAGAATTGACGCCACTGAAGCATATCGCGGCCTTGAAATAATTCTTGGCATTTACGAGTCAGCTCGTCAGCGGCGACTTTTAACTATGCCGTTTGTGACAGAAAATGCTCCAGGTTATGACAAGAGAGGCAATTGCTAATGACTCTTCGAGAACGGATTGAGACAGTTTTTCGCGGCGGCACGCCTGATGCCATGGTTTGGTTCGGCGACTTAACGTACTGGCACAGCGCTCATCAGCGAATTGGCGATCTGCCGGAACGCTGGCGCGGAGAACGCGGTATCGGGCAACTTCACCGGGATTATAATGTCGGTGAATATATCCCCGGTTGTTGCGCTTATGAAACAATTGAAGGTGATAAAGTCCGCGTCGAATCACGACAGGACAACGGCAAAAGTACGATTTGCTGGCATACGCCAGCAGGAATTTTGACCGAACGCCGCGAATATTCCATTCCATCCTTCTCCTGGGGAGTTACCGAACACGCGGTCAAGACCGTGGAGGATTTGCGTATAATCCGCTATATCATGGAACATCGCCGTTATGCGCCGTGCCCGGACAAAATCGCGCAGATAGACCGCGATTACGCCGAATTCGGGCTGCCAGTCGTAGCCATTCCAGGCACGCCGATTACCGAGCTCAGCAAAACATGGATAGGCGTAATGGACCTCGCCTACCTTATCGCGGACGAGAAAGCAGAAGTGGAAAAGACCTTGGATACCATCGCCGCAAGTCATGAACAATTGTTACAACTTACCGCCGAATGTAATTGCGGCTATGTGATGATTTGCGAAAATCTGTCCGGCGAAACCATGGGCGGATATTTTGACCACTACATGCGTGACTGCCTGATCAAGCGTGCCGACAGCCTTCACCGGCACGGCAAGAAAGTGATGATTCATATTGACGGTACTCAATACGGCGTATTGGATAAGATTGCAAATACCGGGATTGATTGCGTAGATGCGCTAACGCCCAAACCGGTTGGCGATATTTTGCTTGAGGATATACGGAGCGTAGCCGGACCAGATATTCTTATCCTCGGCGGCATCCCCGGCGCAATGTTTGCCCCGCCATTTACCGCGTCCGACATGGAAAAACATGTCAAAGAGATTATCCGGCTGCACAAAGATTCTGGTAAATTCATGCTGGGAGTAGCTGATCAGGTTCCTCCGAATGGTGATGTCAAGCTGGTAAAACTGGTCAGCGAATTGGTCGAAGAATATGGTCGCTATTAGACGATAAATTAATTATGAAAAATAATCCGCTGTTGAGTAAATTCACCGTCAGGCATGATGATGAAACTGAATGACAGCTCCTAAATTGATAAATCGAACAAACTTATCAAAAAAAGAGGTCTCGGAACCTCGGGAATAGATTTAGTTTTTTGTGTTTTCATGCAGAAAAAATAATTTGGATAACCGGATTGCAGTTACAGTTTTTTCGTTTATCTTTAGTTTAAAAAATAACAACACGATAAGGAATTGAAACAAAACAACCAGTATATTTTGTGACAGTCCCTAAGTAATACGTAAATTTGTTTGAGGGTAATAAAGCATTATGAATATGTCAAAAGATTTTGTTTGGGGTGTCGCAACGGCTGCGTATCAGGTGGAAGGCGCGTGGCTCGAAGAGGGCAAAGGGTTCAGCATTTGGGACGCATACGCCCATATTCCGGGGAAGATATTGAATGGTGACAATGCGGATGTCGCATGTGACCAATATCACCGGTATGAGGAAGATGTCGCGCTGATGAAGGAGTTGGGGGTTACCGCGTATCGTTTTTCATTTGCGTGGTCGCGGATTGTCCCTGATGGTTCAGGAATGGTCAACCAGGCGGGGATAGACTACTATAACCGCCTGATTAACAGTCTTCTGGATAATGGTATTGTTCCCTGGGTAACGCTTTATCATTGGGATTTGCCGCTGGCATTGCAAATGACACACGACGGCTGGCTCAACCGCAAAACAGCTGAATATTTTGCGCGTTATGCCAGAATTTGTTTTGATAATTTCGGCGACCGGGTAAAAAACTGGATTACGCTCAACGAACCGTGGTGCAGTGCTGTGCTCGGATACGGTCTGGGAGTTTTTGCGCCCGGACGCACCTCGCCTGATGAACCGTATATCGCAGGCCATAATTTGTTAATCGGCCATGCCCTGGCGGTAAAAGAATTCAGGGACGGCGGATTCGGCGGCGTCATCGGCATCAGCAACAACTGCGACTGGCGTGAACCGCTGAATGATTCTGAATTAAACCGGTCTGCCGCTCAAAGGGCGCTGGAGTTTTTTTACGGCTGGTTCACGGATCCGCTGGTTTTCGGAGATTATCCCGCAATAATGCGCGAACGGCTCGGCAGCCGGCTTCCTGATTTTACCGGAGAAGATTGTAAGCTCATAAAAGGCAGCACGGATTTTCTCGGACTGAACCATTATTCGACGGCGTTTGCCTCTGCCGAACCCGTGCCGGGCGGTCTGGACAGCGTCTGCGGCAATGGCGGCATGAGCAACGATTCTGAGGTTTATCTGAGTCATCACCCTGACTGGGTGAAAACTGATTTGCAATGGAGCGTTGTGCCCTGGGGGTTCCGCAAGATGCTGAACTGGATAGCCGACCGTTACCCCGGAATCCCGGTTTATGTGACAGAAAACGGCTGCGCGGTTGCCGAACCGGATATCGCCACCGCTAAAGATGATGAGTTCCGCTGCCATTTTATGAGCAGTTATATTGATGCCATGAAAGAGGCGATACTGGTGGACGGCAACGATGTGCGTGGGTATTTTGTCTGGTCTTTAATGGACAATTTCGAATGGGCCTTTGGTTATTCAAAGCGTTTAGGATTAATTCGATGTGATTTCAATACACTCGAGCGTATTCCCAAAAAATCTTATTATCATTATCGTGAAATCATCAAAAACTCTCACTCGAAAGGTTGATTATGTTTGAAAACAAAGAAGAGAACAATGGAATGATGCAGAATTCAAAAGAACTGGTGAGACGGGCAATCAATTTTGAGAAGCCTGA
>CAYMSF010000161.1:0-6405 GCA_964392985.1 uncultured Victivallaceae bacterium | reverse complement strand
GTGCCCGCTGGGCTAATTTTGTAAGTACAAATGCCGCTGAACCCTGGCAGTCTGTCGCTTATAAAGGTGCCGACTTCTGGAGTGTGGAGGTGAAAATCCCGTTTTCGCAGCTTGGTATTGGCGGTGACGTTAAGGCAAAGCAATTTTGGTTTAATCTGGGACGCGCTGCCAACAGCAATCCCGACAATGAGAAATTATCCTGCTTTGTAGCGGAAAAAGGCGGGTTCTCTGATGTTGAAAATTTTGCCTTGCTGACCTTCAAAGATGCGCCAAATCCGGCAGAACTGGCGCAGGCTCGGAAAAACTTGAACCGCTTGGAAAACTGGATGCGCGAGCGGTTATGGAAAATAGCCAATGTCAAGGAGTCTTTCCTCGTTGACAAACAGGCTGACGACAAGGTTCAACAACTTCTGCTATTGAAGCAGCAGGCGAAAAAGATGCTTGCGATTAAAAGTCTGGATGGTGCAGATGAACTCATCAAGCAGTATGATAAACAGGTTGGCGAGATTAACATGCCGACGAAACAACTCGTGTTGCAAGTGCAGAACCGTGACGCAAATATCCGGTTGTATCTTGACGGCAGGGAACTATTTCCTGATGCTTCCGGTAAATATATTGCCACGATAAAAGAAGGTGTGTCGGTTTTAGCGGCGGAGTGCGTTGCTTCCGGCAGTTCCCCGGCGGTACAAATCGGTATCGAAGGAATGCCGGAAACTGCTTCGCGCTGGAAAGTTTCGGAAAAAGATGATAAGGGCTGGCTGACTGGCACGTTCAATGATACCCAATGGGGTAATCCGATGTCAAAAGACGGGAATTTTTTCTGGGCGGCTAAGCCTGCGGCAAAACTTTATCTGCGTCAGACAATACTCTGGAACAATAGCCACGATGGGGAACTCCGCTGTATCCTCCCGTTGGTTCGTGAATGGGGATTTTCTGAAAACAGCACCGACACACTGTTTCTTGCCTTGTATTCCCCTTTGCCTTATCCGGTTACTGATTACGAATTTCAACTTGACATGCCGGAGGATTTTGAGCTCCTTGATATGAATAAGACCTCTGGTGAGGGAAGCTGGCATGGAGGCGCATTCAGACAGAATTGCACTCCTGAAAAAGTCAGCAAAGCTCCGGTGGAACATCAGGGAGTAAAATATAACCGTTACATTATCAGATATAAGAATGGTGCCATTCCCAGGCCGGGGTCGGCATTTTACTCTCTGCTGCCGGTAAAGTTGAACAAGTGGAATTCTGACAAAAAAGAAACCTGCTTCTATTATGCCCGCCATGCGCAAGGCAACTTCACGGAAATAGAGACAAAACTTCCGGTGCGTATACTGCCGCCGATCAACGGACGAATGCTTGAAAAAATACGGATATCGCAATACTGCGGAACTCCGTATTTAGGGGCCATGCTGTCAAACCAACATCTGGAAGAGCATATAAAGACAGCTACTGGTGCAGGCTTTAATTATTGGATGGTTAACGTGCCATGGGACGATTATGGTAGAAGAGTCAACAATATGCTCGTTGATGCCAATGCGTCTTTGATAGCCGTCATGAGTAACTATCCTATCTGGGGTAACTGCAAAGTAAAGGGAGCGTTGCTCAAGCTGATCGAGACCAGACCGGAATTCAAGGCGAAATATTTCAACAACACCTCGTTAAAGGACAACCATTATCAGCGGTACTGCCCGAGTTATGTGACTATCGGTGAAGGCAGGAATGCGTTCAAGGAAGCGGTTAAAAAAGATTTGAAAGAGAAAGCCTTTGATCTTATTCCACAGGCGAAAGTGTATTGGAATAACTGGGAAAGCCAGTCCTGGCAACTGGCCGGTTCTTACTCCACGGCCCAGAAAGGCGATGAGAGCTACTGTTTCTGTGACAGATGCAAAAAGGCGTTCAAGGAATTTGCGAATATTCCGGTGGGAAAACAGCTTTCAGATGATGAGATATTCAAGAACCATTATAAGGCATGGGCGGACTTCAGATCCAAGCTCGACGGGAAGGTGGAGGGTATTGTAAATGAAGTGTGTAAGGAGTTGGGAAAGAAATATTATCTCTATCATGGGACGGTTGACCGTACTTTATGGGAGGCCTGCAAAGGTAAAATCGAACATGCATTTCCGGGTCTGCCAGGGAATGGAGTGGCTGACAGCAAGCAACAGCAGTTCATGGACGATTCAATGGAATTCTTCAGGACTAAAGTCGGGCTTCCTCGGGTCGTTGGACAAAGATTTTCATTTATGGGGCCTTATTATTCCAACACTTCGCCTGCCGTCAACAGCTGCAAGGTATTGTCCGCAGACGGGTATGTCAACGCGAAGAGCTGGAAAAGTCAGATCGTACGCATGGCGGCATCCCTGCATGAGGGGGTTGACATGCAAAGCTCAGTTGAAGCTGTTGCCGGCATGTTCTACTGGATTGGAGAAGCCACTCGGATGATCTCCGAATATGAGGATCTCTTTTACTCCGGAAAACGCGAAGACAGCCTGGCATCATCCGAACAGTTGAAATATCCGAATCTGCTTGTTCTGACAAAAGGAGATGAGCGGCTAGTATTGCTCTTCAATGAAACCGACAAACCAGTAAAGGTTGAGCTGAACAATAAAAATCTGAAAACCGGACAGGTCGCTTCAGTATTCGGAAGTCCGGAAAAGATCGGCAATACTGAAAAGATGACGATTACGGTGGATGCCGGAGACGTGTCGGCTGTCCATATCAAGTGAAGTTATAAAGGGAAACTTATGAGACCGGACTGGAAAAATTTCCACTACAGCCTGACTTCGCTGGATAGAATAAAATGTACTGGAACGCTGAAGAAATCAGGAGACTATTTAGAGGCATTGTTCTTGATACTGTTCAAAACAATCCCCTGCTTCGATGGTAGCAGACCACTGAGAATCAACCTTTGCAGGTCTGCTGAACCGTCAGGCAAATATATTTCTGGCTGGATTAAACAGAATCCATTGAAACCCAGACTCGTATTTGGAGATCATAACAGCGCGGATCTGGGATTTCTGTTTATTGTTTGAAGAAGAATGCAATTAAATCTTGAATCCGTGACTTTCAAAAAAACGTCACGGATTCAGTTTAAAATTAAATGAACGGATGTAGCTAAAATGGATCAACGAATCAAGAAGAATTGTGACTTCCTTGAAAACATCTTCAGGAAGGGGCCATTCCGAGGTCACGCTTTTACTGTGTCGACACCACGCGCGCCAAGCTTTCAGGTTGGAGATTTCACAACCTCTGATCGTCCGGTGAGGGAGTGGCTGCCATGGATCGCCGAGGGCTACCAGAAGTGGAAGATGTTCATGGAGAAAGTGGGGGATGATTCCGTACCGTTGGTCGGATTCAACACCGGCACACATATCTACGCTTCCGCATTTGGCGCGGAGACTCATTACTTCAATGATAGTGCCCCCTGCGCTATGCCTTTTATTCAGACGACTGAGGAGGCCGAACGGGTCCGGGAACCTGAGCTGTATGAGTGCAAGACGCTCATGCGCATCTTCGAGATGGCCGAGCTGGTCAAAAAGGAACTGGGATCAGACACGTTGCTGGGCCCGCCTGACATGCAAAGCGGTTTCGACACCGCCTGTCTGATTTGGAACAAACAGGATATCTTTTGCTCGATGCTTATGGATGAGGAGAAGGGAGCGGTTCATCGGCTTGCGGGCAAATGCGCCAATTTGCTCAAGAAGTTCATCGGCGAATTTTATCGCCTATATCCCGACGGCAGCCTTGCGCATTGCCCGACAACATGGATACCGCAAGGAATGGGACCATGGGTCTCCAACGATGAGTGCGGAGCGATAAGCGTGCCGATGTTCGAGGAGTTCTGCCTGCCAGAGTTGATCGACCTTGCCACAACATTCGGTGGACTCGGCATGCATTGCTGCGCCGATGCTGAACATCAGTTTCCCTCGTTCAGAAAGATTCCTAATTTTTACGCCTTCAACCGCGTCGCCGCCAAGCATGGCTATGATCCGATTCTTGAAATCTTCAGAGGCGCACAAAGCCCTGTATTCGTTCTTATGGAGTTTGATGATATCTCCACTGAAAGAATGATTCGTATTGCGCCAGAAGGAACGCGGTTCATCTTCAATAGATCGTTCGACAAGATCGATGACGCCAAGGCATGGATAGACAAAATGCGGCAGATTAGTCCTCGTATTGAGTAGCATGCGTGAAATCAAAAAATTTCAACAATGAGAGGTTATTATGAAGTTGACAGAAACCACATCCCATTTGTTGCCCGGATGCGTGCTCGGAATACCTGTTCTACGGTCAGATGAAGCAACAATGGAGCTTTTGCCGACAGGTGACAAACCGCTTTCTTTTTCCGCAAATGGCATGCTTCTTGAAGGGAACATAAAACATGAGGAAAGCAACGCCAACTTGTCTTTTGAAATCTCGGTTGACAGAGAAATGCACAAGGTGCAGACAAGCATGCCGATCCTATTGGACATGGATTGGCAAAGCTATGTTGTTGTTCCCGGGGTCATGTATAACGGCAATCGTTTCCTGGTTTCACCGCAGCCATATTGCCCATACATACTGACTGAGGGGGTAAGCCCGAACGGACCCATAGTAATCGCCGATGTTCCTCGTCTCACAGCGGATACAGGATATAAGACCGAGCTTGCTGCCAATGCGCTCACGATCCCTGCTGTCGGTATATACGATCAAAAAAAACGTCAGGGATTTATAATCGGGGTTCAGGTATATGGCGTCTGGGGTGTAAGCGGGATAAATATTACTACCTTGCCCGGCGAACCGATCCGATTGGAAATTTGTCTTCCGGTTAAACGCGAAAAACGTTATAGATTCTGTAATTGGATAAAGGCAGATAATGAGCAGGGAATGGACATTCTTCCTGGGGAAAAAGTAAATTGTGAAATCAAAATTGCAGCAGTTTCCGTATCTTCTATTCCGGATTTTATCACAAAAATCGCAGAATACGGTTTTGAAAAGCGCGGGAAGGAAAAGCGCAAACCGAATCTTACTTTTGCCGAAGCCGCAGAACTAATTGAAAATAAATTTGATATTCACAACTGGGATGAAAAGAACGGTTATTACCGTACTCAATCCGCACCGAATCCATATTTTTTGCATACCGGCTGGGTGGGCGGCGGTTCTATGATATACACCATGGCACTGTCGGAGAAAAAAGAAAGAAGAGCGCGCTCACGACGGATGATGGACGTTATCTGCCGTAACGCACTCACGCCCAGCGGCTACTTTCACGGCATGCACGACGGAGAGCACTGGCGCAGCTTCGGAGTCAAGCGTCCGGGCTGCAGAGCATTCTCATTTATCCGCAGACCAGTGGAATGTGCCCGCGACATTTTGAAAACTATGAATCTTATGATGGGCTGCGGCGAACGCATAGAAGATCACTGGATTTCAGCTGCAAGAAAAAGTCTTGACGCCATGGTAAACACAAGTTTAAAATTCGGGCATCTGGGCTATACCATCGATTTTGATACAGGCGATGTGCTGTGGGGAGACTCCGCCTGCGGTGCGTTTGCGATCGAACCGCTGGTGCTCGGAGCAGCCTGGTTCAAGGAAACTATTTTTCTTGACGTTGCCGAACAGCTTGCAGATTATTATGTGCGCCATTTTCTGAATAAAGGTTATACCTGCGGCGGTGTGGGTGACGCTCTCATGGCTGTCGATTCAGAAAGCAGTTTTGCGCTAATGGCCGGTCTCGTTCATCTGTACGATGCCACTAAAAATCCGCAGCACCTCCTATGGGCGCGGCAGGCTGCGGATTTATTTTCCACCTGGGTGTTAAGTTATGACGCAATCCTGCCAACTGATTCGCCATTGGGAAAACTGGGGATCCAGCCCCGCGGCGCAGTGCTGGCCAATATACAAAATCAGCACGGCGCACCCGGAATCTGCACCGCGTCCGGATGCGAGCTGCTTGCGCTCTATGAGGCAACAGGCGAAGAGCGTTACCTGCGTTTGCTCGAAGATATTGCCCAATGCATTCCACAGATGATTGTCAGAAATGGCCAGGAAGAAATATGGGGCGGCCTGCCGCCAGGCAGTGTCACTGAACGACTTATGACCATGGACGGGCTTGTACCGTGCGGTCATACCGAGCAGATGACTTCATTTGCCGGAATATCAATGCTGCTGACAGTGCGCGAGCTGCCACAAGTTTATAAGGATACAGTTCGTGGGCGTCAGGCACTGTTTGACGTATCACATACATAAGATCAGAAATAATGATTTTTTTTATTAACTAAGGAATGAAAATGCACCAACCGAAATACAGTTTATTTTTCGACAATCACACGATGAAGGTCTGCCCGGATGTCGGCGCGAATTTTGACGCACAGAAATTTGTCGCCGAAGTCAAAAGCTGCGGAGTGGATTTTCTGACTTTCCACGCCC
>CAYMSF010000160.1:383-6510 GCA_964392985.1 uncultured Victivallaceae bacterium | reverse complement strand
TATCCACAATGCCACCGGTCGGGTCAATCGGTATCGTGCTTCTGGAAGCCAATTCTTCGATTAGCTGTTCAGCCGATAAATCCCGATGATGATTCGTGTAAAACTCAAGCATGGCTTTGGCATTGATTACAATTTCTTCACACTGCGCCTTGTCAGGCACAAGCACCTTTCGACTGTAAGTCGTTTTTGAGTTGTTGCATAACATTGTATTAGCTTCAATGCCAAGTTTTTGCTCTTCGGCAAAACGCACCAGAGTAAGAATATCCGCAGTACCGCTATAATTATTATGAGCGTTGCGTACTTGATTCTCATCATTGTAGCTTCGGCTTAGAGACCATGAGATACATTTCTCCAATGAACCACCTGAATTCTTGTGCGCTCCAATGATGACAAACCAACGTTTCTTATCATCTGGGTTCAGTAACTCCAGTAACTCATCCGCCAACGCCGGATTATACAACAGCATCTGGTAGTGTTGATGTAATGGAATATTATTGTTTTGTATCATTTTCTCCATCCTCCGTATCGTTTATCGGATTCATGCAGTGTTGCTTAATCCATTGGTCTAGCAGTTCCGCAAAGTAAAAATATTTACCTCCAACTCTGACACAAGGTATTTTCTCCTTGCCATTAGACTGCCACTGGGCAATTGTGCTTTCTGCCACTCTCAGATAGACCGCAGCTTCTTTTCTGCTTAACAATCCGCTTGACGGCACGTTCATTTGATTCTTTGATTCATCCATTTTGTAATTTTCTCCTCTTTGATTTTTGCATTAATGATTCTTCTTTTTTTATCCATTTTACTGTTTTACTTTTTTTTGTTTATTGTTGTGTTCACCTCCATTCTTTTTATTTATTTTTAGGTTTTGTTATATAAATTGATTTCAATAAGGGAAATATTCGGAAAAAGGCGTGTATTTTAGGAATTTTTGCCAGAATAAATGTAATGATGTGTTTTTGCATGAAGCGTAAATTATTACTGATTAGCGAGATATAACTATTTATCAATTATTTTTAAAAATTATTTTATGCAGTTTGTAATCATTCTTTTTTATATGCTTTATTTTAAAGATAGAGGTTAACAAATAAGTCCAATGCAAATCTATTTCATAGCTATTAATATTCTCACATCAATAGCTATGAGGCACATCCAATAGCTATATTGATTTTGCCCTTGC
Organism: uncultured Victivallaceae bacterium; assembly: GCA_964392985.1. GTDB lineage: Bacteria > Verrucomicrobiota > Lentisphaeria > Victivallales > Victivallaceae > CAYMSF01. The sequence goes on along the minus strand of CAYMSF010000160.1, from coordinate 5,332 downwards.
TATCGTAATTTTGTACTGGAAATCATTAGTAAATAGCTATAATAGTTATAATAGTTATAATAATGAAGAATTTAATAATAATCAATAATACTGGGCTACCAGGTATAACAATACCCTTGTCTTATGGTATAATACGATTCTTAGATTAATGTGGTTCTTCATAACTATTCAACTATTATAACTATTGTTTGGTTCATTTTATAAATGTTTATCGCCCACGATTTGTTGCAAACATTCACTTGAATATCTTGCACAGTTTAACGCTCTTCCCTTTGCCCAGTCCCTGACATCAGCAGGATATAACAAAGTGCTACGGGTCACCATGCGAACGCAAATTTCAGGCAATTCCAAACAGTCTTTTTCGGATGTAAATTTTAAATTTCACTTTATTTGAAGGAAAATTTCATAAAATGACCGTTTAATCCCGTAATTTTGTAAAATCTTGTCATATTGGATATGTACATGCTGTGATTGCATGAATGTAAATTTCAAAATTAAGGAAAATTAAAAATGGAAGAAGCTAAAAAGTTATTTCCAATTTACAGGTTAACCGTTACTTATGAAAAAAACGGGGAGCAAAAAGTAGTTGATTTTACCGAAACCCTGTGTCCACATGAAATGTCAGATGAAGAGTGTCGAGAAAAAATCAATGAGCTAATGGAATTATTTATAGAAGAGTACCCCAAAGCTCTTGGACATATCAAGCTCATTGACTTCAAAGAGATTAGCAAAGCAGAATGGCGTTTAATCTGGTTTTCGCATGAGACTTTCAAAAAATTCAAAAACAAAAAAGAAGCGTTTGCCAACTTTAGAGAGTTCGTCAAGGCAGAAATCCTGAGATGTCATGAGACGGGCAAGGATATGTCCTGCCTGATGGGAGCAGATGAGGAAGAGCGTTGGAGTATTTGTCGCTGCAAAGATTGCAGGAAGACTGGAAGAATAGTTATAAACCATTAAATTGCAATGAGGAGGAAGATAATAATGAACGCTGAAGAATTAAAAGACAATGGATGGCATAAGACTAAGACTAAGGCTTATCTGGATGGTAGCTCCTTTGCCGAGCTTGGACACCAGGGGTGGGCATTTATGCTTTCTCGACATCCAAAATTAGTATCGGAATTCCTTAAACACAGTCAATGGGGAGACTTTGATGGCTCTGACTGGGGCAAGATTCTATCAAAGCAACCTGAAATGGCAAAATACTGTGATTGGAGCAAGCTAAAATTCCATGATTGGAAAAATCTCTTTTCTTATACTTATCAATTTGCTGAAAAATGCCCTTGGAATGATTTGGAGATGGTACAAACAGATGAATTGTTACGTCTTCATCCTACCTTATCCTCACATGCAGGGCTGGATAATCCATATGCTATTTACATTCTCAATGATGAGCCTGATAAGGATGACGATGTTAATTCGTCAATGAATGAGGAGCTTCTTGTCCCGATATACGCAGTAATGGCTTTTGTTCTGCAAAGGTTCTTCGATTACTCTAGTGCTGAAGCCAAGATAAAAACTAGAGAGATTTACAGCGGTCACAAGACTCTGATTGCCGTCCACGCTGAGGATTTTGCAAAGTTACGATGGGGAGTGCTTTTAAAGTGCCTTAAAAATGGTGGATTGCCTTTGAATTGTACGGTTGAGCCATATACAGAAAACAAACTAAAATTGGAAATGAGGGGGTAATATTTATGAATGAGGGATATTGGGGGAATTATAGGACAGGTAAAATATTTCTGATTGATGAACACGAAATGTGGATTAGAAGGGGGAACAATGCTGACAGGCTTGGAGTTTCCCAAACGATACAGAAGAAATTCAAAGATTATGTCATCAGAGAAGACAGGAATCCTTTTTTACTGTTTGTTTTTGCTAATGCTCCTGTAATGCGTATTCGTGGTCATGGTCATTCTGTTACAATGGAGTTTAATTGCGTTGATTTGGGGCGGCCTCTTGCGTTAGTGCTAAAGTGGGGTGACGCTAATGCTGGTGCATTATTGTGGCTCAATATCTTCAATTTTGCTGCCCATGAGGCAATTGAAAATACATGGGGAAACTTTAAACGAGATAAGCCATGCCCGGTAAAATTGAATCAATAGAGACTTGCTTTCAAAAAATAAAATGATATAATAATTATAGTAGTTAAAAATACTGCTTGCTCGAAAAATTAAAACAACAAAGGATTTTTACAGAACTAAAATTACAATTTAAAATTTAGATAGTCTTTATTGACTTTCAGCAGACGTTTCGCTCAAAAACAGCCAATTTTTAATCGAGAAACGATGTTGAAAGAATGCTCCATTTTGGGCGTTCTTTCACATTCTCGATTGGGTGCATGGCTGTACCTTGAGCGAGTGTGATTAGAACGCCCTCTTTTTTTGCCCTAATCACAAGTCTGCTTTTATAGAATTTTGACCTAAAATAGCTTTTTTAAATAAATTACATACGGGAGAAGATGATTATGAGATTTAGAAATGTCGCAATCGTAGTTGGGTTATTCGTATCTGTTTTGTTTTCCCAGTCATTGTTTGCCAAGAATGCTGAAGATTATCGCAAGAGTGCAGAACAAGGCAAGGCATCAGCACAATATAATCTAGGAGTTTGTTATTATAACGGCTATGGCGTGATAAAGGATGGAGCGGAAGCTGTGAAGTGGTATCAGAAAGCTGCTGAGCAGGGTCATGCGGGAGCACAGTTTAGTCTTGGCGTTTGTTACGCATTTGGTTTTGGTGTGGCAAAAGATAATGTAGAAGCAGTAAAATGGTATCGGAAAGCTGCTGAGCAGGGTGATACAAAGGCACAGAACAAGCTAGGAAGTTGTTATTTTAAAGGTGATGTGGTGGAGCAAGATTTTGCTGAAGCCGTAAAATGGTATCGGAAAGCCGCCGAGCAGGGCGATGCAGAAGCACAGCAAATTCTCGGTTGTTGTTATTATCTCGGTAAAGGTACAACACAAGATAAAACAGAAGCTGGAAAATGGTTGTATAAAGCAGCAGCACAGGGGCACGTGGGGGCTAAAAAAATGCTTATAAAATTAAGTGAAAAATGATATGAATATGTTAATGAAAAAGTCTTTAACAAAAAGGAGATAAGAACATGAAGTGTAGAAATGTTGCAATTGTAGTTGGGGTATTCGTTTCTGTACTGTTTGCCCAGTCATTATTTGCCATGAATGCTGAAGATTATCGCAAGAGTGCAGAACAAGGAGATGCAGAAGCACAGTTCAGCCTTGGTGCGTGTTATTATAACGGTTATGGCGTTACCAAAGATTTAACCGAAGCAGTGAAGTGGTATCGCAAAGCCGCAGAACAAGGAAATGCGGATGCACAGTTTGTTATCGGCGTGTGCTATCAACAAGGTTTTGGTATCTACAAAGACCATGTTGAAGCGGTAAAATGGTTTCGTAAAGCTGCGGAACAGGGCGATATGTATGCACAATGTGAACTAGGAGCTTGTTATCAGTTTGGTTTGGGTGTGGATAAAGATATGGAAAAAGCTGTAAGATTATTTCGCAAATCAGCAGAACAAGGATTTCCTATGGCGCAGACTTATCTCGGACGGTGTTATTACAACGGAGAAGGCATTGCGAAAAATAAATTGGAAGGTGTGAAATGGTGGACTAAAGCTGCGGAACAGGGCGATGAGGATGCTAAAAGATTCCTCAAAGAAATAAGGAACAATAGGCAACGATAAAATCCTAAGCCTTGTCAGTTTAATAACTGGCAAGGCTTTTTTCTTTAAACAGGGCGACACGCCCTTTTTGGGCTATGGCCTATGTCTTCCCTCGTCTGAATAGCTTATCAGTGCTTAGCGTCCACGGGAATGCGTTTGTTGGGGATTATGGTGGATTGGTCTATGTTGATGATGTTAATTAAAATAGCTGACAGGCTTTCAACCACGTGAGAATAAAACTTAAAAATATTTTTAAAAAGACGCTTTACATTTGCCAAATATCAGTGCTATATTATTCTCTAAGTTCTGAGGTTTAGATTTTTAAGCTCCTATACGCAATTTTCTCCTCTTCATAATTACTCCCTCTAAAAGGCTTGGAAGTCTAAACCTCAAACTTTTTTCCAAAATTGATTTACGTTGCGCTATTGACGCAAAAATAAAGTTTTATGGCGTAAAATTTTTTTGCTTTTTTTATGACCAGAGCTTATATTCTCCAATAATATGGAAAATATAAAATATATCAGCAAGAGCGCATCTATGAGCAATCACATTTATCAGTTTAAAATTGAGTTGCAGGAAATAACTCCCCCAATATGGCGCAGAATCCTTGTGCCTGAGAAATACAACTTCTGGGATTTGCATGTAGCAATTCAGGACGCTATGGGATGGCTGTGTATTTTTGTTATGTTTTTTTTGATGAGCTTATCTTTAATAAGTGCTGAAATAAGCGATGATATAAGCTATAAAACAAACATTCAACAATATAGCGAGCAGTATCCAGTTTTTAATAAAAAAAACGCTATTGAAGAAGCACACAAGATAGCGCAAAACAAGTTTTCTCCAATTAGCCTTGGTACTGAAGTTGAAATAAAAACTAACCGAGGAAGTGTGGTAAAAGGTAAATATTGGGGTTTGAATCTTGGCGATTTAGTTATTGGAAACAAAAAGATTAGCTGGATTGATGTTCCTGAAGAAAAGAAATATTTATTTTCTGAATATGAATGCAAAAAATTACGAGAAGAATTTATTGAAAATTATTCGAGAGAATCTCGAGAACAATATTTAAATAAAAGATTGCAAGATATTGCTGCATTTGGACACGATTCTAGGAAGGCATTAGACGCTAAGTTAATCGAAAAAAAGGGTATTGAACTTTCGAATGGGAATATTTTGTACTTCGTGGAAATAATTAAGAAATCTTTTGATGGTATAAGTATAAAACATAATGACAGTATAATTGATTTAGATTTAACTAAAGTCCATCCTAAACAATGGTT
>CAYMSF010000160.1:0-373 GCA_964392985.1 uncultured Victivallaceae bacterium | reverse complement strand
ATTTCGAATTTAAAACTCTTGATAATTGTTTTTATCGCAATGTAAAAGTGATAGAAACAAGTATTTCTACCGTTAAATTTTATAATTCACAAGATGAAATGGAAGAAATTAATTTCAGTCGCTTGCCCAAAGACATTCAGGATAAATTGGGATATTCAGCCGAAGCAGAAGCTGAATATAAGCGCCAAGTACGAGAAGAAGCAATAAGAATTCGAGAAGAAGCAATAAGAAATGCCGCAATACAAGAGGCTAAAAGTTATGTGTCATACAATGATATTCTTATATTCCCTCAGAAATATCTTGAAAGAGATGTTACCATGGAAGGTGAGTTCAGATTAAAATACACAGAGCGCAAGTCATTCGATATGACACA
>CAYMSF010000159.1:0-6528 GCA_964392985.1 uncultured Victivallaceae bacterium | reverse complement strand
GGTAACGTGCGTTTAATATGACAAATGTGCGTTTAACTTGTCAATTGACCAAAAAATGACAATAAGATACCATAACTGGACAATTATCATGTATCATCAGTTATGAATGCGAGAAGGAATAAGACAAAGAGTGTTTGCCGTCATGAAAACTTGAGGCTATGATTTATTACCTGAAGTTTGATGAATTGTTTATGGTCACAATTTGTGACCTCTGAAATTGCGCCGTAGATAATTTTAAAATATATGGATTAGTCCCTCGGGAATGTTTTTGACATACCCGAGGTAACTATTAATATTTGCCGTAGGTTCGTGCGGTATCGACCAGGGCGAAAAGATTTTCAAATGGTGTGTCGCGTCCACACTGGTCACCAGTCGAGAGAATGAAGCGTCCGCCTTCTTTTGCGTCATCAATCGCCTTTTTTGCGGCTTTGATAACGTCGCTTACAGAACCTTTCAACATCACTTCGGTAGTATGCAGATTGCCCTTCAAGGTAATCTTGTGGCCGTAGAGTCGCTTCAGTTCCGCCAGATTGCAATCGCCCATCGGCGGTATTTCTAGTGGATCAATGACAGTAAGAGAGGTCTCCTCAGCCATGATTTTTACCAGTTCTTTCTCAGGTCCGCAGGAATGAACATGGGTGGGAATACCTGCCGCCGTCGCGAGTTCAATAGCACGTTTTACCGCGGGCAGTGCATTTTTGCGGAAAAATTCCGGCGATTGATAAATCATGGTGCCGGAACCGCCGACACTGAGGAAATCCGGTTTGACTTCAAGACTCATAATTGTGTTAAATCTGGATTCAACATCTTTAATTCGCCGTTCGACTTCAGCCTCCAGTTTCTCAGGATTGTCAAAATAGTAATAAAATTGCTCGGGGTTATTGACCATATTGGTGGAAGTGATAAAAACACCGATGAGTCCCTGATCACCGAGTTTCGCTTTCACTTTCTTCAAGCCTTCCGGTCCGCGGTCAACCGGTTTTACTCCTTCAAGCGGTTCCCATTTTGGCGGCACAAGCGGTAGTTCAAGTTTATCCAATGACACATTGTAGGTAGGAGGATCACTGACCGGATAGACGTTCACTTTATCATGCCAGGTTATTTTTCCGTATTCACGGTAATATTGCCGGGTGACAATTCTTTCCTCATCGCGTACAATTATCGCGGTCTGCCAATCATGTTCCGGGGTGGCATTGTCGGGTAATTGAAACGGGAAATAACCATCCATGAGAGAGTCAATATTAAAGAATTTCGCACAATCCATATAAGCTTCCCAGATTGGCGGATCATTGTATAAATATAAATCCCAAAATGGTTTGCCGGTACGTTTAGCCGGAATCATGTTGGAAAAATCCGGAGCAACTGGAACACAATCAGGAATTTCGCCTTTCAACACTTTTAATAAACGTTCTCTTGATGTCATATAAAGTCTCCTTTAAGTTTTTTATTATTTAACTTGAATATACTTCATTATAATGATATTTTCTTTTAATATATTGACTAATTTATTTAATTTTGTGACATTATGGATGTGTTAAAATGGAAAAATCTGGTTAGTAATGATAAGTGGTTTCATTTATCCTTTCTTCCCGCCGTCAGTATCAGCGGCAAAATACATAAACATGATTTCTGCGAAATTTTCATAACCGCCGCTGCCGGTCTTATTCACCATATCAATGGACAACAACTGGAATTGGCGGCTAATACTTTGGTTTTAATTCGTCCGGACGATGCACACTATTTCAAAAGTACGAGGCAGGCAGCAATAGACAAGGAGATCCTTTTAAATCTGGCTTTCCCGGCAATCATTGTCAAAAAAATGCGGAAGCGCCTTTTTCCGGAAGATAGAAATTTCTGGGGTGGCGCGGGAGAACTTCCTGCATTGTTTTCACTGACTGAATATAAAAGGATGGAATTGTGGAATGAAGCGACAAAATTAATGCATGTCCGGCCGAGCAGATTTGAACTTGAATGTTTTCTGCTCAATCTGCTTAAAGCGACCGGTTACGGCAGTACCGGACACGATGAGGATGTTCCGGCATGGCTGCAACAAGCCTGTACGAAAATTAAAGAGCCGCAGAATTTGCGCAACGGTCTGGATAAATTTTATTCGCTTTGCGGTAAATGCCGGGAGCACATCAGTCGCCAGTTGAAACAACACTACGGTATCAGTCCGGTGGAATTTATTTCCGGGTTGAGAATTGAATACGCCGCCAGAATGTTGTCAGACACCTCAATGTCGCTCGATGAAATCGCGATGAAATGCGGCTTTCAAAATCTGAACTATTTTTTTACGGCATTTAAAAAACACTATTCAACCACACCGCGCAAATACCGGATGACGAAACATGCCGGAAACCGCATTGTATGAACAATTTGTCACCGGATAAGCATAATACTGAGTAGCAATCAAAAAGTTAGTAAAGACAAGGGAAATTTTGAGAATTAGTTGGGGATTGCGCCAGAAACCCGATGTGAATATCGGGTGATGAAGCTATTGTCAAATAAACTCAAAAGAGCCTTGTCCCGTTCATGTGGGATTGCAATCTTTCGACTTTGTATTCGTACCCTTCGAATTCCTTCGATAACCCGGTATCGGCGGACTCTCAGAATACCAACCAAACTCTAAATCTGTGCAATCTTTACTAGCTTTTAGAATGCTATTCAGTATAAAATATCACTTACGAAAACGTTGTGTTGGCAGTAAATGATCAGTCCTTATCTTGAATGTGTCATTCTAACGGTTATATTCTTTAACATTGTGAAAATTATAATCCTGCAATCTGCCTTCAAAACAACATCAACCGCAAATATGGGTGCAATATGAAAAATTTGTTTCTAGTCTTCGCCGCTTTATCAAGTTTTTTATTACTGAACGGGTGTTCCGGCATAAAATCTACGGACAGTCTGCCGCCGGTAACCAACTTTGATTCTTCGCGTTATCTAGGTGTCTGGTATGAAATTGTCCGGCTGCCAAACTTTTTTGAGAAGGATTTGAGCAATATTACCGCAACCTATTCGCTGCGGGATGATGGCGGTATTAATGTGTTGAATAAAGGTTTAAACTTTAATTCAGGCAAATGGGAAGAGGCGAAAGGCCGAGCCTATTTTGTTAAGGATTCTCATACCGGATTATTGAAAGTTACATTTTTCTGGCCATTCTATGGGGAATACCGGATAATTCAGCTTGATCCGGAATATCAGTGGGCAGTAGTAACAAGCGGTACCATGGATTATTTCTGGATACTTTCCCGGACACCGCAAATGTCCACAACTCAAATTGAGAAGCTCGTACGTCAAGCCGCGATTAACGGTTTCATGACTTCTAAATTCATCTATGTGAAGAATGACGTTACAGGCACTTCGCCCGCGGTGAAATAATTATTCCGGTTACTTGTTGCGATTAACCAGATAACTGGTCAAATCCAGGAGGAATCGTCTGGCAGGCACATCGGGATATTGCATCAAAATAGCGCTGGCTTCAGCTCTAAGACGTTCTGCCAGTTTCAAGACAAAATCTTCTCCGCCGCAATCCCGCATCATTTTTCCCGCCTGTTCAATTTCGGCGCGGGAATATTGCGGTCTGCCGATCAGGCTCAACAGTTTGGCACGTTCTGACGGCGCAAGCAGTTCAAGACTTTTCAGCAGCAGTATGGTTGGTTTGGATTCGCTCAAATCATTCCCGATGGGTTTGCCGAATTCTTCGGAATTGCCGAATATTCCCAGCCAGTCATCGCGCAATTGAAAAGCGATTCCGGCGATTGCGGCAAAATCGCCAAGACGACGAATTTGCGGTTGACTCAAGTCGGCGCAACTTAAGGCAATGGCGGCGCCAGATTCAGCGCAAAAACGCAATAATGCACCGGTTTTCTTTTCGAGCATATTCTGAACTTCCGCAATCGTAATATTTTGCAATGCGCGATGGGGCAATTCGACATCGAGGGCTTCTCCGGAAATGAGTTCACGGTTCGCCAGTTCCTGCATCCGGCGGCAGAGCGCGAGGGTAACCTCAGCGGAAACACCGTGAGAGGTAGATTTGAGCAGGGTATTGATTGCCCAGCCATGTTGCAGATCACCGGCGAGAATGGCAAAATCACGCCCGAATTTAACGGCGTCTTCGCCAGACGTTGCAAAATGCTTTGCGGCATAAGCGGTTAGAGCGGTATGCGTCGTCGGCTGCCCGCGGCGTTTTGAATCATTATCAATGATATCATCATGGACTAAGGTCCAGTTATGATAAATTTCGGTTGCGGTTGCGGCACAAAGCGCTTTTGTCTGATCGCCGCCGAGCAGTTGACAACACCAAATCAGCAAAGCCGGGCGTAACCGTTTGCCACCGCGACAGGGATAATCCCTTACCGCGTCCCTCAGAAATTCCGGTTGTATGCCGGCGGTGAAGTTATCCTGTTGAATTTCGGTATCAATTACTGCCGCGATAGATTTAAGCGCATCCAGCATTGTTATCCTTAGTCTGAGTCAGTTCTGAGGCGGACTGTTTTGCTGCTGGCTTTTCGACCACGAGTCCTTGAGTGAAACCGTGCGGTTGAAAACCAGTTTTTCTGACGTTGAATCGTAGTCAACGCAAAAATATCCCTGCCGTTCAAACTGGAATTTTTCACCGGGGGCTGCAGAAGCTACCGATGGTTCAACATAGCAAGTTTCTATTTTGATTGAGTCCAGATTCATGTTGGCTTTGTAGTCGCCCTCGATTGTGGCAGGGTTCTCCTGGCTGAACAGGTGGTCATAAAGGCGGGCTTCAGCAACCAGCGCGTGACGCGCGGAAACCCAGTGTATCGTTCCCTTGACCTTGCGTCCATCGGGGGAGTTACCGCCGCGAGTGGCCGGGTCATAACTGCAACGCAATTCAACAATCTGTCCGCTACCGTCTTTAATCACTTCATCACAACGGATAAAGTAGCCGTAGCGAAGCCTTACTTCCTGTCCGGGGGCCAGACGGAAAAATTTCTTCGGGGGCTCTTCCATAAAATCGTTGCGATCAATATACAAATCCCGGCAGAATGGCACTTTTCGGGTACCGGAATCAGGATTTTCCGGATTGTTCGGCGCTTCAAGTTCTTCGCTCATATCTTCCGGGAAATTGGTAATCACGACTTTCAGCGGATTCATTACTGCCATCACCCGTGAGGTGGTTTTATTTAAATGTTCCCGCAGGCAATATTCTAATAAAGCGATGTCGGTAAGGCTATTGTATTTAGTGACGCCGATAGTTTCGCAGAAATTGCGAATAGCCTCGGGGGTGTAGCCGCGACGACGCAGACCGCAAATGGTCGGCATGCGCGGGTCATCCCAGCCGCTGACAATTTTATTCTGTACCAGTTCCAGCAATTTGCGTTTGCTCATGACGGTGTATGAGAGATTGAGCCTGGCAAATTCAATCTGCTGTGGGTGGCATTTCACCTCAAGCGCATCGAGGAACCAGTCATAAAGCGGGCGATGAATTTCAAACTCAAGCGTACAAATGGAATGGGTTATATTTTCGATAGAATCGCTCAAGCAATGGGCGAAATCATACATCGGGTAAATACACCATTTGTCAGCAGAACGGTAATGATGAAAACGGCGGATGCGGTAAATCGCTGGATCGCGCATGTGAACATTCGGTGATGCCATGTCAATTTTTGCCCGGAGCGTTTTGCTTTCATCAGGAAACTCGCCATCACGCATTTTTTTGAACAGTTCAAGATTTTCCTCGATGGAGCGGTTGCGGCACTGACTTTCCCTGCCCGGTTCGGTCAAGGTGCCGCGATAAGCTTTGACATCATCAATGGTCAAGTCACAAACGTAAGCTTTGCCACGGCGAATCAGTTCTACCGCATATTCATAGAGTTGTTCAAAATAATCGGAAGCGTAGTAGATATGTTCGCCCCATTCCCAGCCTAACCAGCGCACATCTTCCATAATGGAATTGACGTATTCAATATCTTCTTTAGTGGGATTGGTATCATCCATGCGCAGGTGGCAGACACCGCCATTTTCAGCGGCGATGCCGAAGTCGATACAGATGGCTTTGGCGTGACCGATATGCAAGTAGCCGTTAGGTTCCGGGGGAAACCGTGTTTCCACTCTGCTGCCATTTTTGCCATTTTTTATATCGTCAGCAACAATTTCACGGATAAAATCTTTAGGTTTTTCCACCTTCTCAACACTCGTCGTCATGATAAAATTCCCAATGTATTACTATAATTCAACGTCCATAATATATGGACAAAAGAACAAAAACAAATAAACAATTAAAGTAAAATAGCCTAGACCAGCAGAAATACAACAGTAAAAAGCAATTTTATAACGTATCAAAAAATACGTTATGCCTCAAAATACCTGCAAAACTCAAAATATTTACCATCGTTATCAGCGTTGGGATAATATTCGATAAGTAAATGGTATTCTGTATGCAATGCCGAACCCTGTAGAAAAATCAGTAATAAACTGACGTGGACTACGTCTTTTTGGGTGAAAGAAAAAGTATAGTACTGTTGGCCTGACGGTAGGCGGAAGCGGTCATCCCGG
>CAYMSF010000158.1:0-6533 GCA_964392985.1 uncultured Victivallaceae bacterium | reverse complement strand
CCAAGATGCCAGATATGCTCGTGTTCCTTTCGGCGGTCTGCTGAATACTTGATATTCAGTGAAGCGCAAATCGCTTGATGCAAAGCTTCACAACGAATAGAATAAATGAGTATATCTCTGAATTTAAGTTGGATAGGAGCAGCTTGGTTCTGCGGACACACTGCCTTAATGTCGGATGGGGAATTTTCCACGACCTGTCGCGAATAACCTTGTTCACATGGCGAAGGGCAATTCATCAGTTTGACGCGGCGTCCTTCCACTCGCAGATAATTGGTGTAAAAAGTATTAAAGCGACGCCAGCCCGTCAGTCCGGACTGCCACTCCCGCCAGGCCGCCTCCTGCTCCGGTAACTCCTCTAAGTAGTGCCAGAAAACACGGTCCATAATCTTTCTCCTCTTCTGTTCAAAAATATACGCTATAATAACTCTTCGCTTAACAATATCTTCTCCAAACAACGCATCAAGACTGCGTCGACGCATTATCAATCGCTTCATACTTTTCATCGACCGTAACGGAAAATCCGCGTTCTATTCTGCACATCAGGTACAATGTTCCGATCAGCAGGAAGTTCGTAATTCCATTGGCTATACCGAATACGATAGCCCCGCTTTCCATATTCAATGAAACCGCCACCAGCACCTGGCACACCCATATGCCGACAGCCATGATGAATTTACTGCCGAGTATAATCAACATGCCGTGATGGGGGATGCCGTTGCGCAATAGCGAGTTTGCTTTTGCCGCCGCCATGTCGCTGCGGATTCTTTGTTTAAGGACAATCCAGCACAGCCATCCGGCGGCACAAAGCGGCAGCACCCCCAGACCATACCATTTAAAAGCAAACATTTGCTGCTTGGAGTACATCCACCACATAAGAGGCGGAATACTCAATACAGACAGCCCCATTATTCCATCAAAAAACATAAAGGAGATTTTGAGCCATTTGGATTGCGGGCTGACAATTGGAACGATCTCCATTTCTTCGTAGCCATTCGGATTCCATGATGCAGGCGGATGGAATTTCTTATCACCGCCCAACTTATGCCATTCTATATATGACAACACTTTGAATAAAGCGCCGATTCCGGCAAAAAAGGCTATCCACAGAAAGATGAAACGGTAGGCATAGTCTGAACCGTTGCAGAAATATCTGACAACGTCAATGAACAATCCAGCCATAATTCCTGAAATCGCGGTAAGAGCTGAACGGAGCATGGCTTGCGCCGAGCAGAACTGTCCGTATCTGGAACGAGGGAAAATCCGCATCTCGGCAGGAAGCCCGGCGACTGCTACTATAGCCGTGAGAAACGCTCCGATCAATACATTGCCTAAATTCAGCCAGAAAAAATAGTTACCCGGAATTGTGACAAAAATCCATACCATGGACATACAATTGCCGAGAACAACAAATACTGCGCCATAGGCTGTAATGCGTAACGGGTGCCAGCGGTCAACAAAAAGAGCCATTAAATACATCGCCGCCATTATTACCAAGGAGTTGATTGCGCTGATTTTACCGATCTGATCCAGTGAAAGCCCCATTTCCCGGTTGAAGAAAACAGTAAACGGAACAATTGTTGCTGAAACTGCGGTGAATGATGCGGAAAGAAATCTGAACCAGTAAAGTTTATGTGAAAACGACTCCCTGAAGAAGGTGATAATGCCTTTCAGTCCTTTGCTGGAGCTTACGCTTTCAGGTTCAGGCGGCGGGTATTCGCCCTCCTTGATCATCAGGCAGACCATCCCAAATCCGATGAAATAAAGCAACGCGGCACCGATGAAAATTTCCCTCATATGCGATTCAGCATATTTGAAAATGAAGAAGTTGTAGAGAGCACCGGCGCCAGAACCGACAATCTTAAAAAGCCCCATAAAGCGTGCCAGAAATTGCGGGGGCACTACATCGTTGAACAGATACCAGAACACCGAACCGACAAACATATTAAAAAACTGGAACATGATGAGAAAAACGGCAATTAACGCAATGGTAACAGAGGCTGGAGAGAACTGGCACAGAAAATCTGAATTTCTTTGCAGCAGTCCGCAAATATCATTGCTCAAGCCAATCAACGTCAGGCTGGAGCAGAGAAACGGCATTGTCCAGATGATAAAAGGAATGCGACGTCCCCATTTACTGCGGTAGCGGTCGCTTTTGAAACTGACATAAGGGCAGACAGTCATATTCAGAATGCCCGGTGCGGTGGTCAGAATCAACCCTATCAGCCAGTTTGAACACCCCAGTCCTTTTAGTTTCAGCGGCAGAATGCTCGGCACCACTGCTTCCATCATGGTAAAGCAGAAATCCCCCCACAGCAGCCAGGCAAAAAGGACGAACAATCCTATCTTTGTATAAGTTAAAGTCCCGCAACAATAAGTTGTATTTTCCGGCACAGCTGCGTGAATCTTTTGTAAAACAGGAGATAGAGAATGCATTTTTTTCTTTGATATTTAATTAATTGTTACTGAAATATTGATGCTACAGATAAAAATGTGAATTTCCAAAATGGTTATTATTTTGGTGTTAAAGTTTCGCAAAGTTTTTAACCAATCTTTGGTCTTTTGTTAATAATTCCGTAACCTAAACTGTTAATCATTCAATTATATGGAATAATCAAAATATTCGGTATATGTTTATTTTATCGTGCCTCTGGTTCTTTTTATACAGAGGTAATTTCAAAAGTAGTCAGAATTCAGGAGCCAGGAGTGAGAATAATAGGAGAACGAACTGGATTTTAGTTAGAATTTCATTCTGAATTCTGGATTCTGTCTTCTGAATTCCCGTAAAACGCGAGTTTTGCAATTGGCTCTACATAGTGGATTAGTAGCATATATATAACTCGGCCGTATTTATTACGAGCTTATTAAACACGAAGCCATCTGAAGTTTTTTCTATAATTACATCATTACTTAAGGATTTCAGCTTTTTAACATCTTTTAAACTAAGTTTCCAACCAGATTCAATATCCGATTCTCCAAAATTAGCAACCATTAAATAATGCATATTGTCTGCCCCCTCAATCATTATTGCTCTTAAATCGGAATATTGTTTGCTCGTAATAACATGGTGGCGTCCTGCTGACGCGGATGTTTCTTGGGCAGTAACTGATGCCTGAACGATAAAACCAATATCTATTACAATTTGACCAGCGTCATAAGAAGTCGTCTGATTAATACATGGGTAGCATATTTCATCTGCGTAAAGCATACCTCCGCCAAAGGGTCTTTGGCGCAAGCCAATCTGCCTTTCTCCGGGTCTGCTGATATACATGCTGTCAGATCCGTAAATCCCCACAACAGAAAGGCAATTATCAATATTAATCCAGCGTGAATCGACTTTTATATCCTCTTTTTTTGTTAAAATCCCTTTCAACGTTAATATTTTATTTTCAGCATGGTAAGTCCTGCATTTATTATTGAAGATATCGTTCGGCATCATCAGCGTAAGCCCTTTTACGCTTCTGAGAAGTGTTCTGTTGATAGTTTTTGCATAATGCATCGCCGCAACGGTTGTATCATCAGGTAACGCAGTAAACACCGATTTCTGAATTGCTGTAATTTCATCAACTCTTCCTTCAAGTTGCGCTTCAGAATGAATTTCTGAAATACCGTAAGTCAGGAACCCCCCGTTAAACACATGTTCCTCGTGGGAATTGACAACTGAGAAATTCTTTTCGCCTGTTCCTGTAATTCTTCCAAGGAGATTTTCAAACCATTCAGCCATATCGCTTCTCCCGGGAGGAAGGCAAAGCCCCCCCAGAGGGGTTAATGAACCATACCATGTCCATGAGGCAATCCGTTTGGGGGATCTTACCAGACAGGCCCCGTGGTATTCGTCATTCCACTGCTTCATTACAGGAGCTTTACTGGTGATTTTCTTTTTCCCGCAGATATCTTTCCATTGCGCGGCCATTGAAAATGTTGCAGCCCTGTCAGATTCAAGACGCGTGTAATAAAGAGGAGACATCTTTTCAAGATAGGAAAGACGTTCCTTCAGGAAAGAACCGTCTTTATTCAAACGCATTTCAGATACGGCGGTATTAAACCATTGTTTTTCAAGCTCAATACAATCAGTATCGCCGTAAAAATCATTAATAAAAAGCCACATTGGTATGGCGTAGTCCTGACAGTAACAGTAGCGAACTCTTGTATCTCCGCCGAATCTCAGCAACCTTCCGTCAGGGAAAATACAGGTTTTAACAAGCTTCCACAGATCCCAGGCGTGTTGATAAAGCGCTTCAGGCGGCTTTATGTTTTTCCTTTTATATGAAAAATGAAGCATTGCAATATTTGAAAGACATATAACCATGTAGCCAATATTCAAATATCCGTGATGATTCAACGCATAAGTCTCGAAGAAATTAGCTCCAATAAATCTGTCTTTTACAGTCTTCCCATCAATCATAATTTCAGACATCTCATCTGATGGCACTGAAATACCATTTATTAGAAATTTGATTGCTTTTTCTTTATATTCTTCAGCATGAAGCACGTTTGGATAAAGCATTGCGGTACGATGCAGCAAAGCCCCATTCCACAAGTTGCTTTCAGGTTTATTCTTATTGCCCGGATATGCAATGAGCGAAGCTACAATATCATAATTAAGAAGCCATTCCGATTCTGAAATAAATACATCTTTAAGAAGCCTTTTGTCGTTTGTATTTAAATATTCTTCTATGGCATCTAAACCATGCATCATCCGCTCAATGCCGAGACAACTTATCCATGTATTTCCCCATTTCTTACCATCTGTGCATTTGAAAGAGCCTACAATATGGCTTTCCAGGGAGAAGCGAAGAAGTTTCAAAGCGTGTTTTAGCAAATACTCACGAGATATACCCAATGATTTCAATTCATTCCTGGAGCGTCCTGCCATTACCGCGAAAGCCGCAAACGCTTTCTGGTTTGTCTGAACGCCCCAACTATCATATCCGGTGCCATAACATTCCAAATCCGGTCTTTCTGGCGGCGTGTAGAGGAACCGTTCTGAAGATTGTATCCATTTGCCGAGACATTTTATATAATCCATACTGCTGATTTTATTATTCATAAATATTTAATCCTTTGTTGATTTTTCTGTTTAGATTCTAATGTACTACTATTCGATTGTCGCAAGGAACAGTTTACCGCGACTTAAATGGAAATCCATTTCAAAGGAATTATCAACAATCGTAACATTATTGCTACTTTCAATATCAAGGATATTTATAATTTTGCCAGGCAATCGTATTTTAGCTTTGATTAAAGCATCGTTGCGGTAATTCGTGACATAGATTAAAATTCTTTTATCTAATTGCAATGCATTTATTCTTATCCATTCTGGATATCCATTTATTTTGAGTGGTTGTCCGTTCAAAATAATTTCCTCATAGGGGCCTGCCTGTCGTATTGCATCAGAGATAAATTGCAGGTTAAGGGGATCCATCGGAGTCGGCGCGGCCCAAAACATGATAACTCTTGATTGCTGCATCAGGCTTTCGAATATTTGGTATTTTATCATAGGCTTCTGGGGTAAAGGAATTTCCCCGGTTTCGACACATCCGGACAATAAAGTCGGTACTGTAATTTTACGCCCTATATAATCATTATACATTTTCAGGATATCGCCAACTTCGGCAGAATCCTCTATTCCTTGATGATAAGTATAAATCATAGGGCTTATATAATCACAAAATTTTGCCAGTTCCCTATAGTCCCAATAGGAGTTAACCTTGCTCTCCTGAACAGTTTTATTTTTTATAATTTGAGGGATGAACATTGTTTTGCCGAATGTGTATTTACCATTTGATTCTGAGAAGCCGTTCAAGTATGCCTGATGATATAGACGATAGAAATTTACCATCCGTTCACAACGAAAATCCACCCAGGCAGAATAAAGCTGTGGATATGATTCTTTGTTTTTAACAATGGCGACCGGATCCAAATAGGTCAGACTAGTGGTTTTTAAATATTCCCCGAATAGTTTTTTCATTACCGTGTTATAGTCTGCCGAATCTTTTAATTGATTGGTGTGCTCATCATCTAAGACTAAACCAAAACCATCTGAAGACACGCTTCTCATATAAGAACAGGTTGATTTCATGGCAGTACTATCTTTATCAATGGAAAGCGAGGGGAAGCCTTTCTTTGTCGTCTTTTCTATAGTAACCATCTGTTCCTCTTCTTTAAGTGGAATATTAAGCAGAGGCGAATGAGCACCGAGAAGCATGATGCGATTTTTTAGACATTTGTCGGCAAATTCTTTAAATAAATCATAATTAGACTTTAAATTACTGTTAAATAGATTTATTCCGGAAAAAAGAGCAGCGTCAACCAATTGGGGATAATCAAAATAAAAAGCTGGCGTCAGACCGCAAAAGCCAATCCAGATATTTTTAAATGCCGGTGCCGGATTCAAGGCAACAGCCTCCAGTACCAGGTTTTCCATAGGTTGTTTAGTATCATTGAATTCCAACTGGTACTCGCAGACATATTTATTGCCATGCTTGAAGTCATTCTGGTCTGCCTTAATAAAGAGGATTGTTTCCAGGCCTAAG
>CAYMSF010000157.1:0-6611 GCA_964392985.1 uncultured Victivallaceae bacterium | reverse complement strand
AGGAATCTGCCCGGCTTGGAGAGTTCATAAGCCGTTCAGGCTTCAAGATATCGTCGCATCACAGCATCCTGCCGGTTTTTGCTCCGCTGACGGAATCGCAGCAGTCAATCCGTGAGATAATGGCGGAAACCGTCATGTTCTGTGCTCAATTAAAGGCAAAAACCATCGTGTTTCATCCTGGTAGAATCAGTGGCAGGCATGAAAATGTCCAATCTATTTTTGCGGGTTTTAAAAACGAGCTGATCAAACACGGAATAAATAATATTATTGAAACCGCTGCCGCTAACCTGAAATACATGGCTGAAGTTGCCGCAACGGCAGAAATGTTTATTGCGTTGGAAAATGTCGGCAATTTTGAACCGCTGGCAAATATTAAAACTTTGCCGGAATTGGTTAAGGCTACGGCAATGCCGAACCTCGGATTTTGTGTTGATTCAGGACATGCCCATGCCTTCGGAGAATCCGTTTCACAATGGATAAATCTGGCGGGAAATAAACTTTTTGAAACACATTTTCATGACAATCATGCAGCCTTGGCAGGAACATTTTACCCGCCCGGTTCCTTTGTCCAGTCTTCAAAAAATACTGACGAACATCTTTTCCCGGGCCAGGGAACGATTCCATGGAACGAAGTAATCGAAGCAATAATTGGTATTAAATATACCGGAGCAATAACTTTTGAAGTAAACGTACATCAAGATAACGATGCCTTAAGCAATTACCGGACGATAATCAACTGGTGGCGCGAAATGGAATGTAACAGTTTTTCACATAGAGGAATTAAATGAAAATAGATAAAGAACGCTACAAAAGTAAATTAAAGGGATGCTGGACGGGCAAAGCATTGGGGGGCGGCATCGGCGCCCCTTATGAAGGCTGTCCATATCAACTGCATCTTACCAAACAGGATATTTACCTTGACCAGGGACCTAATGATGATCTGGAATTACAACTGCTGTGGATTATTTATGCTGAGAAGTTTGGTTTAAAACTTGACTCCGCCGCATTATCAGTCGCATGGCAAACTCGTATAAAATATGATATGGATGAATACGGCGCGGCAATGAGAAATATGCGACGCGGTTTGCAGCCTCCGCTTACAGGTGTTGTTGATAATTGGTTCGTTGATGGCATGGGCGCGGCAATCAGAGCAGAAATATGGGGATGCCTTGCGCCGGGAAATCCTGAGTTAGCGGCATATTTTGCATGGCAGGATGCCAGTGTAGACCATAGCGGTGACGGCGTATATGCGGAAATGTTTATTGCCGCAGCCGACAGTGCCGCGTTTCTTGCCGGTGATGTTTTGAGTGCAATCAAGGAAGGCTTAAAGCAGATTCCGGAGGACTGCCGTCTTGCCAGAGGAATTAATTTTGTCCTCGGACTCAAAAACAGCAATGTGCCTTATGCTGAGTTGCGTGTTCGTATTAATAATGAATTTGGAAGTCATAACTTTACCGATTGTGTGATGGGACTCTGTTTTATCGTTGCGGCGTTAATTTATGGCGATAATGATTTTGAGCAGACAATTCTGCATGCGGTCAATTTTGGTATGGACACCGACTGTACCGGAGCTACATGTGGCGCGCTGCTTGGAATTCTGAACGGCCCTGACGTATTTCCCGGACATCTCACAGAAAAGATGAATCCTGAGATTACCGTCAGCGATTTCCTCACTGAAATTCCCGAATTGCCCCGCTCAATAGATGAATTTTGTTCCAGAATTGAAGTTCTGGCGCAACGCATCGACAAAGAATTGGCAAACAACGCGGGGAATATATTAAAAAAATACTCCCCCGTCCCTTACAATCCCGCGGATTTCCTGCCACCGGCGCCATGGCTGGTATTGCCATGCACCAGTGAAAGTGATGCAGTAAAGATTGAACAGCAGTTAATCGCTAATGGTCCTGATTCAGGATTATACCGGGAAAATATTTATCTGTTTTATGGTACGCATCTCGATCTTTCAAACTATGCAAATAACTTCAATACCATTCATCTGTTCTCCTTTGTAAAAATTCCGGACACTGTTGACGATGCAGTAATTATGATATGCGCGGATACCGGCATCACTGCATGGATTGACGGCATTCAGAAAATTAATTATCACGGGCGTCAACTGGCTTTGCCGGCATTTCATCGTACAGAAGGTGGAAGTACATTTGCATTTCCGATGAAACAGGATAAATATTATCTTATTCATGTACGGTTGCTTTTCTGCCGTAAACCGCTGGGACTGTCAGTTGCGGTCGGTAATGCTAAATCGCAATACATTTGCGGCGCTGAATACAAAATTTAAATTTTCGAGAACAAAATGATCTGTGCAAGGCCGAAAAAGAGTGGTAATGTAAATATCAGAGAAATAGCAAGGAAAGCAGGTGTTTCCGTTGCTTCTGTTTCGCGTGCTTTGCAGAATGAACCCTCAAATAAAATTTCTGAAGAACTTAAGAAAAAAATCCTTTTGATTTGTGATGAAATGCAATATTATCCGAATATGCACACCGTCCGGATGCTGAAAAAACGTTCCAATACTATTGCATTGTTAGTGCCGCCGGAGTGCATACATCTTGAATTGGAACAAGACTCTATTGACTACAACCTGGCGGGAGCCATCGGCGGCGTGGAAAAATACCTTTCAGAAAATTCAATGTATGTAACGATCGCTTCAATGACTGAAGACTTTGTCGCCAATAAAGAATATCTGAAATTCTGTCGCAGTAAAATGGTAGACGGCTTTATTGTCTGGGGGATTACCCAAAACAATAAATTTATTATTGAGCTTATTGAAGAAAAAGTTCCGTTGGTTTTGATACAGGGCAGTAGAGCGGACGTTACATGCAGCCGGGTCAATGCTCAGGACTATGAAGGAATGAGTCAGATTGTACAACATATCGTCTCTATGGGGCACACGCAAATCGCTTATATTCCCGCACCTGAAACTTCCTTTGCCGGTATTGAACGCAATAAAGGCTTTTATGATGCCATGAATCAAGTCGGCTTATCACCGGTTTTTATCAGTAGTGAAGCTGGATTCGACCCAATACATGGGTATTCCGCCGGACTCAATATTTTTAAAAATAAAATCAAGACAACCTGCATTGTCGCTTCTAACGATTATGCCGCATTCGGGGTCATGAAGGCCGCCAGTGAATTAAAAATACGCATCCCCGAAGACGTTTCGCTGACTGGTGCCGACGGCTTGATTCTTCCAGCCCAAATGCAACTCACCACTTACTTTTCCCCCTCTTTTCAAATGGGAATTAATGCGGCAGAATTACTCTGCAAAATCATTAACAATCCCGGGATGAAAGAGGAAAACCTCAGACTGCCTGTACGCTCTATCAGCGGCATGACCGTTGCCAAAATCAATTAATACAACCGCAATTATTCACTTTTGAATAACAAACAATATTTATTTCAATTTGATTCTGGCAGTGCCATCGGAATAGAACGGAATGGTGCAGATGCGACCGGGAATCAAGGCGCGTCCGGCTTCGAGCATTACAATATCACCGCATTTGTATTCCTCACCGTCACGAATGGACAGATATGCCATCGCCACTGCGTATTCCAAAGAGGGTGAAAATGCGCCGGAAGTTACCTTGCCGATGTTTTTATCTCCAGTACTGTTGAATACCTGAGCGCCTTCACGGGCAGCTCTTCTGCCGTCGAGTTTAATGCCGACAAGTTTCTTTGCTGGAATATCACCGCAAAGTGCATTTTTCCCAATGAATTCACGGTTTGGCAATTCTTTAAGCCGGAGTAAATCACCATATCCGGCCTCAATCGGATTCGTTGCGGTATTAAGTTCGTGACCGTAAAGGGCATAGCCCATTTCAAGGCGGAGAGTGTCCCGCGCGCCAAGTCCGGCCGGAAGGACATCCGGAAGCGTCAATAAATATTCCCATATTGCGGCGGTTTTGTCCATCGGAATATAGAGTTCAAAACCGAGTTCACCAGTGTAACCGGTACGGCTGAGCAGACATGGAATACCATTGATGGAAGTCTTCATCCATGAGAAATATCCCGGCAGACTGGATATTGCTATTCCGGCGGCTTCAAGTGCGGCGGCACTCGCGGGACCCTGCAAGTCAATTTTGCCGGTAACGTCGGAAACGTCTTCAAAAATAATCCCTTCAGGCAATTCCGATGATATCTGTTCCGCATCTTGAAATCTGGTGCCGGCATTGACAACGATAAAAAAATCAGCCTCCGCCATGCGGTATACAATCAGGTCATCGAGAACTTTTCCATCGGTATCAAGTAGAAAGTTATAGCGGCATGTACCGATTTTCTGGTCGAATACCGGCCGGGCAAGAACATGATCAAGCGCAAATGCTACATCAATGCCATGCACTTTGAATTCTCCCATGTGGCAAATGTCAAAAATTGAAACGTGCTTGCGCGTATGGAGGTGTTCGGCAATAATCCCTTTGTCGTATTGAACCGGCATATTCCACCCGGCAAAAGGTACCATTTTAGCGCCGGCGGCTACATGAAGTTTTGCCAGCGGCGTTTCCAGGAGAATCGTGTTTTCCATCAGCTTTTCCTTAAAATTGTCATCGTGCTCCGTATTCTTCCGGTTTGCGCGATGAATATTATAAATAAAAATTACAAAAAATAATTATAGGGTATAGAATATATCTTCAAAGCAGTTCTGCCGCGATAGCAGCGAGACGACTGCGTTCGCTCTTCATCAGTGTCATGTGACCATGTATCTGTTGGTTTTTGAGCCGTTCAACTGTGTATGTCAAACCGTTGCTGGACGCATCCAGATATGGATTGTCAATTTGATAGGGGTCGCCGGTCAACACCATTTTGGTGCCTTCACCGGCACGACTGATAATCGTCTTCACCTCATGCGGGGTTAAGTTCTGCGCTTCGTCAACGATGACAAACTGTCTGGCGATACTGCGCCCGCGGATATAGGTAATGGCTTCAAGCTCTATTTTGTGGTTACCAACCAGGTCATCCGTTTTCTTACTGGCGACTTGAACATCTTTTTTGTCATTACTGTGCATCAGGAAATCAACATTATCAAAAATTGGCTGCATCCAATGACTGAGTTTTTCATCTTTGTCTCCAGGCAGATAGCCGATATCGTTGCCGAGCGGCACGATGGGACGCGAAACCAGAATCTTCTCATACATATTATTATGCAACACACATTCCAATGCCGCCGCCAACGCCAGCAGAGTTTTTCCTGTGCCTGCACGTCCGACAAGTGTCACCAGATTTATTTCCGGATCCATGAGCAAATCCAACGCCATGCGTTGTTCTTTATTACGGGCTTGAATGTTCCATATCTTATACTCGCTTTTTGACGATACCAGATGTAATTGTCCGTCAGAATGTTTTCTGGCTATTGCTGAATGTTTCAGATTATCTTCATTCTGGAACAATACAAACTCGTTCGCAAATAAATCCATTTCAGGATGAATCAATTTATTCTGATAGAGTTCCTCTATGGTATAATTCGGTACGGTAACAGTGCGGTATCCAGTATAAAGTCTATCAAAATCAACTTTTTCCCGTTCAAAGTCCATGACCTTAATACCAAGCGCATCAGCTTTCAGTCGCAGATTAATGTCCTTGCTGATAAATACGACATTTTCGCCCTCAAGATGGAGATTATACGCCACGAGTAATATCCGGTTGTCGGGATGCTCGAGGTCAATAGAGGAATCTGCGATTTTATCTAAAGATTTAGTTTTGTCAGTTGTGGTGCCGCGAACCGTGAGAATCCGCAATTTTCCGGAAGCCGGACACTCCGGTCCTCCCATCTGTACGCCTTCACAAAGTCTGCCGCGCTCACGAAATTCATCCAATCGTCGAATCACTTGACGGGCGTTGCGACCCAGTTCATCCTGATGCTTTTTAAATTTATCCAGTTCCTCGATTACCGCCATCGGAATAACTACATCATTATCCTGAAACGACTCAATGCTTTGCGCACTGTGCAACAGAACATTGGTGTCAAGAACAAACGTTTTATGCATTTCAGCCTCCAATCGATCAAGAGTTAAACTGCTGTTTATATTGTTGCTTCCGCAATCGTCACCACGGGCACAATTTATAGATTATTCCGCAACGCTGTTTTTTCAATCCGTCAAATACTTTTTTAACGTAAAAATATTTCTGAAAAACAATAATTAAGTCCTTTCTGATACGGAATAATAATGATAGCCGGTGTTTAAATAGATGAAATCAACATCAATAGTTTGTAATATAACATGCCATGGATTGTTCTACCCGACAGATCAAGTTATATTCAAATGATTTTGCTGTAAACGCGATATCCACTCGGTAATAATGATGGCGATACCGGGAATACGATTTTCTACGGCATATTGGTCTTATCAATTTTCACTTGCTTTTAAATGATGCTGGAGAAATTTTCTCGTTTTTCTTGAACCAGGTTGAGAAATGAGAGAGGTGGGCAAAACCAAGCTCATTAGCTACATCCTTAATTCTAACTCCGGGAATAGACAGTCGCCGGCGAGCATGTTCCAGCCTCCGGTGATTATGATAATCACTGGGTGTTGTGCCGATATGTTTGAGAAAAATCCGGGTGAGATGTACCGGACTGAGTCCAATGTCTCTGGCAAATTTTT
>CAYMSF010000156.1:0-6659 GCA_964392985.1 uncultured Victivallaceae bacterium | reverse complement strand
TAAGCCGGCGATGCCTATAGATGCGTACCGCGACAACGCTTTTAAACTTTTTTTGCTTGACGTAGGCTTGCTCGCGGCGAAAAGTGGTCTTGACATTAAATCATTGCTGGACGGCAACCATATTTTTACCGAATTCAAAGGTTCACTTACCGAGCAGTATGTGCAGCAGCAACTTCGTGCTGATTCCGGGATAAATCCGTTTTACTGGTCGGCGGAACAGGGCAGCGCCGAGATTGACTTTGTATTCCAGTGCGGAATGAATGTAATACCTGTTGAAGTGAAAGCAGAGGAAAACCTCCAATCCAAAAGTTTAAAAGCATATTGTACTAAATTTTCGCCAAAAGTTGCAATTCGTGCTTCAATGTCCGATTATCGCAAAGAATCATGGCTGACCAATCTGCCACTTTACGCGATAAGTCAAATAACAAAAGAATGTGAATAAAAATTTATTTGAAAATAAGTGGTATTGGCTATTCTGCCGTGTGCTTATCCCGGCCAAAAACCATTTGGTACTCTATTCGTAATATCATGGCATAAACGGGCAATCAAGAGAAAATCACGGATTCTGGATAAAAGTTATTTTTGAGGAGAGAAGTTGGTGCCGAAGGTGGGACTCGAACCCACA
This sequence comes from uncultured Victivallaceae bacterium, assembly GCA_964392985.1. Taxonomy (GTDB): domain Bacteria; phylum Verrucomicrobiota; class Lentisphaeria; order Victivallales; family Victivallaceae; genus CAYMSF01. The sequence continues at coordinate 6,034 of CAYMSF010000156.1, read as the reverse complement.
CGCCCTTGCGGACTCCAGATTTTGAGTCTAGTTTATCAAGCACAAAATAAAACATTTGTGTGCTTTATGTGTGCTTTAACTTGCTTTTTGCTGTTATTCTATTATCATATGATATCATAATAATTTAAACAATAAAATTGGACGCTATAAAATGGCAAAAACATTAAAAGGTACGTTGTATAAGCGCGGGAAAGCCGGGCATTATTATTTGCAATATTCGGTTAACGGCGAAAAATTCAGACCCGTGTTGAAGGATGAAGACGGTAAGCCAATTACAGACCGCAAAAAAGCTGAGAAAGCTAAAGACACTATACTAGCACCATACCGGGCAAAAGATGAAGTAAAGCGCAAGGAGATGGCTGTCGATGCACTTAAACATGCCAGGGAAATCGCAGCAGACGCCGAAGAGCTATTGAAGCGGCATATAAAGATCGTGGATGGATGGCAGGAATTCTTCGACAGTCAAACGAGAAAAGATACGGGACCGGATACTCTAATAAATTACGAACGGCATTATAAGAAATTTAATGGATGGATTGATGATAATTACCCAGACGTAAAGTACCTGAAGGATATTACACCTGCGATCGCTTCTAAGTTCGCAGTTTATATAAAATCATGCGGCTTCAGCAAAAACACAGTCAATAAATACATCGGGTTTTTGAAGTTGTTTTTTAATATCCTGATTGTAGATGACAAGCTTGATAATAATCCATTTATTGCAGTCAGGCGTGAAAAACAAAAAGCAAATAGCCGTAAGTCGTTGAGTAAAGAGCAGATTTACAAGTTATTAACCACGGCTAATGGGGAGTTGGCGCTGTTACTTGGTCTAGGGTATTTTACAGGTCTACGAAGAGGAGACTGTTGTACTCTGCTATGGGCAGATGTGGATATGGACAAAGGTATAATTACTAGAGTCCCCAATAAAATAAAAGGGCATACCGATGACCCTGACCCTGTAAAGATAGGCATTAATGAACATCTTTATAATGTCCTTGCGACGTTCCCGGTTGAAAAACGACAGGGGTTTGTTTTACCACAAATGGCTGAATATTATAATAACAGTAAACGCGACCGGATAAATAGGTTGATAGGAAATATCTTCATCAAGTGCGGAATCAGTACCACGAAGGAAGGAACAGGCGTAGAAATAAAGGTTGATAAAGACGGCAAGAAGAAGCTAGTACCTACAGGCAAACGTGCCGTCGTAGAACACGGCTTCCACAGTTTGCGGTATTCTTATATCTCCCACCACGCCGAGGCTGGAACTCCCCAAGCAGTGATTCAAAAAAATGCTGGACATAAAAACCCTGCAATGACCGAACATTACACTCAGATTTCTGATAACGCAGCTATTACGACCAGTAATGTCCTGAAGTTAATATCAAGTCCTGTAACAAGAAAAAAAGAACCAGAGCGGGACCGTCTTCTAGAGTTGGTCAGGACGCTGCCTCTGAAAAAAGTAAAAGAAGTACTATTAACACTGGAGGAGAAATGAGAAGTTTTGGGCATATTAGTGAATGTACTAATCCTGATTTGTTGTTTTTTGATGCGACAAGGTACCCATTGCTAGATACGGTATGGAAAGAACTCGAAAAATTTTACAATGGCATGAACCGAGAGCAAATATTTTCTATATGTAAAGGTAAACTTGTTTATATTCCTTATGTCGGATATTATAAACGCCACGAACCAGGAACATTAGAACTGCCAGTTGAAGCTATTCCTGTAAAAAAAGAAGATGATTCTGATTTGATATATAAAATGGAAGATTTTTTAAACAGTATCTATTATATTGAAAGTCATTGCGGTGATATGTCTGGGGAAATAGCTAGCGCATTTAAGTTTGTCAAAGAGATGCCACCGGATATTTACGGTATCAAATCCATAAAGTTGCAACTTTTAAGAAACCTTAGATATATAGCAAAATTAAAAACCACATGGTTCATTGGTGACAATAAAAAAAATGCTGAAAAAGCTAAGCCAAAAGAATTTATTAATTATGAAGAATTTAGCACGGAATTTCTATGCCATGCCCTGCCGGTATTGCAAAGGGGCGAAATCCCCGATTTAAATGTCTGGCTAAACCTAAAGATGCACCTTGTATCGTGGATTCGTCGTATAGCATATACCGCCACCCTGTATTTTAAAGAAAATCCACTTTCTCCAAATGCCATTGGAACGTTGCTGAATGAAGTATACGATTTTGCCGTCTTCTTTGAACGCAGCCATTATGCAAAGTTTGATAGTAGACTCCTTGCAGGGATGAAAAACTTCAATACTTTAAAAATATGCACTCAAACCGTTAATGAGAGAAAAAAACAATATTACCCTTGGTTGCAAGCTGTAGCAACCGCAATAGTTGCCGATAATCCAGAATATTCTATTAGCACCGCGGCAAAGGAACTAAGTGAACTCTGGCATAAAATGTTTAAAAATGTTTTGGCCGAAAGGTTTGGAACCGAAACAAGCAACCATCTTACCGTTGTTAATAACAGCGAATCAAACATCAAATTTGATAGTATGTTTAGAAATATATGGGACAGTGAAAAAGAGTATTGTAATTTTGAATACGAAAAGTGTTGGAATGCATTAAAGAAGGATGAAAATGCCCCAAGAGCTATTAAACGGTTATCAATCAGCATTAAAACAATTAAAGATGTAGCATGTAAGAAAGAACTTGCCCCACTCAACAAAAAACAAAGAAAATCTGCCACAGCCCCACCACAAAAAAAATAAAGGTAAGCTTGACGCGGGCAATAGCCGAAAAGGGGGTTTCATAACACTTTGTTATAAGGCCTGTCCCACCGCTTTATACCCTGTATTAATAATATTACAGGGGGTAGGGTGGACCATAGACTTTTATTATTCCTACCATTGCACTTTTATTTTAGGGTATTACATTGGGTAGATAAGAGCGGTGATATTTACATAGCCGCTTTTATTTCAGGAAACATTATATGAAGAAGAGTATGGTTCTATGGTCAATACTGGCGGTATGCCTTGGGTCAATAAATGCTTTGGGCACTGAGTCAGTCCCAGTAAAGGGTCATCCGTGGACAGTGCCTAGCCTGGGTATACAGTTTATATATGTAGAGCCGGGTACCTTTCAGATGGGGTCTAACGCTGGCAATAGTGATGAAAAGCCGATACATCCGGTAACCATCAGAAAGGGTTACTGGATCGGGAAGTATGAAGTAACACAGAAAGAATACCAGTCACTCGTTGGTAGCAACCCTAGTACTTTCAAAGGCGTCAACAGACCGGTGGAACAGGTAAGCTGGGATGACGCGGTTAGTTTCTGTAAGAAGCTTACTGAACAAGAAAGAGTTGCCGGACGTTTACCTTCAGACTACGAGTACCGCCTACCCACCGAAGCTGAATGGGAGTATGCTGCTAGGGGCGGTAATGTCAGTAAAGGCTATAAGTATAGTGGCAGTGATAATCCCGATAAATCGGCATGGCATTATTCAGCATCAGGAGGGACAACACATGAAGTCGGTACTAAGTCCCCTAACGAACTGGGTATATATGATATGAGTGGTAATGTCTGGGAGTTTTGCAGTGATTGGTATGGGGAATACTCTGGCTATACCTTGATCGATCCGACAGGGACAATGTCAGGCTCTTACCGTGTGCTTCGCGGCGGTGGTTGGGACGGCAACGCCAACAACTGCCGAGTGGCGGCGCGTAGTTACAATTTGCCTGCTGACAAAGGCAGCATTATAGGCTTCCGCGTTGCTCTTGCCCCCATATTAAAGTAAACCGCTCTCGGAGTGTATGGGAGAGGGGGGTATTACCACTGACATGACAAAAGGGCAGGGAAAGGACCATATAATTCCTTCATATCCTGACTGCATCCATCCAATCGACGTCATACAGCCGAAGTACCCAATCCTATATCTAAAACCCTTCTTTAGTATCGAAAAAACGTAGTTTCACTGCCCCAGATATGGTGTTTTGAGGCTAAAAAAGACCTCATCAAATGAGTGCTAAAAATGCAGTTTCTAGGTGGTTTTTTAAATAAACTACGTTATTAGCCCTGTAACTGCTTAAAACACCCCGGAAACACGGCATAATAACTGATGGTAATTGCCGCTATTTCTACGCCATGCCCTTGCCATGGTGTCTAAAAACGTAGTTTCCACCCCCCATATAAGGTGTTTTGAGGCTAAAAAAGACCTCATCATAAACAAGCAACGACGTAGTTTCCATCTCTATTTTGGTGGAAACTACGTTTTTTCGCTGTAACTGCTTAAAACTCCACTTAAACAGGGCATAATAACTGATGGTAATTGCCGCTGTTTTTCACCCCCTTATTCATAGCTTAAAACAGGGCATAAACCGGGCATAATAACTGATGGTAATTGCCGCTATTTTTCAGCCATCATACCCCATTAACACCTTTTAACCAAGGAGGACCGAACCATGTTATTTGTCTGTAAACAAGAATTAGAACGGGCGCTTACCGGGTTAAACCGGATAGTGCCGAAACGTCCCGGGCTGCCGATACTGCGTTATGCCCGGCTCCAAACCATTAACCCCCAGACGGTCATACTGACCGCCACCAACCTGGAAGAGTCTCTCAGTTGCCGGATAAAAGCAGCGGATGCACCGGAAGGACTGGACACCTTGTTACCGTTGGCTGAAGTAAAAGCTTTTATTAAAGGCGATAAACGCTCTCTCTTTAAAATAGAGGCTATCGCCGCCGGTGGTGTAAGTATTACTGAAGATATCGGTGGTCAGGACTTAACCCAGATATTCCCCGCTCCAGTGGTTGATGATTTCCCCCAGTCACTACCGACGGATCCGCTGTCTGATGTCCCGGATGATTTTGTTAATACCCTTTTCCGGATAGCGCCCTCGGCATCAACGGATGCAGCCAGGAAAGTATTACAGGGTATCCTGATGACTTCTGAAGGACTGACCGGTACGGATGGTAAACAGCTTTGTCATGTTCCTTATCCATTACCGATAACTGAAGACTGTATCCTACGACTGCCCCATTGTCTCTTCCCGTTTAGTGCCAAGGCACCGACCAGACTCGGTATCTTTAAACATAAGGATATTAACCAGGTAACGATAGAAACCGGTAACTGGATTTGGACGGGTAAAAGCCCGTTTGGCACCTATCCCAACTGGCAGCAGATAGTACCGAAGCCGCAGGATATCGCGTGGAAAGTAGAACTGGACAAGGAAGGCATTCCGCAGTTAGTTAATATCCTACAGCGGTTGCCCAATGATGCTACCGGTAACCTGTTACGGCTGTCGATTAAGCCTGACGGTGTCGAACTTTTTACTGATGGTTCCGATACAGCGATAGTCTCCTGCCGCATTAACACTGCTGAAGGCACGCTTCCCGTTAAACCCGTCATGCTTGATCGTAATATAATACTACGGTCACTGTCATTGGGGCATAATACCTTTGAACAACCCGATGGAGTTAATACTCCGTTGATAGCTACCGGCGGGATGGGGAAGCTGGTATTCATGCCATGGCGTGAACGCGTCCAGTCAGCTGCTTCACCAGTACCAACTCCACCACCAGAAACCACAACCATTGAACAACCCAAGGAAGAACCCATGAGTAAAGTAACCCCGATTAATCCAGTGCCACCAGTCGTACCGGAGAAAGCCCCGACACCGAAAGCTGTCGAAGCTCCATCCACACCGGCTCCCGGACTTAAAGTAGTTCAAGTTACTGACAGTTATGAGGAACTGCTGGAGTCTTTGGATGAACTGCGTATTACTATCCGCACTTTGAATGAACAGACTCTGGCTATCAGCCGTAAGATACGGGAGAGTCAGGCTGGCATCAAGAAACGGGAGCGTGACCTGCGCACTGCTTTTGATGTGCTGGATAAACTTAAGGTATCCGGCTTCTAAACAAAATAAGTAATGTTCCATAACCAATGAGCCTGCTTCCCAAAATACTGGGAGCAGGCTCACTTACTTTAAAGGAGGTAATCTTATGCCTGCAACCGTTATAATCAGTACTCCGGTCGGTAACGGCTGGACTATCGTCGAAGTAGTA
>CAYMSF010000155.1:0-6743 GCA_964392985.1 uncultured Victivallaceae bacterium | reverse complement strand
CGGAAGTTAGAAGTCAGAATGAACAGCCGGGGGAGAATATCCAATAACCAACACGGAACATCCAATATCCAATGGAAACAGCCGGGAGCTTGGAATCAGGAGTCAGAATGGTGCCGGAAAACAACAGCCGGAAGTTAGAAGTTAGGAGTTAGAATAAAACTTAAAACTTAAAACTTGAAAAGCCGTAGTCAATTTTTTAAACGTTTAAAGCATGGAAGTACCAGAACAGAAGTACTATACAGGGGTGGATAAAAATGAATTGCGGTGACGCGCTCTGTATAATAGACAGTTACCTGATTTCAGGCACATAGCCTAGTTCGCGTAGTTGACCGGGGGTCATTTTTACCAGCTTTTTAAAGGCACGGTTGAAACTTACGGAGTTTTCGTAGCTTATACGTTCGGCGATTTCCTTGGAAGTCAGGTTGGTGTTTATAAGCAATTTGCACGCTAATTCCATTTTTCGTTTCATAATGTACTCGGATGGTGATTCCTTGAGATGCTGACGAAAAATTCTGGACAGATGTTCGCGCGATATCCCGATATTCCTGGCAATATGATCCACGCTGATATCATTGCCGATATTTTCAAATATATATTTCAGAGTATTTCTAATCAGGCTGGACTGTGATGTTTCAACATAGTTTTCTCCAATGTCTTTATCCAGTCCGGCAATAATGTCCATCACCATCCTGGCCGCTTCCAATGGGGAAAATATCTGCAGTGTGCCATGATAATTTTCAAAGCTTTTCAATTTTTTTACAATTCTGTCATCCGGCGGCAGCCGATATATATAACCATAGCGGCTGACCATTTCCCGGACAATCGTTTCGATTGTTTCCGAAAAAAAACCAATCCAGAGGAAGCGCCAGGGACGAATGCCTTTAGGCGGGTAATAATAAGAGATATCAACATCGCCATGATTGTGCAAAAAAGCCAAACCTGGAGTCATGTGGAATTCCTGCTTTTTATAGCGGAAAATGCCTTCCCCCTCAAGTGTGCATGACAGTTGACATCCGGTCATGTTTTCCCTGGTTCTACCACTCATGATATATCCCGGGACACGTTGAATTTCTTCCGCGATAATTGACGGGTAAGGCAGCGACAGCAGCCGGGCAGGAATTTCAAAATTAACCTCCCACAATCTTCCTGCTATAGCGTTAAATGGTTTTCTGGACATTTAGCCGAGGCCTCTTATAAAATTGTGTATATGATTAAATATATGCGGGTTGCCGGCAGTTTCAACTGTGTGAGAAAAATTCCGTATTAATTCAAAATTAGTATTGAACCAGGGTGGATTGAAGTACATTTTCAATATTCTCACAAGATGAATGTTTATATCACGTTCTGCATATACAAACCCATTGACTTGTAAAATAAAACATATATAATTAATCACATAGAGTCTTTTTATAAGTTATACAGCAGTTATTGCGATGTCTGGAAAAATTAATATGACAACATGAAAAAAAGAGAGAATAATACGCCCACACAAATACGAAGGTGATTAATAATGAATAAAAAAGCATATCTAAAGATTTTCACATTAATAGAATTGTTAGTTGTCGCAGGAATCATTGCCATACTCGCCGCGGTGTTACTGCCGGCGCTGACCAAAGCACGTGAAAAAGCGCGTGTAATTACTTGTGCGAACAACCTTAAGCAGATTGGACTGTGTTTGAATATGTATACAGTTGACTGGGCATCGTATCTGCCGTCAAGTGATAGTAACGGCGCTGCCACAATGCGTTACGGAAGCGCGTTTATGTCGAATAGTTCAATGCTTGATTATTGCAAGGAATCAACGCTTGCTGAAACGCCTTCCGGCTCAGGGAAAAGAAAACTGGTTTGCGATAGTTGGGTGAAGCAGAACCCGGGAAAAGCTTCAGCGTATCCGAATGGCGGCTGGGCGCGGCCGGGATGGCGCAGTTACTATGCCGCGCGGGATCTGGTTGCAGGTAATCCGCAAAGCCTGAACGGAGCGAAAGTTTCGAGAATAGGAACTAATGAAAGCCACTGGCTGGGGGGAATCCAATAATCGTATTCTTTGTTTCAGCCCCGCCCGCCTTGGTGCGTGTTTTGACTATTTCTGGACAGGACGGGACTCTCACGGCTATAACACCAGCGCAGGTTTATTGCCAGGCCATGCCGGCAATAAGTTCAATGCAGTGGCGCTGGATGGCCATGTTGAAACCAGGGGGATGTATGACTGCAAGATATTGATGTCTCAAGTGACATTTATTCTTCCATGAGGTAATTGCAAAAGTAGTCAGAATTCAGGAGTCAGAATAATTTGAAAACTAACTGGATTTGAGTTAGAATTTCATTCTGAATTCTGGATCCTGTCTTCTGAATTCCCGCAAAACGCGAGTTTTGCAATTGGCTCCCATGTGAAAATATGAAGTTTAAATTACTCTGATATTTGAACAAATAATAAATTTATACCATTAAGGGCAATCATTATGGAACGTGATGCAATCAGGATCGCGCTCAATAAAATGAGCTTGGCGAAAACTGGCGGCAAGGTTCTTACTCCGAGACTTGGAACCGGCGGAGACTTTGACGGTATATTCCTATGGGATACTGCTTTCACAGTTATGTGGGCAAAATATGCAATCAAGGAACTGCCTGTAGAACAGTCCCTTGACAATCTATACCGGCTTCAAGATGACGATGGCTTTATCTGCCGGCAATATACGGTAGACGGAGCGCCAGTCTGGCCTAAACGCCATCCAATATCATTTGCCCCGCCGGTACTGACATGGGCTGAACTGGATTTATATAGTTTAACAGGGGACAAGGCGAGGCTTTGCCGTGTTTATCCGTACCTGAAAAAGCATCATCATTTCTGCATGAACTACTTCTGTAGAAAAGATGGTCTTTTTATTGGCGACCCCTGGGGGGCAGGGATGGACAACCTGCCGCGTTGGCCTCGTGGTTTCACCGGCAGCAATGATTGCATGATCCTGCGCAAGGAAGAGATACATCCATCGGTACTAGACTGGTTTCACGAGAAAGTAAATAAATCTCCCGGCAGCATGTGGAATGAGCAAGCCCGCTATATCGACATGTCCGCCCAGATGGCCTTTAATGCTGACTGTCTGTCAATGATGGCAACCCTGATTGAAGCACCGACAGATGCCAAACTTTTCTCCCGTGAGCATGCTGCAATCGGTGATGCAATTAATGAATATTGCTGGAATGACAAACACCAATTCTACTTTGATCTTGGCAACGGAGTCCAAGTCCAGCGCTTTCATATCGGGGCATACTGGACGCTGCTGGCCGGTATTGTTCCCAAAGACCGGCTCGAAGGGTTGCTGTCACATCTTACAGATACAAACAAGTTTGCACGTCCTGTACCTGTCCCGAGTTTAGCGTATGATGATCCTGACTACAGGCCGGACGGTGGTTACTGGCTGGGCAGCAGCTGGCCGCCGACCACATATATGGTGCTTCGCGGATTGCGCGCCGCAGGGGCTGAAGACCTTGCGCTCGATATGGCAGTCAAGTATCACCGGGCGGTGCAGATTGTTTTTGATAATACAGGAACATTCTGGGAAAATCTCGCCGCGGAAACTCCTGTTCCCGGAAGTCCGGCGATGCGCGACTTCTGCGGCTGGTCCGGTTTAGGCGCAGTTGCCATTGAGAGGGAATTTATCAACAAATAATAAGTTATACTTCGCACGGCTGAAAATTTAAAAATAGACGAGCAATCCTGTGGATTGTTTTTTCAATCCGGCTGACTGGCAATACCAGCATCGCGTAAAGTCGGAATGATAAAGTACGGACGCAAAACCATCGTCCCGCAATCTTTGTTAAATTTTCAGCATGGCAAAGTTAAACCCGGACGCCGCAATGTCAGCCAGTCGGCGCTGATACCGTGGCCAAATATTTAAGCCGGAAACAGAAGATTCAGGATAAAGGTCGTAAAATAATGCCGAGTTTGGATTTTTTATTTGTTAATCAGGAGTCATACAGAGGTACTTTATTAATATTCTCACAAGATGAATGCTTATATCACCCTTTGTATATAGTTTGTCTGTTGACATATTTGATTTTGTCACTTATAATTAATCACAAGGAGTATATATATTAGCATTGGGGTTGTTATTGCAATGTATAAAATAGATTGGCATAAGGATTTGGAACAGGTTCCGCCTGTATCAGTGCGGACTAGTTGATATCCGAACTAACAGGCATATTCTAACAAGAAAAATAAAATCACGAAAGGATGATGACCAGAATGAAAAAGACAAAAAGTCACAAGTCGTTCACGCTCATAGAGTTGCTCGTAGTGATAGCGATCATAGCCATACTTGCCGCAATGTTGCTGCCGGCGTTGAACAAAGCCAGAGAGAAGGGGCGAACTGCAAAATGTGCGAGCAACCTTAAGCAGATAGTGCTCAGTCTGCATATGTATACTAATGATTGGCTGGATTATCTGCCTCCCAGTGATACTAATGGGAGTTGCACTCGCTACTTAAGCGCTTTTATGTATAACCCGTCCATGCTTAATTACTGCCAGGAACCTCTGGTTGAAAACAAGAGAAAATTAATTTGTGATAGCTGGGTGAAACAAAACGCCGGGATTAATAACTTCCGCCCGGCATTCCGCAGTTATTCCGCGGCCTGGGATTCCGCAGCGATATTTACGCAAACTCCAACTGTCAGATATACAAGTTTGAATGGTGCTAAAATTTCAATGATCGGGACAAGAAAATCTGCCAACCTTACTGCCGCTACTATCGGCTGGGCCGAGGTGAATGACCGCATGTTATATTTCAAGCCTTCGAGAATCGGAGCATGTTTTGATTATTATTGGACTGGCCGTGATACTCACGGATATTATACCAGTGAAGGTATCAGACCAGGACATCCGGACAACAAGTATAATGTAGCGGCGCTTGATGGTCATGTTGAAAACAGAGGCATTAATGAGTATGTTTATATGATTAATACTGCAAGCTATGTTCTATCTCCCAAATGATAATTTGAGAGTATACCGCCTGCACTTTACAGTATTAGTCTGCTGAATGTCAAAGTTCTTTTATTCAATTTTTTACTGCCGGCTTTATTGAGGCAAAACCAGAAAGGTATAAAAATGATGTGTTTAAACAACTTTAATTTGCGTAAAAGAATCTTTGGCCTGGCACTTACCGTCACTGGCTTCATGCTGGCGCTGGAGTTATTTGCCGTAGATATTAATTCTGCACCCGGTCCGGTCATGGACAATCGACTGGCTGTGCGAACTTCTTTGGGTTTAAGGTCAGCGATGCCGCTGTCGGCACAAACTGTCGAGCTAATTTTCGGTGTCAGTGTAACTGATGCTGCAAAAAATCCCAATGCGTACCGGATAGTAAGCTTTGATGATCCTGATTATGCTTATGATAAATTTGTTGCTGCTGAGTCTGCTAAAATGACCAAGGAACGTGAAGCCGTTCCGGCAGAAGGCGTCAATCTTGATTTCTCTAAAACCATTGTCGTGCTTAATTTACCATTCCCGATGAAGGAGAACAGCCAGTATCACATAGTGGCACAGGGGTACCGGAGTGACGTTGTCACTGGCGGACATTCCGCAGCCAGCTTCACGTATACTGCTGCGCAGAAATATTTGCGTCCGGACAATGCAAAAGATTTATCCATTCTCGGTCTGAGAGAAGTGGAGCCGGTCGGCAACGGGATCATAAAACTGCAGTTCGGTCCAAACTTCAGTACTGTTCATGGTTCTAAACTTGAAAACTACAGCGTTTCAATTAACGGCTTGCCTGTAAAGGTGTCCAATCTAGGCAGAATCAGCAAAATTGACACCTATCTGCCGGTTGGCTGGCCATTTGCCGCCATTCCTGTTCATGACGTATTCCTCAAGCTTGTTTCCAGCTATAAAGACGGAGATCTTATTGAGGTGAAAGTCGTGCCGGAAGTGACGAAAGCAACTAATTCCGGAAAACTTAAATTCGACTCAGGCACATCAATGACTAATTCTATTAAAATTAATCAGGTCGGCTATTTACCTGATTCTCCGGTAAAAGTTGCCTATCTTGGCCGGTGGCTTGGCTCATACCCTGAGATCAAGACTGATTCCTCGGTGTCATCTGCCGGCGCGGAAGCTGATTTCTGGAAAGCCGCCACCGGAACTCAAGAAGAAAAAACAGCAGAACAAAAGAGCGCTTCATCCAAGCCGTCGCCAGTTTCCAGTGCTGCGCTGTCATTTGATTCCCCGCCGGAGTTTTTTATAGTAAATGATAAAGACGGGAAAATAGTTTTCACCGGGAAATCGCGTTTAATTCACCGGTCGGGTGAATTAAATGAAGGGGTCAATAAAGTAGATCATTCAGGGGAAAATGTTTATGAACTGCTATTTTCAGAATTTAAAAATCCGGGAAAATATTACATCAAGGTTCCCGGTGCCGGGCGCAGTCTTACTTTTGAAATCGCTGATAATATTTATTTAAAACCATTCGAAGTTCAATCTTACGGCGTGTTTGCGCAACGCTGCGGCATTGAGCTTAAACCGCCGTATTCTGAATGGCGGCGGATCGCATGTCATAATAACGGCATCGTTCTGACTGAGCAGATAGCATGGGAAAAGCATAATATCGGCGATGATCTATCCGGGAAGCAAGTCAAAGCACCAGTGGCTCAGTTAATTTCACCGGAGATGCAAAAACTCAATCAGGATCCGGCGCTGTATGCTTGGTTCAAACTGGATGGAAACTTTCTTGATTCAAGCCGCAACGGTCATA
>CAYMSF010000154.1:0-6772 GCA_964392985.1 uncultured Victivallaceae bacterium | reverse complement strand
GACTTCAACGACTTCAACGACTTCAACGACTTCAACGCCTTCAACGCCTTCAACGATCCTTAAAATCAATTGCGGGGGAGCCCCGGAGGGGATTAAATATTCATTTTTTCTTTGAAGCCATTATAGCAATATGTGAAGTGATTAAATCTTCTTTGGACTCATATATAATTGACGGGTCTATTGTTTTCGGCATTTCTTTATCTGTTCTTTTCCAAGCATGAATTATCCTGTGATCGAGTGATTTAACCTCATTAAATAATTTTAACCACTGACTCATTCTTATTCTATTTCCTCTCTCTAATTGCATTTTTAAATCATATACCTTTTCAGGTATTTCATAAAATTTAAATGGTTCGTCCAAGTTATCATGATCCTCCAAATGTATGAAATGGAACATAAAACCATTCGTATTTAAACAGGCCGAAAGGTTTTGTATTAATATCATTATTTCATTGGTCGTTACATGTTCAAGAACAGAACCAGAATAACAAAAATCAATTTTCTCATGAAGACTATCTCTGGCCAAATCAATTGGGGCAATGTACTCAATGCCAAATTCAGTTTTTAATAAATGGAAATCAAACTTTTTTATTCCTTTTAATTTGTTTAATCTCGACCTTAAAACCGAATGGTCTTCAAAAGGGGATAAAATATCTCTTATTTGAGAAAGGTCATAATTTTGAATAGCATGATGTATATATTCTGGATGCGCCAATTTCACATAGTCAGTACTAATTATTTTTTTCGCACCTAATAAATAAAATATTATTGAATGAGTCAATACCCAACCACTACCTACTTCTAAACATATCTTCTCTTTTAAAGGATATTTTCCCGAAAAACCAGTCATGTGAAAAGCATAGGCAATTTCTGCAGCGCAGATATCTAGCCTCTTTGCTCCTGCCGCGTTTTCCATTGCCAGAGATTTGCTTCTAAATTCACTATAGTTTGAAAAAATAGCAGGGTGGTTAATTTTAAATTTTCTATAGCTTAAATAAATATTGGGGAAATTAGTTTTAAGATATTTTTTAATTCTATTCAGTTGAGTAATCATATTTAACAATATTCCTTCTTTAACTTAAAGTAATTTCATTTTCCATATTTGGAGTAAAGATAGCCAATGAGCTTTGAACTAAGCGCTATGAGTTGTAAGTTCCAACGATTTAACAACCGGCTCAAGTTGTTTTTCCCAAGACAGATGCTCACATGCGAATTTTCTGATTTCCTCGGGGGGCATATTAAGATTCTTGTACCATGAGATAATACTATCTATGTCTATAAGGCTTTCATCCGGAGATACTTTATATACAAAATCTGCATTGTCTAAAAGTTGATCATTTTCAGAGTAAACCATGGGGATTCCAGCGGCGCAATATTCTCTATTCTTCAAACTATGAGCAGATTTAAGTCCTGCCCTGTGACAGCCTAAACATCCAATTGCAATATCTGTCTCATTGTAAATCGCATACAATTCTTTACCTGACTTAAACCCATGAAAGATAGTTATCTGTCGCAGATATCCATTTTGATCTGCTATATCTTTAAGTCTTTGCATATCTACTCCAATTCCTACTATATTAAACTTAACTCCAGACTTGCCATAGATTGCCAAAGATTTCAAGAAGCGGTCTATCCCATGCCATGACTCAATTGCAGAGACTGCGGTAAATACTATTTCCTCGTGGTTTTTCTTAATTACTAGGGGCATACCATTAACATTAATTCCATTGCTGATATTAATGCAGGGGATTTTGTATATAAATTTATGATCTGAATATGTAATTATTGCAGATACGGCATACCTATGTGTTTTATTTATGCAACTTATAATAAAATAAATAATCTTGGATTTTAAATCATCTTTTAATTCCTGGCGGAAAGGATAGGTCGGAACCTCCATGTAGATAAATATTTTATTACAGAAATATTTAATGAAATAAAGGATTAACGTATATGGGGCGCGTGCATAGATTACAGATATTTCATTCTCAGAGCAAAACCGTGAAATAAAACGGGCGGCTTTCCTTGATTGAATTATTTTTATAATAAATTTTCCCGACATATTTATTTTTGTAAGGCATGTATCGTTCTTCCAGATCCCAAGACAGTATACCCCGTCATCATCTGTTTGAAATTTGGCATGATATACGTCATAACCATAATTCTCAAATGCCTTTATTTGGTCGGCTATTTTTTTATTAATTCCGTAAGAAGCCACCCCGTCGCATCTATCAGATAAATATAGCAGTTTCATTATTATAATCCCTATAAATGTTAATTTTCTAAATACATTGACAGATCTCCGCCTGAAAAAGATCAATGATTGAAAATATCGTATGTCCAAGGTTCGACTACCCCGGTTTGCGGTGGACTGAATTCAGACATAATCCCTATACAGCTTTGGAATAGCATTGATTGTCGATATTACTTCACGGAAATCCATGTTGAGAGTGTCAAGGTACCATTTAATGTTTGGATAGCGTGGCCTGTTTTCTTCCAAGATCATTTCAAGTGCAACTTCTCTTGTCAAATCGCCTTCGCGAATTTGGTTGCTTCTGAATGTATCATGCTCGGTAAAGCCGGCCACTGTATGATAGATATAATTGTAGAAAGCAGCCGTTCCGTCTCCAATTCGCCATGTGGCATTTGTGTCTGGTGCTCTTTCCCATTCATATTGATCCAGTGTGTTTTCCAACAATTTCTCATCCCACCGCCAATAATCATAAATGTGATAATAGTCGCTCTTATGGGTAAAGCTTCGATAAAACTCACCTGATAAGGTGTCAAGGATTGAACTATTGAAATACCCAGGGCTTTTGAGCATGGCTCCAAATCGCAGGGAATGATATCTTAATTGTTTCATTATGCCATGGGTATATACTCTGCGTTCTTCAAAATATGGAGGAACGCCAAGAAATCCCGCCTTAAAGTGTGTTACTTCAAGGGGATTTATACCCCAAAGATTCAATTTTATTCCGGTTTGTTTTTTAATGGGTTCAATATACCTGAAAAAATGCTTGTCTCCTGCCGTCAAAATGCTGATCATCCCCAAATGTGGCGATTTCAACCATGCCCTGAGATTGCTTGCGACATGACGCCGTTTCTTTGAAATATCTGCAGCAACAATTATATTTTCCACTCCCATCTGAGAGCACATTCTGCTTATATTGCGTCTCGCCAAGTCTGTAACCATGCCCCAATCATAGGTATAGGTAATTGGCTTCAATTTAAGTTCATTAACAACAAGATGAAGCGCATATGAACTATCCCTTCCTCCAGAGAATGGCACGATGCAATCACGGTCATTGTCACGGCGATAGGGTTTGACAAGATCAAATAGCTCTTCTTTTGGACGTGGACTGTTCCTCTTTCTATAGTTAAGGCAATAATTGCATACCCCATTGCAGTCGAAGTTAATAAATGGCATTGTTTCAGGCAGCAGACATTTTGTGCAGCGACGAAATTTAGGCAGATGATATTCAAGTATTTTTTCTTCCGTCGAAGAAAATGACAATGATGGAATCAGGTTTGTTTTTCTTTCCTTGAACTCCTTTACGCTTACATTGGAATCCGATACAGGTATATCCAAGACAACTTCATCCATTATTTGACGGACATTATCGCACCCGATTTTGACCAAAGGGTATTTTTCAGATGCAAAAAATGTTCCATTACCTTTATTGCCAATGTATAAGCTGCCATTATTTGAGAAAAGGCATAATTTGCCAAGCTTGTGGATTGCCATAGCAGTGGAAATGGTACCATTACATAGCTCAAGAATTTTCAAGTACAAATCCTTCATGCATACAGATTCTTCGATTTGCGCTGCTGCTATGGCTGGAATGATCTCGGTATCTATCTGCAGTTCTCTTTTCCTGTTGATCTTTTTCCATATTTGCTCATGATTAACGATAATCCCATTATGCAGTGCGGATATCCCATCTCGCAGAACGGGTTGGTTGTCAACGAGCCCATTGGTAATAAGCCTGCTATGCCCCAATACAATATTGCAGGAATAAGGGTTTATTTCCCGTGCTAGTTTTCTTAAGCGATACGCAGCCTTATAAATATAATACCGATTGTCTTTAAATATTAGGATTCCACTCGAATCTTTCCCGCGTTGCTCTGAATATTTAAATAAAAGATCCAGATCTTTTTTTCGAGCTGGCGAATCTGATATATAACCAAATATTCCACACATATTTCACGCTCTTTCGATGCTGTTGTAATAGTTTAATGTTTGAAAGTTGACTTTTTAAATAATTTCCGTCTTTTTATTCTCTTTGAAAAAAATACAAAATCCTCTAAAATTCATAAGTCTGTTTATCCTGTCAAAAATCCAAATCAACTTTTAAAGCTTTTAAGAGCTAAACTGTTACTGATTAGCTTATCCTCTCACCCCATTTTCATCAGTGACAGCAGAAGGTCATCCCATATTCGACAATGGATACCGAGGAGGGAATCAACACTTTATTATCTTTAACTTTTCATGGCTATGGCTCTGTTAAAAATATCAACTTCCTTTTGAACTAGTTTTTCCCAAGCAAAATTTGAAGCCCTCGCGACCAATGATTCAGTATTTATTGGTTTATTTAATAATCTCATAACAGCATCTGCAAAACGTTCTTCAAATTTATTCCCCTCTTTCACAAGAAATCCGCCGTCTCCCATTGCTTCGGGTATTCCGCCTACACTGCTTCCGACCACTGGGGTGCCACAAGCCTGCGCCTCCATAATGACACAACCCCAGCCTTCATTGCGGCTAGGCAGAACAAGCACATCAATCGCATTCATGTACTCGGCGACTTTTTCATGGGCTATGTTTCCCGTAAATTTAACATCAATAATTTTTTTAACGGATTCCCTTTCAATACCATCCCTCAATTCTCCGTCGCCTATTATAATATATTTGACATCGCCTCTGTGAATGCTTATTTCATGGAAAATGCTTACAAGCCTGTCCGCTCCTTTTACATGAATAAGGTTGCCGACAAAGCCAACATATTTATGATTCAGGGATAATCCCAGCCTTGTTTTCACTGATTTTTTATCCAATATCTTAAATGTATTGATATCAACGCCATTTGGAATGACAACAGAGTTTTTACCGGAAAAACCATAGCTTTTCGCAATGTCCAAAAGTCCGTTGCTTACAAATACCGTGTATGACGCATTATTTAGTGCGTCCAAGATATAAGGCTTTATCTTAGGAAGCCTAAATGGAAGCTGATGTATATCGCTGCCATGGCAGAACACAACATACGGATATCCATATTTGATATTCAGTTGGTGAGCTGCGAGCCCGGGAGGGAATGAATAATGAGCGACAACGAGATCGTATTTATCATGTGATATATCCCTGTGCAATCCTCCTGCCATTTGTCCAGCATAGTATGAAAAATCATCCTTATGCAGAATCCTGTTTAGGATTCCCTGCTTGAAGTACGATATGTTGTATTTGATCGTGTTGTAGTCAAGTTCAATCCTTTGCTTATGGAAAGCAGGTTCCCCTTTTATTGCACGTAGTAATCTTAAATTGAATGACGGCTCTTCAAAAGGCGCATATATTTTGAAATCTATGCCGCATTTCCGGTAGCAGAGAAAGCGTTCATTTAAAAAACATCCACTATTTGGATTCTCTGGACTGGGATACTCTACAGTTAGAATCAGCAGTTTCATCGGACAAGAATTCACTTAATTCCTCTCATATATGTAAAAATCAGCAGGGGAACCGTCATCATTGTTTTCATCATATGGGAATTTATTTTTGATATGAATTATCAAATTCCAATGAGGTTTGTTTGTTTCTATCCATTTAGTAAACTTCCTTCGTTTTTCATGATATTTCTGTTCTTCATCGTAGTTTGACGAATATATAATCACAAAACGCTCCGAAGAATTAAATAGCCTTTCCATATAAGAATAATAAATATCATCCTCAATCAAGTGGTAAATAACATCAAGGGAAAGAGTCAATTGCGCTGTTTCGCCACGGTATTCACCCACTAATTTGAATTTTTTGTTTTCTCTATTCTGAAAGATATCTTGGCATATGTCTATCGCTCTCTGACTTACATCAAAACCGATATAAGAAGGATATTCCGCAAGTCTCAATTGATTCCCATCACCACAGCCATATTCTATAATAGTTGTTACTTTGTTGCTTTTAACAAAATCGTTGATTATCTCAGCTTTGAATTCTGCCAGTCTGTTGTATGAACCTGAGCCGGAATTTCCTCCTGAATTATATCTCTGACTCCAATACTTCTCAGAACCTGGGAACGTTTTTTGCTTAAAGACACATCTATAGATATTTCTAGAGACAGATCCAATAATTGGTATTTTTTTAATAATTTCTTTCATATATATAATTATCCGACAATCATCATATTTTAACAAACCAATCACGTCTTATTATGAATTTAAAGAACTTTTTAATAAATATAATTATACAGTGAACCAAATAGTAATTAATAAAATATTCCACGTAGTTTAGATATCTTTTAAATATATTATTATTTATTCTTAAAGCTTTATTTTTTGCAGCAAATGAAGCTTTTAAAAGCCACCCCTTTTTCTTATAATTATCATATAAAATCATATAATTATTGTAATCATCATCACCCTTTCCCCATAATTCTTCAGGGGAGAAATTTTCAAGCACCCAAAGCCTAAATATGTTATCCTCTTTAATCTGAAGAAGATTCATTTTTTTAGATACCTGATTAGGATGAATTCTTGATTGCCCTGATATTATTGGCAAATATTTTAA
>CAYMSF010000153.1:0-6990 GCA_964392985.1 uncultured Victivallaceae bacterium | reverse complement strand
CCGGCACCGGATTGGCAAAAATCAGCATCATGGCTTCCGGACAGTACTTTTCCATTTTCCGGGCAAAGTTCATCACCATGTTGCCGGCCCGGGCGGCCAGGAAAGAACCGTTGATCGAAAGCTGGTCGGAATGCAGATAGCCGTATTCGCACGAGGCCTGCAACGCCAGCGTATCGGAAGGTTCCCGTTCAATGGCGGTAGTCAGATAAAACAGGTCGGCCCCATCCAGCGCACGGTCAAGATCAGTAGTCCAGACCACTTCGCAGTTGACGTTCCTGTATTCCGGACAACGTTTGATCAGCCTGCCGACCGCTTCAGCTCGTTCAAGTTTCAAATCGACCAACCGAATGCTGCCGCCGTCGAACACTTCCGGCGTCTGCAACAGCGCCCGCACAATCGGCAGAATCCGCAAAGAGCCGCCACCTAGAAATACTACATTCATTTTTTTACTCACGGTTTATTTAATCTGTTGAAGTTTTTCAATCTCCGGTAGCAACGCCTGTGCAAAAAGCTCATACCCATAGGGTGACAAATGGAGTCCATCCCTGAAAATTTCCTTGCTTATCTTGCCGTCTTTGTCCAGCAGAGCCGGGCCTGGGTCAAAATAGAAGACTTGTTTGTTGTCGGCATAGCCGGAAATGATGGCATTGATGTCTCCCACTTTTTGTTTGGCAGAAGGGTCCCACCCGCGCGGCAATATTCCCAGCAGAAGAACTTTTGTGTGAGGTGACTGATGTAAAATTGCATCAAGGATAGCTTTGATTCCTTCAGCGACCTGCCCTGAAGAATCCGCTTTCTTCTCGCGATGCAGATTATTTGTGCCTACCAGAAGGACGATGAGTTTCGGGTTAATTTTCAATTGTCCACCGTCAGTGACACGCCAAAGGACGTGTTCCGTTCGTTCTCCGCTGATGCCAAAGTTCACCGCCCCCATCGGGGCAAAATACTTATTCCAGGAATCACTTCCGCCAGGGTATCTTTTGTCATTTTTGTCGATGGACCACATATATGTGATGGAATCGCCTAAAAACAGGATGGGAACAAACTCCCCTGGTTTCTGTGCGTCAACTATTTTGCACATTTGTTTGTAATACCAGTCTTTACTGTGATCCGATGAAATGCAGGCGGGGTTTAGCTCCTGTCCCAGGCAAATGGAACATGTCAAGGAAAGGAGAATGAGAAAGAATACCCTGTTCATATATTATCCTTTTTTTGTTACGGGTTCTGCTGTTGTTCACAAAGAGCAGGATTCGTTCACTTATCAGAGTCGTTCAATCTCTTGAGGAAGGTTTGATTCTCGCCAATAAAGTAAACGGCAGTGTGCTTGGCGGGAAGCTCGACCTCAAAGATGTCAGTATTACGGGCGACCGTCTTGTCCGTAAATATTTCCATGATTTCGGGAACTTTTTTCAGAAGGCGAAACCGCTTTTTTCCAGCATCTTTCGTGTGGATCATCATGAAATTTCCATCGGCATAAAAAGCGTCATCAGAATCTGAATAAACATGGACGCCTGCAAACTTGGCGATATTTCTATAGACACCGGGATGAGTGATCGGAACTGCGGAATAGACAATGGCGCCTTTGCCGACTCGCTTCACCGCCATTACATCTCTTTTGGGCTCATTGTTGTATCTGGCAAGTATTTCCGTATCCGATCCGATCCCATCAATATAAAAACGGTACCAGGACGGAGTGTAATCGACCGGAGCGAAACAACTAACATAGGCCCCGGCGCCGATCTTCTCTTTTCCAGTGAAACCGGCGGTAATCGGATGAGATGAAGGAATCATTGAGGCAGTAATTACCGCCGGACCGTCAAATGCCACTTTCATTCCTAGCAGCCGCTCCATATTTTCCAGAGAAGCACTTTTTTCGTCGATCAGTCCGGCCGGCCCCATCAGTAGACAAACGGCGCCGTCATTGGCAAGTTTAAAGATTCGTGACCTCAATATCTCGTCACAGTGGAACGCCGCCGGGAAAATATAGAGTTTATAGCCGCTCTTGGAGGGAAAGTCTTCAATATAGACAAAATCTTTCGGAGCCCCCATTCGCATCATTGCCTCAATGCTCAAGGTGCAAAAATTTATTGCGTATGTTCTGCTGTTGAAAAAATTGATTTCTTCTCCTGCCTTGAGTTTTCTTGTCGATGCGGAATAAAATCTCCAAACCCCGGGATCAATCACCGTCAGAACTTCAGCGACATTCTTCCTTTCCGTATTCTCCAGCACGATTCTGCCGACCTTAAGTTCCTTTGACATTTCATCAAGGATGAACGGATGGTCAAACCAATTGCCTGTTCCCATATCCACATACCACATAGCATTACGCTCCAGAATCACAGTATTAGCGAATTCACGTCTCATTGTCTGCGCCATATCCTCATAGCTGGCTTCGGTAATAATCTCTTTTGTGGTGGGTGCTCTGAGATCATTCTCATTCATCAGAATCTTCCCATGCATACGAACCGACTCCCAACCTATGGCGGTGCTTGCGGAGACTCCGCCTGCTCTTCTGTCCGTATAATGCACAATGCCGGCGGAAAACTTCATTCCCGGATGATTAAGAAGCTCTCTCTTAGCACTTGTACCAAAACCGCCGCCCCCTGCACCCCACGCCTGATTGACAGAGCCGCCATAAAAAGCACCGAAGAAGGCGTTGGGCGCAATCTCATTAATCACATCAAATGCCGGTTTATGATTGTCCCATGGTTCGGCGCAATAAATGTCAAGGAAGTCAATAATGCGTTTTGTGCTTCCAATGGCCGGATTTCGAAAGCCCGCGACATCCGGACAAGTCCTTTCCTGAAGAGATGGAAGACACGGGATGTCAAAATCAGCGGCCTCATCATTCCATGCCTTCCTCAATGCCTCGACTGTTCCGTATTTGGCTTTCAGACCAGCCGCGATTCTGGCAATCTGGGCCTTCGATGTGTCCAACAGAAAAGCGGGACCCACTACTGGTTGGCCCCAGTTCAGCTCATAGCCACCTCCCATCACAAGAAGGCCAAGTATGTTTTTTCCGTAAGCTTTGGATTGCATGTGATCCACAAGCATCTTCATCTGTTTTCTGAAATACTCCTTGTAACTGTTGGAAGCCAACGAAGCGTCATATCCGTCCTCGACTTTCGTATCTTCCCAGCCGCCGGGAACCTCTTTCGCTTTTACGCCATCAGCCATTTTCATACGCTCGCCCGCCGGAAGCGATGGCGGCGGAGGCAAGGGCAAGCGCAAAATAAAGTAAGAGTCGGGACAGGCCACGAGCGATTGGGCCATTATATCATCCAAAATGGAAAAATCGAGATATCCATTCTTGCCAAAAGTTTTTAGCGACACAGATATCGCATAAAGTTTCATTCCTGCCAGATAACCGTTGTGCATTACATCGTAGGAGGTATCCATGTATGGAAAATTACACGTGGCTGCTATACTGTAAAACAGCGGGACCACAGACGAACCGTCGACCAATATCTCAAGGCCATCACCATTTTTCCTCACATCAGTCTTCGCCAGTTGTGTCCCGGACTCTCTTGGAGCCTCGAATGAACCAAGCGAAATCTCCTCTGTGATAGGTATTCCTTTGCTGATTTCCCATCCCCCGCAACAGATTTTCCATTTGGGTCCAAGAGAATCACTTTCAAAATTGTCAGAGAATACCACTTCCCCTGTATCAATATCTGTAATAACGACATCATCAATGTATGCCGTTTCGTTGTCGTGGGAACGGAACCCGGCCACCCCCTCGGAAAAGCTGTTATTTCCCTTGGCGGATATTTTCACTCTATCAAGTTCGGACTCAATCTGATTTTCGCGACAACGAATCGCAAAATTATGCCACCCTTGTTTGGTGGCATCCTGACAAATTACCGGACTGGCCAGAAGCAACCATTTGCCATTGTTCACCTCTATCAGCTTTATTTCCCCGGTTTTAAATCCGCCAGCATTGTAGGAGTTCCATGTTGCCGGATTTTGAGAGATTCCCTGCTGCCCCCTTATAAACGGAGAGACTCCGGCGGAAAGCAACCGGCAACGCAATTCATAGTTCTTGCCTTTGTAGCCAGCAACCTCTATCAATGACCGGCTCACAGTTGACTTCAGAATTCTGTTGGAACTATCCGCCCGGACTGTGATTTTCAGAACAAGTGTATAGGTCCCTTCCGGAAAATAAGCGAGTGGCAATTGGATGTCCAAATGTCCTTTCTCATTTTTTGCGATGGTGTCTTTCATCTGCTCCTCGGCAGAGGAAACCAGGCACAGGTCCTTATCGCCCCGTTTAGCATGAATGCGAACTGACTCAATGCTAAGGTCTGCTTTTCGTTTATAGTCGCAACTGAAGGATAAGACTTTTCCGGAAAATTGTATCTTGGAATTGGTTATCTCAATCTCATTTTTGTCGGCAGCCACCAACGCTGCATGCGACAGTCCAAGAAAAAGAGCGGCTGCCCAAAGAGCTTTCTTTGCAAGTTTTGTCATTTTCTGATTCTTCCTATTATTTTGAAATTGAAGTCTCTTTTTAATCTCTTGACCAACGCTATCTCCCATGTCCTTGGAAAGACATGATGTTTTTGTTATTTACCTCAGCGCAGAACACTTATCGGGATGCCATCATTCAAAAGTAATGGACTTCTGTGTGTAGGACGTCCAGCTCCACGGTTCGACATGGCCATCGAGAAAAAGATTATTGGCTTTTCCGCCATGGCGGAAACCGGCGCCTGCCGGAAATGTGGCGGGGAAAGAGGCGGTGCCGAAAGTGAAAAAATAATTCGGATTGTTGGTGACATCGGTATCGCCGCATACCACGCGATTAGAGGGATTGACCACTTTCCCAAGTGCCGCCGCCGTTTTGTTCGGGTTCATATACAAATTATAAGAGTAGGCGGTGTAAATATAAAATAGATCAAATTTTTTTTGACAACCAGTAACCTTGTAATATTTTGGTTCGTTTGGACAGAGGAACTGCTTGCTTTCATCGTAAGCTTTGCCGACGGTAGCTGCATCTGTTTTGTCTTTTGTACTATGCCCAGTCTTATAATAATAAAGAATTCCTGCCCACGTCGACTGTCGTGTATCTGTTGCGGTATATTGATTGGTAAGATAACATGGCGTCAAATAACGGTAGTCAACGGCATATCCCATGATCATCGTCCCTATCTGTTTGAAATGAGAGGCACAGTCAATGCTTTTCGCAGTCATCCGCGCCTTGTTTAGCGCTGGTAGCAACATTGCGGTCAAAATCGCGATAATCGAAATTACAATGAGGAGCTCGAGAAGGGTGAACATGTTTGCATTCATAAACTTGCGACTTTCTTGGTCTTTGGGATTCATTTTCTGACCTCCGTTTTTAAGTTTGTTAATTTTATATTTTGGTTTGTTGTTCATGATTGCACAATCCGACTGTTGTTCCTTCGTAAAAACTTGGAAGGACTAAAAAATTTCCGTAGTGAGTTTGTTTTCGGTCAATTATATTTTTAAGCGCTTCCACGCTGGTTTTAATCAGTCCGGGCCAGTCATAAACAATGGAGGTAACATTGTTTGCTGGAATTCTTATCTCGCAATGGACTCCGGCCAGTGATACATCTTCCGGGATTTTTACGCCCATGCCGGTCAGCATCGGGAAAAGAGTTTCGGTGTAAGATGGCCATGGGCTGACAATCGCGGATATTTCTTTTTTCACAATGTACTTTTTGAATTGAGCGGCGGTTTTTTCCATTATTTGCAGATGGGTTGCAGGCGAGATGTCTTCTCTGATATTGCATTCCGGATGGATTTCAATCTCATTCATTCTTGCCGCCTCCAGCAAAGCGTTAAACACTGGCAGCTCAGTGGACATGCCGTCCCCGCAACTGGTGGAGGAGATAGTGCCTATTTTGCGATGTCCCAGGTTTTTCAGATGATTGAAAAGTTTCATAAACCCATAGCGGAAGTCAATATTTACCATCGGCACATCGGCATTGTCCAGAGTGAACGGCACGTCCATTAAGACCAGCGGGATTTTTCCTCTTAAGGCTCTTACCACCTCCAGATGCGGGGTTCCGACGATTGCGCCGTCAACAATGCCATTAATGACCTGCGGACACTGGAACCCTTTCAGGTGGTGATACCAGTAGGATATGGGATAAAGCCCGTGCTTGCCTGCTTCCCAGGCCAGCAATGTCGAACGTTCCGATTCGAATGAATCGCCGACCGGGCTTTCTCCGCCCAGATGGGTTACATGGATAATGATGCCGGTCTTGCATCTTTCCTGCTGCTCTCTGCCGGCCCGGAGTGTTCTGGCCTGAGAGTTGGGGATATAATTTAAGCCATTGGCGGCGTCCCATACTTTCTTTTTTGTTTTATCGGAAAACTCATCAAGTCCGTTCAGCACCCCGCTGACGGTGGCCAGGCTCATTCCGCTTTCTTTTGCCACATCTCTAATAGTGATTCTTTTTTCCAATACTGCCGTCATTTCTGAAATCCCGTGAAATGTTTTTCTGTAACGTTACAATTATTATAATGTAAAATCCCGGAATTGTCAACAGCTTAATTGAAGATTCAGCAAAAAAGATTGAAAAT
The DNA here is from genome assembly GCA_964392985.1 of uncultured Victivallaceae bacterium. Taxonomy (GTDB): domain Bacteria; phylum Verrucomicrobiota; class Lentisphaeria; order Victivallales; family Victivallaceae; genus CAYMSF01. The sequence continues at coordinate 441 of CAYMSF010000153.1, read as the reverse complement.
AAATTTTCAAATTCACAAAACATAACCCACATCGCACCGGCAATGGCTTGATGAATAATCCCCGGCGCGAGGCGCTTGCCTGCTGCTAAGATTGTAACGGGGGATATGAGTGACCAACTGCGGAACGGGTGAATCAAGACATCTTGAGTCAGATATTTACTGTAGATCGAATAATCTCAGACATATATCATTTCTGTGAATAAGGCATTTTTTGTTTATTAATCCAGCAAAATTACTGCTAAAACCGCCATCAATCCCTTTGCCTTGATGCTCAATATTCATCATCCACGACACTGTAACCCCCAAGGATTACAACACAATAAACAGCACAAACAGGCTACAATCTAATTTCCCCGCTTTTATTATTCCGGCTTAATCGCCGATCATATATCAAGCTCCCAGATAGTGCGCAATGCACTATCTGGGAGCTTCTTCATTTTA
>CAYMSF010000152.1:0-7064 GCA_964392985.1 uncultured Victivallaceae bacterium | reverse complement strand
TATCCAGATCCGGTTGAATACGTCTTAATCCACACGTTCCGCAGTCGGCCAGCCGCATCCCCCGTTATAATCGCAGAAACAGGAAAACCCCTCGCGCCGGTGATTATGCATCGAGTGACTGGCGGCGCGATGGCTGTCTGGATTCGTCAACATTTAAAAATTTATTTTCATTCTTTTTTGCTGTTTTTTTTTGTTTAGCTATTGCTTTTTTTTGAGATTCGCATTAAAATTATGATAATACGTTTAATCATGAAAGATTAATTTAATATGGCGACAACGATAAAAGACATAGCCAAGGCTGCAAATGTGTCGTACCCTGCGGTGTCTGCGACCTTGAATAACAAGAATGTCGGTTGCAGGGTTTCTCCGGCAACACGCGAGAGGATTTTGCGCGTTGCCAGGGAAATGGACTATAAACCTAATTTCAGCGGTTTGTTATTACGCGGTGAAAAGACTAAAACTGTCGCACTGCTGATCAGCCAGACATGGCATAAATCAGGGGAGTATATGAAAGACCTGATTATCGCCTTGATGTCACAATTTGACCAGCAGGGTTATGCCTGTTATTTTTCGGAAATTACCGGCGACGGCAATACCAATTATTCAAAGGTGCTGGAGTTGATTTCGCGCGGAGTTCATCATTTCATCTTTCTTGGTTCACCGAACGGTCAGGTTCAAATCAAGGAACTGATTGAAAGCAAAAGCAAAAGCTATGTGGTGTACGGCCTTACAAAATTTATGAACAGGCACGTGGAGAGTGATTCCGCGTCCGGAGTAGCATCAATCATCAGATTTTTTCTGTCTCGCGGTAAAGGCAATTTCCGCATGCTGATGAACCCCCGCCTCGGCTCCCGTCTTTGTGGACTGAGGTCAGTTTTTCCGGACATGGACTTGGAAACATTGAAGCGACGATATGTGGTTCCAATGGATAAAATAGATACAGCCGAGGCCAATCCTTTAACTATATTTGTTAAGACCGGCTATGATATGACTGCCATGATCCTTGAAAAAGACCCCGCAGTTCAAGCCATTTTTTATCTGTCAGACCCGTTTGCACTTGGCGGAGCAAAATTTTTGTTTGAAAGAGGTTTCACTATTGGCCGGGATATACTGCTGGCAGGATTTAACGAGACCTTCGCGGTCAAGACCTGTCTGTGTCCGATCTCATCAGTGGAACACGACATAAAAAAAATTGCCGAAACCATCATCAGAGAATCGCTAACAGGGAACACCCCGTTTAAGGCGCTGATTCCTACAATTGTTCATATCAGAGAATAGTAAACCATAATAACGAGATAATAATTTTACTAACAACAAACCAAGAGAGGAAAATACAAAATGAAACAACAACCGGCTACAATAAAGAAAAATAAAGAAATGACGGGACAGTTCTTCACACTCATAGAACTTCTCATAGTCATCGCTATCATAGCAATTTTATCCTCGATGTTGTTGCCGGTGCTGAATAAGGCGAGAACGACCGCCAGGCGCATCAGTTGCATCAGCAATCTCAAGCAATGGGGGCTTATGGGCGGAATGTATACGACAGATTATGACAGCTATTATCCGCTGCAATCGGATCATACGCTAAATCCATGGAAATTCTGGAATACCTATCTTGCCGCAGGCATGAGTGCCAGCATCAGCGCAAAACTCCTTCTCTGTCCCGGCGATAACCGGCCGGGGACGATAGCATCATATGGGATGTCTTATACTTGGGGAAGAAAATTGCTGGCTGCTGATCCTCCGGCGAATATAAAAAATTCAAGAATCGCCAAACCATCATATCTGATCTACATAAACGATTCATTACGAGCGCCGGATTTTACACCGCGCTATGACAATTGGACATTAAATTTTCCTGTCGAATGGCATCAGAATTCATACAATTTACTATTCGCCGATTTCCATGCGGCAAACGTCAAGCCTCGCACATTCGGGTTATATGCGGGAAGCATTGACGGATGGGTAAGAGACGATTCGCGCTGGTTACCAAAATAGAATAAAATAATAATTCATAATGAAAAAAAGGTAAAGTTATGCAGATATATAGTCTTAAAGCAGTATTCTTTCTTGCCATGAGCGCAACATTATCCGGTGCGCCAATTGATCTTACCACCGACAGCGCATGTTATCCGGTTGTGACAACCCAATGGGAATTCAGCGAAAAACCGTTACGGATTACCAAAATAACGGATATGAAGTCAGGGCAATGCGCACCTGAAGCCGGAGCATTCCAATTGCGCAACGGTAAAACGATGCTGGTAATGAAACCGGAAAGCGAGAAAGTTACTGCCACGTCAGCCGGGATTACCGCCGTCCAGGCATATTCGGAAGGGCTCATAGTCAACCATGCGATAACGACTGAAAACGGAATCCTGAAATGGACTGCCGGATTTGAAAATACCTCCGCCGTAGAACTCTGGATTGAACCATCACTGCGTTTCAAATTAAAAATAGACTCAGCAGATAAATATTGGGATGGTTTTGCCGTCTATCCGGCAGTGAAAGCCGCCAATAAAAAAGATACGCTTAACGACACGTTTCCGCTTACCGCTCTGTCGAATGGCAAAAGTGTTTTTGCCCTGGGCACGGCTCCGATCATCAACACCAGCTATCTGGAAAGTGGTATCGACAAAAAATCCCAGATGTATTACGGCACCAGAATAGTGTTGCCGCCCGGACAGAGGAACTCGTTTGAATTTGTTGCTTTTCTGACGGCTGATAATTTTGGTTGGCGGGATGCGGTTAACCGCTATTATCGCGTTTTCGAAAAAAACATCAATCCGGCAGTGGGGGTTGACCCCCGGCTGGGCAGCGGACGTTATACCGAGTCCATGCAGTTGGCACATTACGGCGGGGGCATCAACAACCCGCGCCAGGCGTTGAAGGCTGGGGCCGCACATGCCGGGCTGGAATGGGGGTTCGCCATGTTTCACCGTCAAGGGGACTATTATGGACGCAAGGAGTTATGGAATTTCCCGATGACGAAGGGAGAGCTTAAGGCGATGGATAATCTCCGAGTCAAAGGAGCCGGCGATCGTTCAGATCGCGAACGGTTTATTCAAGATCGTAATCAATTATTTCAGAATGCCGACTTGCGCGGTAATATCGTACTAACGTTTTACATCATCAGCTATGTCGAAAAAGAAATGGCAAAAATGCTGGGAATGGAAAAGTATATTTACCCTGAAATGGTCGGAATCCCGGCATATCGGAATGCCTGGGGGCATAGATACTGTTTAAGCGGCCATGTTTTCCCATGGGCGACACCGTATGAGAAGTTGTTGCGTCGCGACTTCCCGGAATTAGTCAGGGACAACAATATTTATGCGTTCGGTTACGATTGTTACGCTGATGGCGATGCGTTCAATGTCTATCGCGGGGAACTGGAATATTATCTGCCCGGCTGGAGCTATGACACCAAGGGTAAATATATCCGGCGCGGATTGGCCTTCAGGCACAATGCGGATTTTATCCACAGTCTGAAAAAGAATGGCAGAACCGTGGGACTTTTCGGCAACAGCCTGCCTAATGCTTTGTACGGCTTCTCTCCTGACGCATTTATGATCGAAGGTGAAATGACCAAACATATGACAACAGAAGGTAATGATTTCGTACTGCGCAAGCGCCTTTTTGTCGGCCATAAACCTTTGCATTTGCATATGTACACCAGCAATTTCAACCTTGCCGATTATATGGATTGGGAGCAAATGACAGCAGAAGAAATCCGGCTGGCATATCAGGACTTTACTCGGGATCTTATTTCGTTTTGCTGGAAATTCGGAACGATTCCCAGTCGCCAACTCATCATGTCACACGAGGCAGTTTACAAAGAACTGCCGGTATTTCTGGACGTGACATCTCGCGGTTACGAACCTGTTCCAGCCGTCACCGGCAATGAAGGTATTGAGCGGACACGTTACGGGGCAGAACTCGGCGCCGTATTGGTACTGTCCAATCGAAAACGGCTGGAGACTGATTCTTTAGAGTCGCTAGACAGCCGTTATCTGGGGAATGGCATGGCGTTGCTGGTAGATTATCGCGGCAACCAGCTCGCTTGTTGTGCCAGCAGTGGCAAGACTGACTTTGAAGTCAAATTAACGCCGATGGAAAACAAGTTGATCAGCATCCCGGTTCTGCTCGAAAACAACTCAGGTACGAAGGTGAATGTTGTTTCCCGGAGGAGCGCGGACCTGCAGCGAATAGTATGTGAATTCCAGATCAATTCCCCAGAGGAATTGATGACTGGCATAAAGATCGTTCCGGAAAATGAATTTGAACTTAGCAGCGTAATCCTGAATGGGGCATTACTCCGTGACAAACAATTAAAATTGCGCCAGGGAGACAACCATCTGGTGATAGAAACCCGATCTGCCATCTTTCAGGAGAAGCCAGAGCAGTATTGCCGGTTCGATTGGGCCAGGGCCGTAATTGCCGTTGCCAAAGACGCTGATCCCCGCTTGCGCGGCACCGCCGTCATGACTCAAGACTTTATTCATGAACGCTTGAAAGTCGATGCCGCCATCGTTGACCAGGTTCCTGCGACAGCACCAGTCATCGTTATTGACACTGACGCAGCCGCAACTGCCGGAGAAAGGGGGATATTCATCAAGGATAAACAGCTTCGGATCAGGGGCAGAGACGCATTCGATACGCAACAGATGACTTGGACCCTTTTCCGGTGGCTGGAATATCAAGATCAACGCTTCAGGCCGCCTTTTGAATCTTTGACCAGCGGCAGTGAAGGCATGAAGAAAATGATGACCAAGGCCGGATTATTGGGTAAAACATTTTATGATACTCCGTCAAACAGAATTATTGCCTGGAACGGAAACAAGAAAATCGTGCGCCGCGAGGAGACGGCGGTTCAAGTGGATCCGGGTAAATTGGAACGTCTTATCATTCCAAAGCTGGAATTACCCAATCTGGCTGAGTTGACTTTGGACCATCCGGTCTGGCAGAAAGCAGTGTTGATCGACAAATTTAAAGTCCGCGTAACGCGCGAAGAGCCAACCCAAAAAACCGAAGCTCGTGTATTTGTGGCGCAAGATGCCATGTATATCAGATTCCAATGCCATGAAGAAAACATGAATCTGATAGCGTGCGAACAGAATCAACGGGATGCCAGCTTATGGTACGATGATGATTTTGAAATAAGAATTGCCATGGGCGTCAGTCCTGAGCAGAACGACTATTCGTATTATATATTTATCGTCAACGCCAAGGGCGTGCAGGCGGATATTTTGAAAATGCCGAAAGACGCTGCTATAATGAATGAGGAAGGAATGGTGGGACAGAATTACGGGCAAAATGCCAGAAAAATAGGGTTGACCGGTCTGGCCTGGAACGGCGAATGGACGGTGAAGACACGGATCGAGCCCAAAGCCTGGAATGGAATTATCCGTATTCCATTGAAAACCATTGATGGTACTGAAAAAAAGATCGGGCGGGTAAACTTTTCCAGGTATGAAAAACCCAATGTCGAATTTTCCTCCTGGCCGGCCACTGTTTACAGCAATGTGGACCAGCCAGCCTTGTTTGGCGTAATAGAGATAAAATAATCGTGGAGCAAAGTCAGAAGATGGAAATAAATAGTCCAAGACGCGCATGGAATCGCCTGGCGGCCGCCGTACTGTTTCTACTTGCAATTGAAACGGCATATTGCATTAACGAAACAGGTGATGCTATCCTCGGGGAAATCCCGCCGAATGCAGATAAGTATTTGCCGGAAGCTGCCGAATGTTTTAAAAATGCCCGCGTATCGGATAAAATTGAGCAGAATTATGCCGGATGCATTGCAAAAATCAATGGGATACTGGGGAAAGGGGCGGCGCGTCAGACGGAATTACGATGCCATTATTATCTGTCGTTTGCATATTTCATGAATAAGGATTATCCGGCAGCCTATGTCCACGCCCGGAAAATGCTGGCTCTTGCGTTGGCGCTTCATCCTGACAACCGGTTAGTCAAGTATACTTCGGCACTGGCTGAAAATATCCGTAACGGTGATATCGAAAGCCTGGAAGACGTAAATATTTCCATGACAGCACAGAATATGCAGACTGCTGCCGGGTTGAGCGAAGACCTGAATCATTTAGCAACTCTCAAAGTTCAGGAACAAGAAAATGAAAGCCATTAACCAGAAATCAAGCTCGAAAATTCGAAACGCAGAACGACTCCGTCCCGGAATATCGCAGCGTTATTTCTCCATAGTGGAATTATACGTTACGATAGTAATTTTGGCGATATTTTCCACATTGTTCTGGTCCTCGTCAACCGCATTGCAACAGCGCGCAAAACAGTCAGCCTGCGTGGACAATATGCGCGTCCTCTACAGGAGTTGGGTAGCCTACGCAGAAAACAACAACGATTGCCCTGTTCCACTTTCTGTAAAGCTCAACAATACGGGCAAGAGCTGGAAGGACTGCGCCTACTGGCCGTCTATTATGGGGCCCCGTTTGCCTGGTTATAAAAATGATGGAGTTAAAGCCTATTCTGCAATGACCTTGGTGACTCACATTGGGATTTTGCATTGTCCGGCGGAAACAAGAAGTAAGGAGATGAGTTCATATAGCGTCAATTACGGAATGAACTATCAGATTTTTCAAAGTAAAAAACGGGATGGTATACGAGTAAAGGAAATCACAAAACTTGCCCAAACCGCCCTCTTCGTTGATTCTGCATCGTATGTTGCTGGTCCGGCGTGGGGATATGCCCATATCCGGTTCCGGCACCTTGATGGAGTTAACATTATTTTTACCGACGGACACGTTGAATGGTTTGCCAAAGAACAGTTGCCGGATAAAAACATATTTCCATGGGTGCTTAAATAATTGAAAGGACTGCGAGAATGAAAAACATAAAGATCGGGATTGTGGGTGCCGGCAACAGGGCGGCGGGACTAGGGCGGAATCTAATCGCTTCAAATGGAGTTGAAATATCAGCCTTATGCGATCCGGATCCTGAACGGCTTGCCAATCTTGCAGAAGATTTTAGAATCTCCAAGTCTCTGAACACATGACCTGCCCCCTTGAAAATCTTTTTTTCAGGATTTGAAGATG
>CAYMSF010000151.1:0-7084 GCA_964392985.1 uncultured Victivallaceae bacterium | reverse complement strand
CGACAGGACGCGGGAGATCGGAACTATGCCTTTGCCACCAGCAAGGATGGCATCCTCTGGACCCCGGCGAAGTCTCGCGCGCATGTTCCCAACGGCACCAATTCCAAGCCGGTCTTCGAGCGACTGCGCGGCGTCTACTATCTCGGCTGGCAGGAAGCGAGCGAGGCATTCCGGTGTGTCTTCAACATCGACATCTCCCGGGACGGCAAGACATGGGAACGCAAATATCACTTTGTGTCTGAAAAGTCGTTTCAATACCCGTCCCTCCATGAACACAACGACTGCATCTGGCTGACTGTCACGCAGGGAGGTTCGGATCCAAGCGGCAAGGAAATGATCATGTTCGGCAAGCTGGAGGGCACAGGCAGATTTTCTGAAACCGGACTTATACCAATTTAATCACTGAAAATTTCACTTTACTGGTACCAGGGCGACACGAAAACCGAGGAAAAAGTCTGAGTAGGACGGTTTGCAGGCGAAACGCAGTGCAGACCGGCAGCTTTTGACGCCGGTACTCCAGCCGCCACCGCGATTCACGCGGTATTCGCCGGAACCATCGCCCCACCTGCTACCATCAACAGGAGCGCCTTTATAATCTTTGTGCCAATCATCCAGACACCATTCCCAGACATTACCACTCATGTCATATATCCCCAGTTCATTTGCCGTTAGCGTTCCAACCTCATGAGTGCTGATATTGGAGTTATCACGGTACCACGCCAGACTGGCAGGACTATCACCGCCACTGTATTTATAACCTTTACCGGCAATACCACCACGGGCGGCGAATTCCCATTGTGCTTCCGTCGGCAGACGATACTCGTAGCCTGACGGTAAACGTCCGGCGGCGCGTTCCTGTTCCGTCAGTTTCTGACAGAAACGCATCGCGTCATTCCAGTTTAACGATTCGACGGGATTGTTCCGACCTTTGAATTTACCGGGATTATTGCCGGTGATGGATTGATATTCGTTCTGGGTAACTTCATACTTGCCGATCCAGTAGCCATTACTGAACGTTACTTGATGCACCGGTTTTTCATCATAATCGCCATCATTTGAACCCATCATAAAACTGCCCGTGGCGACATAGACAAATTCCATACCCAGGCCGGGTACTTTCCACGACTGGCCAGTCACAGGGCAGGATTCCGCGCTTAAAGTATTTATTGCCCAAAGACAAACGGTCAAGATTGATAAAACTGCCAACTTTCGCTTCATTTTAATCTGCTGCTATACTCAATAATGTTGAAATATTCCCGGGATTCCGGCGAAATTTATTTAATCAGCGGCGACACGGGATGATCATACTTTTGTTGGACGCCCAGCGCCTTGATGCGTTGCCTTAACTCCGGATCTTCAAGCTGAGCGGTATTGGGCGCCGGTGGCATAATGCTGATGAAACCGGCGTCTTTGAAATGGTATTTTTCTTCATTACTGGACTCATAGGCGTGATAGGTTGGAACAGGTACGCCGGTTTCCATCATAATTTTCAGCTTATCAAAGTGTTTTTCATAAATATCACGCGGATAAACGTTTTGTTGTGCACAGATTGTTGCCGCCATGCCGATAACTTCGCCCAGTATGCCTAAAGTGCGCTGAACGCGGATACAGGAAAAAGCAACATGTGACGCGCTGATATGGCGACCGCCTAAAAATAAATTTTTAACATCTCTGGCATAAAGACAGCGATACGGAATCTGGTATGGTTTGACAATCCCGCGATGATAAGCGCAGGAGCGGAACGGTTCAACAAACTTTTTCGCATTTTCAGGATCAGGAAAGTGGAGGTCGAGATCCCAGGTCATGGTGCCGGTAGCATCACGATGAACAATATGATTTTCGATGTCATTCTGATTCAAGATATAATCTCCAACCACCCGGTAACTCTCGCGCTTGCCGCCGATGGGAGAAACCCATGCCAGTGTGTCAGAGGCCCATTCAGCTTTTCGCGGAGAATGATTCTTCAGATAAGACCAATTCGCATAAATGGTCATCATACCATAATCGCGGATATATTCGGCATCTTCAACCTGATTGCGATATTGGCCGGTCTCCCATTCCCAATCACCGCCGCGAATATAATATACCTTGTCATCATTGAACTGAATACCCCAATCAATGTCGGGAAATGTCGTCGGCTGGTTAGACTTTATGGAATTCCATAATACCGAGAGTCCCATGACTTGATTGTCCCCCTGCTCCGGCGCAAGCGATTCGTTAAATACGGCACGGGATTCGCGGCCGTACATGGCCTCAGCGCCCATCAAACGCGCAACGACCGCATCGCCGGTACAATCGGCAAAGAGTTTCGCCCTATAACGGGTCTCTGTCCCGGTAACGGCATTACGCGCAATGAATGCGGAAATCTTTTGCGGATCATTTTTATCTTGGTCAACGGCAACGACGCATTCATTTAAAACGAGCTTATATTGATTGCCGGATTGCAGTTTGAAAACATTTTCTTTCCGGGCATCTTCATAGAGTTCTGCTGAATAAGTACCGCCGCCGCCCAGAATCGGACCAATTTCCGTAACGACATTTCCTAAACGTGGATAGGGTTCAGCGTGAGCAAATCCGCCCAGACCAACACGAACTTCTGAACTGTTGCAGCCACCCAGAACCGGCCGGTCCTGAATCAAGATAACTTTTGCTCCGGTCCGCATCGCTGCAAGTGCGGCAGATATCCCGGCAATCCCGCCACCGGCAATCGCCAAATCATATAATACCGGATCATCAATAGTAACAATCTTTGCGATATTTTTACGCAATACTGCAATTTTATGTTTATCGTTTTCGGGTAAAGTAGCGGGATTTGAGGTCAGATACAGCGCATCACAACGGCCGTTAAAACCGGAGAGGTCATGCAAAGCAATTTTAGTTTTGCCTGGCTGCAAAGCAACAATTCCTGCCTTCTGCCAACCCCAGTCAGGTCCATTTGTCCCCAATGTTTCCGGCAGGGGATTGCCATTAATTTTCACCTGAAAAATACCTGCCGGCGTGCCTCTTTTCCAGACCGCCGTCCAATCGCGGGTGCGCACCCAGACGGTATATTGACCGGATTCAGGAATATTGCAAGTGGTTTCGGCGTCAGCAACCGGTATACCCATACCGTGTGCCATAATATATGCTGATCCGATTTGCGCAATCGACCGCTGGTCAATCACCCAGCCGCCAAGCGTATCAAAGGATTCTGCTTCAAGCCAAATTTCACACGCCATGTCAGACACCTGTATAGTATTTGTTAATACTCTATAAAGTTTAAATAACAAATTCCAGTTTATTGATTCCATCGCTATATGAGTGAACAGGATTCGGGGCGATATTACGAATTATCCGCATGGACACGTCATCTTCTTTCGCGGCAAACGGATTAAATCTATCGCCACGGTAGGATAGCGATATTTCAGCTAAACCAGACTCCCCGGAATAGGCGATATTTACAACAATACTGGGGTTTTCCGTGACCAGTGGTAATTTTTGTACGACCAGCTCTTCTACGACCAGTTGAAGCGCGTTAACCGTTTTTGACGGTATAAACTGTTTTTTGCAGAACTCATCAAGCATGGCGCTGAGTTCAATATAATCGAAGTCAAGTGATTTAATTTCGAAAATGAAAGAACGTATTTTATGGATGAACGCACGGGTCTTTTCGCGTTGCGGACGGACGAATATCTCATCCGGCGTGCCCTCTTCATAGATCACACCTTCGTCCATATAATAAACCCGGGTTGATACATTGCGGGCGAATTGCATTTCATGGGTGACAATCATCATCGTCATGCCTTCGTCGGCAAGCCGGCGGATAACGGCGAGTACTTCGCTGGTCATTGTCGGGTCAAGCGCTGAAGTAGGTTCATCAAAAAGCACGATTTCAGGCTTCATGGCCAGAGTCCGGGCGATAGCCGCCCGTTGCTGCTGTCCGCCGGAAAGTTCATCCGGATAAGCATGACCTTTGTCCGAAAGACCAACCAGCTTGAGCAGATTTAGCGCTTCCTCATAAGCCTGTTTCCTGGGTACTTTCAACAGGTGTACAGGACCAAGCATGATGTTTTCGAAAATCATCAAATGAGAAAACAAGTTGAATGACTGGAAAACCATACCCATTTTCTGTCGCATTTTGCGAATATTAGTTTTTGTATGAAGCAGGTCTATTTTGTCAATAGTAATTTCGCCTGAGGTTGGCTTTTCCAGCAGATTCAAGCAGCGCAGGAACGTACTCTTGCCGGTACCGGATGGACCGATGATTGAAATTACTTCGCCTTTGCTTATCTCTGCGTTGACGTCAGCAAGAACTATGTTATTGCCGAAAGATTTTGATAAATGTTTTACGCTAATCATTTTGTTTCCACGCCCTTTATAATTCGCTTACGACGCTTCGGATCAATTTTCACCTCTAAATACCCCAGCGCTACGGTCATAACATAGGCCAGAATAAAGTAGATTACCGCCGTTGAGATCAACGGGAAAAACGCCTCGTAGGTACGACTGCGGATGATATCACTCATTTTGGTCAAGTCCTGAATGGCAATATAACCAACCACAGAAGTCATTTTCAACATCGAGATAAATTCACCCTTGTAAACCGGAATCACATATCTCGCCGCATGGGGAAATGTGATTTTCCAGAATACCTGGAAACGGCTGAATCCAAGCGAGGATGCGGCTTCCAATTGTCCTTTGTTGACAGAATCAATTCCGGAACGCATCATTTCCGAAACATACGCAGCGAAATTCAGTGAAAAACCAATCACGGCAATAAATATGGGATTGACATTGACACTCGCAAAAACAATATAGTAGAGAATCATCAGAATAACCAGAAGCGGCGTTCCCCGTAATATCTCGATAAATATTTTTGCCGGAATTACCGCCCACAAAGTTTTTGCCCGGCGCGCCATGCAGACACCGAACCCGAGCACTGTTCCCAGCGCCGCCGACAGCACCGAAATGAGTATGGTGACCCAAAGACCATCCAATATCAACTTGTAACGGTCTTCAACGATAAAGGTCCGGTCAAAACTGTTTTTGAATGATTCCCAGCGTGTCGGTTTTTTAACCGCAGACGCCGCGGCGGAAGCGTCCGGAACTTTCGCCATAGTTAAGATGAAGACGCCGCCATCATAGTGCGGATTACTGAAAAGCATACTCTTTTTGCGTTCTTCGGTTACGGAGATGCAACAGGCGGAGAAATCTACTTTGCCGGAACTTGCCGCCCCGATTATCATTGCGATATCCGGGGTGGTGATTTTTAGTTTATAACCGAGCCGGGCGGCGATATACTGCGCAATATCAATTTCCAGTCCCAGCATTTTACCTTTATGCAAATAGGTGAACGGGTCACTCGAAGTATCGGCAGCCATATTCAGCACACCGCGATCCCCGTTAATCGGATAATCAGGGATAACACGGATGGAATCATCAGTACTGAACCATTTTTTATCCATTTGTTTAAGCATGCCGGATCCGCGCATTTCCGCCAGTATCCGGTTAAAATCATTTCTCAATGCCTCTTTTGACTTTGGAAAAAGAAAGGCATATTGATCGTTGCATAGCGCTTCAGGCAGCATCCGTAAATCACTATGTAATATCGTCAATTTCCGGGCAACCGGTTCATCTATGACAAAGCCGGCAATTTTTCCTGAACGCATCGCCCAAAGCTGATCCGGATAGTTGACAAAGTATTCCGGGATTGCGGTTGGAACCCTTTCCTTTAACAGTACGTCAAATTTTGAGCCGGCAATTGTACCGACCAGCTTGCCTGAAAGATCACTGAATTTGTTAATCACTGAAACTGGGGCGGCAATGGTATCTTTCCTGATCAGTAACGCAATGCCGCTCTGATAGTATGAACCGGCAAAGTCAACGCTTTTCGCCCGTTCCTCGGTAACGGACAGACATCCACCCACCATATCAGCCTTGCCGGACTGTAATACTGCCAGCAACCCGCCGAAACTCATCGGAATCAATTCGACTTTACGGTGCAATGCAATACCAATACGAAGCGCCAGTTCAACATCGTAACCCAGCGACTTGCCGCCTGCGCCACTGTATCCCATCGGCATGGAAACATTGTCATGGGCAAACCGTAACACACCACGACTGCCGGATAACTCATTTTTCTTTTCAATTGCCGGAGGGATAACCATAAGTTCATCATTGCCGGAGAGCCAACGTTTTTCCATTTCGGCCAGAGTGCCGTTGCGCCGCATTTCATCTATTGCCCGGGCTGCGTCCACCGCCAGAGGGTCCCCTTTGCGACAGGCAAATCCCAGTTTATCATTCAACACCAATTGCGGAAAAACCATCAGGTCAGGACACTTGCCTTCAAGCATTTTGCCAACCGGCAGATCAACGCCGACGGCATCGACCTTGCCAAGTCGCAAGGCTTCAGTCATTGAGGTGTAATCATTAAAATAGAGGTGGGTGACATCAGGAATTACTGAATTGATAAGTTTATCAAATACGGTTCCTGTAATCGACGCAATTTTATTCCCTTTGAATCTTTTCAGCGGATCAACCGGCGGTGGTTTGGCCGGTGCAGGAATAATTTGGGTCGTACTACTGGTGGCATTATTGGTTTGTTCGGCGGAATAGGTCGACAAGCTTAACGTCATCATCACTGCCAGTAACGGCAAAAAAATATGTTTCATAATCAAGTGTTCCAATTACATTATGGTAATCTTCTATAGCTTTTGTTCCGCATTTTTAATTTTGCAAAGACTCCCCTGCCCTTTGCGGAATGGTGAATCAGTATAAAAACAAAAAACGGACAGAATCTACTTTATATTTGCATTAACCTGAAAGTAAGTTAGCGCATATCCCTGAAAACTACAATAGAACGATTTGGGAATTTGGCTTGATTTTTTCACCACTAAGCGGGTACGACCCGCGGCGATATTGTTAAAGCCAAAACAATGCATTTCTACCACGAACTACGCAAAAAAACACGAAAAGTTAAAGCAAAATCAAATACATTTTTACCATGAAGGTATTGAAGGACATGAAGGATTTATTCATCAACAAAAATAGAAAGTCCAGAACATCATTACCCAATGTCGAATCAATTTCGACAAGGTGAGTAATG
>CAYMSF010000150.1:0-7159 GCA_964392985.1 uncultured Victivallaceae bacterium | reverse complement strand
ATAAGCAGGACCAGCAGAATAAGCAGGATCAGCAGAATAAGCAGGATCAGCAGAACAAGCAGGATCAGCAGAACAAGCAGGATCAGCAGAACAAGCAGGATCAGCAGAACAAGCAGGACCAGCAGAACAAGCAGGATCAGCAGAATAAGCAGGATCAGCAGAATAAGCAGGATCAGCAGTCTATTAATGACGCGCAGAAAGCCGTTGACAAATTAAAGGAACAGGCGGCGCAGTTGGAACAGAAAAAGATTGAGAAGAATGCTGAACAAGCCCGGAAGGAACTGGACAAGGCGGAACAGGCACAGAAAGAGCAGAAAAAAGATCAGGTGGACAAACATCTGGATGAAGCGCTGAAATACCTCGGCGCCGATCAGAACAATAATAAGGATGACAAAGACAAAAAAGATCAGAATCAGGATAAGAATAAAGACAAACAGGATAAAGATAAAAAAGATCAGAACAAAGATAAACAAGGCAAAGACCCCAAAGATCAGGATAAAGAACAGCCGCAAAATAAAGCTCAAGCCACTCCGGCCAAAGCTGAAAAGGCGGAAAAAGATATTGACCCGGAACAGGCTAAAGCGTTATTGAGCATCATGGCGGGAAAAGAAAAGAACCTGCGTGACGCGCTCAAGGAACAGCAGAAAGCCGCCACCGGTCAGTTGCAAGTCGAAAAAGATTGGTAATAAGGAAATTACACTTTGAAAATAACAGTCAAAATTATTACAGTTGTTTGTGTCGCGGTGCTGACAATATTTGCCGGAGCCTCAGCGGTACAGGGTCAGGAGGTTCAAGCCATGATTGTACCGGATTCGGTACTGGTTGGCGATCCGGTGCAGCTCCAGATTACGACGAACACCTCGAATGCGCCCAGATTGGTCAACCTGCCGCAACTGGAGAATATCACCTGGATGTCCGGTTCATCCCAGCAGACCAGGATTGTTAACAATTCGATTGAGAATACGGTAATTTACGGTTTCAGGGTTAACAAGGAAGGCGTTTATGAAATACCGTCGCTGAAGGTCAAGGTTGGTGGAAAATTTTTCCAGACCGAAAAACTTACGGTAAAAGCATATCCCGCCAGCACCCGCAGAGTGGCGGTAAGCGATGAACCGCAAAAAGAGGGCAGTCGTGCTGAACGTAAACTTGATGACTTGATTTACGGCAAAGGGGCATACCTTGCCGATGGCAATGATTTTTATGTCGGTGAGGAAATCCCGGCGGAAATCAGTGTTTTTCTGCAAAGCGATTTGAATTGTGAATTCACCAGTTGGCCGGAATTTAATCTTGATAATGTGATTTTCCGGGATTACAGCAGCTCGAATAAACAGAATAACCGTTTTGAAGTGCCGGGACCGCCGTCCAGCGCACGGGTTGACGGTTTGAGTTACCGTGTTGTCAAGTTGCGTACAGTATTCCGCGCAATATCGCCGGGAACACTCCAGCCGGAAGCGAAAATCACTTGTGATATCAAGGTACCGGACCGTTCCAGCGCCAGACGGAGGTCATCTTCAATGTTTGATGATGATTTTTTTGAAAGTATTATGAACGGCCGTTCATATCGTCAAGTGCCGCACACCATCCAGATTGCATTTCCCAAATTAACGATTAAACCGTTGCCGCCAACGCCCGCCGGAGTCGAATGGCTGGGCTTGGTCGGTAACTGGCGGGTAAACTATTCCCTTGACAAGAAGAATTTTAAAGTTGGCGATGCTTTTACATTCAAAATCAATATCACCGGCAGTGGCGCCATCGAAACGCTCGTGCCACCCAAGCTGGACATACCCGGTTTCCGGGTATATCCGCCCGAAATCAACCGGCTTCCGGCGACCGGCGGCAACAACCAGAACACTGAACTGAACTATGTAATGATACCGCTTAAACCAGGCGAAATGGATTTAACTATGAATACGGCAATTTTCTCCTGCCCGATGGATAAGTATAACCATTTTGAATTCAATAAAAAACTCTCAATTGCGCCGAATGCCGATATTCCGCAGGGCGGTACAACCGCCGGCCCAGTCGCCGCGCAGGAAGACCAGCCGGTTCTAGTTAAACCGCAAATTACGCATCGCAGTCAGATTCTCTATCTCAAGAAGAATGAGTCCGGCGCCGTGTCAGTTCCGCTTTATCTGAATTACTGGTGGATGTATCTGTTACTGGTTGCCGGCGGACCGCTCGTACTGGCATTCCGCGAATGGCGCTGCAAACTCAATCAGCATCTGGAAAATGATCCGATGCTGCGCCGCCGCCGCAGCGCCGCCGCCAATCACAGCAAAATTATCCGTAAATTGAAAAGTACCGGAACAGATAATATCAACGATGTAATACAGTCAGATGTGGTTCCATGGCTTAACGACCTGCTGGAACTGCCGCCGGGAACTACCGCTACCGAACTCACCGCCAAAGTCAGCGATCCGGAATTGAAAGAGTGTTTAAACAACTGTGGAGCGGCCAACTACCTGCCCGGCGCCGGCAGTATCGACCGGCAGGAATTAAAGAAACGCATCATCCGTTCCTGCAAACGGCTCACGTTAGCGCTGATCTGCTGCCTGGTCATGCCCTTTGCCGCCTCTGCCCAGACGACACCGCCGGTAATCAAGCCGAAAATTGTTACCGTCAATAATATTAATGACGCGCTTAACTGTTACGACAACGGCGATTTTAAAAAGGCGGCGGAGTTCTTCAACAAGAAAATCAACCCGAATTCGCCCGACCCGGCATTGCTCTACAATCTTGGCAACTGCTACTGCCAGTTGCAGAATTATCCGGCGGCGCTGCTCTGCCTGGAACGCGCCAGACTGTTGGCGCCGAATGATTCTGATATTACCGAAAATCTCAACTTTGTCCGGAAAAAACTGTTTCTGCCGGTTGCCGGTGAAGTAAATGACCCGGTCAGTCTGATGAAAGTTATTCGTGACAATTTGCGCCCGGACCAGTGGTGGCTGATTATCGCCGCGGCCTGGTTCTCCGCCTGCATTATTGTTACTTACCGCCGCTCTCTCTCGAAGAATAAGCTGATTATTCTGCTTGGACTTTTTGCCATTGCCGCCGCCGTGGCAGGAACTGCGGTATTCACCCAGTATCGCGGTGATTATGCCGGTAGTCTGGCGGTGGTGATGAACAATGTGAAGTTGCGCTCTCTGCCTTCTGAAACGACCGGACAGGATGAATCCACCATCCGGAGCGGCAGCAAAATAAATATCATTGAATCACGCTCCGAATGGAGCAGAGTACGCCATGGCGACGGCGAAGGCTGGCTGAAAACCAACACCATCATTCCGATTGCGCCAGGCAATGCCATACCCTGAATTATACTCTATAAAGGTTGAAAATTCAGCCTTTATAGATTATATCTTAACGTTTCCCCGATAAAAAGGTTTTTTTGGGTTTTTTTTAAATTATTTACAATATATCTTAAAATATGGCGTTTAATTGGGCAACATCGTAAGTTTTAACATTAACATTGATAACACCAATGGAGACGAAAATGAAAACGAGATTAATTGTGACCGCAACCGTTCTTACCGCAGCTATTTCTTTAACCGCAGTTTATGCAGAACAGGGTGATGCAAGGGCGAAAAAGGCTCCAAGAGCACAAGCAAGACAGGCCGGCGCCGGTCCCGCTGCCAAAGGTCAAGCAGGAGAAAATCGTGCTTTTGTTAAACAGCAAAGACAGGAAAATCAGGGTCAGCGGGTACAACAGAAAACCGAAAATAAAGAGTTCAGGAAGAGTCTGGAAGGCAAAACTCCTGAAGAACAGAAGTCATTGGTTCAGCAGCATCGGACCGAACAGACAACGGAAAATAAAGATTTCCGCACCCAGCAGAGGACAGAAACCAAGGATTTCGTCAAAACACAGCGTGACGAAACTATTCAGAAAATCCAGAACAGCGATTTGTCGGATGCCGACAAAGCTGCCAAAATAAACGATCTTCAGGGCAAATGGTCAACTAATGATGCATTCTATGCCAAACAGCAGGCGGAAAATAAAGCCGCAGTGACTGAAGCCAAAGCTGACGGCACCGTCACCCCGGAAGAAAGAGCTGCATTGAAAGATAACTTCAAAGCTCAGCACAAAGAAAACCGTGAATTCCGCAAGGATAATCGTGAAGCCGCCAAGGATAAGAAAGACTCAACCACAACTGACACCACGGCAACAACGACCACTACGGCGCAGTAATTGCCGGGAACTGGAACTACAGGCATGATCAGCAGCAATGCGAATCATGCCTGTTCTTTTTTGTGTTTATGGCATGGCATATCGATGATTTTATGATATTTTTGGAAATATGGCGGTAAATCCCGCTTTAAAATTCAAATTCAAAGTTTAAATTAAGAGAGTTGACGAAACCAATAATACTTTGGAGATATCATGATAATGAAAATAAAATTACCGGTGGCAATAGCCATCCTTACCGCGTTCGCCTTTATCGGCAATCTTATTGCGGAACAACCTGGCGAAACGACCACAACAACAACCTCATCATCAAAATCCAAAAAGAAATCGCGGTCTGTTAACGAAAGGCTTGAATTCGAAAAAAAACAGCGTTTTGAGCTTAAAGAATTCAGAGAGCAGCAACAAAAAGAAAATACAAAATTTATCAAGAGCCTGTCAGGTAAATCGGCGGAAGACAAAGAAGAGATGACCAAAGCATATAAGGAAAAGCGTGCGGCCGAAGAAAGTGAATTCAAGGCAAAACAGGAGGCTGAAATAAAAGAACAACTCAAAATAAAACAGGATAAAATCATTCAGGAAATACAGGGTGGAACTCTCTCCGCCACCGATAAAGCTGCCAAAATAAAAAAATTACAGGACAAATGGGCGGAAGATGAAGTATTTTATGCAAAACAGCGCAGCGATAAAATTTTGTCCAAAGTAGGCAGCGACGGCAGGCTAGAACGGGGCGATAAAGATATTTCCAAAACTGGCACCGATGAGAGCAAGAAGAAGGAAACCGCCACAACTCCAGCGCCGGCTGCTGCTCCAGCAACCCCTGCACCGGCAGCAGCGGAATAAAATTAAGACATTTTAACCACGAGCGGGTACGACCCGCGGCGATATAGTTAAAAATCACGAAATGGTTAAGGCAAAAAAGCATTTTTTACCATGAAGGCCATGAAGGTCATGAAGAGTTAGCAGCCAAGACATTTTCTACCACTAAATTCACGAAAAGGCACGAAAGGGTTAAGGCAAAAAATCCTTTTTTACCATGAAAGTATTGAGGATTATGAAGGGCTTGTCCGCCTCTGGAGGATTTACACGCCTGTGGCGGGTTTAACAGCCGATAACCACATTAACCATTTAATCCAAACAGCCATTATCATGGTCTGTACGACCGTAATGCCGGCTCAGGAAGAGCCGACACCCCCAGTTCCCGGGTGGCTTTCGCGCTCTGCTCCTTGAACTTCGTTCAATTCCTAAGAGCGCGGGCACACGCTGTGTGCCTATACCATTCACCATTCACTGCTCACTACTCACAATTAACCATTAATAATTAACTTATCGCATATATTTATTAACTTATAATTTGCATTTAACCTATATTAGGTTATATTAACATAAATTAAGTTATAACAAGGGATTGGACTATGACTTTAGCTGACAAACTAAAAAATTATCTAGCCCAGGTTTTGGGGTTTAATATCATGTTGTCTTCCGTTGATATAGGGATTCTGCCCTTTTATATCAGGAAGAATTTCCAGATACTAAACGGAATGTTATGTTCACGTAACGTTTTTTTTATGCTGGCAAATGATGATATTTTCGACAAACAGTCGGTACTCGATATTGCGAATGCACTCCATCAAGTACGTGAAAAATTATTATGCGAACCGGTATTGGTGATAGCGAATCTAAGCAGGCGGGAACGTTTGCAACTCGTAAAGAAGTATATTTCATTTGTTGTGCCCGGAACGCAGATGTATCTTGCTGAACTTGGAATAGATTTTTCTGAACACATTAGGGAAATTAGGACACTCAAGGTTGAAAAACTCAGACCGGCAGCTCAATCACTCTTAATATCCCAACTTTTGACCGGCAAATTCCAGAATTGTTCCCTTACAGAGATTGCACAAAGCATGGGCTATACGCCGATGAGCATAATGCGAGCAGCAAATGAACTTGAGAAACTTAAACTATGCGAACTAAATTCCATGGGCAATAAAAAACTCATCAGTTTTCCATCTGACAATACACTACTATGGAAAAACTCCAGAGCGCATATGAAGTCGCCAGTGAAAAAACGCCTGTCGCTGTTAGATGATGAAGGCTTGTCAGGACTGCCATTGTCAGGCGAAGTTGCACTGAGCAAATACAGCAATCTTTCCGCGAATCGTAAATGTTATGCCGTCGACGAAGAGATGCTTAAATCGCTGAAAAAAGATGAACAGATTGTCATTTCAGATATTTCAGGAGATGGCATTGCTGACCTTGAAATATGGACATACAGACCTATTGTTGATTGTAAAACAGTTGATCCATTATCTCTGGAATTGTTGTTTGCAGATTCATCGGACCCACGGGTGAAAGAAGCCATGAAATCGGTAGATGAAATAGTTAAAGAAAAATTACTAAATTCAAGGAAATAGATTATGGTAGAGGGATTAGAACTATTCCGCAATTATTTCAGCAATTACAAAAATGATTATGTTATGATTGGGGGAGTTGCCTGTGAGCTGGTTTTAAGAACGTCAGGGATTGCATTCAGGCCAACAAAAGATTTCGATATTGTCGTTGTAGCCGAGAACTTGACCGGTGGATTCGGGGCGGCATTTAAAAACTTTATCCGTGATGGCGGCTACAAGGTTCATCGCCGCAGAAGCAATAACAAGCCAACATTTTTCCGGTTTATTGAGCCATCCTCTCCCGATTACCCGGCGATGCTGGAATTGGCGACAAAAATTCCCGCTGAAACCTGGAATTACGATTTTGCACCGCTGGATATCGCTGATGATAATACTCAATAAGGTTGAAATTTTAACATAGATTGCGAAGATTTTGAGAATTGGTTCGTATTCTGAGAGGCTGCCGATACCGTGGTATCGAAAGTCTCGAAGAGTGCGAATCCAAAATCAAAAGATCGCAACCGCTTTGCGACGAGGGTCTTGCGTCCGTATTTTTCCGTTCCTTCTTCAGGCGATATCCATATCGCCAATC
>CAYMSF010000149.1:0-7233 GCA_964392985.1 uncultured Victivallaceae bacterium | reverse complement strand
ACAAGACTGTTCCCGTGCCCTATCGCTATTCGCTGGGAGCCGCGTTGTTCAGCGCCGACAGCGTCAGAATATTTCTGCAACCGGAAAATCATGTTCTGCTGGCTAATTACTGGTCATACTTCAACGGCTTCTGGGGTACGGTTCATGGTCCGACAGATCCGGATCAGAAATTGACGGAATGGGAGAAAAATCCGGCGTTCCACCTTTTTCAACTCTGGCACAATCACTTCGGAACTGACCTCATTGCCGTTGCCGTGAAATCTCCTTTAAAGGAATTTGAAGGCGGTTATCTTTTGCCGCCATGCCGTCAGTCGCCAAAAAGAATATTCGCCGCCGCCCCGGTCGCAATCCCGTTCGCGCTGACCAAGCCGCAAGGCAAAGGCAAAGGTTATGAATGGCGCAGCGAAAATGGCGGGATTGTTTTGGAACTGAAAGGATTTGCCGGCAGTGATTATCCAGAACTGGGTAGTTTCGATGCTGAACCCGGCTGCGTTTACCGCGTCAGCTATGAAGGCAAGACACTTAATGGCGGCGGCGCTATTCTCGGCCTGGGCCTGGTGGACAGCCGGGGCTGGCCGCAAACCGGTTCCGCGGTGTCGGCTGAAGGCCTGGATAAAGCCGTTGACTGGAAGCGCATCTCCGGCCAGATGATAACGATCCCCGGTTGCAGGAAAATGTTGATTATCCTGCGCCTGCGCGGCGGCAAACAGCCGGTTACCGCTACCGCCTTGATCCGTGACATCAAAATCGAAGAACTCCCGGAAACCCTGCCGCCATATCCGGTCATTACCGCCGTCAGCAGCGTATCCGCCGACCATAAAACGGTTTATCTGATGGTTTTCAATAAAGACCTGGAACACCCGGTAAAAACGGTTATAGATGTCAAAGATAATTCGGCGGCGTCAGCTAGAATCTGGACAGTGAGCGGTCCGGCGACAGGTACCAATACCAGCGGAACTAAAGATGTCGGTCTGAAGGTTGACGGCGCTGTCATTGACGGCCTGACGCCATCCGGATTTATCTATGAATTTCCGCCATGCTCCATGAACGCGATAGAAATACAGCGTAAATGATAGTGAAACTGATTATGATATTTTTTTAAATTCACCGTCAGGCAAATCATCGCTGAAACAATTACCACAAAATTTTACCCGCATCTGACTGCTTGTTTAAATAAATCATACAACTATGGATGGATATTGCATGATTTTGTGCTTTTAGGTAATTAAAAGTATTTTTATCATAAATTAATACTACTTTTTAAGATTTAGCTCTTGACAAATTTTTGCCTGTCACTTATAATATAATTATCACAGCAAACCTTTGCTGTGATATAAATGGAAAAATTGGCAAGTAAAAAGAATAATGAAAAATATGACAAAATGTACATTGACACAACTGGCCGGAATCGTCGGCGTCGGGCCGAGTACGGTTTCCCGGGTGCTCAATAATTCCTATTCAAAGGTGAAAATAACCGACGATACGATCCGGAAGATACATGCCGCAGTCAAAGAATATGGTTACACTCCCAATATCAATGCGCGCCGGTTGCTGAAAAGCCGGACATTTGTAATTGGCCTGGAAATACCGTCGGGGAATGTTGGAAACCATACATTTGCCGATCATACGTTTGTGGAAACGATGCGCGGAATCGAAGAGGCGATAGTCAACAGCGAATATAAGATGTTGATACTGTTTAAGAACGAAAAATATATGAACTCGCAGGAAAACGTTAAATTGCTGCGGGAAAAAGCAATTGACGGTTTGCTGATCTGGGGCGCGTCTTACTTGGAGAGTTATGCTGGCGAAATAACCGAACATCCGGTAATCTTCCTCAATGGTCGTCCCAAAGGACTGGCAAATATCAACTTTATCGGCAATGACAATTTTAACGCCAGTTTTGAGCTAGCCGAATATGCGATCAGCCAGGGGTGCAGGAAGTTTCTGTACTTCTCCGGTCCGGGAGCCAAGGTCAATTCAATTGACGAAGACCGGTACAATGGTTTTATGACGGCGCTGACTAAACACAACCTTATCCTGGAACGCGAGAACTTTATCCAGGCACAGTTTCGCCACGATCCGGCCGCGGAACTGATGGATCAGATACTGACTGAGAAGAAACTGCAATTCGATGCGGTCATCTGCGCTAATGACTCCATGGCGGCGGGAGTGTATGATGCCGCGCAACGTCATGGACTCCGGGTTCCGGAGTCGTTCCGTCTGGCCGGGGCCGATGGAGTTCACGATATTTATGATAAATTACAGCTTACGACTATTGCGGTTGACAGTTTTAACATAGGCGCACTGGCCATCAGAAAAATGATCGACATGATTGAAAGAAAAGAAGACAATAGCCATAATATTTATTTGAAGGCGCAATTACTTAAACGCAAAACAATGTAACCATAAATAGAAGGAGAAGTCATCATGGAAAAAAGGAACAGATTAACCCTTGCTGAGCATGTGTCCGGGACGGACGATTTGGAGATAGAAAATAGGCTTGAAAAGTCACATGAAACTCAACCGTTAACTAAAAAGGAGAAAAGGCAAATGAAAACTCAACGGGCGCAAATTTTCACGCTCATCGAACTCCTCGTGGTGATCGCGATTATCGCAATTTTGGCCTCAATGCTGCTGCCGGCGCTGAACAAAGCGAGAGAGAAATCTAAATCGGCAACCTGTTTAAACAATCTTAAACAGATTGGTACCGGCAGTGCGATGTACTGTGATGATTTTAGGGGTAAACTTATTCCAATTTACAATGGAACTGTGACTTTCCGGGGATTGTTGATTTCTTACACCGCACAGAACTCCACTAAAATGACGCTTTTCCGATGTCCTAATGATAACTCGTTGAAGCAAGGAGCGTCGTCAGCATCTCCTTTTGCATACCCTTCCTGTTACGGCATCAATGGTACAACTGCCGGAGGAGTGCAACAATTACACCAATATGATACCGAGCGTCCCAATAAGTCCATAACGGATGTGATCCAACCGTCGATTTTAATCTTCGCAGGAGAAATTGGCGCTCCCGGTACGGGACAAATGACACTTCCGCCTGACTACTGGGCGACTGACACCGGAGCGGCTAGTTACGGATATATGAAATTTGCCCAGGGAGGCTCTTTTGCGGCAATGGCCTCGGATTGGTACATATTTCCGAAGCATGTAAGGATGACAACGGTAGTTCATTATGACGGACACTGCAGGAGCATATCAATTTCAAAAGATATTCTTACTAAGACCTGGCATTCTCCGGATTCGCCCTTCTACAACAGGTCAGCGAAAGGTTCATGGTAATGGCAAAACGGCATGAAAAAAGATTTTAAATCAAAAAATAGAAATTTTTAGATAAAATCATATTAATGGAGAGTTGATGCGCCATGATGAAATTATTAATTGCTTATCTTATCGTAATGAGTTATTGTCCATGGACAGGAGCGGAACCGGTTAATGACACTGTTCCCTTTTCGTTGATTTGTGCAGGCAAAACCGTTACAGCACCGGCTTTAGACGGTAAACTTGATGATTCCTGTTGGCAAAACAGTATTGAAATTGCGCCGTTTATTCTTGCCGACGGAGTTGCACAACCCAATGAGCAAACGATTGCTTACTGCACATATGACGATAATAATCTCTATGTGGCGTTCAAATGTTTTGATAATAATCTCAATCCAGACTTAGCTATGAGCCACAAAATTAAAACTCAGATCAAAGAGCCGGATAGTAGTTCATTATGGCAGGATGACTGTGTTGAACTATTTGTGCAGCCGGATGACAGCGCCGATTATTTTCACTTTATCGTTAATGCCGCAGGTGTCGGCTGTGATATTAAAAATCTCAAGGACGTGTCATGGAATTCCGGCTTCAAGATTGCGGGGAGCCGTACTTCCAGATACTGGGTCATAGAAATGGCGATTCCGCTTCAATCGTTAACTTCAAAGAAAATTGATGCAGCAAGTAAATGGCGGGTAAATTTCTGCCGTGAGCAAAAAGCATACAATGAAGACAGCGCATGGTCGCCGACCTGCGGCAGCTTTCTAAATAAGCAATATTGGGGGACATTGTGCTTTCGTGACCGGACCATGGAAATTTTGCAGCC
Organism: uncultured Victivallaceae bacterium; assembly: GCA_964392985.1. Lineage (GTDB taxonomy): Bacteria > Verrucomicrobiota > Lentisphaeria > Victivallales > Victivallaceae > CAYMSF01. The sequence continues at coordinate 3,131 of CAYMSF010000149.1, read as the reverse complement.
GCAGCGATATGAAAAAATCAATCCCGGCAAGAACACCCTTCCTTTTAAAATAAAATCCGCAGCCGCAGAGACCGTAAAGCTCTCCGCCTGGCTTATGAACGGAACTCATAAAATTGTCACGGCTGAAGAAAAATACGGTTTAGTTGAAAACCGGCAAGCCGCGATTGACTTTAAAGTGGAAATACCGTCAAACATATCCAGTTTGAATTCGTCAGGCATGTTTGGGTTCCAATATGAAATCAGCGGTGTCAACTCTGATATCCCTCTTTACCGTTCTCCGGCAAGAATCGTCAAAATCGGAAACTATTCTCCTTTTCAAACTAATATTTCCCTCTTTGATAAAAACCATGATTTGTTTCTGGCTGGAAATGCGGCGCAAGTCCTCCGTTTTGACATTCAAAATTCCGATGATGTCAAGCTGGGGGCGGCGGACAATCTTTCGCTGGTGATAGAACTACCCGCCACGGTTAAAATCATTGATCCGGTCAACCATGGGCGCAATGCCATAACCAATCCGCCTTCTGAAATGAAAGTGGAAGCTGTTAATAGAAATGGAGTTGCATATAAGCGTTACCGCCTGAGCTATCCGTCTGGCATTTTATATCCCATGGATAAAAAAGTTGCTTGGAGAAATTGGCTGTATCTGATTTTGCATACCGACCGGTCGATAAAAAATGATCAGGCGCCAGGCTGGCTGTATTATCATACAGAGGCTGACACCGTTAAGAGGTTGCAGGCGGAGCCGGAGAGAAAAATCAAGATCAACTTTCTAGACGAACTTAACGGCATACAACCAAGAGAATATGTAATATGGGAAATGTCTACACCGGGTTCGCTGTTGATGATCCGCCTGACGCCGCAGGAACGCAACCTCATGTTTGATAACTGGAAAAACGCTGGATTTAACATTAAGGGGTTACAGGAATTTGGAATGATCATCTATTCGCCGGAGGATTTGGCGGCGATGCGCAATCGCGGAATCGAGCCGATGAAAGCGATCCTCACCAATTCCCAAAATATTTTTGACCCAAATTATATCAATATGTTTCCAGGCGCTGAAGAGTATCTATCCCGTAATCCGCAATTTAAAGCTATTAATCTAAAAAGCGAAACACAAAACAAGATTATTTGCATGTCTCATGTTCTTGATCCGGCTGGCGGCTATGCTAAAGAAATGGAAAAATGGACTGCTGCCCTTGCGCTAAATTACCGTTATTTTCTGATTGATCACGAAGTGCCAGTATTTAAACCTTTTTCTGTTTGTTTTTGTGAACGCTGTCTGGGGGAGTTTGCCAGGCGTTATAACCTTTTGAATGTGAACAAGGCAAAGGCCCGCTTGCTTTATAAGGAGCAGTGGGTTGATTTTCAATGCCGGAGAAATGCCGAAATGGTTGGAATGATTAAAAATTTCATCCATAAGGCTAATCCTGGTGCCAAAGTCATGCTTTATTCCGGTTATGAAGAATCGGAAATGCACGAACATGCCGGCTCTAATCTGAATTACTTCGGCCAAGTTATCGATTATATGGTTTGCGGTTATGACCGGCCGCTCGAAAAGCTTGCCCTCACTAAAAAAATTCTCGCGTCAACGCCTCTAATTACTAGCGAAATTGTTTCCTGGGAACATGGTGAACAGTATGATCTTCGCAAAGTCAGGGTCAACCTGTTTCGCCGGATAACCGACGGAACAGGCGGCTTACAGGTATTCTACTCTCCGCTTGTCGATGGCAGGTTCTGGAAAGCGTTGAGCGATATATCCCGTATTGTCAGTCAGTATGAGGATTTCTTCATCCATCGTATTGATAGCGATGATTCCATCGTACTGCCGGAAAAAGAAAAATATGCAGTCACGGTTATGAGGAACAGGAGCAATGAACGGCTTATTTTCCTGTTTAACGAAACCTTCGCACCAAAAACATTTACGGTTAAAAATAAATTAGTTGTCGCCGGACAGGTTGCCCGCGCTTATTACGGCGGCAGGCAACTTGTGGGCAATGAGTTTAGTGTAACGGTGCCGCCGATGGATGTTGAAGTGATAACGTTGATGAATTCTACGCCATAATAAACGGGATATCGGTTCAAATATGGTTAAAAGAAAAGTAAAAATATGAAAGGGAAATGAAATTTTCAAGTTGGATAATTTATGCAAAAAGATTTATTGTGTATATAACAGAATATAATAAATGACAGAATGTAATATGAGTAAAGGAAGGGAATTAAAGATGAAACGTAATTGCAGTTTGTTTTATATTGGGTTTATGTTTCTTTTAATCGTCAGCGGCGATTTAAAGGCGGATAAAATTTTGGCTCAGTGGAATGTCAATTCAGCAGAGGCGGTAGATATACTGGGATGGTATACGGAAGGTAATATTGATGTAAAAAAGACATTTGATCCAGATGCTGAACTTCCAGGGGGAGTCAAAGGCGCGACAAAAATAGAAATCGGGAAAAATAAAATAGCTTCCGCGCCAGCCGCCATTCAATTGTCATTTCTCTATTATGAAGGCGTCAAAGAAAACCAGAAATACAAGATTTCTTTTATGTATAAAATTTCACAACCGGGAAAAATCTACGCAGATGTAATTATGAATAAAAAGCCATGGTCAGCGCTGGCCGAAAATACTTGCTTGACGATTGACGCTAAAGGGGATGAATGGCAAAAAGCGGTGCTGCTGTTTACCTCGGCTTATGATTACAAGGATCAGATAAGAGTTCCATATCTGGCATTGGGAAAGTTGGAGCCGGGAACTGTTTTATGGGTAAATGATGTTAAATTTGAAATGGTCGACGAAAAATAAATATACAGGACTCTATCGGTATATCTAAAGGAATCAATACAGCTATGAATCAAAATTCAGATGATTTATCGAAACGGCAGCAGGAAATTCGCGAAAAATGGCTGGCGCTGATCGGGAATTTCCCGGCACGCCGTCCGGCGTTCGCTCCGCGCATCGTTGTTACCGAAAAACAGGAGCAATATGATCGCATAAAAATTGCGTTTTCCGCCGATGCGGATTATCCGGACGACGTCATCTATGCCTGGCTGCTGGTGCCGCATGGTTTGAAAGGCAGGGCGCCGGCCATGCTCTGCCTGCATCCGACGACTTTCGGCTGCGGGAAAGATATTGTTG
>CAYMSF010000148.1:0-7237 GCA_964392985.1 uncultured Victivallaceae bacterium | reverse complement strand
ACGGCTGAAAATTCAACTATAGATTGCGGGATGAATGTCTTGCGGTTGTATTTTTCCGCTCCTCCTTCCGGCGATATTCATATCGCCCGTCAGTCGGATCGAAAAAATCCAATCCACAATCCTATTCATCTAAAGTTGAATTTTCAAACGCGCAGAGTATAGCTAAATCTGTCTGGTGGAAGCTGATAATTCGGACAATAACTTTTGCTCTGCCTGCTCCGATGAGCCCTTTGAGCCCTTCATGAGCCGTTTATCTGTTTGAATCCTTTATGAGCCCTTTGAGTCCTTTATGAGCCGTTTGCGTGAAAGCACATAGTGCGTTCCTTTTCCAGTTGTTCCAATCTTGGTCAAGACCCCTTTGGTCGCAAGTTCGTCGAGACGACGCGAAGCTGTTGGCTTCGATACCCCAAACTTTTCCTGATACTCCTTATTGGCGATTGTTCCTTTATCTTTAAGCAATAAAACTAGTCTTCGCTCTTGTTCATTCACTCCCATCTCTGCCATTACTTCATCAGTCAGCCAGTCGCGCCAGATCGTCACCACAAAAAATCCGGAACGCTGTTCGAAGGCTGGTTCAGGCAGCGCGGCTTTGCGGCATAGGTCAATCATCGTCTGAGTGCCGGACCCGGCCCGTTCGATGTAGCGGGCAAGATAGAGCGGTTCGGCTATCATCGGGTTGTTCGGCACAGAGGCATGATCACGGCGCAGGTCTTCCAGCGCCAGCGTGCCGGGACGACTTTGATTCCATTAGAAAGTTCCCGTTCATCTTCCCAGGTAACAATGATACGCTCGTAAGCAATTAGACAATATAAACTGCTAAAAGTGTATGTCTTTAGTCATTTAAAACTGCTAATTATGCATATTATTGGCAGTTTATAATTGCTAATTAAGGGATTCTTCAAGTCAAGCAAGTCAGTAAATCACAGAAATACTCTGTGCGAACTCTTGTGCTACATTTCATTCGACTTTTTTGAAACTTTTCTTATATATTCCGTTTTTTTGTATATCAGTTATTACCCCGTAATATGGATAGAATTTATCCATCTCTTCAAGAAATTTCATAATTTGTGTCTTTTCCTGATTGGCGTCAGAGCAGTTAAACACAATTATGTTTTTATTGCCTGTTTTTTGCTGAAACCAAACTGGAACATTACCGCGTTCAGGAATATTCAAAATTGATTTTCTGATTTTGGCACCGAGTATAAATAATGTTCCGGCCTGTCTGGCCGCAGGCGCGTCAATTGACTCAACTACAGGCAGTCGTAAATTCGTCAGCCATTTGTCATCCATATCCCAAAGCCGGTAATGTGGATTTTTCTGTCTCGAAGCATAATATTCCCAGTAAGTTTTAAGATGGGAAATTGCCGGTTCAAGTGCGTCTTCTTCTGCTTTGTCAACGACTATTACTGCTTCCGGTTTTGTAAAATTTCCGAACTTCAATTGTGATAACCAGCTTTTATCCGGTAGCACGTAATGGTCAGGTTCGGCATCGAAGCAGATTTCTTTTGATCCTGAATATGGCTTAATCCATTTATTCTGTCCGGAGAATTTTATTTCAATATCAGATGTCCATCCGGAAGGAGAAATCAATGAAGTTCGTATATGCTGTGTTGGCAATTCGGTTTTCTTGACCAGGACATCGCATTTTTCATTGCCCCTGATTTCCGCTATTTTTTGTAATATGACCGGAGTATGATTTTGTATAAGGATTTTTACAGATGTTTTCCCAGGTTCAATTTGATTCCTGGTCTCTCCATTTAAAATATTGATATATACGGAGCCTCCAGCGTTGAATTTATCGGTATGAATTTCTCCCCAGCTGTCAATTACGGCTTTATCCGGAGCAGAAAAAACCAAAAGGCTTTCAGTATTATCTCCATATCTGGAAATCCAAACTCTATTCTGTGATGAGAAAGGGTCTTGCAGTAACTTGTATTTTTCATCAGCCATATCTGCAAATATTCCAGCTCTCCATCCTGCTTTCTGCAGTTTTACCAATGTCGGCATCATATTGTTAACATCCGGATATCCTTTCGCAAAAAATATTGCCGGGATGGCTCCGAAGCGCAGGCTTGAAAGAAGCACATAGTCAACAATTCCAGACAAGCCATGGCGGATTTGATCCACATTGAGCCGGTCCATATCCAGAATTTGATCTTCACGGAATCCTTTCCACCAGTAGAGCGGTTTCTGTCCTCCAAGCAAACGGCGGATTGGAACAATGTCCGCACGGTCATAAGGCGGCATTTCATGCAATATAGCATCACCATGAAAAGCAGGCAGATAGGTAAAAACTTCATTGGTGATGGAGGCTGCTTTAAATCCGGTTTTGTTCGGTGGAAATGTATGTGTATAGTCAATATTATGCGCCAATGCCACGCCTTCCGCCACAAACAAACGGCCCTTTTCGTCAAAACTTTTGGATTTCTCATGAACAATTGCACTGCCGCTGTATCTGGTATCTCCGATGGTCATGTCCATTGCGAAACCGGATATCGGGAAGTAATTCCACACTTCGCGCAAGTCGGCGCGAAGCTTATTTCCATAGCTCGAATTTCCAGGCCAGGAGTACTGAACATTCATTCCGTCTTTTATCCATCCATATACCGGAGCAGGCGTTTTGCCGTCGGGGAACACCCATTTGGAATCAGGGAAAGATTTGTTTAATACCCCGACTTCGGAATATTGTTGCAGATAATAATAAAAAAGTGCAGAGGTTTTATTGCCGGCGGCAATACGGGCGTCAAGATATTTCTTCCAGTCATCTATGCTGCCGTGAACAGTAGCGACATTTTGTGTTTTCTCCACTGAATAGCCGATCTTGCTATCCCAGTGTTTTTCTGACGGCCAAATATCTCCAGGTTTCTGGAAGACGGCGTAAAGCCATTCCCAGTCAAATTTCAACCGTCTGGCTTCTTCGAGTTGATGCATCCTGCTGTCGTTGCTGGAATAAAAATATCCGCCTTCTCCGTACAGCTTAGGATTAACGCCGTCAACCGGCTTGAATTTTTCAGGATACGCCAAATATATATTTTCAACAACTTCTCCATAATTGACCGTTTCTTTCAGTCTGGCGCTGATGAATGTTTGCTGATCAGATTCTTCCGGCATCAACGCCAGATAGGATTTAAAAGAATTTATTACTGTTTCATTTTCGCGTCGGCATGAACTTTCAAAGCGGCTGCAAAAAGTTTCAGGCGACAAGCCAACTATATTTCCCTGTTCGCTCTTAAGATATACCGCCGCCGGAAAGACGTGTCTATTCTGGACATATTTGTGTGGAGTGCCGTTTTCAGGTAATAATTGGGCTCCGTTCCAGTAAACACCGCCAGTTCTCTGATCTGACATGCTTATTTGCAGAATTAGCCGTCGCGTTTGATGGCTGTTGTTCTTTATTTCAACGTTCCATTCGTCAAACAAATGTATTTTTTTATTGGCAATATTTACCGTCAGTCCCTTAATCTCAAACCTATTTTCTTCAGAGTTAAGCAGAAGTGTTTTCAATAATTTTGAAGTATTTTCCGTTTCCCATTCAATAATCTCAAATTTTACAGGATCTCGAGAAATTTGACCGCAAACGGAAATTCCGGATATAAGCGTTGATAGCATGCAACTCCACAAAAAAGAATTATATAATTTCATCTTGATTCCTTAACTATTGACTGATTTTTTCCAAACGCAATTTTCGTATGGACAGCATTGCCTGAGAATAATAAATCCCTATCTGCAAATTAATATAATTAAGCTTTCTGCTGTCTTTATTTTCAGTTTCAAATTCGAAAATCTCTGTCCGCCAATCGTTGTTGTCACTTCCTTTCATAAGCAATTTTGGCACGAAATCAGGAACGAGCGGGTGTCCGGCAAACGAAATTATATATTTTCTTTGATCATATGCGACTGGCTTGTTATCTTTATCGCGCCCGGTGATGTAAATTAAAGCCCGTCCCTTTGCCTGTTTTATCTGGAGTGAAAGCCGGTAATGCTGCCCGGGTTCGATCTTGACCAGTTGCGAAATATATCCGGAATAATCCGCGCCGATGGACTCCATCTGAAAGGATGCACCGTCGCCACCATCTTTTAGCCACATGATATTAAAGATTTCAGGCGCGATTGTTTGGAAAGTCCAGTCATCCGGAAAATCCTTTCCTTTGTCCAGGTTCGGATTCCTTAGTAAATTATTTAATTCTCCGCCCTGCAATTGGCAGCACATAATTCCAGCGGTGACCAACCCGTAAAGTTTATTCATTTAATACCAACCTCAATTTCAGGGCTTATATTTCCCGCGTTATCTACTCCGCGATATTTTCGTGAACCTTCTTTGCCTGCATTCCAATTGTCCGATTCTGCGCTTATCTTTTTCCATTGTCCATCCCTTGATTTATATTCGTAACAGGAAAAATTTGGAATACAGTTTTCAAGTTTGACAAATGCCCAGCCATCGCCGCGCAGAACAGCACCTTTGACGCGAACTAAGCCCAGCGGAAAATCAACTGAATCCGCTAACGCTGCTTTGGGATATGGTTTTAGAAAAGCCATGTCGGTGTTTCCGAATACGATTAGATTAGGTTTATTATTTGACTTTTCACTCTGATCGAAAGTTGCCATCCACATCTTTGGATTGAAAGCGCAATTGAACCCTTTAGGAAAAGACTTTATATAGCTGCTGGACTTCAGATACTCGCCACATTTTACCGGAGAGATAAAACCATTCTGCCCGCTTTTTGTCATTGCGATCATATCCAATGTGGAAAGCGGAACTCCAGGTTTGCGGGAATCTTCATACAGTTCATTGAAGGTGGAATCGATATAGACCCATTTTCTAAATTCAGTGGAGTAGAATTCGCCTGCAACATGTCCGGTGATATTGTGAATTCGCCCATGAAGCCCGATGGCATTAAGCATCCCGGTTAGGACATCATTTTGCTGTGTACACTCAGGAGCAGGCCAGGTTGCCGGGTTAAAAGGCATCGCTCTTTCAGTGTATTCGAGAATCTTGACCGGATCGTGATTGAATTTGTCATATTCCGGATCATGGACGCGCCGTTTTATCGTGCTGTTGAAAAAAGGATGATGCATATTTACGGCTACCCAATTACATAAAATCTTTGCTTTTTCAAGTTCTCTGGAAGGATTCCCGCCGTCAATAAGTATCTGAGTAACTTTAGTCTTCAATTTTTTTACAGACGCCGCATTTAAATCCTGCGCTTGAAAGTAGGCCGGATCCACCGGCGTGACAAACGGCGGTGGATTGTTCTTAACTGTAATTGGTCCATCTTCAACTAACGCATGTGCAGCATTAGCAATAATAAATACAGATAAAGCCGGCAGATAAATATATTTCATGATGTTTCTCTATTTAAGTTACTGAGATTAGAGTTCCGGAAGCCATTTCTTTGTGTCAGCCCATACTCCCATGCTGACTGAATACGGTCCTTTTGTAGTTCCGACGTGAGAATCGGCATAGCTGATATTAACGCTGCTGTCATTCACATGCCGCTGACCGACATATTGAACCGCGGTAGTATCGACAGCCATGGACTCGCCGGAACTGTCGCGCTTGCCGTCAAGCAGCACATTTTTAAATGAAGGGTTGCGTATTCTGCTGAGTTTAGTTCCCCACATGGTTGCAGGAGACACTCGTTGACCGCCGATGTAAGTATTATAGATATAACTCAAACCCTTGGCGCCCACAATATTGCCGGCCCAGGCAGGTTGAGGCATTCTGAAATATATCGGGCCATTGGCTCCATCAAAGTCAGGTTGTGATGGACACCGAATGACCCCAATGTTTACGGCTGGAACAATATTCATGGTATTGCCAATTCGCGGAATATTTATATAAGGCGCTGTTACCTGAGTCCAGTATGCTATTGGCGGCACGGAGAAAGCATATCCTACTGGCGGCATGTAGTCGAAGTCATTCCCGTATTGCGCAAACCCCAAACTGATTTGCTTTAGATTGTTTCTGCATCCAGCATCACGTGCTGTTCCTCTTGCTTTGTTGAGCGCGGGCAGCAGCATGGCGGCGAGGATGGCGATGATCGCGATCACCACGAGCAATTCAATGAGCGTAAAATTTCTTCTTTTCATTTTAACGGAACTCCTTTCCTTGTGACCTTTATAATTTTGTTGAAACTTGTCACATTGTTTGCTTTAAAAAATGCGGCTATTATTCTTTGGAACTGTCTTCTGACTTACGCTTTTCATTCTGACTCCGCTTTTAATATGTCGCGCCGCTGGCGCTAAATTTAAATCCTTAAATCCCGGTTATGACGGAGCATAACCCTCCATTAAAATCAACTTCTGACTTCAAAGATTTAACTCACAAATATTGTCTTTGAGGCTTCTTTGCCTTCAATTTGATCAATCAGTTGCTGCAGCGCAACTCCTACCGCTTTTTCAATATTATAGTCGGAATAAATTGTTGGCACCGGCAGCTTGAAGTAATCGAATTGCCGGAACGTCGCCAGCATGACATTGATTTCCTGTTTAAGTCCAAAATGACCGAAGAGCAGATGGCTGATTTCCCGGGCAATCCGCATGTCAGGGCACAATACACTATCGAAAGGTAACGGGCCATTTGAGAATACCGGCTTCATTACGTCGAACAAGCCGGTAAACGGCCCATGACCGAAATAACAAATGCTTTCATCAAATGTCAGGCCGAATTCTTTTAATCCCTGTTTATAGGTATTGAAATATTTGGTTGAAATATAATTATCGGGGTTTTCCTCCGCGAACGCGATCCTTTTTTTCCCGAGTTTAGCTAAACGTTCTATCAGGTCGAAGATTCTTGCCTCCACCTTTACTTGAACGCTGCTGAGCGAACGTAGCAGGCGTTCATTATAATTTCCGATAACTACGCATTTCGGGCCGAGTTTCTCCATCAATTCGACCGTATTGGCCTGCAATTTACCGGTAAGCAGTATTCCGTCGACCCGTTCATCGCGCAGGATCGGCGGCAAGTCAAAATTACTGGTTTCATTGCCGCTGATTTTCACCAGCATCAGGTGGTAATGGAATTTATTAATCGCAGATGATACGCCGTCAATTAAATGCGCGTAAGCCGGGTCGGCAAACTCTTTGCCAACCATGACGAAAGCAATATTCCGGGTTGAGCCTGTGCGGCTTTTCATAACCAGATCCTGGATATTGAAATTAAGTTTGTAGTTTAAATCATTACAGGCGGCGATCACTTTTTCCCTGGCGTTCGGAGAAACTATTGTTTTTCCGTTCA
>CAYMSF010000147.1:0-7310 GCA_964392985.1 uncultured Victivallaceae bacterium | reverse complement strand
TAAAACTTAAAACTTAAAACTTAAAACTTAAAACTTAAAACTTAAAACTTAAAACAGTAACCCGATGTCACTTTCCCAATGATTTTAGCTTCACCTGCGCCTCGGCATGGCCCTGTTCGGCGGCTTTACGATACCATCCCACTGCTTTTGATATATCTTTGTTTACACCACTACTGTAATAATAACACTGTCCCAGCGCATACTGTGCTTCTGCATGGCCCTGTTCGGCGGCTTTAAGATACCATTCTACTGCTTTTTCCATATCTTTATTTACGCCATTGCCGTTGTAATAGCACAATCCAAGATTATACTGCGCCTTTGCATCTCCATTTACCGCAGCCTTTCGATACATTTCCGCAGTGACTTTTTCTTTGGCGACATCTTCCCCAAACGTAGAACATGGACAAAGATAAACCGCCAAAACGACTACAAACACCAGTTTTTTCAACATTTTAAAATTCTCCTGGAATAATGTTTATTATAACTTAGGAAACCACGTCCTCTGGGCGTGGTCATAATTCTTTATGAAACTATGCAAATGAGGTTAAGCCGATTAACTTGCTACAAAAAACGATAGCTTATTATCTTTCGGAGCAATATCATCGTCTCCACATCTTGATTAATGACACTTGATTTTCAGAATACGTATTGTATCACGAACAACGGCTCCCACTTTCCTCTGGGGAGCTATAATACCACGTGCTCTGGGCGTGGTTGTTTACTACAATTGGAACACAAATATCACTCAAAAATAATTTAATACCTAGAGAGAGTCAACATCTTTTCAATTCATCATGTTTTTGTCTGGCGTTCTTGACAGCTAATTTCAACAACGCCACAGTTTCAAGATAAAAGCTATATTTATCAACTTCAATGGTTATTGAGTTGATGCTGCACATCATTTGGCATTAAATAATTGCGGGTACGGGTTATGCATTGTTTCAGGAACGCTCGCATAATCCAATTGCGCATTACAGCAGCGGCAACAGGCTGGAATTTTTTCGGACATCGTAATCAGCGCTTGTCGAATTTCCTGCGCATTGGGCGCAGAATACAACTCAAAAAGATTAGCATTCGAAACATTACCAATGGAAAAATCAGAGAATTCATTGGAATCCATATTGGCGGAACAGCAGAGATTTACGCGGCCGGCGTAATCGACATACAGATGTTTTACCGGCACGAAACATGGGAGTAATCTCTTTACTTTACTTTTTACAGTACCCCCGAAATTGTGGCCTTGATTGATAAAATCAGCGACACGTAACGAAAAATGCATATCCTTGATTTTTGCATGATAAGCATCGTTATTAGCTACAAAAGAAACCGCCGAAAAACGCCGAATGAACTTCGCCGCTTTTTCCTGTCGCGCTTCTGCGGAGATATTCAATTCATCGGAATTGAGATGCAACGTTACCACCATGAAATCAATGTCGGCATCGGCAATCTCAAAGAGATATTCAGGAGTAAGGAAATCGCCATTACTGTTGATCACCAATTTTGCTTCAGGCAATGCTGTTTTTAGCTGAGATGCCCGGCGGAAAAAAAGTTCCCGGTCGGCAAGCGGTTCATTGAACCCATTAAACTCAATAAATTCGCAATAGTTAATCTCGCTCAGTTCGTCAATACATTTTTTAAAAAGCTCTTCCGTCAGAAAATGCTTTTCCTGGTTACGCGATTCCAGACGTGAATTGGTACAGTAAACACAACGGCGGTTACAGAAACTGGATATTTCAAGATGAACCACAGAAACAAACTTTTTAAACACCAAACGCTTTTCCGCGTCGGTCTCCGTTTCATACAAACGTTTATCAGACAAGTATTCATGCCAGCGCACCAGCCCGTTCCGGGTAAGCCTTTTCACCCGTACCTGTGTAACAATCTTTCGTAACGGCACCGGGACAATATTTCTGTAAAGTTTTCGTATGATCATTTTCGTCTTCACCCTCGACATCCATATCTGTTTTTATTTATTCTCGTACCATAAACCGAAATCAACTTTAAACAAGAAGCATTCAGCTAATCCCGTCCACCGGCAAATTCAACGTTTCTCTTCATCATGCTAAGTTTTTCGGATACCCAAACAAAGTAATTTCGCAATCCGAGTCTGGCGGTAAATCGACAATTCGAAAACAATAATCAAGCCCCCAAGATTCCAGTAATTGATACTGACCAAAAAATTCATCCGGATTATGATATATACACAGCGCTAAAACTGGCCGGTCACGCCGAATAACGTTTTCCGCGCCTCGTAACAGTATTAAACCCATTCCTTCAACATCAGATTTAATAAGACCAGTTTTGAGCTTATGCTGTGAATCAAAAGAGTCAAGACTCAGAAAAGGAATTTCATCTTTTTTCCTCTCCAAGAGGTTGTTAACCAATCCATCAGAGCAAATGGTGCCCGGCTTATCATTCAAACCGGCCTCTATTAATGCGTAACGATCAGGAGTTACCCCGTTAGCTTCCAGGGTCTTGCGAAAACATTCGCAATTTTTTGGCTCTGGCTCAAAAGCATAAATGCATTTGGGACCGTATTGAAGAAAAATAAGTGTCGATTCTCCTTTATATGCACCGGCATCAATGAAATCTTTCCCCCTTAAATAATCTTTTACTTTTTCTGGGGCATACACCAGTCCATGGTGACAGATAAAAGTTTCCCGCCCGGCATTGACATGATAATGCAGGGACAAGACTTCCATGCGTCTGTTGATTCGTTCTCTTTCTCGAATTTGCTTTAACGAAAGCCGTTTATCCCAATCGATAATATATAAGTTGCCGAAGTTTTTTGAAATTTCGATCATTTCATTAAAATAGCAATGCTTTAAATATTTTCTGGCTATTTCCTGGGAACTAAAATCTAATTTTTCGAAACAACGGTTAATATCTTCCACGCTGCAATTCAAAAAATTTTTGGCATTGGCGTCATAAGGAATATTTTTGACATATTCGTTCCAGTCAGTAAGCAGCACCAAGCCGGCGGTTTTCAATCTTATCATGTATTTGACCGGAAATCTTTCAATAATCAAATAGCTAAAGTATATTATGAAGTTTTTTAATAATTGTTTGACCTTTAACATAAATCACACCTTTCTTAACAAATTTTTGATCCATAACGTATATTACGGTAGCCTTAACCAAAGGAATACTCCGTAATGAAGAATATATCAGTAAGTCTGTTTAGTCAAGTTGTTAGCAAAGATAATTTGAACATTTAGACTCGATAAAACTTACTTGCTTGCTCCCTCTGTAGCGTGTCGCCCAACTAATGCGTACACAACCGCAACGGATATTTCAGCAACACATGGATATGCCGTATCCCGGAGGCCAGTGAATTTGCAATGCCACTCACATCCCGCGCAATGTCTATGGATACGGGCAACCACAGGACGAAGCAAATAGTCAAATTCAGGTTTATCAGAATAAGGAAAAAATCGATTGAACGCGCCCAAACCACAAATGACAACTGAAGGAATTTGCAATAGTGCCGCCAGATGAATTCCGCCGGTATCATTGCCTATTAGCAACTGCGCCCGTTTTATGACCGCAGCCAAGGTCAAAATATCGGTTTTTCCGCAAACATTGAACACTTTTCCCGGTTCTTCCCTGTTCAATTGTTCTCCCATGGCGAATTCGGAAACACTGCCACACACGACACAATCCCAGCCGGTCGTAGCAATGATTTTGCGAACAAGCGCAACATATTTGTCAAGCGGCCAAATTTTATAGGGCTGACCGGCTCCGGGCAATACGATAAAGTATTTTTCCGGTAATCCAATCGGCGACGGCAATTTATCCCAATCAATTGAGGCATCGGGCTGGATTTGTATATTTCCAGCCAGAACTGTCAACATAACATAATCGCGTTCCAGTTCATTTTCAATAGCATCAATATTGACTTTGTGAGAATAAAACAAGTCGATCAATCGCATCCAAATCGCGGCTTTCCAGGAATAAGCCCGGCGATAATCAAAGCGGAAACACCAGCTTTCCTTTGCCCCGCTCCAGATAAAAAGCAAATCGTCGAGCAGCAGAAAACGGCTGATCCGGGGTTGGATCAACACATCATATCTGCCATTCCGTAGTTGAGCATAAATTGACATGAAATAATCACGGTCGGAGTTAAAACTCTTTTTGTCAAATTCGATAAACCCGTCATACGGCAGAAACGCTTTTGCCGCATCCAGCCATAAGCGGTTTCCCAGAAGAACAAGTTCATATTTATCGACCGGATAGATATTCCGCAGACTACGCCCAAACGGTAGCCAGAGAAAGAAATCTCCGATTTCATCGGTACGGATGACCAATATGCGTCTCCGACCATCGGGCTCAGCACTTTTTTTGTGAAAAATCCGCCAAACAATACATTTGAAGCCTTTTTCTATAATCAACAAAAAAAGCAGAAAACGATAATGAAAAGCTAAACGCCATATTTCTTGTACAAAATTCATAAGAGTATATTATTATTTCATGACCTTCCGGATAATCGTGATACTATATTTGTTTTTAAGACCGTAATCCATTTAGGAATATGTCTGAATTTCCATCTCTGGACGCGCAATTCCCTCAAAGCTCGGTTAAAACTACCGCAATCATTGCTGCGAATCGCCTCCATAATCTGATATATTGGGGCATCACAACAGTCTATCAGTTCATCCGGACACCATAAGCCATTTTTTGAGAGTCGTTCATACAGTTTTGCCAGGGTTTCCCGGTTAAGATTGGCTAATCCCATTGCCGCGAAATACAACTGCCGGAAAACATATCCGTTAAGCCGTTTGCGCATAAATGTGTCAAACAGGTTCCTCGCCGTCAGCACATCCCGCATTAAAGCGACAGAGTCAAAACTGGATAAAATGATTTCCGGGTCACGGTCTCGAGTCATTGATAATTGGTTTGACCGCCAATAATTGTAGAAAACTTCGGGAATGCAGACGACCCGCCTGGAAAAACACAGAAAATCCATGATGAATTTTGCATCTTCTCCAAGGATGCGTCCTCGTGATAAGTGAGTAATGCCATGCTTAAGCACAAGTTTCCGCCGGAATATCTTATTCCACTCCCCCTGTTCAATATATGGGGTTTTCCCGCTTCCCCAATCATCATTGTTGTTCACGAATAAATATGGTATGAGTTCAATACCGGTATGGCGGCTCTCCGCACGGTAACGCAGGTAATCCTGTTTTTGAGTTTCGCTGGAAGCAATATCCACTCCGCAAACAACCATATCCGCATCATATTCCAGGGCTTTGCGATACATGGACTCATACATTTCCGGCCCCAGCCAGTCATCGCTGTCAATAAACGCAATATATTCTCCAACCGCTACGGCCATCCCGGTATTGCGCGCCGCGCCCTGTCCTGAGTTTTTCACATGGGTAATAATCTTGATTCTCGAATCATTTTCGGCATATTCACCGAGAATGACGGCGCTACCATCCGGCGAAGCATCGTTCACGGCAATTATTTCAATCTCCCGCAAGGTTTGGTTGCAAACACTGTCCAGGCAACGCCGGAGATATTTTTCGACGTTATAAACCGAAATCACAACGGAAACTTTAATTATATTCATAATTTAACACTTTTTTATCAAGCAGAATCCGAAGAAAAGCATTTCAAGATTGTTGATATGAAATTTTCCGGACAATGCGTTTTCTTCCAATACTCACTATTTTGCTGCGCCAATTCCCGCAGTACATCAAAATGATCTATTGCCTCAAAGACTTTTTTATAAAAATCTTCATTTGAAACAAAACATTTGCCGCTGTGAAATTTATTTACTTGCAATGATAGCCATGAATTTTCCGGCACAATAACAACTTTTCCTCTAGCCAGCGCCTCAATCAGTATACCGGAACTTCCTCCAGTACTATAATGCGAATCACATCCGTTAATTTGATATGGCAATAAAACAATATCAGACGCATCAAAAAATTTTCTGTATTGTTCATCATCAAGTTGCCTGGTTATCAAATTTATACCTAATTGACGTAATTGCTTGGCCGCATTTTCTATTACATGCGGTTTCTCATCCTTGCTGTTCGGCTGAATATATTGAATATCGAAAACAACATTTTTCCCCTGATAATTTTCTTTGAGCCGTTTCACCAATTCAGGTAACAAATGAAATCCTTTTCTATAGGACGAATGTCCTAAAAAAGTCAATCTGATTTCTCCGTCAAAGTATTTTGTAGCATAACAATTTGTAATATTATCTGCTAAAGTAATTGGTGCTAAACGTGCAGTGTCGAGTCCAAATTTTCGATGCATTTCCAGATGTATCTCACTTGACCAAAAAAAGAACGTTTGTGCGCCAACCGGACGTTGGCGTAAAAGTTTTAATATGTCGGCAATCTCGCCCATTGTCATTGCATAATGAGAAGAAAAAACTATATTCAACGCCAAGCGCCTTATGTTTAATTCTTTTAAAATTCGCCGAATCACATCATAAGACGTTGGCTGAAAATAATAAATACTATCGTCTTGTATCGGTAAAGTATCGATAACCTGCTTCATTGTTCTTTTGGCCCACGGCCATCGAAATAACCATTTGAATGGAGTATTTTGTAACAAATTTATAAAAAATCGCAGTATCCGTAGAAGGCATGACGTGTCTCTGCCGTTTTTATTCTCTGTTTTTTGTTCCGCAACAATTTCAATTCCAGTTCTATCGTATTTTTCCCAAATTAAACGCAATAATTCAGGAGCACTAAAAAAATCCAAAGGGAGCAATGGATTAATATTAAATTTAGTTGCTATTTTTCGATCAAGATTATTATTCCCCCAAATTTCTGCCTCAATACCAGCCTTAATAGCAGCACTACGAATGGCTATAGCCTCCATGAAAAAATGACCATGGAAATCTTTTAAACAGCTGTCGATAATATAAATTTTTTTTATTTTCATAATCTGTACATATAATGAGCCTATGTCGCTATCCCAAATTGCTTTATTTAAACCACATCATAATTTGATGCGCCATTCGCGGATTCTTGACCTAAATCGGCTCAAATATTCCCATGCTCCATCGTCAGAATAACTGTCGGCGATAATCAACTCCCAGTTCGTATAGGTCTGAGTCAAAATCGTCGCCATCCGTTCTTCCAGAAACGGCCGCGTATTCAAGTTCGGCAACAATATTGATACCAATGGCTTATTCATTTATTTTCATCCTCTTTATGGAAATTTGAAACCTTCTTTCTTAACTGTGGCAAACAAAGAAAGATATTTTCACCACTAAGGAATTGGAACGAAATAACCTGTTTAGTTTTCGATAGTAATTCTGAGTTGTCACGCCTTTGACGCATCCT
>CAYMSF010000146.1:0-7348 GCA_964392985.1 uncultured Victivallaceae bacterium | reverse complement strand
GATGTTCGGCGTAAAGTCCTTCTGTTCGGAGAGTATTTCAAACAGAATGAACAATTCTGAGCTTGTGGAGATAACCGCCGACTTCTACCGCTTCATAGCTCGAACTGATTTGAAAAAAATTGCGGCAAAAACAGCACCTTTCAAGTTTGCCGGGATTCTGCGAGACCGTGATGCGTTCAAAAATGACATTATTAAATGCAACTTCAAAACTCTGCCGGACAAAATGAGTGCCTATGAGTCTAGCTGCAAGGAGATTTCATCTCTTAAAAATATTCCGTTTGACATTATTGACAACCGTTTTTGCACACTGCTGGAGCTGGAAAAATACAAACTGATTGTCATTCCATCCGATCCGGTTTTGAGTGATAATCTCGCCAGTGAAATCGTGAAATACGTAAAAAATGGCGGCTGCCTGATCACAGAGAATGAAACCGTCAGAAACGGTATTCTGGCTGAGGCTCTCGGAGTCCGGCTGGAAAAGGATTCTGTCAACTCCTCTAATAGCGTTAATATAAAAGGCGGCTCGGAGATAGCGAACAAATTTTCATCCGCAGTTGAGGTGTCAACGGTTTCCGCGAATGTCGCTGGCCGTGACAGTTCAGGCAATCCTGCGATATTTGTCAACGCTTTTGGGAAAGGGAAAACACTGTATTCCAAATACGCGCTTTCAGAAAACCTGATAAGTGACAAAGAGAACGGCATGTTTTATAAATCGCTTATAAAAAATCTTATTGGCCAATTGCCATGGGAAATCCCGTGCGAGTTTGACAACCTTGTCGACAGCAGTGTTTTGCTGGCCGGCGATGAGTTTATACTTGGTGTTTACAATCCTGGTTCCAAGCCAGCGGTGTTTAAAATAAAATTTAACTTACCATTAAAAAAAGACTCATATATTCTTGACTTAAGAAAAAGCGTAAGATCCGAATTTGGCGGTGAGGCATGTGTTGATATTCCGGCTGGGTGCGTGGGTTTTTACATTGTTGGCAGTGAAAAAGCAACTTCAGTTCCAGTTATGAAAAGATTGCCAAATTCAGGCGGCTCCGCCAGCTTCTCAGGAATGAAATTCGCAGAAAACCGCGGCGGTTTTAAATATAGCCTTCCTAAAAAAGGCAAAAAAGTGATTGGCGTCTTTAAGGCGGGCTCGGCCGGATCACAAAATTATGGAGCCGCAGGAATTTATGACTGTCTTTCCAGCGCTGGATTAAAAGATCTTGAAGTTAAATATTTGAATGATTTGAAAGAAAGCACTCTTAATAATTGCAATGCGGTAATTATCCCCAATATGGGGTTTCAACTTCCAGTAAATCTGGATGAAAACTGGTATAAAAGCATTAAGGCCTTCGTCGAGGCTGGTGGCAATGTCATGTTAATCCATCACGCGGTAGGAGTTGACGTGGCACCACCGGTTTTCCCAGAAATCGGGATGCCGGATGGCACATATGATTCAAAAGCAATGACTATTACCCGCCAGCATCCAGTCACACAGAATATTAAAGATGATCCTGTTCAAGACATTGCCTGGGGATTGCTTGGAATTCAGCCCGGAAATGATGGTATTGTTTTGGCGCGAGGTTGCGCTGACGATAAGTTGCTTTCCCCTGTGCTGGTTGTCGGAAAGGTTGGAAAGGGCAATGTAATCCTCTCCGGAATATGTTTCGGGGCCGCAGGCAAAACCGAAAACGGTAAATATATTAAATACGAGGTTCAGCCCGAGAACAGCCTGAAAAAAATATTTCTGAACTCCGTTAATTGGATGCTTCAGAACTGAACGAAAGGAGACTTGTACCAATTGATACCTTTTTCTGATTATATATCATCCTAAATATGGATTGATCATTTCTGTAAATGTATAAAATCTAAGTTATGAGTGTTAGAGAATTGTGCAAGATGCGTAAAATGAATGGTGAGTTTTTCACAATGAAATGGAGGAATTAAAATGAGAAATGTTAAAGGTCAATTTTTAAACACTAGAATTTTACAGAAAAGGACTATATCTGGCTCAAGGTTTTTAGAGTTACTAAAATTTACGATGACAGGCATGCTTCTCATTATTTTGGGGTTTATCGGTATAAAATTAAATGCTGGTACACCGACAAACGCTAAAATACATTTTTGGCGAGGAGAGACTGGGAGTGTTGCTGACATTAAAAGCTGTGGTTTTAACAGTGTTGGAGTTCCTCTGGAAACTGCCAATAATACGATAATATTAAATTATCAAGATCAAGGTGTTAAAGTGATTGGAAATCTAGCATACTCGCAAGATTTGGGGCTGCTGGGCAATTTAGCAGATGCCATCAGTAATCCGTCTGGTTCAATACCACTAACATCATTCCTTAATGCCTTTTCTTCTTTTCCTGATTTGAAAGGAGTCGCCTGGGATGTTGAAATACCTGCATTCCGTTATTTATCACCCAGTGATATAGCTAGTTTTAAATATTATACGAAGCGTGCTGGGAATTTTGTTCAGGAACAAATCGAATTTAACGATCCGGTATTTGATCAAAATGCCATGATCCGCTGGGAGGAAACAGATACTTCGATTAAAAACACTTCGTCTTACACCGGCACTTGGTACACATCTGCCTATACATCCGGTCACTCCTACAGCGGAGGCGCGGCAAAATATTGCAACACTTCTGGCAGTAAAGTAGATATAACGTTTACTGGTCCTGTGATTGGGTTGATCTCTGTCAAAAGCGCCAACCAAGGCATTATAAATGTACAAGTAGATGGGGTCAGCTACCCTAATATTGACTTGTATAATGCGACAAATATCTATCAGGCATTCACGCTTATCGCAGATAACTTGACGACAGGAGCGCATACCCTGACTCTTACTAATTCCGGCACTCAATCCCCCCTCTCAAGTGGGCATTATTTTATATTTGATGCAATTACTACTGCCAGTGACGACACGCATGGTTCGCAAAAATTAGGTTACAGTTCGGATTATGACAAATTGGCGCAAACTTTTACGGCATCACAAAGCAAAATGTCAGCAGTTGCTTTCAGAATCAAGCGCATAAGCTCTGCCGCGAACGATGCAGATATACGTGTAAATATATATGCGGTTGACGATAGCGGAAAGCCTACAGGAGCGCCTATTAACAGTATTGCCTACATCGTTAGCGGCTGTTTCATAAATGACTATAGTAGTATTATTAAAATATATCTGCCCGTCACTCTGACTGTCGGCAACACATATGCCGTAGTCTTGGATTATGCAGGCGCTTATACTGCAACCAACTATTATGAGGTAGCTGCTGCGGGAAAAGACTGTTATAGTGGAGGTTTTTCGCTTCAGTGTACAAGCAGTGGTACATGGACTACAATATCGAATGACGACCTTCAATTCTTTGTATATTCACCTCAGGACAATTCAGTCATAAAATTACGGGATGACTGGATTGATTTTAGATGCTGGCAGATTGCCCAATGCGCTGAACTTTATAGAAGCAAATTAAAAGATGCAGCAAGCATAGGAATATTTACTGGGGCAGACATTCTGGCAGAAAACAACTGGTCGGACGGTGCGCCCCTAGGCTATACAAACGGGAGTAATTATGATAAAGCGGCTCAAACATTCAAGCCGACATCTTCGTATTTATATGGAATAACAGTTGCATTGAAGAAAGTTGGAAGTGGTCGCCCGCTAAAAGGTATTGAGGTAAATATTCAGAATACCACCCTTGTTGACGGCGTTTATGTTCCCAATGGGGAAATATTAGCATCTTCAACATTACCAGAGGTTGGGGTTGCTCCGGAATTTAAAAAAATATTCGTGCAATTAGAGTGCGGCCTGGATACCAGCAAAACATATGCAATTGTTTTCGATTATGATGATGATGGTAATTCCTCCAATTATAGTTCAAGCAACTATTATCGTTTTGCTGTATCGGATCAATGCTATGCCGATGGCACATTCCTGAAAGGCTTACAGACAGGAAGCTGGACCAATTACCCTGATGGCGACATGGGCATTGAATTGCAATATCTGGATTTTTCTTCTGCCGCAGATGTAACAGGTGAAAACAACCTCAATAGCGCGACTTTTAGTACAAATAGCATTTGCGGATACAATTCGCCTCATGATAAATGTGTGCAAATATTCCAGCCTTACTGCAAATATCTTTCTGGCATAGATATCTATATTAAAAAATACGGAACACCTCCGGTCGGAATAAACGCTTCAATTCAGGGGACTTCCTATGACGCAGCACTGCACGCCTATATTCCGGACGGCAATACGCTTGCAGCTTTTTATATTGATGAAACGGCAGTACAGACTTCCTATAATCTGATATCATTGGGACTGGGATGCCAGTTAGATCAGAATAAGAAATATGCTTTAGTATTGGATTATGATGATCAAGGTAATTCCTCCAATTATAGCGTAGCCAATTATTATCATATTGGAGCTACCCCAACAGGCAAATATTATAACCTGGGGAATTACGTACGCGGTCTTCAGGATGGTTCGTGGGGTGTTTACAATGCTTATAACTGTGACATTGGATTTTTGTGCCGGTATAAAAACTTTCCGCTACTATATGTCTATAGTTCGTTTCAAGAATCGCTTCCTTACAATCAAACGATTATGGAACGTTACTCGACTAACTGGAAGTATCTTGGCGACCATGTTGATGTTCCGATTGGATGGGGCCCTGTGTTAACAGATACAACTACGGTTGACTATGTTTTCCCACGAGCGTTGTTAGGTGGTTCCATCTATATTTCTGATCCGAATACTGTACGTAAGACTTTACTGCAGAAAATGATTGATTTAAACGGTGCCGGTTTTGAATATTTTGGCTTTGGTACTACCGGAGAATTGGGTGGAGACGTAGGAGTGGCGTGGTCTGAGATTACCAATATAATGAATAATTTTGAAGATATGTTTCTTAATGCACAACATAGCTACTATTCTACAGGGTTGGTTTCTACCAACGTTGCCAGTATGAACCAAGACTCCGCTCTGTCCGTCTTAATCCACGACAATGAGCGTTTGGTGTTCGTTTTTTCCAATACGACAGCTGCGGATGTAGTGTTGACCAATACTTTATTGCCGAACGAAACACTAAGATTCTTAAGATACGATAATGGAGTCTGGGGCAAAGACACAACTGTTCTGACTGGCCCCACTGCTACTATTCACATCTCGGATATACAACCCGACGGAATAAATATATTTTACATTAGTACTAATGAGAAGGTGGATGATAAACTGGCAGAAATAAATCGTTGATAAACGTCCATTATCCACCAGCAACAATGATAGTGGATAATGGGACCAATGAAAGAATTAATAACTTCAGACTTCCTGATTCGTGTAAAACACCCATGCCGCTCTTTTTTTCTCATGTCGCGTCCAATGGATGTTTTGTGCTCCACGGAGGGTGAAATAAGGGTTGGAGGCGACATGGAAAAAGCCGACAAGAGAGAACTTGATCGCATAGGAATTTGTATTTTAACAGGGATAGACAGGATATGCAGGATAAGAAAAGCCGTTTCACCATGAAGGGCATGAAGTTTGGAACCAAGGAAAACATGTTTAACCACAGAGGGCACAGAGGGCACGGAGGAAAAACCTGAGTCAGCGTATTTATGCGGGGAAGCTGCATAAAATACACTGACTCAATGTATTATCTTCATAACCTTCATGCCCTTCATGGTAAAACGGGCTGTTCTCTGTGTTCTCCGTGTCCTCTGTGGTGAAAACAGGCTGTTCTTTGTGCCTTTGAGCCTTTGTGCGAGAATGGATTTAAAGTCCCGGCGCAGCCGGTTAAGTACATTGTCCGGATGCTGAACGGAACGCTGCATCAGAAATAAGCATCGCGTCTCGGAAAGTCTATCGGATCAATCCTTCAACGTGCAATCGTAGGCCGGCTTCTATAGACGTCGATGGAACTGCCAATCCTGCGGAATGAAGACGGCTTAAATCGTAAATGCGGTGGCACATGAATGGTCGTCCGTCCGGTTTTTCCGCCAGATACGATGCGACCGGAATTTCCTCGATGGTCAGGCTGACTTTTAAAATATCCGCAATGATCTGGTAATATTGCCGCGATTCAATAATGTCGGGGCCGGCCATATTGAAGATTTTGCCGCAAGCGGCCTGATTGCCGGCGGCGCTGACAATGGTTCCGGCCAGATCATCCACAAAAATCGGTTGCTGGAGAAAATGTCCGCCCCCGACCAGTTGCAGCGGTTTGCCATTGCGGAGTTTGTTGATGAGTTCAGGATCGCGGCCATGCAGCGGCAGACAGCCGAGTTGCGAGGTTGGCCCGTAAATATGGCAGGGACGCAGAATTGTCCAGTCCATGCCGCCGGCATCGCCATTGATAAGTTCGAGTTCACAAAGCCGTTTTTTGCCGCCATAGCTCAAAGAATCATCATAGTGTTCTGTATCTTCCGGCTGGGGGAAACGGCGCAAAGCCGGCTCATAAACAAAATCGGTGGAGACAAACACAAACTGTCTGGCGCGATTACGAAACAGTTCAATGTCCTGAAGCATGTCGTCCAACTCGTAACAAATGCAGTCAACCACCATATCCCAGATCATGTTCTGCCGCTCAACAACTTCCGCCATTGATTTCCGGTCGTGACGGTCGGCAATCAATGAGTGCGCGCCTGGCGCCGGCGGACGTAAACCGCGCGTAATTGTCCAGACCTGATAACCTTTAGCCTGCGCAGCCCTTGCCACAGCCCCGCTGACATGTCCGCTTCCGCCAATCACCAGAATGTTCATCTCGTTTTTCCTGTCTAAAAAAGACTGTTATAATGTGCGCGACTCCAGATTAAGTTTATAAGCCCAGTATTCGAACGGCATTTCCGGACATGACCTTATTGAAAACTGCGGCGGATATTTTGCCGGAGTCTTTCAATTCAGTCAGGAACAGCAGCAATCGCGGCAGTTCAAGTTTCGGCGGCGAACAGATATCCAGTCCGAACATCAGGCGATCCTGAAATTCGTTCAGGAATTTGACCGCGTAGACCGGGTCGCGGGTCAGGGCATTGCAGCCGCTGCCGGCGGAAATGTCGCCGTATAAATTCTGGAACTTCCGCATCAGTTTGGGGACTGCGCCTTCAGCTCTAACCGGATAATCGGGGTATCCGGCGCGGTCTTCCGGCTTGTCAAGGGCGCCGATTTCGGCCCAGAATGTCTGCGAATGTCCGAAGATTTTCAAATCCGGAAATTCATCCAGCGTTTCCGCCAGTTGCGGCAGTCCCGGATCGTCATACAGTCCGTAAGTGCCGTCTATTTGATGCGCAATGTGAATGGTTGCCGGCAGCCCGGCATTGGCCGCGTGTTTGAACAGATTCCGGATGTACGGATCGCGGAACGGCA
>CAYMSF010000145.1:0-7476 GCA_964392985.1 uncultured Victivallaceae bacterium | reverse complement strand
CACTCCGTTTTCATAGCAGGTAAATTCCCAGATCGGATGTCTTTCCCCGGAAGCAGGATAAAAGCAGTGAACAGCCAAACAAAGCGGCGCAGGATCGCCGCACTCCAAAGTCAGGCCCAAGCGCCTGACAAAAATACGAAAGCCGGCTTGTCCGCCTCCGGAGTGGTCGCCTTACCGGCTTTATGCTCTTCTATTCCATAATCAAGATCCGCCGCTGGAATTTTTTGCTTGCATTTCCCGCAACACAAAGCATGTTAAAGCGAGTGGATTGCGGCAGGCGCAAAGTGAGTCTCGAGTAAAGACAGGCGAGAAATCAATGAATTATTGCACGAAAACACAAAAGCTAAAGTCCCGATGCCTACTGACCCCGATGTCTCTACTTGAAAGGCAAAAGCTCGTTAATGATCTTTGACCGTCACGCCAACCTGAAGTACAAATATGGTAACAGGCATTTCTGGTGTCGAGGGTACTATGTCGACACGGTTGGCCGCAATAAAAAAGCAATTGAAGAATACATAAAGAATCGGTTGGCTGAAGATTGCGCACTGGAGCAAATGACGTTTAAAGAATATATTGACCTGTTTACGGGTGGCAAGAATATTAAGGCATAAGGAAACTGGCCGCTTTATCGGCGGCCAGTGAAAGAGATGCGGCTGGCGAACCGTTCAGAGCCCCTGATGGGGCTGTCGGTATTATGCCCTCCCAGTGCTGGTGCATATCACCAGTTCAACTGGTGGTTTTGATTGGGGTTGCTGGCAAAGTCCGCCTTAATAATAATCCAAATCAAAGAACGAAATGCTTTTCACTGTTTCCGGGTTGTTGAGCATGCAGATCAACGCTTCGAACAGACGAACTTCAACCACGATTGAATTATTCTTTCGGCTACAGACGAGCACGGCGGTAGGACGCGGCAAAGGCATCGCCGTCATATCCAGAATCATCCAGCCGGAGATCGGTTAAAAATATTTCAGAGCCGCCAGTCATCCAGGATTGCCGAGCAGCGAGAGCCAGATATTCCGGTTCTAAAAACGATGACGGCTCCTGTGCCGCCCGATCTGTACGACCGGTCATGTATGGCAGTTCCGCTTCCAGCATTGCCCGGTAAATCCGGGTGCTGTCCACCTTGAATTGGAACACTTGCCTGGTCGTGGCTACCGTGGCGTTGAACGGCAGTCCGGCGGGGTAGCCCAAGGTCAAGAAAGCGATCCGCCCATCCTGCCAGCGCAATATCAACTGCTTGCGCAACCCAGTTCCGAGATAACGGACAGAGGCCGCACCCGGTCCCAGCAGTCCACAGAGCAGCGAATAACCGTGAATCCCGTAATTGAACTCGTCGGAGCCGATCACCGAATAAACCGTGTGTATTTCGCCACGTTCCGCTATCGGCAACGCCAGCAGTTCGGTGGTTTCGCAACAGTAGCGTAAGCTGGAACCACCGGTGATCCGATGTCCTTGTTTGAGCCAGTCCAACACTTGGCTAGCATCGCGCAGATTCCCGACTACCGGTTTATCCAGTAGTACCGATTTACCGGCAGCAATAAACGGCGCAGCCTGTTCGATATGGCGGGACCAGTTGGCGGTGTGAATAATCACCCCATCCACCCGGGGCAACATCGCGTTCAGCGAGTCGACCACCAGTTCCGGCGGTAGTTTCATTTGAGCAGCAAACTTTGCGGCATAACCGGCGGGACGGGTTTCCCCGGAATCCCAGAGCGCAGTAATTTCAACTTCACATTTACCGATGCCATCCAGTTCCTGAATCGCCGGAATCCAGTTGCCTGGATGCGAAGTACACAGTCCTACAATTCCCAATCTGAATTTCATGGTCATCTCCTCGGCCTAATGTAACATTTTCAAGATGATTCCCATAGCTTTATCGGGAGATTCCAGTAACAAATCTGCCGCCGTATTGACTTCGGACAGTGGCAGCGTGGTCGTAATCATCGGCGACACCAGCAGGCGTTTTTCGGCAATCAGCCGTATTACTTCGTTCAAGTTGCGCTGGGTTGTATACTGAACAAAGGCATTCGGGTAATCTTCACCATACTCCCAGCGGGGATCGTGGTAACCAGCACCGGTACGGGATGCCGCGATAATGTCAAGGTTGCCGCTGGACGCGCCGCCGCCGATTTCCACCAGACATCCTCCCACCAGCACGATTTTACCCATGCTGTGACCATCCGCAGAGAGCTTCATTAGTCCCTGCACCTGTCGAAATGCGTTGGTGGCGTTGCCGCCGAACGCAAAAATCGAGAAGTCAAAACCATAAGGCGCGGCAAAGTTCATGGAAAGTTCCGCCGTTGTGTGCCGATTGGGATTGAACACGTTTTTCAAACGGGTTTTCCTGGCAATTTTACGTCGCCCCGGCAGCCCCTCCCACAGTATTACCCGCGCTCCGGAGAGTTGGCAGAGTTGTGCGGCCATATTACCAACGATGCCGCCGCCCAGCACCAGCCCATAATCGCTGAGTTGAGGAACCGCCCGATGCACCGCATGCAACGAGGTCGCCCCCAGACATGCAAACGTCGCCTCGGCAAACGAAATGCTATCAGGCAGCGATACTACCAAATTCACTGGGACATTGATCCAATCGGCGTGTTTTGCGCCCCCTCCCATCGCGGTCACCCGGTCACCGACCTTCAGTCCTTTTACATCCCCTTTGGCTGCGGTAATGACCCCGGCACAGGCATAACCGAAGGGCCGCGGCTTTATCGTGGGATCAGCCTTGGCGCGAAACGTCCGCACCGGTACCATTTCGGTACCCGGACTGACCAGTGATGCATGAACTTGAATGGTAACTTCGTGTTCTTTCAGTTTCGGCATCGGAACGGATTCCATGCATATTCGGCCATCGCCGTGCAGTAATGCCATATGACGATTTTTCAACATTTTATTAATCCTTTCCTGTTTGATCAGGGGTTGTTTCCACCAAACGAACATCGTCAAACCAGACTGTACCCGAGGCCTCGAACATATAGAGCCGGATGCTCGCTTTGCGCGCAGGAATTCGATTGGTATCGGGACGGGTCTTCCATAAAAAGCCCTGTCTGGTCCATGGCATGGTGCCGTTGTAAAAAAGTTTCGGAAACCAGTTGTTCTGATTGTCGCCCAGCATCACCACCACGCCACCGCCAGTCTTGAGAGGTTTCACATCGTCCAGCCGCACGTAAAAACTGAGCGCGTAAGTGGTATCGGGTTTGAGTTGCGGCAAATCCTGATGTACTTTGAATGTCCCGGATCCATTGAACCGCAAACTGCGTCCACCAGTCATGAATACCTGATCATCCAGAAAAATGCTGTTATTCAATTGTGCCGGATCGTAGTACCAGTTTCCTTTCAGCGGTGCAATAAAATCACCATTGGTGACCAAAGAAATCTCTTTTGAGGGTTCGAATACTAGTTTCCCAAAATTCCCCACATCGTGAAAATTTGAAACAAATGGACTCCAGGTATACAGCGTGGTCGCAGAAGGCGGGGGAGCCAGTACGCGGTGGCGTCCGAAATTGGCTTTGAAGCCTTTCGGATTGAACCCTTGCAGTTCCGCCAACGGAATTGCTATTTCCAGTGTCCAGCGATCACTACTGCGGTTGGCCTTGACTTGCGCCTGACTATTCCATTTGTTGTCAAATTGCGAACTGGCGCCGGCTTTACGAGCGGCGGCATCGGCGACCACCCCGTCGGCATTGATCATAAAGTGATAATATTCCTTACCATCGTCACTAGGATTCAAAAAAATCTCCACTTCGGAATCGCGCCACACATCAGCATGATCCCGTTGTTGCTGCCGGACGATAAGTCGATCCATGGCCGGTTCCATGCACTCGAACCCAAGGTAAAGATAACGGTCATCCAGCCGAGCGCGAACCGTGGTATTGACCTCGCTTTTCCCGCCATTAAGCGGCAGCAGAAAAATCATCTCGCTCGCCTGCCACGCCGGTTCGTTAAGTTGACCGTCGATGATGATCTTTTCTGCATCTCCCATTTTTTTTACGTAAAAGGTCCAATTGACTAACGCCTTTTTTTCTTTCCAATACAGTTCGGAAGCATGTTGAATCGGTTGCAGTAGTTTCAGACGCATGAATTTTATCCGTTCCAACGCCGGTTGGTCGGTAGCTGCTAGTTTTTCTGCCTGATCAAACAGAGTACTCAGCTTTTTCAACTCGACTTTGGAATAAATGTTTTCCCAAATTTCGTAGTTGGAAGGGGGGACGTTAACCGGTCCCAAGGCAGTCATTGACATCTTGCCGAGCAGACGATTTACCCATATCTGCTCCAGCGTCTCATAAAATTCCCGCATCGGAGTTGCGGCCGGGCCGAACATCTTCTCATAATGCTCAGCCAGCAATGCTTCCAGGTTGATACCATGGTCCCAGCTTACTTTACCGTACACATACATATTGAGGTAATTGAAAATCCACTGATCGGTTTCACACTCCATGTACGAGCCGAATACCATCGGCGCGACGCGCTGATAATAGTATCCGATAGTTTTCGGCGCCATCGCCGGAATGCCGGGCAGTTCGCTGGCACCGTATTTATTGGGATAGGTCCAAATCCAGACCTTCTTGCCGAGCTTTTTGTTCCAGTCGGCAATCAACTGGTCGTCTTGCTGCCTTAATTTCACATCGCGATCGGCCCACGGGCCGGTTACTGCCACCATTACCTCCACATTGTCAGGTAATTGGCGGCGGGGAACCGTCCTGTAGTAGGCATAAGCCATCGCCGTAATTTTGCCGGGAATTTGAGCTTCCTGAAGTCTTTCGGCGGTCGACGCAACTAGATCCCAGACCAAACTTGATGCCCCATATTTGGCCTGATAGTCCAGGCAGTTAGCGCACTGGCACTGCCGATGATAATCGCCGGGCATGATGTTGAAGTATCCGATTCGGAAAGCGCTGCCGTCCCAACCCGGGGTCCCTTTGCATAGCACTCCGCGCACTTTAGCTGGTTCGCCTTTCAGATAGGACCTCGCATCTAGAAAAAGTTCGTTGCGAAATCCGGGATTGCTCAGGCACAGACTCCCCACAGACGGGTGGGATTGATCCAGGTAACGATTGCCGCGTTCATCCAACGCAAAATATTCAGGATGACTCTTGCCGAAACGTTCCAGATAACCACTACGTTCTAGGCTGTGGCAATTCGGGACATAAGCAGTTTGCATACGGTTACGATAATTCTGCAGGAATACTCCGTCCCGTTGCGCGGAATAGTCATACCACTTGCACGCCCCGGAGGAAACCCGCCGGGCCGTATGGTCAGGACGGTCTAAAATATCCAATGTCCCGAGTTTGATTTCCGAATGATTCGGTACCACGGTGCCAATCTCACCTGGAAAATAGAAGCGAACTCCGGCAAAGCGTTCCAGAAAATCATACACGCCGAACAGAGTACCGCGTTCAAAAAGGTCGGACCGGAAATTCTCTGGCGTTTCTTGCGGATCATCCTTACCGGCAATCACAATCTGTTGTCCGCTACTTTTGATGCGGAAAGCGTCGCGCTCCAGCTCCGCCGCATTTACGCCGAGTTGGCGAGCAAACTCATTGTCGCCGACAATCAGTACTACCCCGCGTCCAGACGGAGCTTGAATAATCGGAAGATCCCGCCGTAACGAACGGCTCAAATAATATTGTAGTTCCTTGGCTGCAAACCGGGCTGTCGGCGTCGATTTCTCCGGCAGTACAATTTCAGTTCCAGTCCCCAATGTCAACTCGGGAACCGTTCCGATTTTAATCCGACGCTCGTCTGCGTCGGTAATCATGCCTACCAGCATCAGCAGATAACAGAGAAAGATTTTTTTATTCCACATAATTGGCTCCAATTTCATCTGGGTTTACCGTCAAGCTCTTTTTTGCCAGTAAGTTTGTTCATTTTAAACGCATTCGTATGGCCGTCTATCCACAGCACATTGGCGGAGCCGACATGCCGGAAATCAATTCGCATTCCAACATCACCAGCCGGATTTAGCGGAAAAGTACTGCCACTGATCGTCATCGGCCAGCCAACTTCCCCAGACCGATCCCGCATGCAGTCAGCAAAATAGATAATCTCGCTCGGCTTTTTCGGTTGGCTGTTACGGCGGAGAAAAATTTCCGGCGAATTGTAGCGGGCATAGAGATTCTGTGCGTAACTGTAAATCCGATTTGAAGTATCGGCGCGCACCCGGTCGCTCGGACACCAGAAAAACTTACCCACCGCCGCATAATCACTGATTTTGTTCTTTGGAATCCCCAGATATCCGCTCACATCTGCTACAAATGTAGTCAGAGATGAACCGAAATAACCTGGATAGTACCCAACATATTCATCCTGATACATTTGCGAAGCCAACCCAATTTGCTTGAGCTGATTAAGACAAGTAACAGCACGTCCGCGTTCGCGAGCCTGATTCAATGCAGGAAGCAAAAGCGCAGTAAGTATTGTTATAATAGCAATAACTAGCAGTAATTCAATCAAAGTAAAATCAATTTTATGCAATGTGGAGTATTTCATAACATATCTCCTAAAATGGCTATTTTTGTGTTTTTATTGAGCATTATAAAGGCAATAAACTCTCTTTTTGAGAAATACAGCTTTAACAATATTTTGTAAAAGTTTAGTTTCATAAAGTTCTTTTTTTTTGAAAATATTTTTATTTTTTTTCAAAACCTATCAATCCCTTTCAACTTTTTTTCATTAACCTCCTGTTTCTTGTTTTAATGCTATTGACATAAACGACAACTTATTGTATAATCATAGATACCACCCACTGCATTCGGCAGCACTCCAAGCCGGATGCTTTTCCTTATGTTTTGGCGTAGTAACCATATTAATATCAGGGAATACATCGTGGGCTGGCAGGACAAACAAAACCATAATCGCAACCTGGTCAAACATCCGTTCTGCCCGTTCGACAAATTCTGCATATTTCTCAAAGGCGAATCTCCCGATGCGATTCTGGCGGAAAGAGCTTATCTGCGCAAACGCGTTGATGATCTTGAGTTTGCCATGGACTTTTCCAATTTCCAGATCAGAAAGCTTCAGGTGCAAGTCAAAGAACTTGAAGAATCCAGAACCCAGCTTCAAACAGAACTTGTCCAAGCGCTCCAGGCTCCTTTCAGAAAATATGAAAAGAAGGAGCCGTCTGAAAATCCGAAGAAACTGGGAGCTCTGTTTGGACACGAGGGACATTTCAGGCAGACACCGTCTCAAATAGACAAAACCATCGATGTTTATCTTGACAAATGTCCGCACTGCGAAAGCAGGAACATTTCTCCATGCAACCACACTACCAGCCACATTCAGGAAGACCTTGAGTCCGGCAAGCTGACCACAAGCTGCTTTATACATTATTATTACTGGTGTCCCGATTGCAAAAACGTTGTCCATGGCTGGGGCGAAAACGAAATTCCCAACGCCTTTATCGGACCGGAAGCAAGAGCCAAGACTTCTTTCCTTCGTCATGAAATCAAAGTTTCTTATGACGACGCCCAGCGGACG
>CAYMSF010000144.1:0-7504 GCA_964392985.1 uncultured Victivallaceae bacterium | reverse complement strand
GGAAAATCTAACTCGAAAAATAACTGAACATAAAACTGACAGCAAGGGCGGCATTCTCGAACGGAAGTCAGTTGAAATTCAGCAGTGGGGACAAAGTGCGATATTTGGTATCGTGTTACAGTTAGGCAGCGCACCGAAAGATTTGACTGCCAACGTTTCTGACTCAGGTCTGGAACTGAAATATCAGGGTAAAACATTATCCGTCAACTGGAATAACTAAAGGAATAAAAAATGCGAAAACCGGATTTCGAAAACATTCAACTGATATTGAATAAAGAAAAACCGCATCGTCCGACAATTTTTGAATTTTCGATTAACCCGGTGATTTTTGAGTTGATGATTCCCGGCGCCAGGGGGAATCGGGAAAAATGGGCTCAAGCCTGGGCGGCGCTGGGGTTTGATTTTGCCATCTACTGGAATTACCTGCCGCAGTTTCCACGCCATGAACATGACACAGGAAGAACAATTTCGCTGAACGACGGCGCAATGATAGATTCCTGGGAAAGTTTTGAAAAATACCCGTGGCCGAATGTGCAAACGAATGATTACTCGGAAATTTTTGACACCGAATTGCCGGCAGGCATGAAAATTATTGCTCATGGGCCATGCGGACTGCTGGAAAATGTAATCGGACTACTCGGTTATGATAACTTGTGCATGATGATTTTTGATAATCCTGAACTGGTACAGGCGGTAGTTGACAAGGTCGCTGTGATTCTGTATCAACATTATGAAAAATGTCTTGAGAGCGAAAAAGTCGGGGCTTGTTTTGTCAACGATGACTGGGGTTTCGCACAACAGCCCATGATTTCCCCGGCGGACATGCGGAAATATATTGTACCATGGACGGCAAAAATAGTCAACCTTATCCATGACCATAATCGCCAGGCGTTACAGCATTCCTGCGGCAACGCGTTTGATTGCGGGCTGATTGATGATGTAATTGATGTCTGCAAATTTGACGGTCGTCATTCTTATGAGGATTCAACCCTGCCGGTGGAAGAAGCCTACAGGCGCTATCATAAACGTCTGGCGATTATTGGCGGACTGGATGTGGATTTCCTCTGCCGCCGCCCGGTGGATGAAATTAAACAAAGAGCACAAAATATGCTGGAAATGTCCGCAAGTGAAGGCGCTTACGCGCTCGGATCCGGGAACAGCATTCCCGATTATGTGCCAATCAATAATTTCTTTGCGATGATGCAAACGGCTACCAATCTCGATTATCCGGGGATTTAATTATATTCTTGTCAACACTCTGACATTAAAGTGTTAATCCCGTCCTGCTTGAGATAAAACCTGTTTGAAATTCACTAAGTTTTCCGGAATGAAGTCAAAGGGAAGAATTCCTGTTCCGGCTATTGGATTGCTGAAGAGATTCAATTCAGCGTTAAACTTGTCCGCTAAATCTTTCATGCCGGAACCATTCAGCAAAGCGGGATTGATATTCCGTCGAATCTTAAAATGTGAGTCATCCCCGATGACCGATTTAAATACTGCAGCATCGGCGGCATAATCGCAGAGCAGGATGTTCGCGCCGGTTTGCTTCAATAATCCGGCAATCGGCGCGGTATTACCGCCGATGACCAACTCGCGTTCCTGTTGTCCAAGCTCTTTAAGCAATATCATCAGTTGTTGATGCAGCGGCAAAGCAAACTGTTCGTACATGCCGGGACTGAATATCGGCGGCGCAACCATACTGTCAAAAACTACGGCATCAAGATTATTATGCCTCAGACATGAACACCATTCTGCCACTATTTGCGTGGAGAATTCCAGCAGTCGCCGGGCATTGCCGTCATCAAGCATCAAAGAGATGATCAAATCTTCAATCCCGGCAAGTTTGGCGGCAATGGAAACCGGACCGGAAGCAGCAACCCGCACTCTGGTTTTATCGCCGATTGCATTCTGAACACATTTTCCGGCTTCAAGAAGCAACTTGAAGCGACCGGCAGCAGGAATATCCGGCATAGTAAAATGCGCCGGAAGATTGTTCAAATCAAAAAGTGTTCCGGCAAGATCCGGACATTCGTTTTTTTCCGGCGCAGTCAATGTTGCACCGAGCACTTCTGCTTCAATATTGTAAACGTCCAGTCCAACGGTAATATAGTCAGAGTGGTAGACTTCATATTCTTTAAGCACCGCGCGGGTTAACAGTTCCACCGAATTCGCTACTTCAACCGGGCGACTGCCAATTAATGCCGCTTTGTGCTCATAGATTGCAGGTTCCCATTTTACCAGCATAGAAGTTTCCTTAATTTTTTTTATTTCAGAGACTTTTGTCAAAGGAGAATCGTCTTTGTTGAACGGTATCCACGCTGAATATATGCTAACAGGCGATATTCTTACCCGTTGGCGTTCCGCCGTATCTCCAAAGATAATCATATTATGCCCTCTTGACTAGTTCCTGCGGATTTACCGCATATTTTAACGCTTCTCCATTCTGCCAGCGCTGAAAATCCTCAATCATATAATCGGCCATACGATGAACTTCGTCATTGAAACTTCCGGCGATATGAGAGGAGAGATGAACATTCGGCAGCGTGTAAAGTTCGCTGCCTGCGACCGGCGGTTCCGGATGCTGCACATCCAGCAGCACGGTAATATCGGGACGATTTTTCAGCGCGTTGATCATACCCGCTTCATCAATTTGGGCGCCGCGACCGGTGTTGATGAAAGTTGCACCATGACGCATTGACTCAAAGTGCTCCTGTTTGATCATCTTTTTATTGTACGGTTTATCCGGCAGGTGGTTACTGATGACATAAGCGTCTTTGAATGCCTCTTCAATTGAAACCAGTTTACTGATTCCCATTGCTTCAGACTCCTCACGTGGACGCTCCGGCAGATAATCACTTTCGGCGATTACCCGCAAGTTGAATGGTTTGAGCAGTTTCAGCAGATGACGACTGACTGCACCGATACCGATAAGTGCAACTGTTTCGCCGTAAACGCCACGTCCGAACAACATTCCGCCATGACTTGACCATGGCCCCCGGCGGCAGGTATGAGTGTTGATAAAATAGCCTTTGCACGCCAGCAAAATCTGTGCCAGACAAAATTCGGCGACAGGAATCGCGTTGGCTTCAACGGCGGAACATACGGTTATGCCGCGTTCCAAAAACGGGGCGGCGAAGCCGTTTACCGAACCGGCGGCATAAAATACCGTCTTGAGTTTCGGCAGGCTTTCAAACTGTTCAGGAGTTAGATTTAACATACCCCAGGAGGAGAAGATTACCTCGACATCTTTTATTTCCGGAAGTTGCGCTTCCAGATTTTTCGCGGTAATCATCACCGGATGGACATCAGCCATCGACTTAATTTTTTCGATGCGTTCTGAGCCGTAGACATAGTCAATAACTCCTCGGGACGAAATTCCCGGGTTATCCATTATTACTACTTTAGTCTTCTTCACTTAATGATTTTCCTCTTATTGTCCAGCTATTATGTTTTATAAGCCGGAGGTTCGCCATTTATTAAAGCGTTAAAGTTACGGAGCACAATCAGCAGCAGCGCCAGCGCGATAATTGCAAAGGCACAACCGGCCAGAAGCGTAAGGCGGTAGTTATGGCCGGAATAGTCCAGAAGCGGACCTTGCACCAAACTTACGAATATATATGAAAGTGACCCGAAAATTCCACTTGCCGAAGCAAACTGAGTAAATCTCAACTTCGGAAAAAGTACCATTGGCAGTGATGCTGTTGCAGTACCGTAGGAACCGGAAACGACGGTGTGAAAAACATAAATCACGCCAAAGCTTGTAACATCTTTAACGAAAATAAAGCCAAAAAGCGCGGTCAGCATGTAAAGCAGCATCATCGCAATTCCAACTTTCAACGCAGTATAACGATCCACAAGCCATCCAATGAAGAACGCCAGAAATATGGAAATGGAATAGGATAGCGCCGTGAGCTTGCCGAGAATGGCTTTGGGCATACCGAGAGAATCGGCATACCATTGGGCAAACATATTAAATGGTACAAATGCCAGACCGGCCAGCACCAATGCCGCAAATATCCAGAGGTAGTAACGATGGGAAAAACATTCCACAAAATAGACCTTGGCGTTTAAAATGAAACCATGCGGATGCCCCCCTTCAATCTCTTCCGGTGACGGCGGCGGATAAGTTCCTTCTTTGACCAGCAGACACATTAAAGTGAAACCGATGCCGAAGAAAAGCCCCACACACAGGAAAATTTCAAACAGATGTGTCTCTGTCAGTTTAAAAATCCAATAGTTGAAGAGTATTCCAGCGCCCAGACTGACAATCCTGAAGCAGGCAAAAAAACGTCCCAAAAGCCCGTGCGGCACTACATCGTTAATCAAACCGGCAAAAATGGCCAGAGTCATGATTACGACACATTCGAAGATGGTCCAGAAAAGACAGAAGAAAGCCAGAACGCAGAAATCAATGCCCGGTGACATCGTCCCCAACTGGCTGTTGACTTGTGCTCCAAGCCAGGGGCAGAAGCCAAGGCCAATCATCGCCAGCGCGCCGATTGGTGTCGGGATTATAAGGAAAGGAATACGCCTTCCCCAGCGACTGCGGTAGCGGTCAGACTTATAACTGATAACCGGTCCGAGAAACATACCAAGTATTGAAGGCAGTACTCCAAGCAGAATGGACATGACAGTATCAGAAGCATGATGCTGCCTGAGCAATTCCAGAACACTGGGTACGGCGGCGCGTTCCCGTATCGAAATAGCAAAATCGCCGAACAGGAGCCAGAAGAACAACAGGCATAAACCGCCTGCTGTATAAGTCAACGTTCCCACAGTTCTGTTGTTCATTATAATTTTTCCATCTTTTATGATAAGTGATGAACGGTTATTACGTATTCACGCGCATTGTCCCGGACTGATGCTGTAACGGATTTCCAACTTCCGGCTATTGATACTCTTAAATATTTCTTACATGTAACTAAATCTGCTGTTGCTCTAAAGCTAAAATCATTGAGTTGTTTTCACAATAATGTCACCACTGTTTATTTACACCGCACAAAATTTATTCTTTTCTTAATCCAACCCAAATGATGTCACTTAATTGAGCATTGAGGATCTTATTTATTCAAACTTATTACCGATTTACGTTCAACCACCTTCACTGGAAATTCATACAGGGTTTTGTGTCTCTTCTCCGGCGAGTTAAGAATTTCCGCGCCACACTTCCCGATTTCGCGCAAATTAAGGTCAATTGAGGTCAATGGCGGATTTAAATTGGCCGAAAAACTCTGATTGTTGCATCCGACAATACTAAAATCATCTGGAACTCGCAGTCCGGCGGAACTGATAGAATTCATAACCCGCAGCGCAGTATAGTCACAAAGGCAAAAAATAGCAGTATACTTTTTGCCGCGTGCCTGAATCTGCTCAAAACAATCAGAGGTCGTTATGTCTGTTGAATTATTATAGGCAATTTCGTCATAATTAAAAGGAATCCCGGCCTCATTCAGCGCATGCTTGATTCCTTTGACAATTCTGGTCGTACAGTAACTGAGATCCTTGAAATAGTGTTCACCCGCAAAGGCAATCTCACGGTGACCATGTTCAAGTAGATGTTTTACCGCAAGATATCCGGCATTTTCAAAATCCGGCACAATTGAGGTTACTCCCTCAATATTCACCTCGCGGAGAAAATATACAATTGACGATCCGCGTTTTTTTAAGGCCAGAAGCAGTGAATAGTTGACATTTCCGGCAAACATGAATTTACAGGTATGGTTGTCGGTTGTGCAAAACGGCATTTTTTGCGGTTCATTGAGGAAGTCACAGTTATCATCAAAACTGCCGATGGAGAAGTTAACCTGGGTGGAATTGATATTGTCATAAGCGCCGAACATCAGTTCTGAATAGAATGGTGCAAAACCGGTACGGGATCTGTCACTGATAAGAAAACCGAAACAACCGAAATCCGGGTAAATTTTTAACCGCATCGCCAGGTCTTTCGGGATATAGCCAAGCTTGCGGCTGGCTTTTATAATACGCTCTTCTGTTTCAGGGGCAATACCGATGCCGCCACCATTACGATAGGTATTATTGGAAAACAAAGAAGAGACCAGTCCGCAGGAGACATTCGCCTCTTTTGCAATTTGGCTTAGTGAAATAGATTCTTTTTTCATCATAGCACCTTTTATAAAATATTTTATAATACTAATTATAATGTCTTAACAGTATAAAATCAAGATATTAAAATAAAAAAAACGGAAATAATTTCTTTTAGTATTGCTTTTTTTATAAAACATAATATAATTAAGTTGACGACATTAAAATTACTGCGAAACTATTAAAACGAATCAAGCAGAAAAACGGCTGACCGCATAATTTAAATCATGAACAATTGTATTGATTACCAGCTTCAGAATGGAATTATTCGATAATTTTGGCACTGGAGCTGATGATAATAAAAAGTTAAGTTATACACAATCCATATTATTATTTCTAAAATCAAAGGGAATTATTATGATTCGTCAAATTATGATGTCGGGTTTGCTGGTCGTTCTTGCAACCACTGCGGTGGCGCAAGAATTTAAACTTGATTTCTCTGATGCCAACAGCTACAAAAATGGAGAAAATCCAATTACTGCCAGCGGCGGGTTGATGACGGGACGCTTGCCCGTCAAGCTGAATGACGGAACCGTGGAATTCCCGAAGTCAGGAACTGAAGGGAAAATGGCTTTTCAGTCCATTGACATTATGCTTGACCGTCTGGCGAAGAAAAACAATGCTGACTTAAGTAAAATTGACAAATTCAAGGTCAGTTTTGAGATTAAATATCTCAATGAGCCTAAGCCTGTCAAAAAAGATTCCGAGCCTGCCGGAGTAAGTCTATATAATTATCTGCGCGCTAGCGTCCGCGAGGATGGCACTATGCTGCTTTACGGTCAGCCGAAACAGATTGTCAGCAATGAAAACGGCGATCCGATTACGTTGAAAGATTGGACTAAAATTGAAATATATACTGACAAAGGGAGTAAAAAATGTCATTTGCTCGTTAATGGGATTTCTCAAGGCGGGGAAATAAATTTCTATAACCCGGACAAAGTATTACCGATGCTTAGAATTGCCACAAACATTGATTGTACCGCCCCTAACTATTTGCAATTGTCAATACGCAATATCGCCATTGACAGTGCCTCTGCAGCAGTTCCTAAAGAGGTAAAAACCGCAAAAGCGCCAGTCAAAACTGTCACACAGAGCACCTCTCCTGCGCCAACAGCTACAACAAAGGCAACAGTTCAACCGCCAGTTGTGTCCGACATCAGCAAAGTTACCATAACCGCGT
The DNA here is from genome assembly GCA_964392985.1 of uncultured Victivallaceae bacterium. GTDB lineage: Bacteria > Verrucomicrobiota > Lentisphaeria > Victivallales > Victivallaceae > CAYMSF01. Next base: position 222 of record CAYMSF010000144.1, on the reverse strand, counting down.
TAAGCGATGCCAAAGATGGAATGGAGTTATTATTTTTAAATAAAGCCGGCGCGCCGTCAACAAAGCCACCGTCAAAGAGTTGGGGTACTATGGCTGCCGGTGGCAAGGGTGTGTTCACTTTTTCCGCGGATAAGGATGGAAAGACTTTTTGCCGGATGGACTCCTCGGCCGGGGTTTCCCGGATGCAGTACGGCATTATGTCAGTGCCGGGTATTGAAAAGT
>CAYMSF010000143.1:0-7509 GCA_964392985.1 uncultured Victivallaceae bacterium | reverse complement strand
ATCCTCCTATGCCATAATATAGTTCTATTTATTATTTTTGCAATTAAACACTAGCACCAATTTGCAGTACTTTCCGGCCTCGAACTGGACATCCAGAACAGTGATGCCGATAACTAAGGTTTCCGATACACTTTCGACCATTACCTGTCCGTCAGATATTTTCAAGTTATATTCGTGGCGCAAGCCGACAGAAGATTTTATGACTCAGGAAGTAGTTTTCAATCCAATCTGTCTGCAACCCGGCAAATCTTCAAGTTTCAAATACGCGCTTACCGTAACCGCGCCTTTGTCCCATGTTGAATACTGCTCGCCGATTCTTAACATCAGCGTCTCGCCGCAACCAACCGGCATTTCCGCGGAGACAAAGGAAATAACCATTTCATTCGCGGCGACTGAATCAATTAAATATATTCAGGTCAAGGGGAGCACGCTGAATCTTTCGTCCGGCAAAATTGAAAGCAATTTTGATGCGGCTCTCAACGGCCTTACTCCGGAATGCGTCAAAAGTTTCACGGTTCCGGTCAAGCTTTCAGCGAATACCAATTATCAGCTTCTGCTTGAATTGCGCAGGGATGGCGGCTTATTCAATCCGGGCGCGGCGGTGGGGGACGTTGGCGCGATTGTGATTCCGCTGGTTGTCGGGACTCAGGATACGCCGGCGGTAGTATTTAAAGATCTCAGCAACCGCGATAATTTATTCAAAAAAATATCAGCACGGACTATTCAGGCTCCGTTAGTTTTCGACAACGAGCTGATCGCCGCTTACCAGCAGTCGCCCGGCGAGCGTTGTTTCAAGCTGGACACATTCACAAGTTCCGGAACGCACACATTGATGTTAAGAGGCGCGGCAAATGAATATGAATCGTTTCAGTTGATATTAACACCGAAAACATCCAATGAAATGGAGTTTGAGGTTGAATCATCTTTATTCACCGGGGCTGGGCCGGTTGTCCCGCAATGTGAAAGCATCAATTCATTTCTATATGCGGCAACCAGTCTGCCATCCTGTTTCAACGCTGCTTTTCCTGTCGGCGAATACCCTGAAGCATTGCTGCCGGTAAAAAAGTTCACATTGAACGGGCAAAAGAATTATCCTCTGTTCATAACATATTTTATTCCCCGTGAATGTCATCCTGGAATATATTCAGGAGAAATTAAACTAAAAACTAAAGATCAGGTTTTTAGCGTGCCTGTCGCCATCAAGGTTTGGAATTTTGCTCTGCCGCAAGCCCCGCTGATGACGGTGTCGGCGGATATGAAAGAGATTCCGAAAAATGTTATAATTCTCGATAAAAATGGAAGGCAGTTGACTACTGAAGAAATATATTCCCTGCTTGTTGATATGCATTTGAAATATAAAATTACTCCTTCCGGGCTCGCGAAAAAAGAATTATTCAGTTTGGACGCGGAAAAGTTTGAAGAGAAAATGCGACACTATCTGGATATGGGAGCAACCATGGTTTTTCTTGGCACCACCCCTGATATTATCAAAACGCTTGGAGATGAAAAAATCCGCAAGGTCGAGGCAATTCTAAAAGAAAAAAAGATGTTTGAACACTTCTATGTCAGGTTGGCGATGGATGAAGCATCTGAAGATAAGGTTCCGGAGATAAAAAGGCGTTGTGAGGAATGGAAGAAAAATAGCAGCATTCCAATTATGGAAACCTATTATTATGAATCGCCGAAAGCGCTTTACGGTCTGATTAACATTTATGCCCGCAGTTTTTCCAATGCGCCATGGATTAAGGAACGCATGCTTCTGGGAAATCAGTTCTGGAAGGGTAATGCGATTCCAACCTGGCTTGAGCCGTCTCCATGGCTTGGACGCCGTACATACTGGGAATTTTTTGAATATAATTATTCCGGTACATATATCTGGACGATAAAAAACTGGCGTGATATATTGGATTGGGGCAATGACTGGTGGAGTGACAATGGCGGGGCCAACCTGGCGTCGGTGCTGATCTGGCATCATCCGTCAGGATTGCTTTCGACAATCAGGCTTGAATCGTTCCGCAATGGAGTTGAAGACAACACTATGCTGCATATGCTGCGGCAGAAATGTGCAGAGCTGACCGCGGATAAAAACCTGTCTCCTGATTTGAAGGATAAATTACGCAGTGCGGAAAATATGCTGGAAGACATAAAGGTCGGAAATATAAATTCAGACAGAGTTCTGGAAAATATGCGCAATACAGCAGGAGAACTGCTGTCAGACATTAATACGCTAAATGCAAAACGGTAGTCGGGATAATAAAGTCCGCATGTGCGTTATGAATAGTTTAAAACTTAAACTTGCTTGAAACTGAAAAATATATCTGTATTCTTGGTCATCTTATATAAGGTAATTCTGACATGAAAAGGAAATTGTTCGTAATAGTTTTTATGCTGCTGGGCGGCATTTGCGCTTATGTGAGTGTCGCCGATGCTGTCCGGAAACAGGCGGCTTATATTTCTGATCAGAGGAAGAGCGCATCCTGGTACAACTCAAATATCTGGAGGCAATATGTATTTTCCTCTGGAGATATCAATGCTGTCGAAGTCGGCGGATGGCTCAAACCGCAGGATTTCAGTAAATATTCCGCAGTGATCTTCATGGCGGGAGATATAAAAAGCAGCAATGCGGTTCCATGGTCTGATGCCGATGTCAAAGTAGTCGAAGATTATATCCGGAATGGCGGAGTTCTGATCCTCGCTGACGATTCTGCATTATGGTTGAGTGGTAATAACAGCAATACCGGCAGACTGAAAAATATGCTTGGAGCCAATGGCTTCGACTCTAAAAAGAGTAATGTTCCGGTAAAAGTCAATGAAGCGGATGGAATCGCATCGCCTTTAAAGGGGGTGTCCGGAGGCTGGTATGCCGGCAGTTTTTCGCTGACTGGAATTACTGCGGCCGTTCCGCTCATTTCGTCAGCCGATGGCAACAAAATATTTGCTTCTGTCAACAAACTGGGAAATGGTAAAGTTTTCTTTTTCGGCAATAATCTTTTTGTATTGTTTAAAAAAATCCAGACTCCCTCGATTGATCCTGTGCTCTACAGCAAAATGTTAACCAATGCGGTGCTTGCCGCCAACCCTCAACTTTCAACGTTGAAAAAAGAGAAATGGGAAAGTATTCCGCTGGGCAAACTTGCCGGATCCAGGCCGCCAATATCTGTTGAACTATGGTTGCCGCCTGCGGCATATGATGCTTTTGGCAAGGCCCCGCCGTTATATGTGGTAAATAAAGACGGCGCTAAATCTGAGCTGGTAAAAAACAGTATTGCCAATTGCGTAATCATTACAGCGAATAAACCGTCAGCCGCGGCGGAGAAAGCCGCTGCCGTTATGGCACATTATCTGGAGGCAATATCAGGTGCGGTCATTCCAGTAGTAAGTGAAAACAACATTGCTGGAGCTGCCGCCGGTAAAATAAAAATAGTTATAGGCGATTGCAAGCTTGCAGCTTCAGCCGGGCTGAACTCTAAAACATTGCCGCCCGAGGGTATTCTGTTAAAAACTGTTAATAACTCACTATTTATACTTGGATCAGATGAATCAGGTAACGGAATTAAGACTTACGGCACTTTGTACGCTGCTTTGACATTTCTGGAAAAATATCTCGGTATCCGCTGGCTGTGGCCGGGCGAGGCTGGCACTATTGTTCAAAAATCAGCGGATATAACCATTCCGGAAATCAATGAACAATATGCCCCGGTAATGGAGCAGCGGAAAATTCGCAGTGTCTACTATGTTTCAGAGGATAAAACTCCGCTGCTGCAGGCTTTAGGTATTGATGAAGAAAAACTTAAAGCAAGAAACACTGCCGCGCTCGAATGGTTATTAATGCAGAAGACCGGTGCCAGAATTAATTACAAGCCGGGGCATGCTTACGGAGACTACTGGGCCAGATACTCCAAGTCTCATCCTGAATGGTTTGCCTTGCAGCGGGACGGAACACGCGATCAGGGACCATTGAATTATAATCGCAGCCGTCTTTGCGTTTCCAGTCCCGGCCTGGCAGAGCAGATCGCTGAAAATGCCTGCATTTATTTCAAGAACAATCCCGATGATATGGGCTTTTCAATCTGCCCGAATGATGGCGGGCGTCCGTCGTTCTGCATGTGCAGTGAATGCCGTAAAATGGATCCGGCTGATGCCCCGCCAATCACGCTAGAATACCGGATTCCAGATTCCGGTTCTTTCTCTTATGTTTCGTTAACTAATCGTGAATTCACTTTTTTTAATAAAATCGCAGATATTGTATCAAAGCGCTGCCCGGGGAAAAAACTTATTGCGTATGCTTACAATGCATATTCATTGCCGCCGGCAGGCGGTTTGAAAGCTCATCCTGACCTTGTTGTCGGGATTGTCGCATTCAATTATGTAAATGAAGATTTCAGGAAGGAATCCATGCTTAAATATAAAGAGTGGAATACTGCTGCTCAAAAGATATTTTTAAGACCCAATGCGTTCTATGTCGGACGCGGACTGCCGCTGGTATATCCCCACCGCATGGCTGCTGATGTGAAATCCTGCATAAAAGACGGCCTTACGATGATCGACTATGACGGCTGTCTCCATAACTGGTCAACGCAGGGCTTGAATTATTATGTGCTGGCCAAAGTGCTATGGAATCCTGATGTGAACATTGACTCTGTGATTGATGATTATTGCGAAAAAGGATTCGGCAAAGCCGCCCCGTATATCAGGCAATATTTTAATCTGCTGGAAGAAAAGACAGACCGGCTGGCTGCTTCAAATGTCTGCAAGAATGTCAAAGAGGAGTTTGACCGGATTTGCGATATTTTCAATCCGGAGCTGACTGTCCGGGCCGAGTCATTGCTTAGCGCCGCGAAGGCCGCTGTTAAAGGTAATAAAGAAATCATAGAAAGAATCAATTTTCTGGAAACCGGTCTGGAGTACGCAAAGATAAGGTACATTACACGGGGCAGGCCGGAAACTCCGGAAGTTGCGGATTATTTTAAGAAAATCGGATTGTCATGGGCTGTAAATGGTGTCAGTAACCGGGTCAATAATTAGCGGTACTGTTACTTAATCCCCATTGCTGGATTAAATTTCGGGAGAATACTATTAAATGATGATGTCATGGATTGACTGGGCTATTGTGCTTATTCCTTTGATTGCTGTTGCCTGTATCGCTTTCAGAATGCAGAAATATTCGAGCGGCGTCGCTGAATTCATGGCCGGAGGCCGCCTGGCGGGCCGCTATCTGGTTTGCAACGCGCGCGGTGAAATGGGAATGGCGGTGGTCAGCACGGTAGCAATGTTTGAACTGTTTTACGAAGCCGGTTTTACTATAAGCTGGTGGCAGAAATTGACAGTTCCGCTTGCTCTTTTTGTCGCTCTGACGGGTTATATTATTTACCGTTACAGGGAAACCAGGGCAATGACGCTGGCGCAGTTCTTCGAAATCAGATACAGTAAATCATTCCGTCTTTTTGCCGGAATTCTGGTCTTTGCGTCAGGACTGCTGAATTACGGCATTTTCCCGGCGGTAAGCGCAAGATTCTTTGTTTATTTTTGTGGACTGCCGCAGGACTTGAACATTGCCGGGATAACAACGATTCCGACCTTTTCCGTTGTCATGGTGATTTATCTTTCTCTAGCGCTGATTATGACTCTTACCGGCGGGCAACTGACAGTAATGGTCACGGACTGCATTGAAGGCATGTTAAGCCTGATTATGCTGATGATTGTTTTGACCGCGCTGATGATAATATTCGACTGGTCGCAGATACAGCAGGCATTGTCTCAAGCCCCTCCCGGAAAATCCATGCTTAATCCATTTGATATTGGCAGCGCGAAAGATTTCAACATCTGGTATGTGCTTATCGGCATGATGGGATCAGTTTATGGCGTTATGGCATGGCAGGGCAGTCATGCATTCAATTCATGCGCGAAGAATGCACATGAAGCTAAAATGGGCGCAATCCTCGGTACATGGCGGGGAGTGACCAAGGGGGTTATGATTTCCCTGCTGGCTATATGCGCTGTAACCTATTTAAAACACCCTGATTTTGCGGCAGGTGCTGCTAACATACAGGAGATACTGAATCAGATTTCCAACCCTCAGATTCAAACACAGATGCGTATGCCGCTCGCAATTAATTTCATGCTGCCTGTTGCAATCAAGGGCATGATGTGTTCAATAATGCTGTTCGGACTGCTGGCCGGGGACAGTTCTTATATGCATTCATGGGGCAGTATTTTTATTCAGGACGTCGTACTGCCTTTCAAGAAGAAGCAGCTCACTCCGGAGCAGCATATCAGAATATTGCGCTGGGCGATTGTCGGTGTGGCTGTTTTTGGATTTTTCTTCAGTCTGCTTTTCAGACAGACTGAATATATCCTGATGTTTTTTGCGCTAACCGGGGCAATTTTCCTGGGCGGCGCCGGCTCAATCATCGCTGGAGGCCTTTACTGGAAAAAGGGAACTACCGCCGGAGCCTGGGCTGCAATGATTTCCGGTTCCGGTCTTGCGGTTTCCGGAATAATTCTGCAACAGTGCTGGAAAACCATCCACCCATTGTTGCTACAATTTCTGCCGAATTCCAAATTTCTGCTGGACAGCCCGAATAAGTTTCCGGTTAACGGGCAGGTAATGTACTTCTGGACAATGGTTACATCAATCCTTTTATATATAATTGTTTCTCTGCTGACCTGCCGTAAGGACTTTAATATGGAGAAGATGCTTCACCGTGGGCAATATGCTATTGCCGATGATCAGGTCAAAGTAGTGAATGTGAAAAAATTCTCATGGAGTTCGCTGATTGGCATTGATGAAAACTTCACCTTCGGAGATAAGGCAATTTCTGTCAGTGTTTTCGGCTGGACAATGTTCTGGTGGTTGGTATTCGTGGTCGTGACGGTCTGGAATCTGGTCAGTCCGTGGCCGCTGAACTGGTGGTCTCTTTATTGGAAGTATTACGCCGTTATCATCCCGCTTGCTATTGGAATGATCACGACCGTTTGGTTCATCTGGGGCGGCGTTCTGGATTTGAGGCATTTATTTAAAAACTTGAAAGTCTATAAGCCTGATGATGAAGATGACGGTACCGTAATAAAAGAGGCGAAGGCAGCTATTGGAAAAGATAGTTAAGACTTTGAAGAGTGAGAATCCGAACTGAAAAGATCGCAACCGCTTTGCCGCGAGTGTCTTGTGGCCGTCTTTTTTCATTCCTTCTTCAGGTGAAATTCATATTGCCAATCAGTAGGATCGAAAAAAAATCCAATCCACAATCCTGCTCGTCTATGTTAAATTTTCAGCAGTGCAGAGTATAGTTTTGTCGCACTAAAAGTGTCAAATGCCTTATAAATAAGGTGAAATATACTATAGAACAGAAACGAAATCTCTTGTAATTATGCCCATAATTTTTAGGTTGCCAATTACTACTGATTAAGTTTCGGAGCAATATGTAAATTTATGCCGGAATGGATTATATATATTCCTTTTGATTTTTCAGCATGGATGGTATATCTTAATAAGTCATAATTTTATTTTTA
>CAYMSF010000142.1:0-7513 GCA_964392985.1 uncultured Victivallaceae bacterium | reverse complement strand
TTACTTTTATTAAAAGTTTAAATTCAGTGTTCCTGTTCATATTTTATTAAAAACTGAGGATTTAAGCAGATCGTGGAAATATGAGTCTGCTTTACCTTCATGATATAGCAAATAACATTGTCCTCCTTGCGCTTCGAATTCGACACGACACCAATTGCCATCACCTCCCCAGAATTCATTTCTGCTTCGTAATTGAATCTCGCTGCCGGTGAAAAGATTTCTGCAATGCCAATCAAGTGAATTTGTTTTCAGCTCTTGAGTATTAAGAACTATGGTCTCATCTTGCTCTGGCACACAGATGAACCGCGTAGATGAGTCAACTTCAACTCCTGCCTTTATCATATCTTTTATAGGGAAAGATCTTCTTCCAGCGTAAAGAACCTTGTAAGATTTATTTCTTGCCCCATAGAGATTATTGAGTGCCCTTATTTGTTTTTCATTTTTATATCCAAATGGCATAAAACTCTGCTCTAATTTTAGCTCATAATTAACACTGAATGCCATGTATTCGATGAATCCGCAACGCCATTCCAATGAGTCATTTGGATAATCGGAACCTTCACCCCAGACCATCTCCAGCCAAGGAGTAATCGCATAGGGATTAGCGTAATTTCTCAGTTTTCCACAAATGGCAGCTATACTTTCTGTAGTTCTTTCAGTTCCTACCAAATCACCGCATATAGTGTCATTAATGAAAGGTTCGCATCCTTTGATATCTTTTGAGCAGCATATTCTAGCATGCGGATTCTCTTTTTTGACAGAGTCGTGAATAATCTTATAAAAGTCCGGAGTCATTCTCGTGGCCTCATCTATTGAAAAATCAAACCCCATTTGGCGGTAGAATTCGTCATCATACTCATAGATTGCCGGAAAATCCACCTTGAAAGCGTCTATCTTGTAATCCACCGTAAGTCTGCTCATCACTTCTGTAATATGCTTTCGCCCCGCATCCGTACGAAGATCAACCCGCCAGGTACCTAAACCTGGATAGAAAAAGTGTTCGCCAGATTTACTTTTGAGGATATCATTGGGAAACAGATTTTTATAAGCCAGCGTGCCCTCATGTATTTGGGCTGGAGCAACCCAGAGGCGAACCCCATATCCTTTGGAGTGGATCCAGTCGACCAATCCATTAAAGTCTGGAAAACGTTTCTTGTCAGGAATCCAATCGCCAAGAAGACCTCTTTCAGTCCAACCATCATCAATACATACTGAACCGAAGCGATAGCCTGAGGATTCCCATGATTCCACCATCCAGACGATTTTTTGCTGATTGATGTTTTTGTTGAAAAGTCGCCATGTATTGATTTCTGGCAATTCGTAATTTATCTTTATTACTTCAGCATTTAAAGATTGACTTCTCTCTGCATTTTTCATGCTCACTCCTTATTTTATGGATGTAAAAGTTTTGTTTCATAAAGTCATTTTTTGAAAATATTTTTATTGTAACTTAGCCTGAATAATTCATAAACTTATGGTGAAATACTGCAATCTGCTCAAAGTAAAGTCTTTGCCGATGTCCTCGCCGTAGCGCTGCTATGAATGCGGCATTGTCAAAATCTTTCTTTTTGAGCATATTTTCGTCTTTCATCCATTTTTTGTGAATAATCCAGGTTAGAAAATCACGTCCTCTGGGCACGGTCAGAGTTCTTTAGGCTTTGCCTGATTTTTTTTAAAACTATTCCCAAATTAGTGAAGATATAGTCTTCGTCTTATCTTTGTCTTCAAATATTGGTTTGGTTTATCACACTTGATTTTAGAACTCGTAGTGTATCGCGAACAACCTCTCACGCTCCTCTGGGGAGCTACAAGCAATACCACGTCCTCTGGGCGTGGTTGTTTATTTTTCTCAAATGCGTTGTAGTCGATCACCGCCACATGGTTCAGCTTCGCCGAAAACTCCCTGATTTGCGGCGCATCATAAGCCAAATCCATCCATCCTCATTTATCCTCAATTTTTCTTTACATATTCCACACCAGAATGCTTTGCCCTGCGTTTTGATGTCGTAATTAAAAATTAAAAGGTTATGTTACTCGTTCCACCGTCTACAAATGTTGTCGTGCTAAAGGTAAATGCATTGGAGCGTATATGATGCTCAACGTGACCGTCCCCCATCAGGAAGTTAATTTCTCCATTATGGCTTTTGTAATAATAGATTTGAGATAGATCGAGCCCAACGCTTCTCGTTAATATTGTTGATCCATAAACTGTGTACGAGTAAGAATCGGATGCCATGTAAAACTTGCTGATTTCTTTAGGCATTTTCGAACTACCGAACTTCAGTAATGAATTATAAATTGAAGGAGTTAAATTATTAAAATTGAGAAACGTGTTCATCCCATACGAATGCCCACCCCAAAAATAGGGCAGACCCCAAGTTTTCGGACATTGCAGTACTTTCATTTTCCTGTCAGGACAATTCGCATTATTACCATCCGCGACCAAAGTTTCTGTTTTGGGTCCGTTCAGATAAGGAGATAACCCAATCATCCAGTAATTCCTGCGACTGATATCGCTAACGTCTCCGGGACACATGTATGAATCATTGGCATCCATATAAAGGAAAATCCCGTTCCCGACCTGTTTCAGGTTGTTGATGCAAACAATCTTTCGGGACGCGTCTCTCGCTTTTCCGAGAGCAGGAAGCAGCAACCCGGCCAATATCGCGATGACTCCAATCACCACGAGGAGTTCTATCAGAGTAAAATTAAATAGCATTTTATTGACGGCTTTATATCCGTTGCTTTCATTTGCCGTATTCATCATTGTTCTCCTTAATTATGTGTTATATTTTTATAATTATAATATCAAAACACCTTATTGTATAGAGCATAATATTGATAATGACAGCATAATATTGATATAAAATCGATAATTTTCACTATCATCCTTAAATAGATTCCAATTTTTGATAATTTTCACTTTGGTTTTAATTTGCGAGTATCCTGAATTCCCGAAAATATGTAACTATGTCGGGATGCTGACGCCGAATGCGTCCATGATCTTTCGCTGAATTGGATTGGTTTCGGTATAGAGCTGTCCGTAACGGTGCGAGTATCTGATTTGTACGAGTGTTTCCATATCCTCCATTACTTCCCGAACGGTCAGGTTGCGCAGTATTTTATCGTCCTGGATGACGTTTCGGATTTGGCTTATATAAATCAGGGCCAGAAATTGCAGGAAAAGTCTGGCATCCATAGCGGCGGAACTATGAATACGCAACCGTTTCATGTCGAGATGGTTTTTTAGGTCGTCAAAACTATTTTCCACCGCATCCTTGGCCCGATATGCCCGCAGCGCAGTCAACGGTGCTTTGATTGCGTTCGACAGGATGCAGAAAAAACCGGCATAGCGTTTCCGGGTTCTCTGAATTTCCTTATCGTTAAATGAAATCTGCAAGCCGCGTTTCGGCGTCTCCTTGAGGTAAAAATAGCGCTGATAATATTCTTCGTGCTCCTTGCCCCTCCCGTTCGCCAGTTCTTCTTTGCACTTAAGCAGTTCTCCGGTAAAACGATCGAACTCTCCGGCAGCCTGTCTGGCGTTATAATAGATGTGCAGGTACGACCGTTTGCCATCCTCTCCCCATTTGTGAAGCACGGTCTGAATGAATAGAGATTCATCGTCGTCAAGCTGCAGATAGTTGGCCGGTGACTGGATAGTTTCATAATAGCGCTAGATGATTTTCTCCACCCACTTGCGTCCGGCCGGAACTGCAATAGTAAATTTGTGCCGGCGGAGAAACAGTTCATCGACATTCTGCTCGCTGTAAAAACCGCGATCCAGCACGAAATGCATTCCGGCTCCCCCGAGAAAATCCAGTGAATGCATGGTGGTGTTCAGCGTCGCCACGTCGGTAATGTTGCCGGGCATGCGGCGGTAATACGCTGGCAGGCGGCTGTTCTGTCCGAACAGCATTGCCAGATTGATCTGCGGCAACGGCTCTTTATCACGGTTATAGCCGTATTTGACGTACTCGTTGTTTTCTGAATACGAAGAAACCGAAGTGATGTCGTAACAGAGGGAATCCTGCTCCAGTTGCTTGGACAGCCAGAGCGATAGAAATTGCTGCCTGGCATCTTCCGTGATACGCGGCAGCAATTCGCTGATCCGCTGACTGAGCAGGAGTTCGCCGTAAGGATGCAGGTGTCCCACACTCCACTGTTCGCAGTGCGACAATGCCAGCCCTTTCTGGACAATGAAGTACACCATGCTTAACATCGCAGCATGGATTTCCGGAAAACATTTTTTCAGCATGACATCAAGGCCGGTCTGCTCCGTCAATCTTTCCAGCAGAAGATGCGGTCCGGCGACCAGCGCACTCGCCGTTACTTCAGGAGCGGACGCGGCACGTTTGGCCGTTCCGGCTGTACGTTTAGATGGAATGACTTCGCCGGTTTCCTTGTCCAGTCTGCCCAGTCACACCTGCTTGTTGGCGGGACGCTTTTTTGCTTTGTCCCAATAGCTTTCAACTGAATAGACATAAGTTACGTCGGTCTTCTTGTTGTGGTGATGTGTGCGGCTTGCCATATGATTTTCTCACTACATAGTTACTTTTTAGATAAAGCAACTATGTCTATGATAAAAAGCAACTGCCTTTTCATTGATTATTGATTTATTTTCAAGTGGTTAGATCAGGACGTAGTTACATCTTTACGGGAATTCAGGGAGTATTGAAATCTCAACACCACATTTTCGGTTCTCTCAAATTTAGAACTACGCCTATATTGACGCGATCCCAATAGACCAGTTTATAATTAATTGAAGTCTATAGATGAATCAACGAACTTACGATTACTGACTGAAAAAATACTGTCCGTAATCACTAGCAGCCTGTCGGACTTTTCCGCAAAGTGTTATATTGCTACGAAAGATAATCAGCTTGCATATTTCACACTCTCCGCTTGAAATAAATTCTTGATATGTTGCGGCTTTTTCTGAATGCTTCGCATATGGTTTTGAGCATTGAGTTTCAATTCCCCCTTGCGCTTGGTTTCCGGCTTTTTGCTGAGGTTACTTTTCAAATCGCTGTTCAGTAATTCATCTGGATTCAGGTCAGGACTATAACTCGGCAGATAAAATACTTCGATAAATGCTTTGTTTTCCATCAGCCACGCTTTAACTGCCTTCCCATGGTGTACTTTCAAATTATCCAGGATTAATACGACTTTTCTCTCTGTACTGCGAATAAGACGCTTCATGAACGTTATCAACAAGTTAGCTGTCAATGTTTCCTGATAAAACATGAATCGTACTTTCCCCTGATTGGTAATAGTGCTTATCATGTTCAGTTCTTCCGGAGTTCCTTTTACCCGTTGCACAGGAGTTTGTCCTTTAGGAGCGTATGCCCGACCGTTAACGTCATCACTACGAAGTCCAGTTTCATCTCCCCAGTGGATTTCGGATCCTTCTTTTCTGGCGTTAAGTGCAATAGCAGGATACTCTTCCGTCATCCAGCGTTGAACCTTGGCATCATTCCTTTCGTATGCTCGACGAATAGGTTTTTGCGGTGTGAACCCCCAACGGTTCAAATAATCGCCGATACCCTGCAAACTCATTTCAATCGAGAATTTTTGCTTTATTAAAAGCTGTACACCCTGCCGTGTCCAAAGCGCAAATGGCAGTTTCAACTGGTCTGGGCATTTATCTATTAGTGCCTTCTTTATTTCCTGTTCTTCGTGAGGAAATAATTTGCGCCCGCTTCCAACAGGGCGTCCGCTGGAATTAACTTTCAAGGCTGACAATCCTCCTTTTCGCCAGTCCTTTATCCAAATTCCAACAGTCAAACGGTGAACCCCGACAATCGGAGCAATTTCATGGCGTTTCATGCCTTTTTGAAAAAGCATTACCGCCTGCTTACGACGTTCGTACAACGTCGCCGCTTCTATAGTTCGTGCATCTCTTATATCCATGATAACAATATAGCATATCAAAAAGAAAATGATAGCTTATTATCTTGCGCGTCTCTAGAACGCGCCGGTAAAGAAATAATTTCAAACCTAAAAATATTCAGACGTTGTCTTATTTTGTGGATTCGTCGGGGACTTACGATTATAATACATTTCGACATTGCCTCCACTAAAATACATATTCCGATACTGCATAGGAGAAATTCCCATAAAAGAACGGAAAATACGGCAAAAATAATTTGCGTTCTCAAAACCTGTCGCAAAGGCGATCTCTTTGACGGACAAATCATCTCGCTCCAACATCTGGGAAGCATTAAACATTTTCACTCGGTTGAAATATTTGAGTGGGGGAATGCCGTAATAATTTTTAAAGGAACGAATGAGAGCTTCCTTACTGTATCCAAGTGTGAATGCAAGGTTTTGGATTTTTAAGTTCTTCATATAATTCGTGTCCAAAAGTCCTTTCAGCTTAACGGCTGCATCATAAATGCTAGCGGTTCTTTCCTCTCCAATCATTTTTGCTTCGATATATGAAATTAGGAGGTCATATGCCAGTATGGAATGAGCCAATACTCTGGTTTTGTGGACTGAAATGAAAATATCCCGGAGGCCATCGAGTTTGTTCCGCAAGGAAGGAAAATTTTTTAATGACATCACCGGATTTTTTACAAGCAAATCCGGTAGAAAATCTTTCTTGCCGGGATCAGTAAATGCGATACTGATAAATTTAAACTCCCAAGGAGCAATATTACCTTCTTCGAAACAATAGACATAAGGGCCAGGACGTTCGATCACGAAAATATCGTCCTCTTTCACTTCAAACCGGGTTCCAGTGACATAGAGGGTTCCACTTCCTTTAAGAGTTTGTGTAATCAAGACACGACGTGGTTCAGTGGCGATTGTGGCGACATCATTATAATAATCTGCGTTCTTGATGGAACCAAAACCGGCCTCAAAGATATAAAACGGCGGGGACCACTCTTTTATCTGGTCATACATTGGCATTTTACTATAAATTGTAAATTGTTTCCTTTTATCATTGTTATATTCTAGCATAATGATATCATGAATACAAATCAAAATATGATATAGATATATGGTTATTGGCCAACAATGACAGCACCGCCAAAAGTCTACAGACGTTAAAAAATGTTTCTGTGCTTTGTCTGTCCACTTTATTTCTGTATTTTGTGCATATATTCATTGCTGCGCGGGGTCTGTCCACTTTATTTTTGTATTTTGTGCATACATTCATCAATTTACTTCTTTTATTGCTTCTTATTTTAATATTTTCAGCCGCAAGATTTTGAAATAATGGTTATTTATTCCCGTCCAAAAAACCTTTTTTGAATATAGCCGGACAGGCGATATTAAGCAAACATCAAAAAAGCAAAATATGCCAGGTACGAGCACGCCGCAGGATGACTTATCCGCTACAGTCCAATCCTCCTACGACGGACAAGAGATTGTTGCGCAATCATAAACGCAAAAAAAAGACCTGACTTTCAAAAATTCATTTTACCGCCTTATTTGAGCATGAATTACGCGTTCGGGTTGACAAAACCCCTAATTAGTAAAAAGACAAACGTTTAATTGAAAGTTGAAA
>CAYMSF010000141.1:0-7536 GCA_964392985.1 uncultured Victivallaceae bacterium | reverse complement strand
TATTGAGGCGGCTATGCAAAATCCGCAAATTTCACGGGAGGACATAATAATCATGGACAACAATGGCAATAACCAATACTTTTCAAAGGCTGTCAATATTGGAATTAAACAGGCTCTTGCGGCAGGTGCTGATTATATCTGGCTTCTGAACAATGATACAAAACCCCAATCCGATTACCTCACACATTCGTTGAATCGTTTTAAGAAAAATCCGAATACCGGAATTGTTGGAGGTAAAAATCTGAAATGGGATGATCCAAATATTATTTATTGGGGCGGCTCCACACTGGATAATCAATGCCGGACAAGTCATAAAATGGGTTATGTCTCTAAAGGAGACTTGGATGTCCCCACCCGGGAACCTTGGGCGACATTTTCATCGGTACTGATAAAAGCTGACGTTTTCCGCAGAATTGGCTTATTGGATGAATACATGGTTCATTACTGTTCTGATGTTGACTTCAGTTTGCGAACAATAGAGGCGAAATATGAGATATGGTATGAGCCCAAGTCAATAATTTTACATAAAGTTGGCGCTTCAGCCGGTAAAGGGGATCCTGTATTATATTCAACCATCCTTAAAGACGAGGCTATTCTAAGAAGTAAATGGCTTCATCGCCTGCAACAATCGCCGTCAGAATCCCAAGCTGCAAGCACAACCGAATATAAATTGAAAAGCGTGAAATGATTTCAACAGAACATCAAAATGTTTTTGATTTAAACCGGTCTGTCAAAAATATTTTTTTTACAACATCAGTATATTATAAAGACTATAGCAGGAAATACAATGTTTGTTCAACCTCAGCATGTATCGGGTGTCTTAGTTTCAATTATTATACCTGTCTACAAAAAAGTAGAATATACAAAAGAATGTATCAAGACTATTATTCAGACTGTTGATCTTCCTTATGAAATTGTCATTATTGATAATGCTTTTACAGACGCTACAAAGGAGATAATCAGCAGTTTCCCTAATGTGAGGCTCATTGGAAACAAGGGAAATAAGGGTTTTGCAGAGGCGTGTAATCAGGGGGCACGGATTGCGAGAGGCCAATATCTAGTATTTCTCGAAAATGACACTATCCCTCAAAAAGGATGGTTAAGGGAATTAGTGTCTACAGCGGAACATGATTTAAAAATTGGAGCTGCTGGTTCTAAACTAATATCTCCTAACGGTAAATTGCAAGAGGCCGGCGGAATAATTTGGGATGATGGAACTTATTGGAAATACGGACGAGAAGATAATCCATTTAAGCCTCAGTATAATTATGTACGAGAAGTAGACTTTTGTTCAGGCTCATGTCTATTGATTCGCAAGAATCTTTTTGAATGTATTGGTGGTTTTGACATACAATTTGCACCTGCGTCCTATGAGGACATTGATTTATGTTTCTCCGTACGAAAAATGGGATACAAAGTGATATTTAATCCGAAGACGGAAATAATCCACGAAGAAATAACCGCTGGCACTGATCAAGGAACAAAGCAGGATGAACGTATTAATCATAAAAGATTTGTGGATAAATGGCAAAGCGTGCTGTCGCAACAAGCTTTGCCGCCAACGCAATCGCGGCATGTTAACCAGCATATCGTTTCGGCTGGAACAAGAAATAAGGGTAAAAACATTCTGGTTGTTGATCAACTAATGCCATGGTATGATAAAGCCTCGGGCAGTCTAAGAATCTTCAATATTCTAAAATTGCTGAGGCAACAAGATCATTCAATTACCTTTATTGCTCGAAATGGTATAAATCAGGAACATTATATTGATGAGTTGGAACGATTGGGAATTGAAGTTTATGCTATAAGCAGTGCTAATATGAAGGCGTCGGGGTTCGGTCCTGGAAAGATAGATCTTCATTATATACTTGCTAGTAAGATTTATGACATTGCCTGGCTGTCTTTTTATGATATAGCAGAGTTGTTTTTGCCTTTCATAAGGAAACTATCGCCAGATACCAAAGTTATTATTGACACGGTGGATATTCATTATCTACGCGAGACTAGACAGGCCGAGCTATCAGCTGATTCTATTCTTTTGCAAAAGGCGCAGGAAACAAAAAAACGCGAGAAGCACATTTATGCCCAGGCCGATCTGATATTGACTGTTACAGAAGACGATAAAAGATCATTGCAACAGGAAGACATAAGAATACCTATTGTCATTATTCCAAATGTTCACGACGCGCTTATTGAAACAAAAACTTTTGGTGAGAGATCGGGAATCCTATTTGTAGGGAATTTCAATCATACGCCTAACCTTGATGCGACAGACAGTTTTGTTGCAGATATTTGGCCATTGGTAAAACGAGAATTGCCTGGGGTGAAGTTTTATATAGTAGGTAACCGCTCTAAAGAGCTCTGCAGGTATGGTGATACGGATATTATTACTACTGGTTTTGTGCCGGACACTCAACCTTACCTGCAACAGTGTCGTGTCTCAATAGCTCCTCTGCGATATGGTGCCGGCATGAAAGGCAAGATAGGAGAGGCCATGATGTCTGGAATACCGGTAGTGACTTCTTCCATTGGTGCAGAAGGTATGGATTTAAAGGATGGAGAACATGTTTTGGTGACTGATGATCCTGGTCGTTTTGCTGCATCCATTGCAAGGCTTTATACCCAGGAGACCCTTTGGCGTCAGCTTGTTAACAATTCTAAGATGCATGTAAATGCTTTCTATGGCCGTCAGGTAATTGCTCGGAAGCTACAATCGCTTCTTGAGCTATAGAAAAGTGAAAATGTACTTGATGTAAGATAATAAACACGTAACCAAAAAAAAGAATTAATATTCATGAATGCTCCGCAAATATCTGTCATTATACCGGCTTATAATGTTGAAAAGTATATTCAAAGATGCATCGATAGCGTTTTGGCGCAAACCTTTGCTGATTATGAAATAATTATAGTAAATGATTGTTCCAGCGATTCTACTGTTGAAATAATACGGAAATATTATAATGATAATAAAAAAATAAAGCTTATTCAACACGAGAAAAATAAAGGGCTGGCACTTACTAGAAATACCGGGATGGATAATGCATTCGGCGAATACATTTTTTTCATTGATAGCGATGACTGGATTCAAGCTGACACTTTGGCCGCCTTATTTAAACTGGCAAAAACAAGTAATGCTGATATTGCGGCTTGTGGCATTAGCGCCGTATATCAAGATGGTAGTCGTAAAACACTTCATTCCCAAAGAGGCATGATTGCCGGCGGGGCGCAAGCTTTACCGTTAATTGCTAACGATAAGATTTTTGTTACAGCTTGGAATAAACTTTACAGTAATGAATTAATAAATAAATATAAATTGCGTTTTGCTGATATGTATCATGAGGATATAATGTTTGCCATAGAGACATTATTTTATTGCCGCTTATACGTAACAATTCCTGACGAGATGTATAATTATTATCAAACCCCTGCTTCCATTGTCAGGGGTAAATATACAGATAAACATATTATTTCCTACATAAAACTATGTAGTTTGTTCAATCAATTTGTTAATAAAATCAACAAAGAGGATCAGATACTTAATGAAAAGGCTATCGATAGTATATATTATTACTTGATGCGGCACAACATTTCCAAAATTAAGCAATTTTATCTGCAGAATAACAGGTACGAAAGAATACAAATGCTGTCAAAGGTTTTTGATCAACGAGTTAGTGATAGTTATTTATTTGTCCAAAGTATATTTGAGGGATTAATGATTGAAAATCAACGATTATTATCGCAAAATATTGTGCTTAATCAAAAACTCTGTAAAGTTTAGAGTTTTGAAATTGACATTATTAAATAGAAAGAACAAATTGATATGGTAAATTTTTCTATTTGTATTCCAACATATGAAATGGGGGGGTATGGTTTTGTATTTTTAGAACAATTATTTAATGAACTAAAACAACAAAGTTGCCAAGATTTCGAAATTGTTATTTCGGATCAAAGTACTGACAATAAAGTTCTTGAAATCTGTCAAAAATATTCTTCAATTCACGATATTAAATATTTTAAGAATTTCTATAACAGAGGTAAAGCAGCTGTAAATACTAATAAAGCGATGAAATACGCTTCCGGTGAAATAATTAAAATATTACATCAAGATGATTTTTTTGTTAAAGCTGATGCACTAAGTAAAATTCATGAAGAATTTAAAAAGGGTGCAAAATGGACAGTCAATGGTTTTACACATTGCAGTCCAGATAAGAAACATTTTTTTAATACAAAGATTCCTTTTTATCAAGATGGTGTTTTGCTTGGTGAAAATACTATTGGTAATCCATCAAATCTCTCTATTCTCGCGAAGGAATATATATATATGGATGAGAGTATTCTTTATGTTGTCGACTGTGAATTTTATTATAGGATTAAACAAAAATTAGGATTGCCAGTTATCATTCAAGATATTTTAGTGTGCGCTAGGCATCATCCTATTTCCACTGTTGATAATCCAGAATTTATTAAATTAAAGGAATCTGAAGTTAAATATTGTTTAAAAAAACATAATTTAAGAGTTCTACCGATTTCAAGACTCTAAACTTTATCAGAGTTTTTGTCATCCTTTTCTTCTGCCATTAATGAGCAACAGAGGGGATCTTTCAATTAACCGAATTTTTCTTCTATGGCATTTTTCCACTGTGATATTCTATCATATTGATGAACTATTGTAAACTCTTTTCCGGTAGAAGTAACAACTTTACCGTTTTCCATTTTCGGTGATGGTTCTAACAAATGAGGTCTTAAACTGTCAATTTTTAATGGATCAGCAGTTGTCCCTAATTGACATGCCCATCCCGATTCAGATTTAGTATATAGACAAGTTTCCAAATAAGGACTCATTGAAATCATAAAATTAAATGTGGATTGGTCGCAAATAGGTATAGGACGATTGTTGGCGGCAATAAAAATATTAATTGCCAAATCACGCATACAGCAGGCTTTTCCTGCTAAAACACCAACATTATATATTTCATTATCTTTATATTGTTCATGAATATAAGGGCCATAAGTTTCCAAGAGATTTTTATTACCCCAAGGTTCATTCTTGTATTGAATGCTCTCGGATGAAAATATTAAATTCCTGTCTCCGATATTGTTTTCAATAAATTCAATAGGATTTTTCTGGAAAACAACATCCTTCACATCGGTAGTAATTACATAACGATATTCTTTTTTCTTGAGCAAATTGTAAATATGCAGGAATCGTATCACATGAACTGGCCATTTAATAAAATTATATACAAAATTGCCATATTCATCTTGTTTAAAAGCAATAACATTAATGCCAACTTCAACTAGTTTTTTGACTGTAGCTTTATCACAATTAAGTAAAATCAGGACTTTATCACCATCGAATCCTGACATATTGATGGAATTGACCCAATACTTCAGTTTGTTCCAGTCATAATTTGTAGAACACCCAACGATTAAATCTTGTCGAGCAGACATATTACGCTCTCCTTTATTTAGGTTTATATCGAACGCCTCCTTTTAGATGGTAGGTCGCATAGTTTTTCATCCAGTCGATTTCGACCTTCATCCTGCCAATCTGCCCATATAAAGGCAACTTGAGCTTGTCCTCGTTATTCGTTCTAATCATTGAGTCGTTACATCTTAAATTGCTTGATCGTCTTAATAATATATTCCACATCATCTAGAGACAGATTCGGATGAAGTGGAATACTCAACGCATCCTCATTTAGCTGTTCGGAATTTGGAAGCTTTACCTTGCTTTGGTAAAGAGAGTTCAAATGTAATGGGTGATAGCGTAAAGTGGTATAAATGCCTTTGTCCAACAAATAATGTGCCAGTTCATCACGCTTCGGAGCACGAAGTGCGTAAGTAAAGTATGAATGCTTTTCATCCGCTTCCGGATCTGCAGGGGTAGTAATCCAGCTGACATTACCAAATTCCTGTTGGTATGTATCCCATATTTTTTTCCTGTACTCTTGATAAGCATCCAATTTATCGAGTTGTGTAATCCCAATCGCTCCGGCAATATTGGTTGGCAGCATTTTTATAAATGGTTCTTTGATGTGATATTCCCACCAGCGCACTTTCGCATTGTTTTGAGCAGCCTCAAAACCGGACTTCCCTATACCGCAATATCTCATTATTTTAGCCCGGTCAATCAGTTCTTCCGACTGGGTAGAAATTCCTCCGCCTTCACCAACAGTAAGGTTTTTTACAGCATCAAAACTATATATGCCAATATCTGAAATTCCCCCACAAAACTGACCTTTATAATACGAATCCACAGCATGCGCAGCATCTTCGATTATCGGGAAGCCCAACGACTTGATCGAGTCCATATCAACCGGTTTGCCCGCGAAATGAACCACCATGATTGCCTTCGTTTTTTTTGTAATTTGCGGAATGATCGTTTCTTTTGTCACATTCATCGTTCGAAGCTCTACGTCACAAAAAACGGGAGTATGCCCAGCTAAAAGGATTGCCTGGGCACAAGACACCCAAGTAAACGAAGGGAGGATAACCTCGCTTCTCGCTGGCAGATCAAGTAAGCTTACGGCCATATATAACGCATTGGAACCGCTATCAACCATGGCGAAATGCTTCAGTCCGGTGCGTTGCTTAAATTTATCCTCAAATTCGTTCACTTTTTTGCCAAAGCCCATCCATTGGCTTTTCATAACCTCAGAAACTCCATCGATCTCTTCTTGGCCTACTTTTGAACCAAATACGGAAATCATGGTTTCTCCTTATACAAAATATGATTGTGGACTGAATCAGTTGATACAATCAGGAATCCACACTTAATGTACCAATAAATTGCCTTGTTATCAATTAAAACCTCAGCTGTGATTGGTAAATCCGGATATTCATCTTGCAAGTACTTAATGAGAAGCCTCATACCATCCATCATCCTGCCTGTTAAGAACTTTTTTCTTGCTCCACGCATAATATTATATAAATCAATGCTATTCCCTTTTTTTCGGAATCCCAACACCCCAAGCCGCCAAAATCGTCCTTTGTACTTCTCTTCAAAAATGTACATGCAATTGTGTTTCGTAGTCTTCATAAATTGATACCAAGCAATTTGATCAGATGGCGAGATATCTTTCTTATAGTTGAATCCATCCTTATTTAAATTCTTTAATAAACGAAGATATTCCTGATCTATCTTACGCATTTTTCTAAGACGAATACTATCATTTTCCCCAGTGATTATATGAGATGCCATTATATTAGTCCTTTTATTAAGCTATTCCACAGCCATCGGTAGTACAAGGAATCTTTCGCACATTTTTTCCCAAAGTCCAGAGAACCTGACCCGTACTTTCTGAAATAAATATATAACGGAGGCGATTTCAAAATTACGAAAATGAAATAAAGAGCTGAAAGAATTCCGTGCTATTTTAATTTGGGTAAAAAAGATAGCAAACACAAAGGAGTGTTCATGGGAATTCTTTCAGGAGTATTTAAGGCGGAGATACCTCCTCTGCGGTACTTGTCCACCGCAGTTGTCAAGAGTCCTTTTGGGAACACCGAAAACCTCCAGAATTTCACATTCGC
>CAYMSF010000140.1:0-7536 GCA_964392985.1 uncultured Victivallaceae bacterium | reverse complement strand
TTTTGAATCATTCGGTGGAAAATATATGCTAAGATTGTTTGTGGCAAATACGCCACAATATCAATCAACATATTGCCTCGCCGTAACTGATGGTATCAATAAATTTTCAGGATTGTTTCAAAATCATTCCATGAGGATACAATGACTGCATTGACCCCCGACTCGATGTCAGTGCAACAAGGGACATTCCGCCTGCAGAATATCACCCATCGCTATAGTCAGTACTATATCTGAATTTATGCAATTTATATTTAAATATTTGAGGGAAAAGTCATTTTTAATGACATTTATTATTTGATGATTTCAACCTCTTCCAAGCCGTAGTTATAAATTTTCACGTTGTCTATCTCCCCTTTAAAATCATTGTCATAATCGCGGTCTCCAATACGCAGGTCACGCTTTGTATTCGCAAGACTCTTAAGATCTCCCAATGGTTCCGATGACACTTTTTGATTGTCAAAATATAAAACTGCCTGATTGCTTGTTCTGTTGACAACTAGAACTACTTTATGCCAGGCGCCGTCTTTACTATTTTTGTTACATATCAAAGTAATAGTTTTTGATTCGTCAACCAAGGAAACAATAAAGTTTCCAGCTTTGCCGATTGAGAAAGAAAAACCGCTTTCTTTTGGGCTTAAACGTTTAGTCAGCAAAAAACAGCCGTCTTTATTGTCATCAGGCTTGGCAAAAAATTCAAAAGCAATGGTAAACGATTGTTTTTCATTAAAATTAAACAGCGGACTATTAAAGACAATCGCACTGTCACTGCCGCTGAAGAATACTGATTTCCCGTTGCCTTCGTTCTCTATATATTCAATTTTTATTGGCGTACCTTTAAGTTGTGATGAGCTTTTATCAGTAACCTGAGTCGGAGTGTCGCTGTTAAAATCAAGATCTAAAATAATTTTCTTCTCCTGAGCCGCTTCCTCAGCTATGGCAAACGGGGTTAATGATAAAGTAAAAACAATAGCGGCAGATTTAATTATTTTTTTCATAGAAATACTCCTTGTGTGTCCTGTTCATTTTTTAATGTGCAAAATTCCATGTTGAAACTTTTCCTAAAAATTACCTAATTCAAAAAAATCTCTCCCTACTTGACTGTAAATATCCCTATTGCTTAAAGAACCTACATTCCCTCCCAGAAATAGTACATTGTTTTGCCCATTATGGGGACCAAACGCCCGTTTAACGTCGTTAAAAAGCCCGTAACCTCCAGAAAAATACCAGTCGATATCAGCGGCAGCCAAATTTCTCCCTCCCCGGTCTCCAATATATCCTATTTTGCTGGAAGAAACACCTTTATTTTTTGATACCCAATTACTTTTCATTGCCCGTTTCGGCGCTCCTGTCAAGGGCAGTTGTCCGGCATAAATTGAAATTTGATAAGTCGTTTTTCGCTTCAATCCGTCAGCCCACCCAACGGCGGCTTCTCTAAACGGCAAACCATCATAAGCGCCACAGATCATGATATTTTTATTTTTTAAATAATACTCAATCCAATATAGATAACTGAAGGGACTCGTGTATGGCAAGATAAATTCATTGTTATCCTGCTGATAATAACTGTTGGCTAAACCTATTTGTTTCAGATTATTGATGCAAGAAGAAGCTTTTGCTTTCTGCCTTGCCTTGCTCAACGCGGGCAACAGCATTGAGGCAAGGATGGCGATGATGCTTATGACCACCAGCAATTCGATAAGCGTGAAATTCCGTTTAGGATTCATCGTCTTTTCTCCTGATTTAGTTTGTTAGTTTTTTCTTTTAATCAACAGCTTTTTAATTGGTTGTCTGCCGTCTTGATAAAAATTATTTATTCCCTACTATGGAACCATTCCATAGTTATTTTTAAATTATTATAAAATACTAATTCCGCTTTGTTTTGCCAACTCTACTTTGTTGGATTGTTGGCGGAAATCGCTAACTACGTGACTAAATCCATCTGCAGGATCAAGATGGCAATTAATATTTTTCAGGCATTCTTGTACAATATTGATTTTCTTATTTTCCAGCATATCAAAAAACTTTTTAATCATGTGCATTTGTTCGTTGGTAGCGGTTCGTACAGGCGAAAGCACAACAGATGTTCCTGTCCCCCTTAAACTGAGATATCCCTTTAACGCTGCATAAAAGGTGTCAGCGCATGGAAGAATTAACTTTGCTTCATTAAGTTCCGACTGCATTTTGGTGACCATATCATAATCCTTCTCCTTGACCCCTCGGAACAGTCGAACCGTAATTCCCGGAAAAATGTTACCATAGATTGGAACTATACCATCAAAATTTTCTTTTGCAAGAGATGCCACAATGGATTCTTCGCCGATGAAAATTCGGAATTCAGGATTGGCTTTTTTTACTTCTCTTATCAATTTCAAAGCATGCGACAAATCTGGATAACTGTCTTTCACTCCAATGATATTGGGATGAAGTGAGAGTTTTGCCGTTGTCTCAGGTGCTATCAGTGCTTTGGTAAAACATGGAATATTGTAAACGAAAATTGGTTTGGGTGAATAATCTGCAATTTCTGTAAAAAAGTCTCTTATGGATTCCTGCGACGATATCGGGAAATAATATGGCAATGTCACAACAAAGGCGTCAACTGGATAATCTTTTAGCTTATCCATAAGTCTTTTGCATCTCGTTGTGCTTTCCTGACTTATTCCGGCAAGCAACTTTACACGTTTTCTTATGAACTCAGCAGTCTTTTCCGTTAACATCACTTTAGCTTCGTCACACAAGCATACGCCTTCTCCCGCTGAACCCATGATAAATATTGCATCGACTCCATTTTCTATTAGAAACTCCGAATGAGCCTTTTGTGCCGGGAAATCAATTTCCTGATTCTTGTCGAAGAAAGTTACGATTGGAACTATGACTCCATGAAACATAATACCATCCCTTTTATGTAAAACATATCATATTGTAATATGAATTTTACATTATTTATATCAAATTGTCAATAGTTAATTAGCTGCAAATTAAAATTAAACGAATAAATTTTACAGGGCAATGATACTATTTACATTAAATTAAATGCTGCTTAACACTACATCTAATTATATATTATTTATAGCAATTTGTCAATAGTTAATTAGCTGCAAATTAAAATTAATTGAATAAATCTTAAAGGGTAATGCTACTATTTACATTAAATTGACTATTACTTGAGAGTACTGGTGCAGCCAGGCTCATGTTGTGAATTCAGACATGATCAGAAAATTTCTGCCCGTCTCAGAGGCAAATTTCCGTAATCCAACACTCATGGAAGTAAATGGCGATAGAATATTCAATACAATATTTATGTCCGTCCGTGGTGGCGGATTAAATCTGTAATAATTAGATTCTAATTACGGACTCTCGCTCAATAAAACTATAAGGAATATATATCATATGATCCGGAATAGCTTCCTTTTTATCCATTAGTTTAAAAATGGTTTCAACTGCCGTCTTGCTTAATTTTGTAAGGGGTTGTACGACACTGGTTATAGGGGGATACAGGAGAGCAGTACTTCCTTCAAATTCAGTTGCCACTACTGAGATATCTTCAGGAATTTTCTTTCCAAGCAGATTCAGATAATATAATGAGCGCAGAGTGAGTTCCGTTTCTGCTATAAAAAGGGCAGTTATTTTTTTCATGCAGAGCCGCTTTATCCCTTCGAAAAGCATTTTCTCACTGTTTAGAAAGACAAAATCTTCATCGAAGATATTAGTGGACTTCATGATCTTTTCATATGAATCATATTTGTCTTTAAATCCCCTTGTAGTTAAGCTTCTGCCAATATAACCTATCCGCGAATGGCCTTTGCTTTTTAAATAATCAATAGCAGTTTTTACGCCATGCCTGTGATCCGAACCAATTAGCACCGCCGGAGAAGCTACATCCTCTGCTAAGTCATTTATTATTACTAGAGGATTCTGAGAACAATTACTCTTTATAAAGTCCAAAGCTTTTATGTCCCCGTTATGCAGGATTGATATATATGCCTTGTGAAATAAATTGTGGACAGGATTCACATTAACCGGAGATATGACTGTATGAAACCCCCTTGCAGCGATAGCCGATGTAATTGTTGACAAAACAATACTGTCCTGCGTCTTGGTGAACTCCAGCGATGGCACCAGGAGGTTAATCGTATTGAGGCTATTGGGAATAACTCTGGGCTTGAAATTTAACTCTGCAAAAATTCTTTGTATTTTCGCTCTGGTTTCTGCATTGACCTTATCCGGGTGATTCAACGCCCTGGACACTGTCACATATGACACCCCTGCCAGCTTAGCTATCTCATTTATTGACATTTTTAAAATCCTTATACCGGAAATTGACCGTTAAAGTAAATTTACATTGTCCCTGATGCCACTTCAAGTAAATATAGCACTATTCTCTAATACCAAACAATTCATTTTTAAACTAAAATCGCTTGCGGTCACACAACCGAACGTATTCGTCGAGCATAGCCATGAAATTTTCGTACTTTGTTCCAAATGCTATTGAATGACTGGGACCTAATATGAACCCCTCTGCTCTTGCTGCGTCTTCAAAACATCTCTGCACTTCTCGTTTCACATCAGCAGGGGAGCCAGAAATCAATATTTCCAAAGATACGGCACCCCAGATGCAAAGTTGGTCGCCATAAAGCTCAGCAATTTTTTTGATACTCATCTCGCAGTTTGTCTGAATTGATTCGTAGCCATCTATCCCGGCAGCTACAAGCATATTCATTATCGGTAAATTATTCCCGCAGTTGTGAAGTATCACATGAGGAACATACCGTTTTATATTTTCTATCCGCCTTTTTAAATATGGGAAACAGAGTTCCCTGAACATTTCAGGGGAAACCAGAGGTCCGTTAGTGCCAGCCATATCCTGCCCGAACTGCACCCCATCGACACCTTCTCGTATATAATATTGGTCATTCAGGTTCTGAAAATAAACCTGCTGTTCGTTGCAAGCTTTAATGACTTCAGGCTGTAGAGCCATTGTCATTAAACCATTTTCAGTGCCTCCCAAAAGAGTCAATGCTGTAATCCCTCCACAATCCCCAGCTATGTAATATTCTTTGCCGAAATTCTCGATTAAACTGTCGCACAATTCGAAGCAAGAAGGATCTTGATAATTTTTTACACTACGGTCTGAAAACTGTTCAACGGAATACTCTTTCAGTTCACTTTCCTGCTTATCCGGGAAAAACATTATATCATTATATTCTGGCTCTAATCGCCATATACCATTTTTATCCTTATAAGTAAATTCATCTATTTTTTCAGGCGGATTCTCTGCCTTATATCCGCGAGGCGGCATTTGCCTGGCTTCTTTAAAAGTTAAAATATCAACACAATCTATTTTCTTATAAAAATCAATAATATCCCGCTTCATGCTTTCGACAATTTCATCGCGCCGTCCTTCCCATAATGCAACCTGCATGGCTGGTTTGTTGCGCACATAAGTGGGTCGCCCTATTACTTTGGATATTATATCGTGATCAACTATATATAAACCTAACGGAACTTTATCTACAGGTTCCCGTTTTAATGCGGCGCTTACTCGTTCTTTTGAGTTCATTGGAATAATTCCTCAATTTTTAGTCAATTTGCCGAATTCCTGAATTATCGCCATAACATTTTCAACCGGAGTTTCTTCCGGCAACGGCTTTGATGTCTCCATTAAATAACCGCCACCTTCCGCTAAAATTTCAACAGATCTGCGCACTTCTGCCGCTGCCGCTTCAGGAGTTCCTGTAATTAACACCCCTTGAGTGCCGATGCCGCCTCTGAAAGTTAAATCTCCGCCGAACTGCTGTTTTATCTTTACAATATCCATCGCCTCTGGCTGAAGCGGATGAAAAACCTCCAATCCAATATCTATAAAATCTTTCATCAGCAGTGTATTGTCCCCGCAGGAATGATGTCCGACAACTTTTCCTGCGGAACGTACCATCTCATACAATTTTCGATAGCGCGGTTTGAAAAACTTCAAGAAAATATCTCTACTGATTAGCAACCCGCGCTGAGATCCAAAATCATCCCCGAAAGTGACTCCGTCAATCGGCAACTTCAATATCTTTCCCAAAGCTTCAATGTGCATTTCCATAAGCATGTCCAGTGCGCTATGAACAAAACCAGGTTCAAGCAGATAATCCATCAACGCCTCTTCCATGCCCCTCAAGTTCCACAAGCGCTCTCCAAAACATGCAGTAAATTGATAAAATATGAACTTATCAGGATTATTTTTTCTTTTCTGAATGATAGACTGTATATCCTTTTCCCGAATCAGTTCAATTCTTGGAATTTTTGACGCATCAGGCTCTAATAATGGCGGTTCTATAAAAATATAGCCGCCATTTTCTCTCCTCCATTTGCAGCCGAACAAATCCAGAAATTCAACGTCTGAAATATTTTCCACCTCAACATCCCAAAGTATCCTGATTGTATCATCCTCAGGACATGGCCAATTACTGCGTGGTCCCCATTTCTCTTGAAGTTTGTTTTGTAATGATTTCGATAAATAAAGTGTGAAGGGTACCTGGTCAGGTTCCTTGTGCATTATCGACTGATATACTCTTTCCCGCGATGTTTTATTCATTGATGTCTCTTTTGTTTGCATTATGTAACTTTTACATCACGTTGTTAAAAAAAGCAAATAAAATCAAAATAAAAAAATATTTTTAAATATATATTGACTTAATTAAGCGCCTATTGTAATATATAACATATGGTCGTTTGTCCTTTCGTTAAGCGCTTTGTCAGAAATAACTGAATAATAGAAATTATAATGGATGAATATTGTACGAGAGGGGTTTCACTCGATGCTAGTATCGTGCGAAGTTTTAGCTCGTACAATAGTCGCAATAAGATTAATTTATGTTCAATTTATTTATGATTAAGTGCTTATTAAGCACTTTGTATCTCTTTAAATAGACATCATTAGGTACTGCAAAACAAGTATTATTCGACATTCACTCATTGAGTGGGATGGATATCACTTTACCCCTCGCAATTCCGGCGTGGGGTCGGGGCAGGGGGAATAAAAATTCAATTTTCCGCATAATCCATCTTTCCTGTCATTTGTTTATCTTCACAAGCAGTGATTTTGCAGGATCTTCTACAAAAATTCCGTCCAATTCAGGTCCTTGCTGGATGAAGCCGGAGGCATTGTCGATCATTTTTATTTTCCACCAGCCTGCGGGGAGATGACTTGTGACGCGATCAATTTTGAATACTGAATAACCTAATCCTTTTGCCGCCACGGTTCCGTCAGGCGCAATCAACTCTGACTTTGTTGTCTGAACATAGAAATTGATGTACATGGTAAAAGCAGTTGTTTTTTCCGGGACATAGAAATAGAAAGGTGTGGCTGGTTTTCCGTTGTCAGTTACATACAGGCCGCGCTTTTCAAGACGCCTCCCGAAGGCATAGCGCACCCGCGCAGAATTGTTTATTCTCCAGCTTGAACCGGATCCCTTGGTCGCAAGTGGCATGTAGGCTAAGCAGTACACCTCATCTTTTTTTACCGGAAAACTGATTTGCCCCTTGCGTGCGATG
>CAYMSF010000139.1:3362-7582 GCA_964392985.1 uncultured Victivallaceae bacterium | reverse complement strand
CTTTAACCCCATTGGATTCAAGAAAGTCAATAAAATGCTGACCAACAAAACCGGATACCCCTGTAATTAAAAACTTCTTCATAAATCATCTCCTTATGATAACCGACTACTCTGGTAAAACTGCTTTAATCAATTGATCCGCGCTTTGTTTCCAAGTCAGCCGTGGCATATTGACAGACGCGGGAGCATGACCTTGCTTATAAAGTTCAAGCCATTGCTGGACAGCTTTTGCAATAGCTTGCGGTTCCAGACCATTAAAGTAAAAAGCGCATTCCCCGGCCACTTCGCGGAAAACTGGAATATCCCGCGCAATAATTGGCAACTCATGCTGAGCGGCCTCGATCAGCGGCAAACCAAAACCCTCTCCTTCCGAGGCAACAATCAGGCAAGTACTGGCAGCATAAATTTTTTTCAAATACTCGTCGCTGATGCCCTTTAGCCAGAAGAGATGCTTGCCAATTTCGCGATGCACGCTGAGCTTCTCAACCAGCGGTTCCATCTTCCAGCCTTGTTGACCAACTATAATCAGATTGGCATCAACACCTTCATTCCAAAGCTGTTCAAATGCCGAAAGTGTCTGAGTATAGCCTTTACGCGGCTCGATGGTGCCAACCATCAAAAAAGTTGAACGCTTAGCGAGGGTCTCAAACACAAGACTGGCATCGCCTGGCAAGCCGCAGGTAGGAACAGAGTTTTCTAAGTCTGCCCCCAGGTGGAACCAGCCTATCTTGAATGGGCACAGACGCGACGGCCCATGTATACGTTGCCAATCTGCAAGCTCATCGGCTACAGCGTTAGAAATGCAAACCGCCCCATCAAAATTGCTGACAGCCTCTATCCAGCGCCGATGCATTGCTTCGGCTTCAGCAGTAAAAAACTGCGGCAATAAAATGGGCAATAAGTCATAGACAACAAAAAAGACATTGATTCCACGCCTATGTAAACCAAGCAAATAATCCATTTGAGCAGGTATCGCGATGGGCTGCAAGTCCAAACCCAAGAAAATGTCTCCGTACCATGCATTTACCAATTCATCATCTGCCCACTCCTCGTAAACCCCAAGAAACTTGCTGGTAAAGCGGCGGGCATAACGATAACCTTCGTTACAAGTCTCGGCATATACCGGTTCCACTACCCATCCAGTCGGCGGATTAAGCAGCAGCCGATGTAACAAAGCACGCACGACGCGCTGAATTCCGCTCTTCACATCCCGTTGAACCAATTCAGAAATATCCAAAAATAATTGCTTGCGGCGCGGACGCGGTGGAAAATTGTTAGCCAATGCCGTTGAAACGCGCATCCAATTGTCTGTCGGCAGTAATGGCTCGATGCTTGCTATAGCATTTACAATAGACGGCAAACCTTGCCACGCATTTTGATAATAATTTTCAATAGCGTCCGCATACTGCTCCGCACAGCGGCGCGGCTGATGATAGATATGTATTGTTTCTTTAGCACATTGACCAAGTGCATTGCGCCGCCCAGCGTCACGCCACAGTGTCGTCATGGCTTCAATCAGTTGCTCGTCGGAAAACTCATCATGCAACATCCATACGGCATCTGTCGGCAAGTCCGCCATCGAGCCGTTGGCATTGACAATAGTCGCCAATCCATTATTCATACAATCCAGCACCGCCGCTGACGTTTCACCTCTAGATATGGAACGCAGTTGCGCCCCGACATCAGCGACTGCAAGCCATGTACGATAAGTTTCAGCATCCACCCAACCAGTTATTTTGATACGATTTTCCACGCCAGAAATAGAACGCGCCAATTCAATACCATATTCACCAATATGATTCTGGCCAACGAAAACCAGACGGCAATGCGGATCATTTGCCAGCGGCGACGCCAGCCATGCTTTCAGAAGGCGATGATTGAGCTTTGTTGGCCCCAGCATCCCAAAACTGCAAACAATGAATTCATTGCTTCCCAATCCCAGTTTTCGCCGCGCTTCATGACGATTAGTTTTAATTGATGGCACACGCAACAGAGGGATTACTGTCCAGTCATCTGCCGCGCCAGCGCCATACCATTTTTCTGCCAAACGACAGGAATATTCTGAGTGTACAATCATTCCAATTGCCTGTTGCAAGACCTCCAAATTGCACGGATATTCCCAAACGATATTGGCACTGTCATTTGTCTGATGCCTTGCCTGCAATGCGAGCCAACCATGAGAATGTAGTAACGCACGATTCCACCCATGCGGCATAACTCCGAGATCATCCATATGGCTGATGATACTGGAAAGAAAGAAATCATGCAAGACAACGACCCCAGGTATATCAGTCAGCAAGCCGAACATATGACTGTGAAATTGCGAATTCCCAAAGTGATACATCACCCGGTCAAATCGGTGGAAATTTGATCGGAACCAGTTGACATCACGAATCGGACAGTTGGCATGTACCCAAGGGTCAGCTAGCTCATACTGCGTGACAATGACTTCGATCTCATAATGCCGAGCAAGTTCCGGCAGTAATTCAGCGCTGTAGTCGGCAATGCCACTTTGCGCAGGCGGAAACGGTGAAACATAAGCAAGACGCGGACGCCGTGTAATGTTCAATATCGTAGGCCGTGATCGTTGCTCGACAAATGTTTCCAATGCCTGCCATGCGCGCCGTGCAGTCTGTTCCCAGGAAAATCTTTTTACCCGTTCCAATCCGTATTTTTCTAATTCGGAGCGGAGTTTATCGTTCGTCAACACCTCAGCTATCTTTTGCCCGATAGCCTGATCATCGAAAGGGTTGAATAAGGCATCTTCACGCCCGATGACTTCAGGGATGCTTGATATATTCGAGCCAATTACGGCTCGACCACAAGCCATCGCCTCCAAGGCTGGCAAGCCGAATCCTTCGTGCCATGAAGGGAAGACAAACAATTTACAGGCATTGTAAAGTGTAAACAAATCGCCATCTGAAACGAAGCCCGTAATAATCAGTTGATCGTCCGCCAAGCCTTCTTTTGCGGACAATTGCATCAATCGTTTCCTGTCCGGTTCTTTTATGGCGCATACAATAGCCAACTGATGTGCCGCCAGAATGTGCATGGGCATGGAGGCATAAGCCCGAATGAGTGCTTCTATATTTTTTCGATGGTCAATACCGCCAGTATACATCACAAACGATCGAGTTAAACCGTAGGTTTTCTGTAAATGCATATAATCGGCATCACTGAGTGTCTTAGAGTAAAAATGGCTGTCGCATGCGGTAGAAATATTGACAACCTTCTCTTTTGGGAATCCCAGATAATCAACCGCCTCCCTGCCTGATGACGACGAGATCGAGAGCAACAAATCAGCGCGACGCAGATGATCAAGCTTATTCAAATACCAGCATTCTACAACCGGATTTGCCAGATAAATCCCCTTATGAATAAATGGAATAAGATCGTACAGAATAACGGCAGTGGCCAGTTGGCTTGTGAAATAGCCGATACTCGTTACCGCGTCATCTCCAAGTCCCTCAAAAATGGAAGTTATTAAAACGATATCCGGCTGTACGCTTGCGAGAAACGCCTCATATGATATTTCGGACGCCCGGCGACGCGCATCGTTAGATTTGTCTGCGGCACTAACCGGCCCCGCAGCATCCCATACATGAATGTTTTCTACCGGCAATAGCCCGGCAAAAGACGTGCGAATAGGTTCAACACTCTCATGGAACAAACCGTTCAGTACAATGACAACATCATGTTTACCGCGCAAACGAGACATTTCCTTGCTCAAAGCCAGGGAATAACGACCAATTCCGCGATTCCGGCTCTCAGCCTGCGCCCCCTGCATGTCTATAACAATACGCATCAGCGGCTCTCCTTTCCATAGCGTTCAATAGCGGCTTTAAGACCATTATATATTTGACGGGCATGCGGAGAAAGCTGACTGACATCTTTCGGGACAAAATTATTTAAACCCTGGCTGTAAGCAACAATTTTAAAACGCATATAAATTGGACGTGCAATGCTATTTAACCCAAGAGCATGAACAATCTTAGCCACTCCAAAGCGAAGTCTGGGGCGCATCTTTACAAAAACAAAACATGATTTAATTCCTGTTTTAATAATTCGCATAAGTGAATTCTTCAATGCCATTACCTGAAATTCTCCCGTATAATGCGCAACTTCTCCTCTGCCCATCGCAGCAGCGCAGTGTACCGCCAGGAGCGGCTGTTATAAACAGCTTCAAGAACATTTTCCGCCTGTTGAGCCTTTGCTTCCGC
>CAYMSF010000139.1:0-3262 GCA_964392985.1 uncultured Victivallaceae bacterium | reverse complement strand
TTCCGCCTGTTGAGCCTTTGCTTCCGCTTGTTTAACCTTATGCCCAATAAGTTGATAGAACGGTTGACATGCCGTTCCGCTAAGCATAAAATCATCGAAAATATTTGGCGGTATTTTGAAAGCATTCAACAAATAAGACTGACCGGAATAAACATAGAAACGATTTAGTCCATCAAAATATGCGAATTGATAGCCTTTGGCAAGCACCAGAGGCTCCCATCCGGCATAATCTTCATCCTGTGTCGATGGGCGCGTACTCTCGATAACTAATACCCAAGGTCTCGCCGTTGACTCCCGCCAGCTCTCTAATACACTTTTTTCCAATCCCTCAACATCCACCTTTAACCAATGAATCACACGTTGCCCTATACGGTCAAACAAGGTGTCCAAAGATAAAATCCTGACTTGTGATTCAATACAGCTATATCCTGCCTGCTTATGTATTTGCGCATTGTTTTGATCAGCCGTAGACAACCCTGTATTTTCAAACTCATAAAATGTAAAAAAACCATCACCATTGCCAATTGCCGCCTGCTCGACTATTTCGTCCGGCCTTGCCTGCCTTAATTTATTCGAGTATTGCATTGCAGGTTCAACATGGACTCCTCGCCAGCCATTTTCATAGAAAGCAAGACTGACCGAATCTACCACAGGATCATTTGCGCCAATATCAATATAAAAACCATTATTAATGTGCTTTAAAGCCCGCCATAGCATCACATCTTCAAAATTTTGGGCATAAGAAATAAAAGTCATAATTCAGTTGCCTTCTAACATGTTTTCCCGGCTAGTTGTTAAAATTCATAATCATTGACCAACTTCTACTCTGGCGCTAGTGTCAAAATATATCAAACCGGCTTTGACTTGTTGGACTTCATTGTGTATAATGCTTGCTAATTCGGGAAAGTGCATATTTACACATTGATTCATATTGCCTATAACAATTGCCGCACTCACAAAAATGTCTCCAGAAAATAATTGAGGCAATTTAAGCTCAAAATATGCGTTGGCGGAAGATTGATTAAAAGGGTCAATCATTATATTTTCCAAAAAAGTATTTGTTCCATACAAAATAATATTTCTGGCATCGGATATTTGGATTCCAACATTGATATTTGGGAAAATGTTCTCCTTTAAAATATATTCTCTGACAAAATCAATATTCCACTCTGCTAACACTTCAATTGTTATCGCACATGGACTTTTAAGAATATTGGGAGGTTCAAGTCCATAGATGTTAATCTCAATAACACGCCCGCCACCGACCCCCCATTCTTTTTTCTGATTAGTTACATCGGTTCGGTAAACATATTCATCCTTACTGCCGATCGCCGATCGCTCAATTTTGTGTTTTTCTTTTTGAGAAACGGTATTGTTTTCCACTGGAAAAAGATAGCGCATGTATTCCAGCACTCCATCTTCTGCACTTCCATCAAAGGCCTGCTGTCCGGACTTCAGGAAAATCGTCCGTTTACAAATACGTTTAACTGTATCGGTATCATGTGTTACAAGAATTAGGGTCATGCCTTTCTCAATCAACTGCTCCATCCTGGCATAGCATTTACGTTGAAATAAAGCATCGCCTACAGCCAGTGCTTCATCAACAATCAGGATATCCGGTTCAACTACGACTTGCACCGCGAAAGCCAATCTGACCATCATTCCGCTGGAGTAGGTTTTAACCGGCTGTTCTATGAAGTCGCCGATGTCGGCAAAAGTGACTATTTCATCAAATCTGGCATCAATTTCCGCTTTTGTCAGACCAAGGATTGAGGCGTTCATATAAACATTTTCACGCCCGGTAAACTCCGGATTGAAGCCGCTGCCCAGTTCAAGCAGCGCCGCCACCCGTCCCTTGACTTCCACGCTGCCGGCAGTCGGTTGAAGCGTCCCGGTAATGATTTGCAGCAAAGTACTTTTTCCGGCGCCGTTGCGCCCGATGATACCGACACATTCACCTTTTTTTATTTCAAAATTGATGTCGCGCAAAGCCCAGAACTCTTTGTAGAAAGTCTTGCGCCCCATTGACAGTGTCTGCCAGAGCCGGTGTGAAGGTTTGCCATACATTTCATAGCATTTAGAAACGTTTTTAACACTCAATACTATGTCATTATTATCAGAGGACATCGGCAAATCCTTTCCTGGTCTTGACAAACCAGACAAATCCCAGGTGTGCGACTATAACTGATGCGCCAAATGAGATTAACAGAAAAGTCCAGTCCGGGAGCTGCCCGTATAAAAAAACTTTTCTGGCTTCTTCAATAATGGTTGTCAGCGGATTAAGCTGCAGCGGCCAGCGATATTTTTCCGGCACTGCGGAAATCGGATAAAAGATTGGCGTTATGAAAAACAACACCTGCATGACAATGCCCATAATATGTTGAATATCACGCAGATATACCCCCAGCGATGCGACAAACATGCTGATTCCGCAGGTAAAGAGGATGAGCGGAATTATGGGAAGCGGAAGCAGCAACATTGTCCAACTGACTTTCCCGAATAAAAAACAAGTGCCTAGAAACAGCAGAATAAACCACACCGCGCCTAAAATCAATGTTGACAGAACCTGTGCAACAGGAAGAATCTCCAGCGGATAAATAACTTTCTTGACATAATTGGGATTCCCGACAATAACTCCGCAACTGCCGGTAACGCTCTCACTGAATATATTAAATAAAGCCATTCCGCAAAACATGATGATTGCAAAAGCAGCGCGGTTATCACCAGTGTCAATTCCCCAGCGCGCTTTGAAAATAACACTGAAAACAAATGTATAAACACAAAGCATCATTAACGGCTGAGCAAAACTCCATAAAAGCCCCAAAGAGGAACCGCGGTACCTTGCTTGTATATTCCGCCTGACTAATTGTTTCAATAAGTCTTTATTTTTTAGTATTATATTGACTCCCAGCATGGGATCAAATAATACACCAAACTTTTTCAGCATTGCAATCTCATTTTGTTTATTGAAATATTATGAACAGACAATTTCCAAATTAATAAACATCAAATTGGACTTTATTCAAGTATTTGGGACCAGAAAGGGTACAAAAACCAGGCATGTTTCCATATGTTTTCCTGTCCGTACGGCGTCTAACCGGAACTCTGCCGACAGATTATCAATAAGCGCCTTTACAGAATAACACTTCTTTGACTGTTTTCAAGAAGATGTAGATGTCCAGCCACACTGACCAGTTCATGATATAGTACATATCCATCCTGACGCGTTGATTGTAATTAGTCTCGCTGCGGCCTGATA
Organism: uncultured Victivallaceae bacterium; assembly: GCA_964392985.1. Taxonomy (GTDB): domain Bacteria; phylum Verrucomicrobiota; class Lentisphaeria; order Victivallales; family Victivallaceae; genus CAYMSF01. The sequence goes on along the minus strand of CAYMSF010000139.1, from coordinate 3 downwards.
CCT
>CAYMSF010000138.1:0-7647 GCA_964392985.1 uncultured Victivallaceae bacterium | reverse complement strand
TTCCAGAAGGTCAAGAATATAATTTCTTGTCATTGTAATTTTATCTTCAACCACAGACTTCTCTCCGTTTTCACTTTTCCATGCTGGATTACACTACTTATCCGCTGACTTAGTCAACATATTAAGATTATAATACATATCGCTGACTAAGTCAACAGGCATTCGTTAAAATTTAATATTTTTTAATAGAAAATATATCTTCACCCAGGAAGATTGCGGAAGAGATAAAAAAGTTTCACCAGACATAACGCCGTAACGGAAGATATCCGGTTATAACAACAATCGAGCGGGGCAATTACGGTGGATTCAGAGCGCTGATACACAATGCGACTGGCAACGAATCATTTACTATCATTCCTATTCCCAAACCCAAACCGGATCTGACGATAAAACAATCATATCAAGCAGCATAGTCTTGCGGGGATATATTTTTATTGAATGCTTTCCCGGTGTCAGACTCAATGCCGTGCCGGGCTCTTTTTTATTGTTCGGGAAACGCACCGGAGCCAATACCCAGCTTGGCGCATTTTCAAAGAATATCTTCTGCGGCATTTCACCATCCACGCTGATATAGCAGGAATTGTAATCCGTGCCTGGCGCAGCCGGAGATTTTATCCGCAGACACACATAATAAATGCCGGCGGAGGGTATGTCCACCGCAAATTCAACCACCTTTTTATCCGGCGCATCCCCAGGCCTGTTTACTGCTAGAATTTTTACACTCTGATTATGTTTCAATTTTACAAAGAAAATCCAGATACTCTGTGCATCATTATGATATTTAATCTCATAATGCTTAGCTCAAAGCTTCGAATTTTGCAATGTTTTGAGACGTAATTCAACAGCCACCGGATCAGGTCTGTTTATCAAAAGAAGCAATTACAGGAAATGCATGACGGAACTGGAGATACAGATAAATAACTCTATATTCATAAAAACATCTTCTATATTTTTCGCGAGTCTGTTATTCTACTGCGAAAGCAGCTTCCTTGTTTCTAGAAAGGTATGGCGGAATCCCGTCTATTTGCAATCCTACATCTCCAATCCCCCAGATTATCAGCGGCCAGACTTTACCGTCCTGTCCATCAGGAATTATTACAGAGAGAGTCTTGTTTGCAGAATTTTCATCTGCAATGCCGCTTGACCACGGCAGCATAGTTCGTCCGGTGTTTATTCCCTCAACCATTCCACCGATTCTGCCGTCTGGAATTAATACCAGCGCCCCGTAAGTACCGGTATGAACGCCGGAGATGCTGATTTTCAATAGTCCGGCACCTTTGGGAACCGTCAGATAAAACCGGGCGAACATTGGAGCTCCGAGCATGGTATCGCGCGATAGATTCAACATTACTTGAACGTCTTTGCCTCTGACATCGCACAGGCCGCGCATATCATCATGAAAAACCACTTTGAAAATCTCTCCTTTTGATCCTTTTATTGTGGCTTCTCTGACAAATTCCTCGTCTGGTTTATATGTATATTTATAGACTTCAACTCCTTTATGCCCGAAAATTGTAATACTGCAAGAGTCCCAGCCGTTTGGCCTGGAGCCGTGTTTTTTGCGGTACACAGTGATTTCCGGATTGTCTTTCTTCAGTTTCAGATAAAAAATCTTGTCATCCGGACCGCGCACATTGAATTTTTCCGTGTCAGGAATATTTCCACGGCGCAGAGAGATACTTTCCAATGAAATAATATTCCCTGCTGACTCTGGAATATTCCTGCTGTAATAATCATTGAGATTTTTTATAATACTGTCGGCAAATACCATTACCTGTCCAAAATCTTTTCCTATGGCTCCAGGTCCGACCATGATTGTAGTTTCCAATGCCGCCGCAGCGATGTCTGCATACTCCTTTTTCCCTGTAATGATGGCCGCATATGCAATACTGTCAATAATGAGCATGTTCAGGTCAACGTTTATTTTGCCCAGAAGCCGTCCGTCTTGCGATGCCGAATAAGGCCATCCGCCTTGTTTTGCATCATAGCTTTTACATATCCAGTCAACTGCCTCCAGCAATGCTTTCCTGACTTTCTGATCGCCGGTTGCCAAATGATAATCTTTCAGTGACGAAGTTAAAATACCAATCAGGAACAGGTTGTTGCCGATGACGTCTTTCCGTCCTTCCGCATGATCAGGGGGCAATTGATGCGGCCATGCGCCATTTGCTTTTTGTTCACGCAAGGCAACTTCAGCAATACTTTTTGCAGCCTCCAAATAACAAGAATCATTGTTTAATCTGTAAAAATTTAGAATCGCTTTGAGAGACCATCCGGCGGAGCGTTCGTGGCTGCTTAGCTTCTTAAATGAAGGAGCCATCGCCCAGACGATGTGTTCGCCAAGTTTTAATGCTGATTCCATCACAACCGGATCGCCGGTAAGCATCCAAGCGTCAAGCATGCCGGCGCTCCATGTATGACCATTCTCCGCGGATGTATGTGAATCGTACGGATGAGTCCAGGTGGCGCGTTTGTCTATCTGACTCCATTGCCCAGTGTGACCGATTGAGTGTTGATGGTTTGCTCCCAGATAATAAGAATCAGGATAAGCATGAACGATATCCACATCCGCCTGATGACGCGCGGCGCTGACAGCCAGCCGGCAATAATCGCGATTGCCGGTTCTGGTAAATGCCGCAAACAAACCGTGCGCCAGGTCATATTCATTATTCCCCCAGTTTCTGCCGCGTTCTCCAAACCAGTCGCCATAATTAAAGTATCCGAATTCTCGCTGCCGTATTTTCAATGCCATGTGAGATTTGAAAAAACTGTTTATGAAGGCGTCCCAGGCGGTAAATTGACTGCCGCGCGGCGCGGTTGCATCCGGGAACGCGCCGGTCTCAACATACCAGGCAGCCGGAACGACTGGAATCACCGGCCTATCAATATCAGCTTGAAGTTGTTTTGCCGGAATTTCTCCGCTAAAATCAAACTTGATGCGTTCAGTAAACGTCATCCCCCATTTGAAGCGGTATTTTCCTTGGCAAAACGGATACATCAAGTAATACGGTTGATTTCTGCCGTAATCTTTTCCCGGCTGCTCCGGCAGGATTTCAAGCATCATCGCGTTATTTGCAATCTTATAGGCTTTGGGCCAGCGCCGCCAGAAATCATGCCAGGCCAAAGTAATTTTGCTGTTTCCGTCAATAGTGGCCGCGCCGGTCATTTGATTTTTCTCGCTGTTATTCGATATGACCAGGGTGGACTCATCAAGCTGGAATGCCCTTTGCTGATTTTTTATGTTTTTATCAGGCGCGGCATTCAAGGTTATCGCGGCATTGTTAAAAGTATCTGCCGGAATAAACGGCAAGGTTAAGCTGGTAATGTCGGTGAATTCTGTTTTCAAGTAATCGTTGACATGAGTCAATGTCAGGCCGATGACTGAGGAATTATTCCGGAAGCTAATCCTGGCGATATACTTCATGTATGACGCCAGGATTTCATTCATATATTGTCCTTCAAAACGCAACGTAAGATATTCAGGGCCGCTCTCTTCAATCGTCATTTCAGGAGAACCGCGACCGGAAGTGAACCTATTGCCATTTTCATCCGTTAGAACTATTCCGTCTGCAGAGAATCCTCCAACCAATTTGTCTTTATACCACACTTTGTCAATTAAATTGTTGTTTAGCTGGACTTTTACAGCACCGGTATTGACCGTTACGATCTTGCCGGAAGTTGTCATTGTGAGATTGGATGGAGTCTTAACCGGCGTGACGTCTGTTCCGAAGATAACTTCATAGATAGTTTTTTCTTTGCCGCGAAGAGTTGTATTGAACTGAATGAGCACCCATTTTATACTTTTATCCGGCCAGAATGATGTCGCGCTGAACTGAGCAGCAATTTGCCTGCCGGCAGGAGCACAGACCTGAAAATGACTCAAATCAAACACCGCCCCTTGCGGCAGTGGAAAACCGAACCTGATGTCAGCAGCTCCGGCGTTTCCGGTTTCTTCCTGCAATTCAATCGGAACAGCTTTATATGCGACATAACCTTTTTCCTGTGTCTTCAAGTTAGTCACAAATTGCGGAACGGGGCAGACGCGTCCTGATTTTACCGGCGCTGAAAGTTTGATGTCTGCTTCATTTAGTCCTTTGTCCGCGCGCGCCAGGTACATAACAAGGTCATTGCTGTAATAATATTCTCTGGAGTTAGCGGCTACGTTCTGTTTAATAACTGAGGGATTGAGTTCAGGGGGGACGGCTTTGCTGTTTACTGGAACAGTGCAGGTTTCCGGCAGCAGTCTGACTGATCGTTTGCCAGACGCCTCAGACAGCGAATGCATTTTAAATTTCACGGTATTATTGTCTTTTACCAGTAAAGGAGAATCTATCAACATCCATAATGTATCGCGGTCTATCGTGCCAGCGGCATTGGTTGATTTTGCGCCAATAACACTTTTTTGCATGACGCCGCCGCTGAACATCCCCATCAGATCAATCCCTGGATGCTCTTTATCCTGCCTGCCGGTTTGGGGATTGTTGTCTAAATCCAGATAAACCACTACAGAGGCGTTGCTTTGAACCGGTTCAGCCATCTTTATTTTCAGCAGCATGCAGTTTCCCCCAAGGTGTGCGGCTTCAAAAGATTTAAATTCAGGCGCGCTTTCCCCTTTGCTTTTTATCTTTTTCAGATTTAGTGGCTGCAACATTTCAAGCATTGAATTATTCAAGCCAAGGCTTTCGGGAGAACTTGCTAAAACGCCGCATCCCAGCAGAATACCGAAAAAAACAGCTGAAAATTTGAATATAAACATTGAAATTCCTTTTCATAACTGATACCGGTTCTGAATGGTACAAGTTATATCTTTATATCGTGTGAATAACAGCGCTGAACTATAGCGCTTAAATTATGAAAATGCATATTGATGATTTGAATTTTAATTTCAAGACGGCACATATTTGCATGTGCCGCCGTGAAATTCATGTTATTACAATTTTGCTTCGCTTGAAGTTATTTTACTACGGTATAATCACTGATTGTAAGCTCACTTATCTTCTTTGAGGATACATGGCTGTCGCCGTGAAGAACATTCATCCTGCCGAAAACCCCGCCGCCTTTGCTGTCGCCGTGTATAAAACCAGCGCGGGTAATTGTATCAAATTTGTAACCAATACTTGCACTACTGTTGGCCTGGTCACTCATCCAGATGATTGAACTGATATTTTTTACTTGAGTCATTTTTTGTGAACTGTAAACAGAATTTGGCGGATTTGGCCCGAGAAGGTTAAAATTTGCCGCATAACTATAATAACGATAGGTATATTTATTGGACGCAGTCCCGTAAATCTCGTTGCTGTGCGTCGGGCAGCCGTTCATATACCCGCCGCCGCGCCATTTATAAAGTTCCGCGCCAGGCTGAAACCGCACTCTTAAATATGAATCAAAATGATTCCATGTATTTGCCCCGGCGGTATTAGGATTCTTGGGATTCTGCGGCCAGAAGTACCCCCCTTGCTCATCCGCATAGAAAGCAGTCCAGGTACCCCATTGCTTTAAATTGCTGGCACATGAAATTTCTTTGGCTTTCTCCCGCGCTTTACTCAAAGCAGGCAACAGCATACTAGCCAGAATTGCTATGATAGCTATCACTACCAGGAGTTCAATGAGCGTGAAATCGCTACGCTGTAACCGTTTATTTTCGTGATCGTTAAACCATGCATACTTCTTCATTTTTCCGAATCTCCTTGTTTTTCAATGAAACATTATTGCTGTGTGAATTCTTAATTTTTATGAACAACCGTACAGCCTGCGCGAGATGTTCAATTTCCTGCTCCAAATTCAAATTTTCACGCCAGATTCGCGCAATTCCATCTTCAATTAAAGACGAAATTTCAGGAGAATTGATATTATACTGGGCGCTGATCTTGTTGGTTTCCGAAAGAAACAGCATATCCCGCGGCGATTCCGGATCAATACTCTTGAGCGCGGACGATTTCCGGATTGGAATCCCGTATTTTTCCATACCGATAAAATCCTGAGCTTCCTCTGACAGCATGAACCGTACAAACTCTTCCACAAGCGCCAGGTCGGTACAGCTCTTTCTTACACAAATCAAATCGGTTGCCTGGGCGGTAATGTCCGAACCGCAGACAATCAGCGGAAGCTGTATTGTCTTCCAGTCATTAAATCCAGACTGCCTGAAATTGGCAAGACTCTCACGTGCAGACAACATAAAAGCCAATTTGCCGGAAACAAATTGATTTATATAATCAACATGAACAGTTTCATCATTAGTAACTTTCAACTCGCGCATCAGATCAGTATATAATTGCAAGCCATATCTGGTTTTGGGACTGTCCAGTTCCACCGGATTAAATGGCGCAGATGAAACCAAACAGCCGCCAGCACGGAAAACAATATTGATCCATCTATGAATATAAGGTCCCCAGTTGAATATCTCAGTACCGGGTACATTCAAAGCGCGCAGTTTCCTGACACTCTGAATAAAATCATCCCAAGTCCAGCCCGGAAGCGGCTCAGGACAGCCATATTTTTTCAACAACTCAGGATTATAAAACATTACGCGCGGCGAAAAGATAAACGGAATACCGACTAGTTTACGGTCAACGTAAAAATTTTTAAAAGGATGACTGAAAAACGCAGATTTATCCGGATATATGCGGTCAAAAACCGGTTGCAAATCTAAATAGTCATTGCGGTTTCTCTGGACATCTAGAGTTGTGCGCAGTTCAAAAACACTTTGAGGGAATTCTCTGCACACCCTTAATTGAGGAATGCGCACCGCCAGTAACTTTTCAAAACCGGCAATCCACGGCAAATCTTTGTTGAACAGCGAAAAATTAGTCTGAAGCATCCGGTTTTCCCAGTTCCGCTGAACAAAAGTGCCCTGCCGGGGAATGGTTTCCAGAATACCATCCTTAACAAGGTTATTCAATACCTGGATAATTTTGACAAATGATACATTGATCGAAGACGCAATAGTCCGAGCCACCGGAAGCCTGTCACCGCCCTTCAGTCTGCCGCTTTCCAGCATGTCAAGAATATAATTTCTGGCCTTTGTAATTTTATCTTCCATAACAGACGTATCCCCCATATCTGATCTTTACATGATAGATTATAATGCCAACGTCTGTATATATCAAGATATATTACAAAGAATTTAAAAAAAAAGTATTAATTAGATCGTGACTATATCAGAAAACATAAAACCAATTCTCCATCCGGAACAACGGCGTAGGGAGCTACCGGCAACATGGGATAAACTTTGGGCATTACAATGTTAATTGCAATATTCGTCCGCTGTTCCGGATATATCCGGCATAGTAATCAGTTTACAATATGCCTGGATATCAGATACAGTATTTAAAATTGACTTCCAGACGGTGCGAAACAAAAAAAAGTTCTCTGTGGATGTAACCAGCTTGCCTTGCCAAATTCACTAAAGGGTTCGGTTGCATGATTGGCTCACATCCGGTATATTTTGACCGGGGGTTATTCCGCAACGTCAAAGTCAGGGAGATGAAAATATAATATCCTTTCACATCTCTGACACAGCTTGACACAGCCTTTTAATCGCTCCGGTTACCTGTTGGGAGGGGATACCAGCTGGTTCATATCCAGCCAGTGACTGAACATTATTTTTGTTTTTTTCCGCAAATCGGCAATAACATCCGGGCCCAGCAT
>CAYMSF010000137.1:3231-7647 GCA_964392985.1 uncultured Victivallaceae bacterium | reverse complement strand
TATTAAATCATTCTCGCTGCCGGGATCCAGCAGGCGGTTAAAAATCGAGATTTGCACAGAACGAATCTGCCGCGGTTTGAAACCGTGTTCCTTGAAAAAATCGCTTAAGCCCAGGAATTCCCAGGCTTTAAGCAGCGGCAGCAATGGACCCATCTGCGTTCCGTTCTCATGCTCGACATGATCATACAAAATGCTACCCGCCGATGGAACTGTCGAAAGCCAGACCTCCTGATAAGCAAGCGGCGGCAATTTGCTTTCATTTCCAAGACGGTTGATAATCGCATCAACCAGTTTACCGACTTCGTAATCCAGCGTCTCCAAACGGCTGTAACCGCTCAGACGGTATTCCACTTCATGGGCGACGGTCTTGCGTAAATCATCAGGGATTTTCATCTCGCCGAGCGACAAAATAATTTGCTGCCGCACTTTCCCGTCCGCGCAACGCCCGCTTCTGACCAGTTGCAGTACCGTTGCGTATCTGGTCTTTTTCTCTCTGATAAACATCCTGTTACTCCGATTTAATTTTTACCATAACGATAGGAGAAATTATAAAAAAATCAAACACAGCTCAAAAAAATAGGTGGCACTACAAAACAGTAGATAAAATGGCAGGTGTTGATAATAAACTACTTACAAAATTTGGAGAAATTAAGAAATCAGATTTTAAGGAGGAAAATTTTTTTCGTAGTTTTTAACCCGCGGAAGTTGGGCTAAAAAGGGTACATTGCCTTTTTCCACGGGCCCAAAAAACTGAGCAGGCGGGTCAGGAAGTCTGACCTTATGAAGTCGGAATAGTTCCGACCTTTATTCCTGTAACATCCGTTTTAAGACGATCATCCGTAGCAGATCGCATGTCGTCTAAGCTTGGTGGAACGTAATGTTTGTCTCCGCCCAGTTCCTTCCATGTACGGTACAGCAGAACCAGAAAAACCAGTCCCATTGTCAGAAAAGGCAGGCCCCAGACAGGAATCATACGATAACAATAGTCTTTGCCCCAAATATCGTCAGGGAATACTAGCCGCATCCAGTCCATGTAGCCGCCAGCTACCACTCCGCCCAAAGCCATCGCGCCGGCCTGACAGATAGCATTGAATGAACAGAATTGACCAAAGCGATCTTTGGGCAGGATGCGCATATACATCGGCAGTGATACCGCATTGTATATCAGAGCCAGTGGCAGTGCGACAACTTGCAATGCAATCACTACCTTAAAATTAACCTCTGGCGTAAAAGTGGAGAACAACCAGATGAAGCTCAGCGGGGCGACCAGCAACATCCCTGTCTTTATCCACAACATCATGCGCAGGGGATGAAAACGGTCGGCTAACGCCCCCGCCGGATAAGCCAGTATAATATTGGCAACTCCCACTGCCGCTGCAATTAAACCAAGTTGTTGAAGTGTCAGTCCAAGCGAAAGGCTCAGGAAGACACCAAAAATACCACATGCACCGGACAATCCCCAAAACATATTGTGCAGAAAAAAGTAAATGTAAAGCCGGTGTTGAAGGCACTCTCCCAAATACGACTTTACCATGGCTATGATGTCTCCGCGTTTCTCTGCAAGTTTCGCCGGAGGCGGATATGTGCCTTCCTTTACCAGCAAGCACATCATCGTGAAGCCTATCAGGTAAAGACATGCCACGCAAACAAAAATCAGCCGCAGATGGCTGAGGGCATATTGATAGATGAAATAGTTGTACAGTACGCATGCGCCGGCGCCGACGATGCGGAACAGACTGAGAAAACGCGCCATAACATTATGCGGCACCACATCGTTGAAGAAATACCAGAAGACTGTGTTGACAAACATGTCGCTGAACTTGAAAAGCCCCATCGCAATTGCAATGGTTCCGACCGTAACTGCGGCAGCACTCAAGCCGGTGGACGGACCAACCAGCCCGTGCAGCAGGACTCCCAGCTCCGCAGAGAAAGCCATCAGGCACAGGGCTACTGACACGAACGGCACAGTGAAGAGCATAAACGGAATGCGCCTGCCCATGCGTCCGCGATGTCTGTCGCTGGCCGTACTGATGACCGGGTTTAACGCCACATTCAGAATACACGGGAGTGTCACCAGCACTAAGCCCATGAGCCAATTGGGCGCATTCAATTCCCGGAGCCGCAACGGCACAATGCTTGGAACAACCGCCTCCATCATGGTGAAACAGAAATCGCCCCATAGCAGCCAGGTGAAAAGCCAGGCCAGACCGGCTCGCGAATATATCAGAGTCCCGACTGAAAAACGCGGATGCTGAGATGGAGTGCCCAACTTTTCGTTAGTCTCTGAATCTCTATGAATATCTTTTAAATATGAATTCCCCAATTCTTCTCCATTTTTGATAGCAATTTTTTTAACCATATAAATTCTTATGTAAAAAGCTGTTCCAAGTTTATCGGGTGGTTTGTTATAGCTCAGTACCCCACGGAGCTTATAGGAGCCGTTCAAAAATAATCTTTTCATCTTCGCGATTCTTCCGAACACCTTTGTGCTTGCCGGTTCGTTACATACATTCAGTTATGCACCTATTAAGTATTTATCAACAGGACGTTATAAATAGAAATCCCAGATCCGCGCTGTTGTGATCGCCAAAAACTAGTCTGGATTTCAATGAATTTTTTTTAATCCAGCCGGAAATATATTTGCCTGACGGTTCAGCAACCCTGCAAAGGTTGATTCTCAGTGGTTTGCCGCCGTCGAACCAGGGAATTGTTTTAAACGGTATCAGGAACAATGCGACTGAATAATCTCCTGATTTCTTCAGTGTTCCAGTCCATTTTATTCTATCCAGCGAAGTCAGAGAGTAGTGGGAAATTTTTCCGTCCGGATGAATTTCAAATCTGATTACAGGCCAGAGCCGGCGCGGTTCAATTTCCAGTTTGATACATTCCTGCTCATTGGTTAAATACTTTACTTCAAAATAAATGTTTTTCCCGTCGTTCCATGATTTCCATGATGTTGTATTGTCATCAAATTTCTCCGCGAATGCTCCAGTTTCAGACTTTGCGCACTCATAAAATTTACCTTTTACCGCAGCACCGGTGTATTCCGGAAAAATATCTTCATTGCTTTCGATGTCGGACGTTACGGCGGGAAAGTCGTTTTTGAGGAGTTCTCTGAGAAGATTTGCGCGCCATTCCAGTTTTGCCGGAAAAAATTTGTAGCCTTCCGCCTCTGAATGGAACCCCAGTCGCGGATCTTTTAGACAGAACTGCCTCATCGTTGTACAATTTTCTATCTCCTCCTGGACGATGGCTTTCATTTTGTCCAGAATTGCGAGCTTTTCGCTTTGCTTCATAAATGGAAGTTTTTCGCGAAGGTCATAGAAATTGAAATTATTCCTGGAACTTCTTATCTGCAATCCTATAGCTTTATAGAGCGTTATATCCATTTCCCGGTCATGGACGCCAGTGTAATCTTTTTCAATTGATGAAATTAATTTGACGCCCTTCTGCCAGTTGTCGTCCATCCGTCCCAGCAGGACAAGTATCTCATCAAGCGAGTGGTCAAAGTGAATACATTCACCAATCCTGTCTCCACTATCAGGGTATCCGAATGTCCAGCTTGGCGCCATCGGCTGATCAACAGGGATAAGGTGAAGCGGCCACACGATTGAACAATGCAGCGGCCCGTACCAGGTGAAAGAGAGCATTATCGGAAAGTTAGAATAACCTTTCATAAAATACTGCCAGGCCCTGCTTACTTTCCTGTAATCCTGCGACCAGTCGATTTTGGCAAGTGTTTCCAGGAAAGTTTTTTCATTTTCTAAAAATGGAAGAAATGAAAGTTCTCCCGCCGCTTTGTTCATAAGTCCTGGATAATTGCCGAAATACCAGCATTGCATTACGGAATTTACCCCAAGTTCTTTCATCGCTTTATATTTGCGGTACAGACTGCCGGGAACAGGCATGAAGGGAATGGTTGCGTTTTCGTGAGAATTTCCAACCTGTATTTTGGCGGAAGCGCCTGCCCCGGCCTTTATGGCGGCTGCGGCGCATTCTCTGAAGTGATCACTCGGTCCGGGCCAGGCAAGCCAGTAATCGCAGGCTTTCAAGGTTCTGCCGAACTGCTTCACCTTGCCGTTCGACTCAAAATTCAACTGCATAATCACGCCTTCCGGCGTATGAGCGGCAATTTCTCTCAATGCTTCTTCCTGCTGTTCTGCTGTCGCGTATTCCGCGTAGGCCAATACTGGAGCATACAGCCATGAAATAAATTCCGCGTCAGGCGCTGCATTCTTCATGCCTTTCGACATGGCTGAAATCGTGTCGTGATAAACTTCCCATGGTTTTCTCTTTGAACAGCGGGGACAGTTGTTTTTGAAAATCGTATCCATATATGAATAACAGTTCGTGAAATATTCCCCGTGGGTTATGGCAACTGCGCCGCCAAGACCGGGAACATTTGAAAAGATATGA
>CAYMSF010000137.1:0-3131 GCA_964392985.1 uncultured Victivallaceae bacterium | reverse complement strand
CGGCGGACGTTTTATCGGACCGAAAAAGCATCTGGATATCCTCGTTTTAATGAAAGGCTTTCTGTTGATCTTGCCGATAGCCAGAAAAGGGCCGCCTGAACTTGTAATCTGGTCTTCCAGATGCACAAGACCTCTTCTTATCCCTTCCGTATCCGCTGCTGAAATCACGCAGTAATCCTCTCTTATGTCAATGACATATTCTTCAAAACAGGATGTCTCTGTTTTATCTGTGATTATTTTATAGCCTCCGCTTGACGGAATATTGCCGGCAGCCAGAAATTTACGAAAATCATCATAGGCCGTATCAATCCTTTTTTCTGTATCAGGGAAATGAAATTCAAGTAAAACACCATCTTTCAACGATATCTCATTTTTCATTTTTTTTGAACGTTTCCAGCGGATTTCCGTATGGAACGGAGATTTTAACTGTTCTATAAATTTCCAGTCATTAATTGAAGGCTGATTCGCATATTCATCAGTCATATTCGGTTCCTAAATTTTTTGTGCGTCAATTGTGTCAAAAATTATTCTTTGCCAGTTAGTGTTTTACGCAGTTCACACAAAATATCCGCTTTAACCTGCATGCCGTATCCGACATTGGCATCCTTAGCCGCTTTTGCATACCATCGTTCCAGCGCTTTCGTCATATCCACTCCCTCGGGACAGAGCGCCATCATCAGCGATGTTTCGGTAAAGCCCGCATGGTCACCTTGGAAAGCAGGATGTGCTAACGGGTGTATCTGAATCCAGTTGAAAGGATTTTCGCCTTCGCCGCGATGTTTCTCATAATAGTCGGAGCTGTCTTCCCTGCCCCACCAGCCTTCGCCATGCTGTCTTTCAAGGAACTCGAAAATCGCCTGTCTGGCGGCCAGTTTAAAACTCAAATCGGTCGGCATGCCCTGGACAGAATTCTCGCTCTGGTGGTAATATAGGCAATGGACATTTCTGAATCCGATCCGGAGCAGGCTTGAGAACAGTTCTTTGCCAAACAGGTTCAGGACTTCAGACTTAACGTGTATTGTGCCTTTGCGCTCCGGGGAATCCACGGCGAAACTTGCCGCGCCGTAATAAAACGGCGGTAGGATTATCATGTCCACTTCCTTCTCAAGCGCTTCCACCGCCCGGACTACCAGCAGCGTATCCACGCCGACACAACAATGCTCGGCATGGTACTCCAGAACTCCTAACGTCAACACAACCGGCCAGTTTTCATCTATGGCTTTCCGTATCTGTTCAGGAAACATCAATTCGTATCGCATGTCAATTACTCCCTATGCTTATCATTTTCCGGTACGAGGCGATATCGCCGTCGATCATGGCTCTGACCTGTCTTATTTTCCATTCCAAATGCCAGCGGTCGGTCATGTATTCCATGCCGGGTTCCCAGCCCAGCCGGGAATCCGCCTCGACACAGGGTATGGCATTTTGGGCATTGGCAATTTCTTTTTCAGCAAGGTCTTCGATTTCGTCCAACAAGTGGAGTGATTCTGATTTGTCTTCCGAATTGAGCAGTTGCAAGTTAAGTTGATACCACTTGTTCACATTGATGCCGGTAACGATGAAACATTCGATAAACTGCCCGAGATGAAGCAATTCAAGATAAAGATCGCGTTTGTTTTCCGGTATCAGCCTTTCCGCGACGGCCAATTTATTTATGCCTGCCTTCCAGAGTTCCAGCATTTTCATCTGGTTTGCCATTTCCGGCTTACTGCGGAATGAATATGGTGATTGATTTGCATTTTCAAACGGTTGGAAAAAGGTCTTCAGAAAAGCATCACCAGCATAAGAATTTTTCATTGTCGGGAATTTTATCTCCTTGGATGTCATGGTGCGGGTGACATTGGGATGGAAAACGAGCGGATAGGACGGTCCCACCCTGAACGGGCCGTATTGATTTTCATTGGATGCCACAAAAAAAGTCATGGCTTCGCTCCATAAACGCCATACTTCCATGATGTCGTCCGCAGCCTTCAGGCCATAGTCGCGAACCGTAAGTCTTTTCAGCAGAACGTCCAGATCCGTTTCCGGCTGCCGGAAAGCGGCGCGCCCAAGGTCGGTGACAATGGACGGCCACCAGCCCATGTGATGGGAATCATAAAAATTATCCGCTCCATGTTTTTTCTTTGCCTCCAGCAAGGTGCGGAATTTCTTTATCCATTGCATGGGGGCCGGAATATATGGCGCGGTGCCGAAGTTCCATGGAGTGCCGCATGTCATTGAAGTAACGCCAATGCGTAATCCCAACTGATGCGCCATTTCCATTTCCTCGCGACAGCATTCGCTGAAATCAGTTTCTGATATCGTGTAGTCCATCACCTGCCGACAGGCTCCATTATCGAGCCGATGAGATTTAAACATTTCAAATGGAACCAGCAACTGGATGTCTTTTGGCAACGCCTCAAGAAATTTACGACGCTCCTCGGCCGGAGCCCACAGCCAGTTATAGGTGCTGAATGCGATTTTCGCATCCGGTTTATATTTTTGTATGGCTTTCTTAACGGTATTTATCCATAACGGATAATCCCGGCACGGCCACCAGCCCGGACTCGGGCGCGAATCAGGAATGCCGTGCCACAGACTTTCATGCCAGCGCTTCCCTGTAGTGGCCGGGTCGCGGCTGGGAAACTCGGCCGTCTCGCCGACAAGGCCGATGCCTTTGGCTTTAGGGTAGTGCTTGAATATGCTGCCGAAAGCCTCTTCAAAATATTCTTCGGCATCTAGGTCTTCCGGATGTTTGAATCCAGGAATATAACTGTAAAACATGATGTCCAGACCATAAAGTTCAGCCCGGTCAATCAGGCCTTGAATATCGCAGTAAGAGTTTGCGCATCTCCCGATTCCCCGGATGAACAAATATATTTCATTAAATCCGGCGTGAGCGATAGCATTCAGATGATAATCGGGAAAGTCATCCAGTCCAAATCCGGAATGAACGCCTCGCGCTTCAATAAAGGGCTCACAGAATACTTTGCCGCAGCCTAGAAACGGTGCTTCGCGCAAGTTCATCAAGTCTTCAATATAAATGCTGCCCGCAAAAACTCCTTTCCCGTTTTTTCCGGTTATACTTATCACGTTGTGATCGACCTGCAATGCAAAAGCGTCCACTCTGTTACTGATTTTTGCGTCTAATT
>CAYMSF010000136.1:0-7653 GCA_964392985.1 uncultured Victivallaceae bacterium | reverse complement strand
TATATCGCCAATCAGTCGGATCGAAAAAATCCAATCCACAATCCTACTCGTCTATTTTAAAATTTCAACCTCATTGAGTATAATGATTCAACACGGCAAATCCGAAAGCTATTCTCAGGATTTTTGCAATTCAAAGAATAATGAAGGGCCGTCCGGTAATTTTGCAGTATCTACCGAGAAGGTGATTTCACTATCAGATACTTTGGTCGGCTTGATTTCAACTTTGCGATTTCCGGAAAGGTCGAGCGCCCATATTTTTAATTTGCCGGCATTATCATTTTTTACCGTTACGGTGAATTTCCCGGTTTCAACTAAAGTGGGATTGCCACCGATTTCACGCAAGGTCAAGCGTTCCTTTTCGTCGAATATCATCTTATTGTTCAAGGCGTCAGTGGCAAAGACTAAAACCATTCGTTCACTGTTCTGCAACGGCTTGTCGCCATCAACGCTGACGAGAGTTAAATTGCCTTTTACGCTCAAGGCGTCAATCTTCAAGTTACCCAGGTCAATTTTCGCTCCGGCTTCGGAACAAATCCCCTGCATATTAGCCGTAATCAAAGACATAAAGTTTTTACGGGCGTTCATGTAGAGTTCACCGGTTGAGGTCTCGAATATGTCATTGATCATCTGAGTGCGATTGTCAGCTTTAATCAGTTTGCGTTTTTTCAACTCATCAACAACGCCATCTGCATTAAAAATCACGTTACCCTTTTCGTTGCCGACGCTGGAAAAACCGGCGATATCATTTTTAACTCCGGCGCCGCCAATGCGGGGAATTTCCAGTTCATTCTTGGAGAATTCCGGGCGTTTGGCCTTTTCATCAATTGATTCAACCGTGAAACCGGAAACCAGACAAAGTTTGGATTGCGTAGCAGTAAGGCCATCATTGAATGCAAACGTCTTATAAATATCTTC
Source organism: uncultured Victivallaceae bacterium (assembly GCA_964392985.1). GTDB lineage: Bacteria > Verrucomicrobiota > Lentisphaeria > Victivallales > Victivallaceae > CAYMSF01. The sequence goes on along the minus strand of CAYMSF010000136.1, from coordinate 6,738 downwards.
AGTGTCGGCAACAATTCTGACTTTAGCGTCCGCGCTCTTCACGTCACCGCGACGATACATGAAAAAGGTGAGGAATTCCGACGCGCGTGAAATCGGGTCATGCATCCCGTTGAATGGATGAATCCTTTCAACCTTGACAATCGTAACCGGCTGGGCGAAATCAGTTAATACGTCAACATCCTGAAATGCCCCGTAGGCGCCGGTTATAAAAGCCTGTTCATAACGGTAACGATTCCAGAAAACATTGGCATGTTCAGTCACGGCAAAAGGTTTTTGCGCCAACTTGGAGCCCATCATCCAGCGGAAAACCCCGCCGCAGGAGGCGATGGAACTGTCTTGAGAGATGGTTGACCCCGGTTGCATGTAACCGCTGGGATGAGCATGATATGAATTCATGGTAACTGCATCGAGTGAATTACGTACTGCGGAATAATGAAAATTTTTCGCCATATTATAACCGCTGATGAGTCCTTTATAGCCCATATTGCGCAGTTCATTGCGATACCAGTCAGCAGTATTGATTTCAGTTTCCTTGACAAAGCGACCGACATCAGCGCCTCTGGCGTTTTTGGCCTGTAAATCAGCTTTGGCAAACATTGGAATCTGATTAAATACGGCAACATCAGGGGCATCTTTACCCCAGGCGGCCTTCAATTTATCAATTGATTCATAGCGTTTCTGCAGGAATGCCTGCCATGACGGCAAAGCAATTGAAGCATCAAAATCATAGATAAAGGCGAATTCCTGTTCATTAAAACAGACAATCAGCGCCAATACCGGGTCATCAATCAATCTGGTTTTGGTGTATGGATTAACCCGGGTTAAAACCTTATTCACACCGTCAATCCAGTTCTTTTTGACTGCCGGGTCAAAGTGAATTCTATATTTGTAATCACTTTTGCCTTCAACTTTTTTATCCCACGGACTTAATGTTGTATATCCGGTCCAACTCGACATTGCATCCCAATTGAGATAGATACCATTTTGTTTGAGACAATAGATATAATAATCAAACTTATCCAAAGCATCCTGATTAAAATCGCAATCCGCTTTACCGCCGCGCATCAATATTGAATCAATAAAATGGGTTCGGGTCATATTGTAGCCATTGTTCTTCAACTCTTTGGCGTATTCAGCAATTGCTGCATGGTTTTCAAATTGTGTCGGTCCCATACCGCCACGACCCCAGAATGTATCTGTGCCGTCGCAACCGGAAAGGAAACGAACTGCTTTGTCAGGATTTTTTTCAAAGGCCATTTGTCCATTTTTATTTGCAATCACCCTGCCCTGCTCGTCAATTTTACTAATGGGTAGAAATTTGGAGCGGTCCAGCGCGGAATTTTCAACGGTTTTGGGGCTTTCTGCGCGGGCAACCGGTTTCCAGACTGCATCAGCTTTAGTGGTGAACTTTTCAGTTGACGGATACTTATAATCGGTATTGGTAAGGGTTGCAGCAGCCACAATCCACAGCGGGGTGGCATTCGCTGATATCATTTCAACCGTTTTAATTTCACCAAGTTCAGGTTTTAAAACAAAACGGGAAACGAACATACCAACTCTGCCGCCACTGGTGGTAGTCCAGTTCGTGCCGACAAAACCATTGGCAATATTTTTCGGGGACCACCAGTTGGCCACATCTCTGGAACATTTTACTTCAAACGTTTCAGTGGTATTGTTGGTGCCGGTTATTTTGATTGAACCAACGATTGGGTCGCCATCACCCCAGCATAAGGTGTGGAGTAAATAGAGGTATTTAGCTTGAGTTTTTTTATCGGCAAGATCAAAAGTGACTCTTTCCACTCCTGCTTGAAATTTTCCCGATTTAAACGCAATAATTGCTTTGTTATTATTTTTTGCCGGGTTGCTCGGCATAAACGGCACATTGGCATAGGTTGGGGCTTTAAAATCAAATTTTTTCGCATCATTATCCGGTCCCTGATCCGACCAGCCGCCCTTGCCATCGCCCTCGACCTCATCCGCCAGACCCATATTGGCAACTTTGGCTATATTAAGAATGGTGTCCACAGCCTCCATTTTAAAATTGCGGATAAATAATTTGCCGAAGGAGTCCTGAAATCCAATGTTAACCGTCGCAGTGGTCAATTCAGGGTCAACAAATGCAAAAAACTTAACCTCTTCCCAATCAAAAGTGCCGGTTTTAACATTGCCTTGTATCCAGTTATTAAATTGTTTGCCGGTCGCAAGCGCCAGTTGAAATTTACCGCCATTCCAGACTTCTTTTGCCGGGGCGATATTTTCCCCCTTAATCTGCGCGGATAGTTTCAAACGCCGGCCGGAGATTAAAGCGGGCGGGAAATTTTTGCTGATACCAATCGCGCCGGGACTTTTAGGACGTTCAGTCAGACTTATTTCTAGGGATTTATCGACTATTTTAGCCGCCCCCGCGGCAACATTCCAATTTTTCAAACTGTCACTCGAATCAAAGGAATCCTCGTAGATAACTTGTCCATAGGTTACGGTTGAAATCAAAGACGACATTGCCAGGGCAGCTAAAACTTTTCTGATGCGATTTGTCATTATTAATCCAGCTCCTTTTAAGGTTTGGTATTGCAACGTATAGAGTATAAACAGTATTATAACTTCATTACAGAATAATATCTTTAGCTGAAATTATCAAAGTTTGTCTAAAATTATGATTATTAAAATCAGTAAACAACCAAAGTGGAAATTTTCAGATAAAACTTCAAAAGCACAACTTTTCGGGCAAATTCCACCGTCAATGCGATAATAAACACCAATAAATAACATCACTCCGGCATTAATAAATCATTCCGGAGTGATTATAAAAGTTTAATCAAAATTATGCTATTTATCGTCAAAAGCTGCATCAAACTGGACGTTTGATGGTGAGAAATTAACTTTTTTGACAAAAGCGCAGGCTTCTTTCGCACCATATTCGCGTTCCATACCGCAATCTTCCCATTCGACGGAAAGCGGACCGGAATAACCGGCATGGTTCAAAGCGCGAATAATTTCTTCAAAATTGACCCCGCCGTGTCCAAGACTGCGAAAATCCCAACCGCGTTCCGGGCGTCCGAAATTAAGGTGGGAAGCGAGAATGCCGCTTTTGCCATCTAATTGGAGCGCGGCATCCTTCATGTGCACATGGTAAATGCGTTCCGGAAATTCTTGAATGAATTTTGCCGGGTTGACCATTTGCCAGTAAAGGTGGCTCGGGTCAAAATTGAAACCGAATTCCGGACGGCACTTGATTGCATCCAACGCTTTTTTTGCAGTGTAAATGTCAAAAGCGATTTCGGTCGGATGCACTTCCAACGCGAACTTGACGCCGCATTCCGCAAAAACGTCAAGAATCGGATTAAACTGGTCGGCAAAAAATTTATAGCCGTCTTCAATCATTTTGTCACTGACTGGCGGGAAACTGTATAACATGTGCCAAATCGGGGAACCGGTAAAACCATTGACAACCTTTACGCCAAGATTCTTCGCCGCCTGTGCGGAATATTTCATCTGTTGTACCGCCCACTGGCGTTTACCCTCGGCATTGCCGGCAACTGATTTCGGGGCAAAAATATCGGAACGGCAGTCGAAATTAGGGTCACAAACAAGCTGTCCCGACAAATGACTGCTGATTGACCATACTTTCAGACCGTGTTTAGCCAGAATTGCCTTTTGTTTTTCACAATACGCCGGATCTTTCGCGCCTTTTTCAACATCGAAATGGTCACCCCAACAGGCAAGTTCCAAGCCGTCATAGCCCCATGAAGCCGCTTTTTGCGCCAAAATTTCCAGTGGCAAATCTGCCCACTGTCCGGTAAACATCGTAACTGGTCTGCTCATTTTATTGACTCCTGACTTATTGGTTTAAATTATACTTTAGGCATTTTTGTCCATACGGAACCGGCTTTGGCGCTCGCCACAACTGTTTCAATAAAGGCCATACCGCGCACCCCGTCATTTACCTGCGGGAAATCATTGATAACCGGATCAACCTCTTTGCCCTGCTCTTTCAATAAGATAGTATCGGCAAAATTGCTGTAATGGTTGGCAAAGGCTTCCAGAAATGCTTCGGGATGACCGGCTGGAATGCGTGAACCACGCGCCGCCGCCGGGCTTTTCGCGCCGACATAAGCATTCCCGCGGGATAATATCTGAACCGGACCATCAATCGGTTTATAGAGTAATTGATTAGGATGTTCCTGATGCCACTCAATACCGGCATCGGTGCCGTAAACCCAGATAGAGAGTCCGTTTTCTTCGCCCACGGAAATCTGACTGGCATATATGACACCTTTTACGCCCTCTTCAAACCTTACCAGGCAGTTACAATCATCATCAAGCGGTCTGCCTTCGATAAATGAGGTCAAATCAGCGCATAATTCAGTCATCTTCAAACCGGTGATGTATTCCGCGAGATTATCAGCGTGCGAGCCGATATCACCAACGCATCCGCCGGCGCCGCTCTGTTTCGGGTCGGTACGCCATGCCGCCTGCTGCTGTCCGGACTTTTCAATAGGTCTGGCCAACCAGCCTTGCGGGTAGATGGATACTACTTTGCGAAGTTTGCCAAGTTCGCCGCGTTTGACCATATCTTTTGCCAGTTTGACCATCGGATAACCGACGTAATTATGCATCAAGCCGAATACTTTGCCGGATTTTTTGACAATTTCCTGCAACTCCAAAGCTTCCTGCAACGTCATTGTCATCGGCTTTTCGCACATCACATTGAAACCGGCTTCAAGAAAATCTTTTGCAATCGGAAAATGCCAGTTATTCGGTGTTGTTACCGCGACAAAATCGATGCGCTGTTCAGGACTTAACGCTAATTCCCTGGCAATCATTTCCTTGTAAGTGTTGTAAACTCTGGACGGGCACAGGCAAAGCTCTTCGCCAGTTTGTTTACTCTTTGCCGGATCAATATCAAACGCTCCGGCCACAAGTTCAATTTTACCATCGAGTCGTGAAGCCATACGATGAACATTACCGATAAACGCCCCCGGTCCACCGCCTACCATTCCCATTCTGATCTTGCGTAACATAGTTTATTCCCTTTGTTAAATTAGAATTAACCTTATAAATTTAAGTAACAGTAACTGACAACACTGAATTAATAATATATTTACCGAGAGATTATTGCAAGGCAGTAACTTAATATTGTTAAATTAAATGATTTTCTTTTTTTAAAAAAAATATTTTCAGGACTTGACATTTTTCAAATAATATAGTATTATAGTAGTATCATTAGGGATTAATAATGATATTGATATTAAATTAGCTTGTCAATGGAAGAAACGTTTAGCATCATAAGAACTCAAAAGCAGGAAACGTAGATTTAAATGAATACAATTATTGATGACCTTAGGTTCAAGAATGAAAAAATCTACGAGGAGATACGGAACAATATTCTCTCAGGAGTTTATCCAGTAGGGATGAAATTACCAACTGAATTAGTTTTTGCCCAAGAGCTCAAAGTTGGTAAAATTACTCTTCGTGCTGCTTTGCGGCGATTAGAGCAAGATGGATTGATTCTGCGTATGCGCCGGCGCGGGACGTTTGTTTTTGGAAACAAAAATAAAGTTATCAATAGAATTGCCGTGATTACCGACTATATGACTGTCCCAGGCAGTCCTTTTCCCTATATGTTATCATTAATTATTCAAGAGGCCAATCGCCGCAATATTGAGATTGAACAAATCGAGCGGTTTTATATTGAACATCTGCCGGTTAAGATGATTAAAAAATTATTCAAAGATAAAAATTTTGACGGCATAATTTTGATGACTCAATTTTTTCATGGCAATGAGCCTATCATTAAAAAAATGCATGTCACCAAATTGCCTGTGGTTTTGCCACATGGCAAGATGGGTGATACAATTGTGACAGGTTTCGCCTCGGTATGGGTGAATGAACGTGAAGCATTCTTTAAAACGCTGAATACTGCTTTAGCATTGGGATATGAAAGAATTGCCGTTACGGCAAGAATTGATGACGCAACAAGGGAAAATATTCGTGCACTGACAATTCCGGAAATAAAAAACATTTTAAAAGACAAATTACACTCAATTAACTATTTTGAATGCAATCCAATTAGTATTGAAAAAGATTTAACCAAGTTACTCGAAAAGTCCCCGCGTCCGGATCTTTTCGTCTGCTACTCCGATTTTTTAGCAGTTATGCTGTCACTCGCCATGAACAATATAAATTTACACATACCTAAAGATTATTCCGTAATCGGTTTCAGCGGTCTGCCTACCGATTTGCCACTTGCACCTAATCTTTGCGGAGTAAAATATCAATATGATAAGATGGTTGAAATGGCTTTTGATTTATTGATCTCCAAAAACAGCTGGTTTGACCGTGAAAATCCAAAAACAGCACCAGCATATTGTTGTGATTATAAATTTTCCATGGGAAATACTGTATTCCCTGAAACAAAGAGCATAAATATTCCAGAAACGCCTCAACAAGTTTCCGAAATACTTATTCATAACCATAAAGTTATAAAGGAAAGGATTTTAAAATGTGCAAGTATTCTGTAAGGTCATCTACAAACGGATCCAACCCAAAACATAAAGTGTCTCAGCAAAATAGTTTCACACTCATTGAATTGCTGGTTGTGATAGCTATTATCGCAATTTTAGCTGCAATGCTGCTGCCGGCCCTTAACAAAGCACGAGAGAAAGCAAAAGCTGTTACCTGTCTGAATAATGTCAAGCAAATTGGTACAGCTGGGATGTTTTATGCTGATAGTTTTAA
>CAYMSF010000135.1:0-7731 GCA_964392985.1 uncultured Victivallaceae bacterium | reverse complement strand
CTGAAAAAAAACAGAGTTTTTATGCGGAAGGATTTACGCCAAAGAAATCTAGGGACCTATTGTCACGCGACAGATGGTAATATAGCTCCTATATATTGGACTCTCGCGACAACAAGAAACTGTGCAAGTACGGCTGTGGCAGCGGGGAGTGCAAGTGGCGCAACATTGCCATCTGCTTATGGAGTTTGGACGGGAACTATCGGGGGATTTGAAGTAGAGTACCGGGGCGATATGCCCTGGGCATTGTATGGGAGGTTATAATTATGAATAGGTGGGAAAAGTCGTTTTTTATTGCGTTAGCTTTCAGCTTTGTGTTCAGTGTATTGGGAAATGAAACAAAGAAAATGTTGTTTACATCTCCGATTATATACAATCCTGTTATCGAAATGGCCTTATCAAAAAATACAAAACCTTTGAATAAGCAGCAACCAACAAAAATTGCTCCTTTTGAAATCAGAATGATAATAGCGCAATTCTCTCCAAGCGAAGAAGAGAAAAAACAATTTGATAGTTTTATACAAATATCATTTAAAGAAATAAGCAATACCAAATTTTTAATTTTTAAGAAAAATAATTTGGTTCAGCAACTGCACGTTGTTATGACTGAAACAGGTTCTACTTCAGTCACAAAATACGAAAGAGACATTAATTCACTATTGTCAAAGATTCCTACGGGAAATGAAGCATATATTGCCCAAACTCAAGAAATCATAACTTCTCTATTAAAACAAGAGGACTTTTTAACAGATTTGCCCTTGGGGGAAAATGTTTTAACCTTTAAGCTTGAACTACTCACGGATGTTGTCATTGGAGACGTCTATTTTTCTAATTTCCCATACTCTAATATTTTTTGCTATTACAAAAATAACCTAGAAAATATTGCATTAAGGAGTGATAAAACAAAGCGCTTAATGTTTGCGGTAACTTTTATGAAAGACCATATAAGCCTTGCCAATCTTTTTGATAAAAATTTGTTAAATGGTTTTGAATGTTATTTTTATCCAAATCAAGGACTAAAATATCTAACAGAATTAAAAAATAAAAAACAAATGAATGTTACAACGTGGAATGTAAATGGCACCGATGAAAAGAAAATTCCATTTGAAGAATGGGTTAGAATAATTAACAAGGGAAATAAATGACAAAGAAGCAACGGAGTAAAGAGATGCGCTTATCCCCGAAAGTTGGACAACTTGCATAAGAGCGAGAGGCCTCCGATTTAGCCCATAAGTTGCCGGGCGGAAAAGAAACTATATAAAAATTAAAAATCCCGATCTCGTACCGGGATTTTTAATTTTTATCTCATATTTTTTTGAAAATGCCGCCTGATATCTGTATATTATTTGTTTCAAACGAAGAGGTATAAATCAAGCGATGAGCAATCAGGGATTTTTGATTTTCTTATTTATCTGGATATTTTCATCCGTGCTGATTGTCTACGGACAAGGCGAAGTCATGCCTCTTACAGACCATGAAAGGCTGGTCAAGGCAATCCAGCAAATAGATAAAATAGAGGAAGACCTGTACGGACGGCGGCCATCTCCTGCAATAGAAGAAAAGTTGCGGGACATACTCAAAGAACTGGATGCAATCCGCTGGGAAGCACATGGAACGCTTCGATTATACGCCTGCATTCAGAGTGGCCGGACACAGCGCCTGCTTGGCAGCTATCAACAGGCGATCATTGAAATACAAAGCAACCCGGATTCATACACGGAAGCTGATGCTTTTTTCAAGAAGCAAAATAAGCGCCAGGAGTCGCCATTGCTCCCGGCCCTATATGAACTTGGCAAAGTATATATGGCGCAAGCAGACAGCGCCGGCGATGACATTGAGGCATCCGTAGATTACAATGTGAAAGCCTTAAAGAAATTTTACCGGATATTAAAGGAATTTCCCGAATGTGCTTTTACGATTCGTGCCGGAGCCGATCTGTCGGTATGCAAAAGCCGCCTGGAACGGATATTGGATTGTCCAGTTCCGTTGGCGGGAATAAAGTTATCCGCACAATCATCCGCCATTGATGAGATTACACCGCCGGATGTTGTAAAACTCCTTAGAGACAAGAATTTTGAAGCGGCCATTCCGTTGCTTCAAGATGTCATAAAAAAGCATAAAGGAGATCAGCGGCTTGGCGGGTCATTATTGAAACTGGCGGTATCCTATGCGCATCTGGGACAGGAAAAGGACGTATTTGACACGCTTGCGCAGATGAAAAAGGAATGCAAGTCTGCGGTTCAAACCGGGGAGGCCCTGGCTCTTACCGGTCAGATATTCTGGCAAAACGGAAAAAAAGCAGTCGCCTTAAAAATATTTGAAATGCTGCTTGATTCCGCGCCTGATCATCCAATGACCGGTAAATATTCGATTCTTGCCGGACAGGAATACTTCAAAATTGCCCAGGAATGTTCCGCCGGTTCAAAAGATACAGAAAAAAACAAGAAGAAAGCCGACGAATACTATGGGATGGCGCTTAGCATTTGCAGCAGACTGCTCAAAAATATACCAGGGAACCAGGAGGTGACGGCATCAGTGCATAGTCTATCTGGAAATGTATATCTGGAGCAGGGCCAATATATTCCCGCCGCTAAGAGTTTTGCTGAATATTGTCAACTGGAAAGCGTCCAGGGGGCAAACAATCTGCCTTATATGAAGTACTTAGCCGCGCTATGCTGGTTTAATGCGGGGCTGGAACAAAAGAGAATCAATTCATTGGTTTTAGCTCAAGAATATTTGGACGAAGCTTTAAAGCTGCTTATTCCCCTGACAAAGGAAAATCTGGCATTTGATATCAAAGAAAAGGCTTTTATACTTATGGCAAGAGCCTTTGACGAGGCTAATAAAAGACAGCCGGCAGTGAAAGAATACGAGCAGTTTGTGCAGAATTTTTCCAAGAGCATGAAAATTCCGACAGTGCTTTTCCGGCTTGGCGTCATCTACTATGAACTGAAAGAAAATGACAAATCATCAGAAATAATGAAACGCCTGATAAGCCAGTATCCCTATTCTCCCGAAGCCGAAAAAGCATTTTTTAATCTTGCCAGAATTATGTATGAATCGGGAGATTACAAGAAAAGCATTGAAACATGCCGGGAAATGTTTAAACATCCCGGCGGGATATCTTCTCAGGAACTTTTATGGGTCGCGGAGAAATTAAGTTCTTGCGGCGATTTAAGCAAGGAAGGTTCGGAAATCGCGCTGACTGCCGGAGATTTGTTGAAAAAACGGATTAAATCCTCTGCAATGACCAATGATTCAGTAATTGAAGAATTGCGCAACTCTGGAGAAAAAGACCCTTTTAAAGCGCTCTGGAATCTTGTCAATATCCGCTGCGCCCAAGCCGCATATAATTCCGGGAAATATGATCTTGCAATATCCTTATCGGAAGAAATTTTGCAGGACAACGCTTCTTCGCATTATCTTAGAGCAAAAATCATAAAGGCGCAGGCTAATATTGCGTTAAAGCAATTTGCCGTCGCCCGTGCCGATCTTTCCGATGCGGCAATGTATGCGCTGCAGGCAGGCCTGAAAGATGAATCCGCTCAAGCACAATGCCTGATGGGAGACACCTATCTGGCGGAAGGCAATCATCAGAAGCCCTATCCCGGATTCAAAGTCCTGGCCTATACTGCGATGGGCAGCCCCTGGCATGAGTATGCAGTATTCAAAGCCGCCTACTGCGCCAAGCAACTCGGCAAAAATGACGAGTATAGTTTACTAAAGAAGAAATATCAGGAAATGTTTCCCAATGGAAAATTCATTAAAGAGATTAACAACTAACCATATAAAAATCAGGAGATAAATTATGTCGAAGTATGCATTTAACAGGTATTTAATAATCATGTTGCTGGCAATTTCCGTTCTTCCAGCCCTTAAGATTATGGCTCAAGAGCCAACTGATAAAAACCCCGCGCCGGAAGCCGTTGCCAAAGAAACGCCAAAACTGGAAGCCGCCAACGGAACGGATAATGATACAGCGGCGACAGCGCCGTCCAATGAATCACCGAAACCGGAAGCCCCCGGCGAATCGGCTGGCAGGCCTGGCATTACAACTGAAATAGCGATGAAAGAAGCTCCTAAACCGGCTCCAATCAAAGAAGACTCCTTTATGGATATAATAAAAGGGAGCGGAGCTTTGGGGGTTGTTATCTGGATATTACTTTTTCTTTCATCCGCAGTCGGCTTATGTTTAATCATAGATGCACTGCTGACTGTAAGGATGCATAAGATTGTTCCCAGGCATCTCGTTCTGAAAGTTCATGAGTCATTAAACCAGGGAGATCTCGCCAAAGCCATTGACAACTGCAAGGCCCATCCGTCGCCATTGTCAAGAGTATTACTGGCCGGCTTCAATAATCTTGCTCATGGTTTTGATGCGGTATCGGAGTCGATCGTCAAAGAAATTGAAATGGAAGACGAAAAACTTATGCAGCGAATTAATTATTTGAACTTGTGCGGTTCCCTCGCCCCGATGCTGGGGCTGCTTGGAACAGTAACCGGTATGGTGTCCGCTTTTTACGCAATAGGTACTACCACGGGAGCCGAGAAAGCAAAATTGCTGGCGATTGCGATTGCACAGGCGCTTTACACAACAGCGGTAGGTTTGTTTATTGCGGTGCCGGTCATAATCGCCTTTACCATGATAAGAAATAATGCCAACAGAATTATTATTTCCCTGGAGGGCGCCGCTGAAGATGTTTTGAAAATAATAAGAAATGCGGAAATAGAAAAGTAAGTTTTCCATGAAAAGAAAAAAATCCAAGTTAAAAGATGAATCAGTGGTATTTCCCATTGCCTCCATGATTGATATAGTTTTTCTGCTGATAATATTCTTTGTGGTTACTGCGGAAATAGACAAGGATGCCCAGGACGAAAATATCGTTCTTGCCGCAGCCCCCCATGGAGATACCTTGAGAGCTAAAGCTGCCAGGAGCATCACAATAAACATCAGAAGCAATGGAGAAGTAAACGTTGCACAGCAACCGGTATCCATGACAGAGCTTCAGACGTTAGTTATTCGATCTGTGGCAGCCTGGGGCAACGAAATACCCGTTACTGTGCGGGCAGATCAGGATGTAACGTACGAGCATATCCACAAAGTATTGGATGCCCTTAAAACTGCTCAAATTTATAAAGTCAACTTTAATGCGGAAATCAAAAAGATAAACTAAAATGCGCACAAGAAAAAAAAGACATCTTGCCGAACCGGAAATTCCGTTTGCCTCTATGATAGACATTGTCTTTCTGCTGTTGATCTTTTTTGTTCTTAACCAAAAACCTATCATTGATGACACCTTATTGGGGGTTAATATTGCGCCGCCTAAAAGCGCCTCTTCGCCCAAACAATTGCCATCGACTTTTTTCTGCATCGAACTTAATAAGGCTTCTGAAGAAAACAACATAGCCCTTAACGGGCAGGAATGTGACTTTGAACAATTAAGAAGCATTTTAAAAGACGCTGTTCAGAATGATCCGCAGGCCGTTGTCATGATTAAATGCGATCAGCAAGTAAAACATACGAAACTAATTAGACTTCTTGATCTATGCAAAAACACGAATATTTCCCGCATCAGTCTTGCAGACGCCAATTAATTTTTCGGTTTGTCCTCTATGCTGTTTTCAGCAGGCGCGGGGGGCTTATTTGTTGACGCTTTGATTATAGAACGAGCTTCAATATCGGAAGGAGATACTTCGATAGAAGGGCTTTCAGGCGAAGGCTTGTCATTAATGTCATAAGCGCGCACGGTATAGGTGTAAATAGAACTTTCAGACTCTATCGGAATATCCCCTTTCTTCTGTTCAGTGACCGTATAAAGTTCACTGTCGCCGCGAAAAATCTTAAAGTGTTTAAGCTGATAATCCGCGTCCGGCTTCACCCAGTCCCAGGCTAAAGTGAAAATATTTTTTTTACGTTCAGCCCGGAGATTATATGGCATCGCCGGCCGGTCTGTAATAAAAACCATTTCGCAATAGTTGCTGCCTGCGGGCAAATCCTGCGCGTCCGGTTGATTAAATTGATTGAAGACTGCTTTCTGACCTTTTTGGTGCGGAACATCAGGCAGATAATATTTCACAGGAGCTCCGCCTTCGACATCAAACACTGCGGTAATATCATAGCTATGCCCTTTATATACAGGAATTACAGCAAGTCCGTTCGTAAGTTTATAAACACGTTTATCCGGAATAAGTTCATCATAAAATACTGAGAATGGAAGTTTGTCGCTGACATTTTTAATTATTATCTGACCGGAGGCAGGCCTTCCGTCAGGCTTGGCAAAAGATACATTCATCTTGATAAGCTGCCAGGCATCAACCCTGGTGAACCGGTCTTGAGACATAGATGCATAATCCTCATTGGAAATATTCTTTGCAAACTGAACAGTGGAAAGAGCCGATTCGAAAAATGCATTATCATATTGATTATATGTTAAAATCACCGGGAAATATTTAAAATGCGCAAAAGTGGCGCACGCATATGCATGAATAGCCCAGTGGGAGTTGGAATTGGGAAAGTAAGAGAAGAATCGCAAATAATACACTTTAGCCGCAGTAACTGCCGCGATGATTTCTTCTTTGCTGCTATTGGAATTTATTTGAGCTAATTTCATTCTAGCCATGCTGGCAAGCGTGGTAAAGGTGATATTTTCCACATTGTGGATAAGCTTGAGCGCCGCCTCAAAAAGAATTTCCGCGCCTTCATATTTACCTTCCGCCATATGTTGATCTGCCAGCTCAATTAATTTAGAGTGGGTATAAAATACCAAAAAAGAATGCCCGCCAAATTCTTTAAGCACCTCCTGGATTTCCTGCAATGCCGTCTTCGCCTGTTCAGGAGTTAATTCCGGTTCAGGAGCGTTATTAAACTCCACTTCTGCTTCAACCATTTTCCGGACAATAGAAGAATCAATTTTCGTGAATGCCACTGTTGAGCCGCGAATTTCAGAAAGTTTTGCGGTAACATTCTGAAGCAGCATTTTGGGTTTTATAGCGCTTTCGTGGAAACTGTCAACAAGCTTTTGTATCAGTCCGAAAGAATCAAATTCTAATACCGGTAAGGTTTTAACCACTAATTTAGAGCTTGGATTGGAAATCTTCCCATCGGGATTTTTTGCTCTAACCTGATACCTATATTTTGTTTCCGGCTTTAGTTCAGAATCGGCATATGTGGTTTTAGGCGTTGTTGCTATCTCGGTCTTATTCCTGAAAATGGCATAAATCGTTTTGTCGCTGGAACCTGCTCCGGGCTTCCAGGAAATTGTTGCCTTGGTAAAGCTGGCTTTTTGCACTTTTAAGTCAGTTGGCGCTGATATACTTTCCTCGGCACTCAAGCAAAATATATAAATCAAGCAAAAAGCTAATGCAAGCAATTTCTGAAACAAATGCATAATACTCCCTTTGGATTTCGTAAATAAGCGAGATGCCTTTAATTTAATCCATCCTTGCAAAGAGTCAATTCCCTCGTGAAAGAATGTTGGTGAACGTCAGACGAGGACGTTTATTTTAGCGGAAATACCCCCATATTCGTCAAGCCTGACTTAGGAGGCTAGTAAAAGTAAGAGGAATTTACATAACCTTTTGTTTTTCCGGTCGCCTATGATCGTTTGATCATATGAGGAATGGTGTTCTTGAGTTTAAAACCGCGAAAAACGTCATTTTAAAACTGAACATCTAAAAGGGGTTGTTTTTTGCTGAAAATGTGTTATAAGTATTTAGCAGACAGTAATTAAAGCG
>CAYMSF010000134.1:0-7763 GCA_964392985.1 uncultured Victivallaceae bacterium | reverse complement strand
AAGATGACGGCAGATATTTCCTGACTGAAACCCAGAAAAACACGGCGAGAGTCCATGAAATCCCAAAAGACTTCATTGAGAAGATTTGGGCGGGACTGGAGAACCAGGAACTTCCGCGTTGCGAACCGATATTGACGAGTGCTTGCGGCACGGTGAACGCTCCGATGCTGCCGGAATTCTTCACCCGTAACTATCAGAGCCCGGATTATTGCGGAATGGCGACCAACGCCGGATTTGCCCTGGAATTGGATGTGACGCTTGATAATCTGGAGAATCAGTCCCTGATTGGTGGACAACGTCAGGATGGTCGCGGGATGAACTTGAATATCACTGCTGCCGGCTGTCTGGAACTAATGATGAATGACGGTTGGATGGAGCAGCGGATGCTCAGCGAACCCTGCCTGAAAACCGGCAAGAACCATGTTGTCATAAATATTGACGGCGGTCCGCGTATTGTCAGCTTTATCGTCAATGGCCACTTCTGCGACGGTGGCGAACATTGCCAGTTCGGCTGGCAGCGTTTCAGCCCTTATTTCCGACATGTGAACTGGTGTGAAACCTGGGAAATCGGCAAATTGTTCAACGGAAAACTGAGCCAGCTAAAAGTTTACAATCGGATTATAATGGCCGCCGAGGCAGGCTCGCTGGATGGTTGAGCTGATTTCTTAAGTTGGTGTTCTTCATGTACAACAGGAGAAGTATGTAAAAGACTATGTCCTCTGGGTCAGGTTCAACAATGGAGCAGAAGGCCAAGTCGATCTCAAAGATGAATTATACGGTGAAGTCTTTTCCCCTCTGCTCAAACCCGAGATGTTCAGGTCTTTCAGGGTTGATCCGGAAACAGAGACCATAGTATGGGAAAACGGAGCCGATATGGCACCCGAGTTCCTCTATGGCAAGATCAGGAAAACAGCTTAATAGTAAATATGTTGAATTGCAACGACCACTATAGAACTGAATATGATGTTACCACGGCGCTAGGAACAAAATCCATAAAATGATTGCGCGCCAACATTTTCACTTGTTATATTCGTTCCGCAGTGGGACGGACACGTCTGGTTTTGTGACGAATTTTTGCGGGAGAGATGTCCATGTATTTTTTAAAAGTGCGAGAGAAGAAGAATTCATCCGCATAGCCGCACTGCCTGCCAATCTCCGATACAGACAAATTGGTATTTAACAGCAAAGTCCTCGCTTTTTCCATTCGGATTACAATCAGAAAATGCAGTGGCGGAACTCCAAAAATCTTTTTAAACCGATTGGAAAAATAGGTGGGATGCAAATTAACCATTCGCGCTAATTGCTTCAGGTCAAATTGACGTTCCGGATATTTGTTTAAATATTCAGAAACTACTCTAAAATGTTCAAAATCCTGCCTGGAAGGTAGTGTTTTATGAATATCACTTGGGAAAAAATCAGATAATAACGCGAGCATATTCGCATACTTTTGCATCATTCCGGCAGTAGTCGTTTTGTCCAGATCACTGATAATTGATTCAAATAATTCTGCTTGTCCAGCTTGCAAATCAATACTTACTTGCGGCGTAAATGAGTTGAATACGCTTAATCCAGGGATAAATTCAATGGTAAAATGCACCCAGAACAGTTCAATTTTATCTGTACAGGAATAATCGAAAAACCTGCCATTGGGAAATAAATACAACTTACCGGGAACTAAGTCTATCTGGTACTGCTTGCAACTGACACTGGCTCTGCCATTTTTGAGCAAATAAAGCCGGGAACAATCGCTTTTTACGCTATGACCGCCCCACATGCTGTCATACCATAGACCGTTTCCAGCTAAAATTTGGATGTTTAAAAAATTGAGTTCAGGTATTAAATATACATTCATATTGATAAAAACTGTAAAAAGTCCATGTTAAACTGTATAGATTGTATAGCTATATTTAAAATTTGCAAGTATAATCTAACTAAACTACTTAACGGATTTTGCAAGAGGCTTGTAAGAAAGGAAATGTTATGAAACAGAGTGTAAGATGTGCAATGATATCATTTGGATTGCTTCTGTATAATTTCTCAGGCACAGTGCAAGCCGGGGGGACGTACGAGTTGCTTGATATAAATAATCCGTATCTTTCGTTTGCGACAATCCCACAAGCCAGTGTTACTCCCACTATTGACGGCAAGTGTGAAAAAGGAGAGTGGGACGATGCTGTTAAAATTACAGGTTTTGTTTCTCATCTTATGAATGGGCTGTCTCCACGCCAATCGCATGCATATATGAAGTATGATTCGAAATTTCTTTATGTTATATTTGTAAATGATCGAAGTGAAAATGAAAAGATTAAGACCACAAAAAGTGATGATCTTTTGTGGTTTGATAATAGTTGTGAAGTTACTATTTCCCCTGACAGTCAAACGTGCGAACCATTTTATAGAATCATCGGAAATACTGGCGGATATATTCATGACAGCAAAATGATGGATACTAAATGGCAATCAAATACACAATGCGCTGGCTCAGTCGAACCAAGTCAATGGATTGTTGAGATGGCGATACCGTTAAGTGCGATAGAGTCGCTACCGTATCCGGTAGAGGGTATTTTTTGGAAACTCAATCTTCGTGTTTATCGGCAAAGTTTTGATGTGAACCGCAGTGAGTGGGTTACCAGTGACCGTATGCATTTTCGTTCAAAGTATTATCCGTTTGTACAGTTTGGTGGTAAAAAACACGCTAATGTAGAGTCATTCATATTTGAAAATGATATTCTCAAGGCTCGAGTTCGTGGCTGTGGCACATCGATTATAGTCGAAACATGTTCCGAGCAGGAAGGGGAAATAATTACAAGTCAAAAATTAAAAAGTGATCCTGACGGTATCGTGACTATTGAGCAGAAAATTCCCAAGGTTGGTCCAACCAATATTTTTCTGCGAGTAACTGATAAGGAAGGCAGGTTGTTAGCGCGGCATATCGTGCAAGAACATCCTGTTGCTGGTCAATTGGGCTTAAAACCTGTTTTGACGGATCCATTTCGTAAACTTGTTCTGGTCAGGGCAGCTCCTAAAATTGCTGATGTGACGAGGATGCACCTGGTCCTCAAAAATGGGAATAGTCAGGTGATATTTGAGAAGGATGCTGTGGCGGATAAACAGGGTCATTTCAGAGAAGAGCTTTCTGTTGATGTGTTCAATGTGCCCAAGTATGTTGAAGCCACCGTGATTGCTTATGACGAGCATGGCAAGGAGCTTGGCCAGGAAACCAGCCGATTGAAGACATTTCCCAAGCCAAAATGGTTTTCAGAGCCTGAGGGGGTAAAGGATTTCGTACCCAAACCATGGCACAATCTCTTGGTATGGAAGAATGACTCATGGAGTTGCGCTGATGGTAAGGATATCGCGGCCGAAAAAACTGTTTCAGTTGGTGATGCCCGACGCATATCTACGGATTATGGCAGACCACCAATCGCCCCGCGTGGCGAACTTGTCAGAACATGGCAACGCGATTATGATTTCGGCAGCACTGCCGGAACTCTGTTGGAACAGATAACCATATTGGGTGAGCCTGCATTGGCTGAGCCGGTTAAATTTGTGGTTGTGAAAGACGGCAAAAGCATAGAGTGGACATATAAAGACAAAAAGGTCAATTTTACAGATAGCCGCTATACGCATCTTGAGACCCTTCAGGCAGGTGGATTCACAGTTGATATCAAAACCGAACTTGCATATGATGGTTTTATATGGTTTGATATTAACCTCACATCGGCACAGAAGTCCACTATCTCTGGTTTGTACATCGACATCCCGGTCAAGAAGGAAATTGCTGAAATTTATAATGGCATGAAACCAGCAAACTCTACTGAATCAACGATTAGCGGTAAATTACCCCAAAATGGCCAGATGCGATTTGAGTTTTGTGGCGCTTTAAATATCACAAATGATCGGAAAGGAA
The DNA here is from genome assembly GCA_964392985.1 of uncultured Victivallaceae bacterium. Taxonomy (GTDB): domain Bacteria; phylum Verrucomicrobiota; class Lentisphaeria; order Victivallales; family Victivallaceae; genus CAYMSF01. The sequence continues at coordinate 3,853 of CAYMSF010000134.1, read as the reverse complement.
TAGGATTTATAGGAGGATCCAGCAGCTTATTTCGTTCTGCTGATCCTTTTAAGCCGCTTTCTATTGATATGAATTCTGATTTATGTTTGTTACGTATTCATATTGCAGATGAACCTGTTGTGATTAAAAAGCCGCTGCATATTACTTTCGGTTTACAGAGTTATCCACTTAAACCATGGCCTAAGACAGGGAATATTCCCCGCATTGTCAACGGAAACGAAAGTTGGTACAATTTTAAGGATGCCGATTTCGATAAGCTTGCAGAAAGTAAACCAGATGTTGTAATGCTGGGGAATGATTGGTGGATGTCATCCCTGGAGAGTTATGTCGCCGATGAACCAGAAAAACTTAAGACCATTGTATCGCAACTTCATCGCAGGGGAATAAAGGCCATATTGTATTCATACCGTGCAATAGGCGATCGTGTGCCGGAGTTCAGATTCTATCAATGGCCATGGCTCGGCGAGGATATACCTGGGTGGGGTGATGTCTGGCGTACAGGTGAATATATTCAGCGCAGCTATGGTGCCTCGGTAAAACCTGAAGACCATTGGGTCGATTTTCTTTTAGGTTCGTGTGCAGAAGTAATTCATCAAACAGGCATGGATGGATTATATCTAGATTGCACATATATCCCCGCGTACGATACGTACAGCTGTGAACCGGATCAAATGGTGGATTTTGCAAAAAATAAAGGTATTGGCACATGGAAAATCCATGAATCTCGAGTTTTGGCGGAGCGATTATATAAAATGGTTATGTCGCATTGTGACGACGGCGTTGTCGAAGAGCACACGTTAGGTGCTTTTTGTGGTCATAACATGGGTTTTCAGACACATACCATGCCTGGTGAATCATTAGCTGCAAAGTTGCGCAATAATCGTACAAAGACTATCCCCAGCGAGCTGATGCGATCGATTCTTGGACAGCCTTATGGTGTTCCCACCGTTTTTTACACCTATAACCTTTATGCACAGGGGCTTATGAGTCGGGATCAAGCAGCGGGCGTTGCTGCGGTACATGGCATGTCCTCACAAGGTTATTTTAGATCGGACGGTGTATCTGCTTACACTGTGCCAATGTTCGATGTAGCTGATATTGTTTCTGATGCAACATTAATTCCATATTGGGACGCGAACTGTCCCGTTGTTGTGCAGGGTACAGATGACGTCAAGGCGAGTTGTTATACAAAGGAAGGGAAAATTGTTGCTGTGATCGCAACGAATCTGTCTGATAAGGATTGTCCATCCTTTGTACTTAGCTCGAATAAGCCTTATATATGGAAATCGAGCGATGCTAAAAAGATCGAAGGCTCTGGAACGACTCTGAATGTAAATCTCTCTGCAGGGCAGTGGAGAGTATTCAGGCTTGAACAAGAAAAAGTTAATACTCCATAAATAACCCGAGGTAATTTCAAAACTGCCGAATTTAAGGTAGGGACGGCTCTCCGACGTGAGTCGCGTTGCGACAACGTCGCTCACGCGAGCCGTCCGTTTTGAGGCGGCGCGTTGCGGAGAACGCGCCCTACCTTCGGCGTTTTGAAATTGGCTCAACCCATATGAAAGGTATTGAAAATGAAGAAGCGGCCCAACATACTCTTTATCACCACTGACCAGCAGCGCAAGGACACTATCGGCTGCTATGGGAACAATGTTGTACAGACTCCAAATCTTGACAGGCTGGCGGCAGGAGGTACCCGCTTTGAACGCGCTTACTGCGAGAGTCCAATCTGCATTCCGTCAAGGATTACTATGATCACCGGCAAAACCATTGCCAATCACCGCGCCCCTCTGCATAACACTTCCATGCCGGATGGTGAACGTACCATTGGTCAGGTTCTGCAGGATAACGAATACCGGACACATTTTGTCGGCAAACCGCATTTCAAATCGCAGCAGCATCGTGGAACAGAGGAATCGATTGCAGACTGGCGTGACGGTAAATTCGATGGCTGGCACGGTCCCTACGCCGGATTTCAAACTGTGGACATCATTTTAGGACACAGCAATTCACTTGTCGGTCATTACGGAGAATGGTTGCGCGAGAAACATCCTGACGCTTATTTTCATTTCAAGGACAGTCATTTGGACTGCGTTGCCCTCGACGGAGGAGGTATTTACCGCAATACTATCCCGGAAACTCTGCATTCTTCCGCGTATGTGGCAATGAGAACCAATGAATTTCTGGATTCGATGAAGGCCTCGGAAACTCCGTTCTACTGTTTTGCCAGTTTTCCCGAACCCCATTGGCCGATCATGCCTCCACAACCATATTTCGACATGTACCGGAATGTGCCTGTACCGCCACAACAGCCTCCGATTGATTCCGAGAAACTCGACAAATATCCGAAACAGTTCCGGCTCGCCCATGAAAAACATTTCACAGGTTATGATGGAGGCGGACAATATCTTGATTGTCCAGGCGACCTTCAGGCAATAACCCGCGCTTACTGGGGATCTGTCACTTTCATAGACAAGAACATCGGACTGATTCTTGACAAACTCGACGAGATAGGTATGGCAGAAAATACCATTGTAGTATTCACCTCTGACCATGGTGAATATATGGGAGCACATGGAATGATAGCCAAGGGAGGTTTTCTCTGGGAGGAATACATCAATACTCCGCTGATAATTCGCTCGCCTCAAGCATCAAGGAAAGGATTTGTTTCCAATGCCATCTTTTCCTTCATTGACTTCGTCCCAACCCTGCTGGACATGGCCGGAATAGGCGATCACAGCATGAGCTGCGACGGAATCATACAGACTCCTGTCGTCAACGGAGATGTCTGCGATATCCGTAACAATGCCACAGTTCACCATCCGAGGAGTTTTCATGGCCATGATGGCACTCTTCCCGACATCTGGGCCATTGTTACAAAACGCTGGAAGTTGATCTACTACGCCAATGACCCCAACGGTGAACTCTACGATTTGCAGAATGATCCGCAGGAGGAGGAGAATCTTTACTGTAGCCCCGAATTCAAACAGATCCGGGATGAACTTATAATCAATCTTCTCGACCAGATAATCCTGCAGAACAATAAGGACGCCATTAATACCGCCAGAACGGCAGACAGCTATGGTTGTCACCTAATGATGTCTGATGTCTGGAAATCTGAATTTGATCAGTTGCAAAGGCAGACCGGACGTGAATAGCTGATCAGAAGTTGGTTAACCAATAACAATTATTAAGGAATGGAAAAAATGAAAAAGATTATGTTGATTGCTTTAGTGTTCCCATTTTACCTTAGCGCCCAAACTATTAATCTGGTAAAAAATGGCGATGGAGAGGACGGTACCGCAAATTGGAATGCCCAGACGGTTGCCGCAGCCTCGGACGCCGCGCATTCCGGCGCGAACGGATTAAAGACCATTACTGCAACCGTGAACAGTATCGAGGCGATTTCGGTTGACACGACAAAACCTTATAAACTGTCAGGCTTTTTTAAAAGCGCAGACGACAAGAAGGTGTCTTTATATTTGGGCTTGATGCCTTATGATGCCAAGAATGTTCCCATCTATTGTCATAATATCAATGCTGTACCCGATACGGATACGGAACTTGCCGAAGCCTGTCAGAAAGGGGATACCGTTTTAAAAATTAAAGATGCCGGTAAATGGGGGGCAATCAAGAAGACTATGGTTATTGCCTGCAATACTGATCCATCTGGTGAATATAATGATCTTCCTAATAGGGACCTTATTATGGACATCACCAAAATTGAATTCAATGGTAAATTATGGGAGGTGACGCTGGCGAAAGAATGCGGAAAAGCGCTGCCGGCCGGCACTAATATCCGTCTCCATCTTTATGGTGGAACTCTTATTTATCCCGCCATGAAGTTCGGATT
>CAYMSF010000133.1:0-7897 GCA_964392985.1 uncultured Victivallaceae bacterium | reverse complement strand
GCTGAAAAAAAACAGAGTTTTTATGCGGAAGGATTTACGCCAAAGAAATCTAGTTTTCTGCATTCCTCAACTTGCTCTTTGATATACGCTCTGAAGCTATCGAAAGCTGATTTTTCATCCTCAAAAAGCTGAAAAGTAAAGTGGAATGAGTATTCAGAATACCATTCTTCCCAGCGAATAGCCTTAAACTCCATTTGAGTAAAAATCTTGCTGATTCTTGGGTACTTATCCTCAAATGAGTACATCAGATAAGCCATCTCATCCTTGGCATCCTCTTCATTAAACTCCTCAGAATACATATTCTCTACATATACAGCTTCTTTGAGCTTGCCTTTATCTTTGAATTGGATACTGAACTGATATACTGGAAACTTCTTTTTCATTACCATTTTCATTTTTCCTTTTTAAAAATTATTCATGCACTTTCACAGCATGTACATATTCAATATGACAAGAATTTACAAAAATCCGGATAAATATAGTCTTTTCTTGAAATTTCCCTTCAAATAAAGTTAATTTTAAATTTAGCATACGAAAAAGGCTGCTTGGAATGCCCATAATTTGCGTTTGCATGGTGGCCTGTTGTGTTTTGATGTGCTTTGCCGGTGTCAGGCTATCAGAGAAGGCGGAAGCGTTATTTCAACGCTATTGAAAATTGAAAAGCTCATTATAAATGAACCAAGGTTCTTTCTTTTTAACTAGTGCATCTCCGGCGTTGTCCTTGTCCATGCTGACGACATGACTTCATTAGGATAAAATCAATTCTGGAAGAAACTATAATGCCAGATGTGCCACATCTACTGACACCTTACAATAGTTATAAATAGTTGAATAGCGATGAAGCCCCCACATTAATCTAAGAACCGTATTATACCATATGACAAGGGTATTGTTATGCCTAGTAGCTTGGTATTAAATGATTATCATTTAATACCACTATATTATTACTATTATAACTATTATAGCTATTTACTAATGATTTTCAGTACAAAACTACAATAGCAATAGCTAAAATCATCTTGCTATTGGAAAACGCCTCATTGCTATTGATGAGAGATTACGAATAGCTATGAGATAGAGGCATTGGACTTCTTTTCTGAACCTTACGTTTTAAAATAAAGCCTATAAATATGAATGATTGCAAACGTGATAAAATAATCTGTAAAAATAATTAATAAATAGTTATATCTCACTAATCAGTAATATTTTACACTCTATATAAAAACTCATTATTAGTATCATTCTGGCAAAAATTCCTTAAATATAAGCTTTTTTCTGAATATTCCTTTTATTGAAATCCATTGATATAACAAAACCTAAAAATTAATAAAAAAAATGGAGGTGAACAAAACAAAAAATAAAAAAGAGTAATCAGTAATATGGATGAAAAAAGAAGAGTCATTAATGCAAAAATTAAAACAGGAGAAATTGCAAAATGGATGAATCAAAGAATCAAATGAACGTGCCGTCAAGTGGATTGTTGAGCAGAAAAGAAGCTGCGGTCTATCTGAGAGTGGCAGAAAGCACAATAGCCCAGTGGCAGTCTAATGGCAAGGAGAAAATCCCTTGTGTCAGAGTTGGAGGTAAATATTTTTACTTTGCGAAACTTCTAGACCAATGGATTAAGAAACACTGCATTAATCCGATAGACAATACGGAGGATGGGGAAAATGATACAAAACAATAATATTCCATTACATCAACACTACCAGATGCTGTTGTACAATCCGGCATTGGCAGATGAGTTATTGGACTTACTGAACCCTGATGATAAGAAACGTTGGTTTGTTATCGTTGGAGCGCACAAGAATTCAGGCGGCTCATTGGAGAAATGTATCTCATGGTCTTTAAGCCGAAGCTACAACGATGAAACCCAAGTACGCAACGCTCATGATAATTATAGCGGTACTGCGGATATACTTACTCTGATACGTTTTGCAGAAGAGCAAAAACTTGGCATTGAAGCGAACACTATGTTATGCAACAACTCAAAAACGACTTACTGTCGGAAGGTGCTTGTGCCGGACAAGGTGCAGGATGAAAAGATTGTAATAAATGCCCAAGCCATGCTTGAGTTTTACACAAATCATCATCGGGATTTATCGGCTGAACAGCTAATCGAGGAATTGGCTTCCAGAAGCACGATACCGATTGACCCGACCGGTGGCATTGTGGATACGCTGGCGATGTTAAGTCTTTACGATGATAGGGATAATATATCCATTCCCAAAGATAACATGGATGTGTCATATCTTTCTTTATTAGTGGTCGAAGATTGGAAAAAATTGATAGCGCAGAGCAAACCCATGAATCAATTTTTCGTCCCTAATGTGCATGTAGACGAAGAACGGCTGACAAAGAAAGGCAAGCTTAGCTGGAGAGCTGATGCATGTTATCCGGTAAGGAAATATGCAATAATCGAAATGGATGAGATGGAAATATCAGACCAGTTAAGGCTATATATAAGGCTGATAGATGAAGGCTGTTGTCCAACGGCAATTACTTACAGCGGAAGTAAGAGCGTACATGCCCTATTCCCTGTATCCAGCGAGGAGGAACATGCCAAGCTATACCAACTGTTGGTTCCATGTGGTGCGGACTCGCATTGTAAAAACGCTGGCAGACTTAGCAGGATGCCGGGAAGCATTAGACCGATACCAGTCGGTACTAAGCCAAGTAATGATTTACAGCGGAAGTACATGATGCCAGATGGAAAAGGAGTTATGCAGAAATTGTTGTATATGAATAAGTAAATAGAGGAGCAGAGACAATGAGTAATGATAATGAATTATTAAAAAAATTGAATGGATTATATATAATGCAAGGAGCGGTAGATGCTATAAACCATAAACTAAAAACAGAGGAGATTGTTAAGATGAGTGAAGCACATGATGAAATTAAACCAACAACAGAACAGACAACCGCTTTGCAAGCGGTAACGCCGCAACCGTCAAAGCGAGTATTGATACTATCCAATGACCTAGGATTGAATTATGGGATAACGGATGGAATAGTTGCAAGTCAAGTTTTTGACCCCACAACCGGCTTATCCAATATATACCGTGTGGGTGACGAGCTGATGAGATTGCAAGGACAGGAGTTTATTCCGGTGGATGTAAAAACGCTAAGGAATTTAATCGGGGATTCTTACCAGACGATGGCTTACGGTTATCAAAAAAGTCAGGTAAAATTGGTTAATAAAAAAATGTCCGATGATAACGCAGGAATGTTGCTCAAGGCAGAAGCGAGATTTAAGATTCCTCACGTAGACATCATTTCCCGTTGTCCTATCTATACCAATACCGGAATTCAGACTTCCGGCGTGCATGGCAATGTGCTAGTAGCTGGAAAAGAAATAGAACGTGTGGAAAGTCTGCCGGAGGCAGTTGAACTAATTAATTCCCTGATTGCGGAATATGAATTTTGCTCACTCGCTGATAAGTCCAGAGCCTTGAGCATGATTATTGCTCCAGCATTGAAATTCGGTGGTCTTTTTACGGTGTCATGGGGCGGGTTAAAACGGGCCACCTCGGGGCGGGTTCGACTGGGCCACTTTATTAGTTGAAATGTTATACTATTACTTTTCAAAACAACCTATCACCCAAACATTTATGTAGGCTGTTTTGAAAAGCAATAGTGATTTTTCTTGGCCCGTTTTAACCCGCCCCTGAGTGGCCCATTTTGCCCGCCCCGTGACATACGGACAGAACACCAATTTTTGTTGTCGAGGCAGACCAGTCACAGGCTGGCAAAGGATATATAGTCGTTTCGGTATCAAAAATTTATCGGGGAACGGTTGCCAACGTTACCAATCGTACCGGAGGCGTTGGGTCAATTGATGAATCGCTTGATATGGCTATGGTGAAAGGTTCTGCGTTTATATGCTGGGATAATGTGCGTGGCAGAATCGACAGTCAACGGCTTGAAAGTCTTGTTACCACAACCGACTATATAGAAGCACGAATTCCTCATGTTGGCTATTGCAAGGTAAAGCCTTCAGCGCATGTCTGGTTATTTACTGCGAACTCAATTGAAGCAACGCATGACATTATGAACCGGTCGATGGTTATCAGTATCAGAAAAAAACCGTCAGATTATGTGTTTAATGAATGGGAGGGCAAAGGAATATTAGGATGGATTGAACATAATCAACCTAGAATTCTGGGGGCTATTTTCCGGATAGTTGAGGAATGGGGAAAAGCTGGCAAACCAGTTGCAAGTTGTCCGTTCCATGACTTTCGCAAGTTTGCAGGGGTGATGGCATGGATATGTGATAAAATATTCGGGTTGCCAGCTCCATCAGAAGGGCATCTGTCTGCTTCAACACTCAGAGCCAATCCAACCACAGGATGGCTGCATAAGATTGCAGAGCCGCTGGTTAAAGCAGGAAAGAATGAAGACCTGACGGCGCAGGATTTATTAGACTTATCCAGTGAGTTTAGCGTAGATGCACCATACTCGGACGTAAAGGCTCTAGGACGTGCCTTGGGGAAGGTATTTATTGGCGACATATGCAGGATTGAGGATTTTGAATGGACAAGGACAATCGAACGGGATTACAGCCGCAATTTTGGCTCTGACGCTAATCAGAAGTTCGAGCAAAAAAGGTATTCGGTGGTTAATCTTGCGAAAACCGAACCAGTATCATAACCGATTAACGAATAATTATGCATGACGACCAGAGCTTATGCCAATGGAGGCAAAAGCCTGGGAGTTAATAATGAGTGGGTGTCCTGTCTGTGATGTTTTGGATTAAACAAATGCTAATGATTCCCATCAAAAATACAATCACCCATTCACATTGACATTTTTCTAATCATGGTCAAAGTCCGACACTTTTGTTTACTTTGATTTTCTCTTTATATGCTAAAATCTGTACACTTTTTTTACTTTCATTTTTGGGGTCTATCTTCGTGAATTATGATATTCTTTAGCACTGAACCCAAGGGAAAACTTATACATCGCTAGCCGGAATTTTAAAATATATTGGATTGGGAAAAGTTTATAAAAATATAAAAGATATAGAAGTGGGTAGTTTTTCAGGATTGCAGAAGTGCCAGTAACTGTTTTCTCAACATAGCATTCATTTTGCTGTCTATAATCAATTTGCAAGCATCTTGGATGCGGTCAGTCATGGATATAGCCGGAACACGGATGCTTGTATTAGCTTTATTTAATAACTCAGGGAATAACAACATTTTTTCTGCCTTTGCTGAGCGTGTTGCATGTGCCATATAATGAGAAGTCATTTTTTCGTTCATGTGCCCGACTATACTTTGCACGATAACAAGCGGAATACCAGCCAATCCGGCAAGATAGCAAAAAGTGTGTCTACAGCTATGAACGTCTTTAACGGAAACAACTCTATCTCTGCCTTTAATTTTCTTGGTCGTTTTGATGCCCAAGCCTTCAAGAAATGCCTTTACACGGTAACTAATTCCGCATGGATTGCTCAAATACATCTCTGCTAAATCAGGGAAGACATATTCAGATTTACCTGCCTTGGCAATTTCTTCCCTTAAAAATGCTTCAAAAGGCTTCATAATCGGAATTTCTACTATTGCGCCTGTCTTTAACAGCTTGCGTATGATAATCATGTTGTAAAAGTTCACTTCAACTATTCTGAGTGTGCAAATATCGCCTTCTCGCAACGCCGTAAATAATCCGGTCATGAATATGCGTTTGATAAATTCGTCCCAGTTATCACGGATTAGCTTTAATTCCGCTTCCGAAAACGGTTCACGGCTCTCGCTGTCGTCCTCTACCTTGATGATTTCCTCAAACGGATTTTCGAGGCAACCAGCTTCTTTTCCAAGCAATGCAAAGACTTCTGAAAGCGTCATGTGAAACATATTGAGGCTTCTTGCGGATAGATTCTTTTCTTTTCGCTCATATGAGGAACGTTTCTTGTTTTTTTTCATTGCGTTTTTAAAAGTGACTTTTTTGTCATATCTACCGTTGGTTCTAATGTAGTAAATGTATGCCTCTGCATGGCTTGGGACAACGTCTGATATGTTGATTATCTCAGGGTATTGCTTTGCCATGTATGCAACAAAGTCACGCCAATAAGACCTTTTAACGGATTTATGTGTTTCACTGGATTTGTATTTTCTGGGTTTGGCTAGTGATAACTCATAAGCGTTTTTCAACGCAATCTTTTCGCCGCCCCGCAATTCATCACGGTAATTTTCCACTAGGGCTTTTACTGTCTTCTGAACACTCAAGTTTTTTGCTCTGTTTTTCGCTGTTCTTTCAAACTCCAAAGCGTCTTTTTCTGTGAAGCAGTTTTCACAGACCCCAAAAGACATTTTGCCCCCTTGCATAAACTTGAAGTGAAATTCTTTGGTTTCCCCTGCCGAAGTTTTGCGCCTAAATACTGACATCTCAACATCCATTGATTAATATTGTCTACTACTAACAACTTAACTAAACACTGGGACTATATCCTTCAGTAATAACTACTTCCAGTAAAATTAGAACATTTTTAGAACATTTTGGATTTACACGCAAGAAGACTTTGACTGGGGGTCAAAAGGTCGAGAGTTCGAATCTCTCCATCCCGACCATTTTTTCAGCCTGATCGTACTCCATACAGGCAAACCAAACTTCGTTTTATTTACTTGCTGAGTCCGGTTTGCCGTGTTTCTTGTGTTCTGAATAAGGCTTGTCGTTCAGAAGCTTCAACTTAAAACTTCCGTCCGGCTGCTCCTCCGCCATCCACATTCCGGTGTTTTTTAGTCCGGAATTAATTTCTTTCGCAGCAGTAAGTACGCGAAGAAGCGTAGAGCCGGAATTCCCGTGCCCGACCAGAAGTAGAGTTTTGCCGGATTTGCTGAAGCGGGTTTTGATCATATCAACCGTTTTTTTCGCCATCGCCAAAGCGTTGGCGATGGACTGTTCAGAGTTTTCCCCATTCGTGTTCAATAAGTAATTGCAGTCATTTCTTAAGGTGAAAAACGGCTGTTCAGTTTCCGGCAGTTTGATTGCTTTCCCATGTTCAAAAAGTTTTGCATCCGGTTGGGGAAACTTGCCGGCAATGGTCCACTCCGCAGGCACATTGCCAGTTTCGGCTAACTCCGGCCATATTTCACCTTTCTGTCCGCTTGCTTTCAGGTAAGGAATAATTGTGTTGCGAGTGCGCCATATCGGACTTACGGCAATAAAGTCAAATTTCATCCCTTTGAGTTTTTCTGTCAGTTCCTCCACCTGTTTTTCCCCTTTCGGGGTAAACATATTGCTGTTGCCAACATAGGAGGGCCGCTGCTCTTTAGGAGTGTTCTGCCACAAGGAAGTAACATTATGGCCGCCTTCTGCATGACGGACGTAATAAACCTTTAGCAGCTCTTCAGCTGCAATTGCAGGAAGTATCCAAAGGAGCAAGGTTGCAAAGCATAATAGCCGGAACTGTTTTTTCATAGAGGACATTAATGGATTTCCTGGCATTTTATTTATATTGCAGCTTTTACAGTTTATTTGTTAGTACTGCTGGATGAACATGTTTTACTATATACAGAACAGATTCAGTTACAAACTGTATATACATTAAGATGTTGCGATGAGAAGTAAAATATCACTTTATTGAGTATTTAAGGAACCGTAAAGAAATAATCTTTACATCTTCGTGCTTTTCCCGAATGCTTTTGTGTTTGCCGGTTCGTTGCATACCATCAAGTATGCAACGAACCGGCAATTCCCAAAATCTTTTCGGGATATTTCGCGAGACTTGTCAAGTTTATTTATTGACAGCTCCTGAGCTGTTTTGCAGACATGTTCAGAAGCAAAAAGTTTGAGATTAATTTCCCCTGATTTTGTTATTTACTCATTCGAGGTAATTTCAAAAGTAGTCAGAATTCAGATACCATGAGTAAGTGACAAGAAATTTGTCACTGGTTAAAGA
>CAYMSF010000132.1:0-7937 GCA_964392985.1 uncultured Victivallaceae bacterium | reverse complement strand
ACTCAAGCCCTGGTCGCCTATGGCGCCGCCTCCGGCGGGTAAACTTCCAGCTTGATAAGCAAGCAGGATGCTTGCAGTACTCTTTAGCAGCCCCAAAATCACTTCGGGATATTTCACGGAGCTTGTAAACTTTATTTTTTGAACAATTCCTTTAAGATCGCGATTCGGCATCGGCTTAATCATTGCTTGTCAAATTCCAGCCGGATTTCTATGGGAACTAGTTTTCGCTTGATTATAAGCTGCTGCTCTACGTTTGTCAGCCTGCTCCAGTTTTCATCCAGCCACTCTTTGTCCGGCTTATCTGGAAAATTAACCGTAAATTGAAGCATTTTAGCATCAGCGTTATATGAGACGCCTGCGGTTTTAGTATAGAACTCCAGCATCGGGCCGAAGTTCCATATAACACCCCTGGCGGGAATAATCGGTAAAGAAATGTTGCAATCTTCCGTCTTTGAGCCATTGGCCTGCTTTAGACTTCGAGATAAATTATAAATTTTTGCATAAATATTATTTTCACGAGATTGAAACATTTTTTTCCATTCGCCATTTAGCATTGCCCAGTGGGTCTGCAACTTTTGATTATTAGTAATTCTGTAACGATATTCCATATAAGAATTTGGCTCTCCGAAGAAAAGGAAAGAAAGCTTATTAATTCCAGGAGTCACGCGGTCATGAACAAGGCCGGTGCGACAACCTTTGACGGGATGCTTTTGGCTATACAAGGAAAATCCGTTGAATTCAAATCTGACAGGAGTTTTGTCCGAATATTCCTGCATTGCCGGATCGCCGGTTATGCATATGTCGCCCCAGGATAGAGATGGATATTTGTCACAGGGAATTACAACTTGATGCCATTCTCCAGCTTTAAAATTTGTTTCAAAGAAGTATTTCTTTTCATCAGTTCCGAAATGGAAACGTAACTTGGCAACCGTGCGCCAGGTATCAGACCGTCTGGGATAAACCCAGAATGAAAAATATTCAGCATCGGCAGGCCCCTGACCAAAGAATATTCTCGCCCCTTGATCTCCATCCATTTTTTTATCAGGAAAGCAAATACTAACGGCAATGCTTTTTGAATCCCATGGAACAACATTTTTTGAATCCCCAACATTGCCTTTTATTGCAGGAACTGTAACAATTTTATAATTATCCCCCTCTGTCGCAGTTCTACCTTCTGGCAGTCTCAAACTTGTCCTGAAATATTTATCGCTGATCTCATCACTAATAGTTCTGACTGATTTTTTGTCATAAACAATTTTGGAATCCACCTGTTCGGCCAATTCCTGTTCTTCAATGGATTTTGCGCCAATTCTGCGTAATCGAATAGTTGTAGAAGTACCGTGCTGTATCTCTTCTTCAAAAATTCCGCATTCCCGTATCTGGTTGCTTGCTTTGTCCAAGATGGCGCCTGCTCTAGCCAATCTCACAATTTTTGTTTGAATATTCATTTTGGCGGCATTGCCGGTTTCAAAACTTACACCTCCGGGCATAATACCGGTAATCATTTCCACTTCAGTGCGTCCTGCCCAAGGCACTGAACATGTTACTTTGAGCTCTTGATTTTTCGCCCGATACGAATTGATTTGAACTGTTACATTGTCAGCATCATTTTTGACTGCCGCCCAGAATACGTCATAAAGCGGCTGCGAACTGTCCACAGGAATAACATTGCAGGTAAGTGCGCGTGGATCGCCGGCAAATAATTTCAATACTCTTTTCAAGCCATACCAGGCAAGCTTTTTATTGCCAAATTCGCTGTAATATATTTCGCCCGGCTCAAATATCCCTCGCAAAATTATTTCAGAACCACCGCCCCACAGCCATTCGACAATATCCCGTGGAACTTTATATAGATAGTAGGTTTGTTGACTAATTCCCCCGTGAAAAGAATCTTTAATTTGCCATTCGCATTTTAAGGTGCCCATCGTGTTAAGCTCAAATCTTTTGTACTTGTTCTTTAGACAACTTTCGGTTATCAACGGCAGCGGCTCTTTAAAATTTGAATCTTGGCTAAGATGAAATACCTGATTGCTGATGTTCTTTGAATCGCTATCAATCTCGATATTTAACTTAACCGGCACATCACTTTCTCCGGAATAAATCTTAAACGCATCAAAACTTACCGGCTCGGAACCCATATTTCTTATTTCAAGAACATTCTCTCCAGAATCAATCAGATTATTGGAAATGAATGCATTAACTAAATTTTGCGGGGTTAACAGCGCATGGTGCCAGATTAAGTTCCGATTCCATAATATCTGCAAAGACTGACAAGATTGTTCAGGAACAACTTGAGAAGTTTTTTGCTCAACCTTTTTGGGAATATTTTTCTCTACAGGACTTTCATTCGTGTCTGCAACAGGTTTATGCACTTCGGTATCACAGCCCACAGCCACCCTTAATATCAGTCCTCCATAAATAGTTTTTGGAACTTTCGACAGAAATATCGCAATTCTCTGGTTGGGCAAAAGATGTTGAGGAAAATCCCTTGGATTTCGTACCTGTACAGTCTCGTTTTCGTTACGGAGAATTTTGAATTCATCTCTGACAAGACTTTCGCCGGGCTGCTTAGGCTTACCATTTACCTGACCAACTTTAAAAATGTCACTTGGCCAGTCTATAAGCGTCCGCCCTGTTTTTAAAATCTGCAATCTTGTGGATTTAGTATTGACGAGCAGCAAATTCAAGCCGGGGATTTCAATATCCGCAAAAATGCCTTTCTCGGTTCTTCTGCTTTCCTCCAGGCTCTTTGTCGGACGGTAACGGTAATACACTTCCAGCATAAGAGTACATAAAGACGTACAGTAGATCGCATAATCCTGATCTTTCTTGAAAACTAAATTGTTTTCTCCGCTGTCATCGGAAGATGAACCGGCATTGGGAGACCGCCATGAACCGTCCTTTTTCTGAACATTTGTCAGCAATTCCGTTAATTCCCGGTTCCATCTTTGCCTGAGCCTGCTTTGTTCTTCGTTTCCATTAAACAACATCATTGTCTGATAATACCACACATATAAAGGAAAACGCTGACCGCTGTTCCAGGCAGGGACAAGCTGTTGACCGTCCTGATACCTTTTCAACCAATTGATTGCATCATTAACCAGTTTATTTTTCCCTTCTCCCAATATTTGCAGGCAATATGCGCCGACAGGCGTAACTTCAGGATCGCCCGGATATTTTCCGCCATTAATACAAAAACTGAATCCGCCTCCGGATGCACGATGTATTTCTATAAGAGCGTCAATACTTTTTAACAATGCTTCAGATAATTTTGGAACATCACAACCTGCTGACCAGGCGGCTTTCAGCGCCTGGATATTCCAGCCGGTAAATGACAAATCGCAGCGCGGCTCCCCGGCAATAACGCCCTTCTTCAATTTTCCAGTCGTCAAATCCTTCTGCGCTTGCTGAAGCTGGTTGTCATAATTATAATTAAAGCTTCCGAAACTGTTTTGATGTTTTACAATATAAGCAATTCGTTGATTCATGGCCTCGACAACTTCTCCGGAAGCAATCAACCCGGAGGCCTCGGATAAAGCATAGGCCAGTATGGCATGCCCAAATCCATTACCGTTTTTTTCAATCCCCGGACTCTTTGAAAATTCTATCATTTTCTTAAGCCCGGCAAGAACAGTCTTCCCGTATTCTTGAGAATCCGGAGTTTCGCCGTGGGCGAAAAACGCAAGCATTGCCAACCCGGACAATGCAACCTGATTTTCTGAATTTGCTTCCCCCCATGAACCGTCCTGATTCTGCTGGGTTTTAAGATAGTTAAGGGCTTTGGTTACAGCGGATTCAGTTTGACTACTACCGCCACGTACTAGCGCGGCTTTTCGCCCCTCGCTGGAACGCAAGGCAAAGTCGCCATAAAAGTTATTTCCTTTTCCTGTCGGCAAATAGAGGGTTCCAGGTATATTATCCGCAGTATTAAAGCCCGTAGTTCCGCCGGTTAATGCCTCGCGTCCAGTGCTATCCCCGGTGCCTTGTCCGGTACTGCTGCCGTTTCCGGAAATATTATTAGTGGCTGACTCCAGAAATGGTTTTTCCCGATCTATCAATTCGTCTTGCTTTTTTTCAATAAGCTTGTCTTTTATTTTCTCAAAGACTTTTGCGTTTTTTACATTCGGAGGCGGCGGCAGTTTTTTTGAATCGTATTCAATAGCAGTATCTTTTCCCGAATGTGAATAACTGCTGATAGTCATCTTTAAGATGTAAGAAATGAATATTGAATAAAATATCAATGCCGCCGATAAAGCCAGTAATCTTTTTCTGTCAAACTTAGACTTGTCGCTCATAACTTCCTTAAAAACTGCGAATGCTAATCAATAGTAGATGCAAGAAATATCAAAAAACATATTTTTTTTAGTTTTCTCCTCTTGTAATTTATCTTAAGGCAGATTATTTTCAAGCTAAATTGCATTTCACGCATGTTGTATTTAAGTGAAGATAATTCTGGATTTTGGTTTTCTGGAAAGTGCTGTTTATTTGTTCAATGTAGAGGAGAATGTATGAGAGGGGTATTTTATTGCTTTTTTAAGCATGTCTTGTTGTGTATGCTTCTGTTGAATTGTTTTTTGTCGTATGCCGCCAAAGAAGATTCTACAGAAAAAGAGTTGCTAACGGCAGTCCAGAAGCTTTCATCAAATAATGACAAAGAATCTGCCGAAGGCTTGCGTTTGCTTAATAAACTTTCCTCCGACCGTAATCAATTTGTGAAATATTCCGCTAAACACGCGATGGCGGCATATTATCTTGATACGGATAAACCTGTGATGGCGTGGCCGCTGGTAAAAGATTGTGCCGACAGTGAATTACTTCTGAATATCAGTAATCAGGATTACGGCACTGCTTATCTTAAATGTTACCTGGAAGCTGCCCGCTGCAAATTGGTACAGCATGACCCGCAGGAAGCGTTGCGGATGTTGAGCTACGCTGAAAGCAGCATGACCGGCATTGACCAGATACTTGCGCGGTTGAAATATGCGACTGCAATGATGAGCAAGGAAGTAAATCTGCCGGATAAAGCGGTCGAATACCTAAAATCAGGATTGGCAGAGTGTGACAAGCAGATTGGCGCATTGAGCAATAAGAAACTCGTTGCCGGTCAGGCCAGCGCTAAAGACGATTCACTTAGCCAGTGGCAGGAATTGCGGAGCAAAATCGCTGCCGCCCAGCTTGAACTGGAAATAAAATTGCTTGAAGTTAAATATGGACCGGATTATGCCAACTATGTCAAAATGCGCAAACTGTACAATCGCGGTCTTTCTGCCGAAGCAGAAGAATTATGTGAAAAAATCATCAAGGAAAACAGCAAAAGCAAAGACAAGGAAAGAGGCAATGTTTATACCGAAAGCGCAAAACTACTTGCCGCAAAATGTGTGCTGAAAGACAAAAAGATTCAACCGGAACAGCGGATCAAAAAATCCGAGGATATGCTTCAGAGATTCGTCAAGGAAAATCCTTACGGTTTGTATCGCGGTGAAGCATTGATGATGCTGGGGCAAATTGAACTTGAGCAGAATTGGGATCAAAAGGATTCCGCAAAGTATTATACTCAAGCAATGGAATGGTTCCGCTACGTCCGCGACCTTCGCGATGCTGTCGGCATCTATTCGGTGCCTGATAAAGTAAAAGAAGTCTCCAAGCCACAAGGCAAGTTTTCTTATCTGGATGAGTGGAAGCGGACGCAGTATCGTGCAGAAAACGAACACGAAATAATTAATCATAAAACAGCCCCCTGGTATGTTGATGAAATGGAAAAAGAGTGTATATTCATGGTTGGACTCTTTCTATTTATTGACGGCAAATATGACCGGACATTGGAATATTTCAACCAGCTCAAAAGCCTTGATTCGGATATTGCTATGCTCGAAAGCAAAAACATTCCCAATGTCCTGATGCGCCTGCGCGCAGCCTGCGAACAGAAAAAAATGCTGTTTACTGCCGATGAAAGGAAAAAGTTCAAAGGCAAAAATTTATTGAAAATGACCTATGCTGAATTGGATTTCGGAACGTCAAGGTTTGATAAAGCAAAACAGCAATTTACGCAGATATATAAGGATGAGAAAAACAGCGATTTTGAGAAAGCCGCCGCGCTTATCGGCATCGGTTACTGCAATGATCTAATGATGTTGGGGAAAGATAAAGATAGGCGCTTGAAGCTGGCAAAAGAAACTTGGGAAAAGGCGTATGAACTGGCGAAGGGTACATCATTGGAACAGCATGCTCTGTGGATGATGGCAAACTATCTTTCCGCCAGCACAGAAACCCAGCTCGAAGCCTTGAAATATTATGAAGAGTATCTGAAAAAAAATCCCGGCGGTCCACAGGAAGATGCGGCTAAATTCGCAATGGGAATGTGCTATTTTCAGCTAGGCGATACCCGCAAAACGCTGAAATACTACCAGGAGTTGAAAGCCAAAGACCCGAACCTGCCGCAGGTAAAAGAATTTGAGCGGCTATTCAAATTATTCAAGCTGGATCCCAATACAGGTAAAATCGCGGACAAGATTCCGATTAATAAATTTACAGATAGAAAAAGCGTAAAGGTAAATTAACCAGAGGAGGATGTAAAACGTGAAGTTGCAAGTCTTAATCTTAAAACTGATGGCGGCAGTAACCGTCTTAACGCTGTTGTTTACCGGCATTTCCAGTTATGCTGTAGGAGTCGGAGAAGTCAGAGGCGGGTTCAACCACCGTCACCTTTGACGATCTTAGTGACAACAACATTTCGGCTTATCCGGCTGCCGGGTGGTCTTTCCAGACGGCTAATGCCAGTCCTTCCACTTATAAAGGCGCTTCATGCAGCGTTTTTGGGGCTGGAACCTATACTAAAATGGGAACTTTTAACTTTGTTAATTTTACTGTACAGTTGTGGGGCAGAATAACAGCTTCCGGGTCAGGGCCTGGACCGGACACATACAGCATTACCGCCAATCGCCAGCTTACGGTCTATTACATTGAAACGGACAAAACTATCATTCCCAAGGGAGATTCACAGCCGTTTTATGCCAAAGAGGCCATGTTAACCGGCCCTATCGGCCCCAAAAATAGCGACTGGACAATTACACCGGCAGGCGGTGGAAGCGCCATTACAGCGCAGGGGACCAGTTGGGCTAGCGCAAGCGATATGGCCGCAGGAAGTTATACCGTATCCGCCAGTCCGACTATTTTCGCTGAAGCTACCTCCGATTCGAAAAACCTGAAAATCGTGGAAGTGGCTTCGGTTTCGGCTACCAGCGGTACTACTACGGTTACCAGTACAACGGATTCCCCCGGTAACGACGAAAGTATTTGTACGGAAGCCCAAACCAGCGGTTCGTTAACTTTCACAGCAACGCCAAATCCGTCTGGTCAATGGCCTAGCAGCCCAGAAGTAAGCTATCCCGAATGGTATCTTGGAGATACTAAAGTCAAAAACGGAGGTTCATACACGTTTGACCCCACTGGCAGGAATACTGATGTTTACAGGGTCAAAGCTAAATGCGGAACTTCTATTAAAGCTATTGACGTTTACATTGTAAGTTGCCAGTATCAAATAGCAGTAGAAACCCCCGGCGCTGGAGCAATTGACATTACTTGGGATGGTAATATACCTGTTGCTTTTAGTGTCGGACATGCCTCGTGGAGACTTAATGTTCTACCAAGCAACGCTATTAATGTTGTACCCTTAAAAACTTATACAAATATCCTGAGAAAAAACGTTGGTTTTCATGCAAACAGTTCAACTGTTATACTATCTGGAGAAATTTTGGCCCCAACGCCAACTCTCCATATCCCTGATTCTGCATCAGGTAAATTGGTGGTTTATAATATTTCTTTGGCAAATTTACTTGCAGGTGCATCGCATACCGAAGCGTTCAGAACTTCGCCAGGAGATTATCGACTAGATTATCTCGGCGGAAGTCCTTCCGCACGATAAAATCTGGATATTTTTC
>CAYMSF010000131.1:0-8001 GCA_964392985.1 uncultured Victivallaceae bacterium | reverse complement strand
CCATGGTTTCCAGTCGTCAAGGTGAATATTGCCGTATTTCCATTGATGCCGGAAGGCGGGGTTCTGGTTCATTACAGGATAAAGACGGATCAACGGGTTATTTTCTGCGCGGGATTTGGCGGAATGACTGATTTTATCAGCCGCCTGGAATATCCGCAGATTAAAGCGCGCAATTTCAACGCTTCCGATTGCGAAAATAATAGCGTAAGCTGCGGCAGAAACCGGGCATTGCTGAAAGGCCAGAGAGGCGACGCGATGTGGATAGGTTCCAGCTTCAATATGGAAGTTGAAACTGGCGATGCATTATCCTTGCAGGATTGCGCTCCCGGCATGTTCCTGAAAAATAAACCCGCCGCAACTGCTTCTCAAGTTGTGAAAATGTCTGCCGTCATAAATGCAGGAGAGACGTTTGATGGCTTTATCGTCGCTGTCCGGAATGAAGCTGAAAGCGTGCTGGATAAATGGCTGAATTTGGAAGCTCCGGCAGAATACCTTAAGCAGCAGATTCATGCTAAACAATCGGGTGTTACTGTGAACACTCCGGATGCAATGCTCAATCTGACCGTGCCGCCCACGATGCTGGCGATGGACGCTTCGTGGCATAAGAATATATTCTATCACGGAGCGCATGCTTATCACGCGCCTTTTCTGGGCTGGAGAAACTGGTACGGTCCGACTGTCATCGGCTGGCATGACCGGGTGGAGACTGCCATTAAAGCCCATTTTGCCGAAATAATCAAAGATGCTCCGGGATCGGAAACGGTCTGGTATGACGGCAAAGACCGTCCCGATCTTGATCATGAGGGTTCTCAGTACCATCAGCTCAGGAACAGTACCGGCTTTATTCCAGCCAAGCAGGGCGGCAATGACATCTACAACATGCAGGAAGTGGCGCTTGATATGCTATTTCATCATCTGGAATGGCAGGGCGGACTCGATTTGGCGAAAGAACTGTTTGACGATATAAAAGGCGTTCTCGACTGGGAGGAACGGATTCTTGATCCCGACCAGGACGGACTTTACCAGAACTTCCTCAATACCTGGATATCCGACGGGCATTCCTACAACGGCGGGGGGTGCGCTCAGGCCAGCTCCTATAATTATCTGGCTAATCTGATGATGGCGAAAATCGCTAAAAAACTGGGCTATCCTGATACAGTTTTTAAGGAACGCGCGGAGAAGATTTTGAAAGCAATTCAGGAAAAACTGTGGCTGCCGGAAAAAGGAGTCATCGCAGAATTTATTGACGCCATCGGCAACAAACTTGTTCATCCGTCGCCAGAACTGGCAACGATCTACCTTGCCATCGACTGCGGCGTCGCGGATATGTTTCAAGCGTATCAAATGCTTCGGTTTACGGAGACAGATTTACGCAATGAGCAGACACTCAACCGGCATGGCCGTCTGGTATATTCGTCAAACTGGTATCCTAAGAAGTATTCCACCTGCGGTTTGTTCACGGCTGAGAATATTCATCTGGCTTTAGCATATTTTCAATGCGGTTTTAAAGAGAAAGCCCTTGAGATACTGGATGCGATTACCGATGCTTATTTCATGGGTAAAAATCCAGGGATGGCAGCTCATGTCCTGTCCGCGCACGGAGCCTCTGACGGCGGCGACCTGGATTTCTCCGATGTCTCAAGCATGTATCTGCGGCTGATTGTCGAAGGACTTTACGGCATCCGTTTTCATCTGGTGGACGACATGATCGAGATTGCGCCAGGCTTCCCGTCCGACTGGACGCAGGCGGATATAAAATTGAAGGATATTGCGATAAGTTATTGTCGGAACGGAGAGCTGGAAAATATTACTGTGCATTGCGAAAAGAATGCCTGTAAACGGATAAAGCTGCCGCTGCGTTCTACTGTGATTGAAAATGTTTTACTGAATGACGCGCCGGTGAATTATAAGCTGGAAGCTGCGGTTAATAACTGTTATCTGATCGTGGAAACGGCAATTACTGGCGTTGTCCGGTTGCAGGTTACTTATGGCGGAAATCCGGCTCCAACTGTTGAATGTCCGGCTGTAGTTTTTACGGGTGACGAACTGGCAGTCAAAGTATCCAGCGGTGAAATAATTGCCTGCCGGGATACTTCCGGGTCGCTGGAAAATATTTCTTTCTCGCATGACAGGCTGGCGGCGAAAATAAAAGCCGAATCCGGCAGCCATACGGTATTTATCCGGGTTAAAGATGAGCAGTATGACGCATGGCTGGCGACTGACTTTATGGTGCAGAATAAAACAGTTACGACAGGAATAATGCCTGTTGAAAGAAGCATGGCTCGCCAATTTGAGCCGCTGGATATTGCTAAGTATTTCAATTGCTCAATGACTGCAATCCATACGCTTGAATACAGGACACCCCGCCCGGCGGGATATTCCATCGGGGTGCGCTTAAACGGCAGATATGCCTGGGATTGGAACCAAGGCGGGCATAATGCGGTGCAAGTAGATGATACTGCTCTCAGGCAGGGGAAAGGCGTGTTTTATTCTCCTTCCGGAATCGGCTTTGCAACTCCGGAGAACGGGTTGAATGTTGCCTGTGCATCTATCTGGGATAATTTCCCGACTGTCCTGGGAATTCCGTTGACAGGAAAAGCCTTGGAGCTGGCGCTGTTTTTCATCGGGGTTACCAATCCAATGCAAAGCCGCGTGGAGAATGCCCGCTTCACCGTTACCTATGCTGACAGTTCAACGCAGCTAGTCAGCCTGGTTAATCCGGAAAATTTCGATGACTGGCTTAACGCGGCGCTGCAGACACAAAATGAAACGGTGTATTTCAGCGATTATAATCATGGCATGGTGCAAAGAATTACGCTGGACTCGCAAAAAGAGCTGAGCAAAATATCAATCGAAGCTATTGCCAATGAAGTAATTATCGGATTGATCGGGATAAGCATAAAAATTAAACATGAAGAAATTACGCAAAATGCATGAAGATTCTCCTGTTTCGCTAAAAGTTGCCGCAGTTACGCCAAACAGTAAAACTTATCACTGCGGTACTTTGACATATACCAAAATTGGCTTGTTCGTGCTTTTTGCCTGGTTGCTTTGGGGAGATTTCTGTTTTACCATGATGGATGCAGTAGTTCCGAGCATCCTTCCGTTGAAGTTGAAATCTCTCGGTTGTTCAAACTGGCTGATGGGATTGATTCTTACCACCGCTCCCGGAATTTTGAATATGACCGTCTGCCCGTATGTCAGTTTTAAAAGCGACCGTTATCGCAGCAAATGGGGCCGCCGCATTCCTTTTATTATCTGGACGATGCCGTTTCTCTGCGGCAGTCTGGCATTAATGGGCCTGGGCGATGACATTTGCGGGATGCTGCAAAGAAATTCTGAGTTTTTAAGGAATTTTGCGCCGGCGACTATTACCATTGCGCTGATTGCGGTTTTTCTGATCATGTTTCAATTTTTTAACATGTTTGTCGGTTCGGTATTCTGGTATTTATTCAACGACGTGGTTCCGGCGCAGTTTCTGGCGCGCTTTATGGGATTGTTCCGGATTGTCGGAACAGGAGCCGGGGCGCTGTATAACTTTTTCATTTTTAAATATGCCGAATCGAATATGCGGGAGATCTTTATCGGCGCGGCGGCACTGTATCTGGTCGGGTTCGGGATGGCCTGTCTGATGATTAAGGAGGGCGAGTACCCGCCGCCGGAAGGCGAGGACGACGATTCAAGCAAGGGTCTGAAAGGCATTATGACCTTTTTCCGGGAATCATTCTCGCATAAGTTTTACTGGTTCAGATTTCTTTCGACATCATTCGCCTCTGTCGTCGGCGCAATCGGCACGTTCACCATTTTTTTCAACCAGGAGATGGGGCTTTCATTGGACCAGTTTGGTAAAATCAGAGCAATCAGTTCAATTGCAATGATGGCGGCTATGTATTTCATGTCTATATTTGTGGACCGCTGGCATCCGCTGCGCATCTGTGTTTACGGGGCGGTATTTGGAGTACTCGGCAATTCGATGTCCATGGTATGGATTTTTGTGACCCTGCCGGGGAATTATTTTTTCTGGCTGAACATTGGCAACGCCGTGATTGGCGCGTTCCTGGGCGCATTAGTCGCCACTGCCGGTCTGCCAAGCGAAATGCGGATTTTTCCGCAGTCAAGATTCGGTCAGTTCTGTTCGGCGCAGGCGATGCTCTGTTCAATATTTTCAGTTATTTCCGGAATGCTGGCCGGGCTGTTTATTGACCTGGTGAGAAACCTTTGTCATGGTTCTGACTATGCTTACCGTTTCATTTTTGTATGGATCACCTTTTTTTCCGGAATTAGCGCGATATTCCTGATAAAAGTGTACATTGAATGGAATCGACTGGGCGGCGACAAGCATTTCCATCCGCCCGCGCCCTGGAGTCCAAGCGGCATAGAGGAAATGCCCATAGTGCCGATTGTCGGACCCCAGACCAGATGGCTGAACATTTCATTCATGCTTTTTGACGGAATCATGGGATTGTCGGCGCTGAGCATTCCCGTTCTGATGTGGTGGATGTATGTAAAGCATCAGATGTTCGCATTCAAATGGTACGGTCTGGCGGTATTGCCGCTGTGCATCGCCGGATGGTTGTGCTGGGCGGTGTTGAAGCATAAAATCCGCCGGGATATTGCCGCGGCACAGTCAGGTTCGCCGTTGCGCAACGGCATTCCGCATCATGGCATGCTGATTATCCTCGGCAGTAAATTTCTGCTTGCCATCGGCATCTGGGTGTGCCAGGTGCTGGCAACGGTATATTTGAACATGGAAAACGGCGCTATTGTATTTGGCATAGCAAACGGGCTTACCAACTTCCTGCTAATCTGCACAGTGTGCCTGATGTGCAGAATTGAGCGCGGCTTCTCCGTTGCAGTTGATGAAAAGCCAGCGCCTGGCTGATCTTTATTGAAGATAGAAGATTAGATTGAATTGCCCTGTTAATGTCGAAGGCTTATTTGTTTGATAAAGAAACCGAAAGAGAGGTCATTAGAAAAATGATAAATGAAATTTTCCGAGGAACTGCCGTGGCAGAAAGTGATATAAAATGAGTGTATTTCCGGCTGGCTTGAATAATTAGAATAAGCATAAAAAGAACAGAAGGATGAATTGTCATATGAGTAAGATAAATGTTGCTATACTGGGTTTAGGTGAAATGGGGGCTACTCACGTCAAGGCCGCAAAAGAGTCTCCTTTTGTTGACCGGATAACTGGTTATGAACCTGCTGCCGAGCGGGCAGCGCTAAGGGGAAAAGAACTTGGCATAAAGGCCGACAGCAATCTTGATAGAATTTTACAGGATGAATCCATCAAATTGATTTATATCGCGGCGGCTAACGAAGCTCATATGGAACTCTGCATGCGTTCGCTAAAATCCGGCAAGGCTGTATTATGTGAAAAACCAATGGGTATAACGCTTGATGAAGCTAAAGCTATAATTAGAGCTGAAAAAGAAAGCGGTTCATTTCTCCAGATAGGCTTTGAATTGCATTATTCAACGCTTTATATGAAAGTCAAAGAATGGATTGATGCAGGACTGATAGGGAAACCGCTTAATTCTCATTGTCTGTACTATTGCAGTGAATTTCACAAGAAAAATACCTGGCGTTCTAAAAGCAATGGTACTCTTATCGGTGAAAAACTTTCGCATTATCTAGACTTGCCGCGCTGGTGGTTTGGGAAAAAAGTGACAGAAGTTTTTGCGATAAGCGCCCCTAACTTTGTAAACTATTTTAATCATCCGGATAATCATCAAATAAACTACAAATTCGAAGATGGCACGATAAGCAACTTGAACTTTGTGATGGGCATAGCTGAAAGCGATGAAGGCGATCCGCTCATGGATATTCTGGAAAAACAATCTGACGACGGACACGCTCTGCGTTATATGATTTATGGAGACAGAGGCGCCATCGAAACAGATGTTTTCAGACGGCGCATAAGACGCTGGAATTTTTCGGACGGCCCGGAAAAAATAGAAAGCAAGATTGTTGAAGAAATAAAATGGAACAAATCGGAAGACCTTAAATGGGAACATAATGTCCATGGACAAAACTTGAGAATAGCTGAACTGGCGGCAAAAAATATGAAACCGGAAACCCCGGCCTCCGACGCCTTTGAGACCATGAAACTGTGCTTTGCCGCGGAAATCTCAGGCCGCGAAAACCGAATCGTAAAATTGGATGAACTCTAATATTAAGACGGGCTTTGCCCGCAACCCAAAGGACAGGGAATTCAGGAGTCAGAATACAGGAGTCAGAATAAAGCGGTATTACGGCATTACAGCTTAACGGTATTACAGTCAAACCGTGAAACCGTGAAACCGTGAAACCGGAAAGCAACAGCCGGAAGTCAGGAGTCAGGATAAAACTTAAAACTTAAAACTTAAAACTTGAAAAGCAGTGGTCAATTTTAAAAACGTTTAAAACATAGAAGTTTAAAACAAAGATACTAAAAATAAAGAAAGATTTCTTATGTTAGCAAATAGTACGAATTTTAACAAGGTCCATGGATATATTGCGGCGGTTATGAATAAAATAGTCAGACCTTCGACTTCCGCTCTGCCATTCCCATATACATCAATAACAACTGATGAAAGTATTTATGGAGAAACCATGTTCTGCTGGGACAGTCATTTTATGGCTATCCGTTATGCATACGATGACAGGCCGGATTTTTTAAAGTATCTTGTAGATAATTTGCTTTTCTATCAGAAAAAAAATGGTTTCGTGCCAAATTGCATTAATAAGGACACGGGACCAGCGCCTTTGAAAGATTTCCATGCACAGCCGTTTCTGATGCAAAGCGCATATTACTATTATAATGCCACAAAGGATATAGAATGGGTAAAAAACAATTTCAGGAAACTTGATAAATACCTTGAATATTATGAGAAAAAAGCGCAAAATAAACTAGGCCTTTTTGCCTGGGCAGAAACATATATGAGCGGCATTGATAATGATGTTTCAACAACATTTTTCAGGCATGGAACTGTAATAGCTCCTGACCTGAGTTCAAGAATCTATCTTGAATATAAAGCGGCATCTATTCTTGCAAAATCGATTGGGAATGACAATAAGAGCAGAGAGTATTCAGCAAAAGCCATTCAACTGAAAAAACAAATTAATTCTCTGCACTGGAATGAAGAATATCAGACTTATACCGCGATAAATAGTATATCCGGAGAAAGTGTTTTTAGATATAAAGACGAAATATTAAACAAGATAGGAATAGGTTTATATAGCTTTCATTCCTGTTCAAATTTTCTTCCTTTATATGCCGGCATAGCAGAAAAAAAATCAGCGTCGGCGATGATAAAGAAATATATTATTAACCATGAACACTTTTTTAGTAAATACGGAATTAGAAGCATAAGCAAAGCCAGCGAATATTATAATAATGCGGCATGGGGAAATGCCCCGCGGTTCGGAGACATGAAGACTCTTACGACTTCAAACTGGCAGGGGCCTGTTTGGATATTGAACTGTTATTTAGTGACTAATATTCTGGTTAATTATGGATTTATTAATGAAGCGCGGGACTTAAATGAAAAAACACTTGCATTGCTTGCGAAATCATTGGACAAGATCGGCTCATTTACTGAAAACTATGATGCAGAAACCGGCATCCCGCTGTACTGCAAAGATTTTACATCATGGAATATTCTAGCCGATATCATTTCATATGAGATAGAAAATCATCAAAGAAGAATTATAAATCGGCTTATCGACCAGGTTGATTATAAAGAGCTTCTGTATTCTGAATAAAAAGGTCAAGTAAAGCGCAATGAATCAGAATCATCGGGGGTCAAACTGCTTTTCCAGTGTTTTCGTTGTTTGAATATCAGCAATAATATGCCGCTCCGCTGAAGCTGAAAACGGAGAATGAATCCGGCTTTAAAGTCATGGTTTTGGGCAGAAAAACAGATATACTCTGCGCGGTTGAAAATTCAACTTTAGATGAATATGATTGTGGATTGGATTTTTTCGATCCGACTGACGGGCGATATGAATATCGCCGGA
>CAYMSF010000130.1:0-8015 GCA_964392985.1 uncultured Victivallaceae bacterium | reverse complement strand
AAACGTCTTTGCCGCATCGGATAAAATCGCATTTATTTATGTCGTCTAGTATAATTACGCCATAAGGAATCATGTCGATGCAATCTTTAGCGCCGGATAGTATGAATGCCACGGCTGATGCCGGAAAAAGTAAAATCTTCCATTGCGGTACTTTGACCTATACTAAAGTTGGTCTGGTCAGCCTTTTTGCCTGGCTGTTGTGGGGAGATTTCTGTTTTACCCTCATGGAGGCGGTTGTACCCAGCATACTGCCGTTGAAAATGAAAGAACTTGGCTGCCCGAACTGGCTCATGGGGGCGATTTTGACTGCCGCTCCCGGCGTTCTGAATATGACTGTCTGTCCCTATATCAGTTTTAAAAGCGACCGGTATCGCAGTCGCTGGGGACGGCGTATTCCGTTTATTGCCGGTGGCATGCCATTCCTCTGTGTCTGTCTGGTAATGCTGGGGTTCAGTGACGATTTGTGTGCCTTGCTGCAAAAGAACTCGCAATTCCTGCAACAATATACCCCGGCGACAATTACGATTGCGATTGTCGCTTTTTTTCTGATTATGTTTCAGTTCTTTAATCTGTTTGTCAGTTCTATTTTTATGTATCTGTTTAATGACGTAGTTCCGACACAGTTTCTATCCAGATTCATGGGGGCGTTCAGAATTGTCGGTACCGGCGCCAGCGCTTTGTATAACTGTTTTATCTTTCAATTTGCCTCAACCCACATGCGGGAAATATTTGTCGGCGCCGCTTTGCTCTATCTGATCGGCTTCGGCATTACCTGTATGATGATTAAAGAAGGCAAATACCCGCCGCCGAGTGATGATGAACGCAACGCTTCACGGGGAATGCTTGGCATGGTTACCTTTTTTAAAGAATCATTTTCCCATAAGTTTTACTGGTTCAGGTTTCTTGCCACTTCGTTTGCTTATGTCGGCTGGTCGGTCAGTACCTTTACGATTTTTTTCAACCAGGAAATGGGTATGAGTCTGGGGCAGATTGGCAATATCACGGGAATATCTTCAGTCGTTCAGATGTTGGCGATGTATTTTATGGCCATTTTCGTTGACCGATGGCATCCGTTGCGCATTTCGGCTTACGGGGCGATTTTTTCGGTGCTTGGCTATGCCATAAGTATGGTCTGGATATTTGTAACGCTGCCGGGGGACTATTTCTACTGGCTGAATATGGGCAATGCCCTGATCGGCGCGTTCCTGTGGGCATTGGTCAACGTTGCCGGACTACCAACGGAAATGCGTATTTTTCCAAAATCCCGATTCGGTCAATTTTGTTCGGCGCAGTGGATGCTCCGTTCAACGTTTGTGGTAGTCGCCGGGGTCATTTCCGGTTTATTTATTGATGGCGTTAAAATTTTTTGTAACGGTTCTGATTATGCATACCGGTTCATTTTTATCTGGTTGACGGTATTCCTCGGCATCAGCGCGGCGTTTATGGTATATACTTATCGTGAATGGTACCGGCTGGGTGGCGATAGACATTTTCATCCGCCCGCACCGTGGAATCCGGACGGTATCGAGGAAATGCCGGTAGTGCCTTTTGTCGGACCGCAGACTAAATGGTTGAATGTCTCTTTTTGGCTCTTTGACGCTATTATGGCATTGTCCACATTTGGCGTGGTAATCTTTATGTGGTGGATGTATGCGCAACACAAAATGGTGGCATTCAAATGGTATGGACTGGTCGTCCTGCCACTCCAAGTTCTCGCCTGGTTCCTTTGGATAGTCTTGAAAAACGCGATGCGCCGCGATATTCACGCCGCCCAAAATGGCTTGCCACTAAAAAACGGCATTCCGCATCACGGGATGATGGTCATCTTTTCCTCAAAGTTCCTGCTGGCTATTGGCATCTGGGTATTTCAGGTGGTCGTTGCCATTAATCTAAACATGGAGCATGGCGCCATTGTCTTCGGTTTGGCCAGTGCGGCTACCAATTTTCTGCTTATTGGCACAGTCTATCTGCTATGTAAAATGGAACGCGGCTATTCCAATGTCGTGGATGAAAAACCGGATGATGAACCTGAGGAACCGACACCACAGACCACCGTCGCCGCATAATATTAATTAGCGATTAGTCATAGAATAGATTGCAAAAATTTGAGTTTATTCCTCCATTAATCTATGCGGGAATCTGCTATAATTCAAAATAAAACATTACTCCGGTATCACATTTGCAGTTCATGTTCGTTGAAGTCCATATTATCCAAAGTGTCGCCATCCGCGGATTGAATGAATTTTTCCGGATGTTCCTTCCATTTGCCGTCAACGCAATTGATCAGCCAGAAGATTTGCGCCCGGAGATTGCCGGGAACTTCAGTGCGACTCGTTTTGCGTTTGATATTATTTTGCGGTTCGCCTGAAACCGGGTCGATGATTTCTTCGAGCTGGACTTCTTCCTTGAAATATCCGGTGGCGGTTTTGAGTAATGCGTCTTCGACGATTTTGATTCTGGTCATGCGTTCGATTTCGACGGCGGTTTTTCCATCATTGTTTTCTGTCAGATTCATAATAACTTTCTCCATCGCAGTCTTAAATTGTTGTATTGAATAATAGTTCAATTATAGACTGTTTTGTCAACCGGGTTGCGGTTGATTTGAAAAAAGCATTGAGATTTTAAAACCTGAATTGTTAGTGATGATTAGTGGTAAAAAAATCAAGACACATTATTTGCATTTCCCGGGAACGCGAGGCATATTGAAGCAAAACAATTACTGCCGATGAAACCGGCACTTACAAAAGTGGTTAAATTCATTTCTTACAGGATAAAATTGATTTAACCGCATATTTTTAGATAAAAAAACGGTGATTTATGTATGAATACTTTAAAATTTGGGGTCAGACCCCGCTGGTGAAAATCATTTTAATCGTGGCTTCCTCAATAATTCTATCTTTGGTTGTAAATAGTGCTGAAGACAAAGACATGAAGAATAAAATGGAGAAGAAATTTGATGAAGATGCTAAGTCAATGTTAGCAAAGTTAGGAATTAAAGAAGGTAATTATCAGAAATTTCCAGTTGCTGCAGAAAAAGTATTATCCATTGCCAAGTTGGAATCAATGAAAATAGATGACTTCTCATGCCATTCCTATTTTCATAGTAGTGATGACTATAAAAGTTTCAGTTTTAAAAATGATACAGGGAAAACAATTTTTTTAGTAGATATAAGAATCGCTGATTACGAACAAAGTGCGAGAGTAACATTGGGTAGATGGTTGGCATTATTAAGTTCAATGCCTATTGAATTGTTAGCAAAACAATACAAATCTATTGCAAATGGTATTGGAGAGGTATGTGTTGTCAATAAATATTTCAATCAAACTTTTGGAGGATACACAAAGCCCAAGTTATATTTTATCAGAGGTGGAATCATAATTTGTATAACCATGTTTGATGAAAACGTAAATGTTGAAACGATTGCTCGAATAATTGATCAGCAACTCATAAAATCGCAAGAAACAGAAGAACACAAATGAAGCCTATTAACTGAGTTGAAATTGCGTATTCCAAAATCAATAGATTTAAGTAACTGCAAGATAAAATTGTCATATGATGCCTCAACGCCCCCGGCAACCGAAGGAGGAACATTGGCTTCCAACGGCAGTATTCGTTTCTGGAAAAAGCAGTCCAATGTCACCCGCAATCCGGCGCAATTTGGCGGCGAAAATTCCAAACGTGGTCTGATCACATTTCTAATATCGGGGTCTGACCCCATAAATATGCCATACTTCATGGTAAAATGTTTTATTTTTTCGTGAAATTTCGTGATGGTTAGTGGTAGAAAATTCCCTGTTTTTAAACCTTCATGTCCTTTATGAACTTCATGGTAAAATGTTTTCCCTGGTTAAAAAATCAAACCAATATCAACTTGCATTTTCCGCGAACTCAAAGCATATTGATGTGAAAGAATTAATGGAAATTAATGGACTAATGCATGAAAACAAAAAAGCTAAGGTTTTACCACAATATTTACCAGAGAAGTTCAAAATTGCGTATTTTTTTGTCAAAAAAATATTTTATTAACTTTGCAATTCCAGCAATAATCATAACTTTATTATTTATTTATAGCTGTAATCCAAATGATTGTTTAGTTTTATATGATATGATGAAAGAGTTTAAAAAAGATATGCCTCGAAGTGAGGTTTTGGCGATAATAGAAAAACACCAAAAGCCATTTGTTCACAAATCTTCAAATCAGATAAGCGAAGAAACTATCTCTTTATGGGTATATTATTTTGCGTTTGTAAAGTCTTGTCATTTAATAATTGAATTTAATAACAACAAATTATACATGGCGAAAATTCGCGGCGAAGATGGTCCGCACGAAGTTTTTAAAGATGCGCCACCAGATATCCTACCTAAAAATGAAGAATAATATAATGGGATATAATCGGGCTCTACACTGAAATATATATAAATGATTGATTTTGTGGAGTGAAAGCTATATTATATTTTTGAAATTGTATTATATTTAAGCGCTCAGAAATGAAAAACGGTTGATTATGTATGATTTATTAAAAAATATTGGCAGACCATGATGGAGAAAAATGGACTTTGACATTACCCACTTATCACCTAATGCAAGAAAGCGAATTAGACGATACGTTTATAAAAGCCATCTGTCAAAAGTATTCTGGGGGATTCCATTGGTGGCTCTTGTCTTTGGAATTTTTGTGACGTATTACGTTGACCAGGTTTCTAATCATGATTTAGTTGCACTGATAGTTATTTGCATTATCGCCTTTGTGTTTTTCTCCGGATATTTTCTCTGGATTTTAAAAAAAGAGCCGTGTGCCTTAAATAAATTCAAAGATGATTTCATTAATGACCGGGTATTTCCGATATGTTTTGAATGTAACAAAGGCAATCCGGATAAATTAGAAAAATGCAGTTTCTGTGGTGCATGCTTGAAGATAAAGCTTCTGCCAGAATCATTCCCTAATGGAATACTGAGCTTCAATAATATGCTGAATGTAAAGCTGGTGAATTATCCAATAGGTAGCGCCGCCTGTGGAGGTTTAGCGTTTTCACTGTTATTGCCCTTGTTAAATTTTGTCCCCTTGTTTTTATTTCAATATGAAATACAATATGAATTAGAAAGCATTAATAAGTTTCGTATTGCGTATCTTGAGTGTAAGTCTGATATTAATGATGGGATTATCAGATATCTCATTCCGCGACCGGGCAGCGTTTCAATCAGTGATTCGGGAAAGTTTTTAAACGGAGTGCCGGTATTCTATAATCATTACGATAAAACTGATGTGGGCATCAAAGCTTTTGGTATAACGATGAAAGACTCTGGGAAAAATTTGGCTATTGACCATTCCGTAAACTACAACCGCGGTATGTCAAAGGCGATAAACTGTAAAGGTTTTATAAATAAAAATTCAGCTTCAATGGTAATGCTAAAAGCACCGTGCAGTTGTATTCAGCAGTGTTCCCACGCTAAAATTATGATTTTTCCTAAATGTTTTTTTGACCAGAAGGTCATTGTCAAATTACAAGGCAATCCCGATTCCAAGGGAACCGTATGTGGGATTGAAGTCGACAAAGCCGGCAAAATTACGTATGCAGTTCGAGCCGCATCGCAAACTGTCTATAAAGGTATAGCAGAGGACAATCTTACCATTATCAAAGAGCCTTAACCCCATGTTATTTCAACGCCTCGGAGGCAGGAAAAAATTGATTTAACGGCATATTTTTAGATAATAAACGGTTGATTATGTACGATTATTGAGAAAATGTGGACAGACCACGCGGGTGTTGCGTTAAAGGAAAAGGTGAAAAGATTGATTCATTTGTAAGGGGGAGGTTCAAACTGATTTTGCATCTAGACTGCAACCTTTCAACCTTTAAATAGTCCCGTAACGTTTTTTAAATATTTTATAGAGGTTGTTATGATTAGTATTTGCAAAATACTAAGCTTATTGCCAATATTGTTACTTGCTTCGTGTTCAAGTGATAAAGTAACAGAAGAAAATAGCCTAGAAAAAGCTTTGTCAACCTCAAGAGAAGACTTAGAATATGCATATTTGAAAGGGCAAAATGATGCAATGCACGATATTAGTAATGGTATTTTATCAATTAAAAGAATTGGTATGCCACCAATTGAAAAATATGTAAATGAATTGAAAGACAAGTACAATATAAATGTTATTACTGTTTCTGGATATTTCGTTTCAATGATGGAACAGAAGAATATTGAAGGATATAACAGTTATTCTTTAAATGAAATCAAAAAAATATATGGAAATGAACCATTTGAAATTATTAAATACATAAGCGGAAATATTCCACAAATAATATCCGGTTCAGAAGACTAAAATAAATGTCGGCATAATAATCGGGCTCTACACTAAAATATATATAAATGATTGATTTTGTGGAGTGAAACCTATATTATATTTTTGAAATTGTATTATATTTAAACGCTTAGAAATGAAACCCGGTTAATTATGTACGATTTTTTGAAAAAATGTGGTCAGACCACGATTGGTAAAGAGGAATCGAGGAGAATTTAATAGATGTTGCGTAAGACCCTGGCAGTTACGTTGACCGTGGTGCTTATAGGCATAATTCAGGTACTCTTCTGGAGTTGGTACTTTCATTATTTCCACTATCTTTATGCAAAGGTAAAATGGAATTTGGTGGTCAAAGATGAATTTGCTAAACTTAATAATGGAGTGCTACCCCAAGATTCTTTCATAATCTGGGAAATGGAAGTGCCCGGGGTTACACTTCATTTGTCAGGGAGGTTCAAAGACCTTTCACCTATTTCTAGAATGAATATGGTTGATTGTATTTTCCTTGACGGTACGGGAGTTAAAAACTTAGAATTCACTAAAGGTTTGACAAATTTAACCTGGCTTGATATTTTCGAAACAAATTTACTTTTCGATAGTTTGTGTGGCGTGAATAATTTGAAAAAATTAAAGTACTTGTCAGTTTGGGATGCTTCCAAAATTCGCAGCTTAAAGCCGCTTGAGAATATGAGTATTGAAACCTTAAGATTGCGTAATTTATCTTTGAACGATATTGCTCCTTTGTCCAGTATGAAAATTGAATATTTAGATTTAGAAGACGGAAAAATATTGTTGATATTTTTCCAATTGGAAAAATACGAGGGCTGAATTTATTAATTTTAAGAAATACGGGAGTGAAAGATTTAACCCCATTGACAAACTCTGAAATTGAAATTTTATATATTAGTAACACTCAGGTAATTTCACTTATGCCGTTGGAAACAATGAAAAAATTGAGTGGATTAACTATTAACAACACTCCAGCGGCGGCGTTGCCTGCTCCTCCTGCTGTAAAAGTTATTTTAGATAAATCTAAAAAAGGCAAGAAATGATTTAGGGAAATAAATAAAGAACGCTGAAGCCATTATTTGCGCATGGAGGGAAAGTGAAAACTTGGCAAAAAACTCTTATAACTGTTTTGATTTGTAATTTATGGGGACTAATTACACTACTTTTTATGTCATGGTATTGGCCTAAAATTCCGGACATTTTTGATTGGATTTGTGTAATTTCATGCTCTTTTTCAATAGCAATTTATAAAAGTCTAAATTTTCCAATTGACACTTCTGAAGATTTAGTCAATTTAATATATTATTCAATTCAAATCGGAGTTTATACAATTATTGGTCTAGTTATTTCCATTGTTGTGTGCAAAAAGACAAATGATTCAGCGCGTCCAGACCCCTGAAATATGTATAAATGATTGATTTTGTGGAGTAAACCATATATTATATTTTTGAAATTGTATTATATTTAAGCACTTAGAAATGAAAAACGGTTGATTATGTTTGATTTATTAAAAAATATTGGCAGACCCAGCTGGTGTAAAAGGATTGGCATATGAAATGGGCATTGTACGTATTGGTAATCATATCTAGTTATGTTTGCTGGTCAGGCGAGGCAAGTTCTACACCAAAGGCGAAGCCCGATAGCATAAAATTAAAGCAAATGGCAGATGATCGAGCTGAAGTAGAAGACTTTAAAAAGAA
>CAYMSF010000129.1:0-8016 GCA_964392985.1 uncultured Victivallaceae bacterium | reverse complement strand
CATTATCAAGGAGGAAATAGTAAATGTCAAACCCTGAATTCTGGAAGCGAAAACTCTTGGCCTTTATGCACGACCCGCCGCATAAGCCGTATGGCATAGCCAGACATGCGGAAACCATTAAGAGCAATTTGAATATTTTTGGTCTATCCGAAGAGGATATGTTGAATTTTTCTGAAAAATTTCGCTCTGATTCATTCGCGTCGTCGGCTGATAGATTTATTTTCCCAAATCCGATAAAAGGTAATTTAAAAACTGACTGGCTTGACGAAGGGTTGCCTTATATTCATCCCTTTTGCGGAACAAAATTAGTGCCTCACGAACGACCTGTAACCAGAGATATGGCAGAAGATTGGATGTCGTCCGCTTTATCTGGTACAATTCAAATACAGGACCCGTCCAGAGTAAACTTTATAAAAGTATGGAGACTATGGGAAAAAAACTTGGTCAAGGCCAATAGAGGAGCAAGTCATTACCTTCCTTACCTCGTCGCGGATACTCGTATTCCAGACCATACAATATGGCAGCATAATGCTCTAACGGCGGCGATTGCCAGTTGTGGAATGAATCCGGCGTTTCTGTTATTCCAAATAGGTCCGGTTCAGTCTTTTATTGCGCAAGCAAAAACGACCAGGGACTTGTGGGCTGGAAGTTATATTATGAGCTTTTTAAATGCTCAGGCTATGCATGTTATAGCTTCTGAATACGGACCCGATCACATAATTTTCCCACAGATTAAAGGAAATCCAATCATTGATAAACTTTTCTGGGAAGTTTATGGAGATGATTTACTTTTTACCGATGATGCCTTGAAACAGTGGCAAAAAAAACAGCTGCTAACGCCAAGTCTACCTAATCGTTTTATGGCGCTTGTTTCTGCCGCTGATAGAGAAATCGTCACAAAAATAAAAAAGAAAATTAGCGATGTGTGGCAGGCAATTGAATCTTCTGTCCGGGATTTTATGAGAGTTAGAATGGATGAACAATTTTCCGGATGGGATGAGTTGTGGGATGAACAAGTAAGTCATTTTCCACGAATTGACTGTATGATTCATCCATTTGAGGACAATACAACAATCATTAATGAATTCATTGAACAGGGGATGCCTCCATTTGAAAATCCGGAATCTCATTCGACAATACAAAATCTTAAATGGGCGTTGAATTGCATAAAAGACGAATTTAAAGATCCGAGAAATTACCAAAACCGCTATGATAAATTTAACAATAAAACTGTTATGTTAAATAAAGACGGAAAGGATTTTAAAAAAGATGATGAAACTCAGATTGTTAATCCTGGCTTTACCTGGGACTTGCAATACTTAAAAGCAGAATGGAAATTCGGGGCAATACGTAACTCCCGCACCTTTTCCCAGAGGTTTAACTTTAAAGAATTTGCTTGTGAAAAACGTAAAGTTGAGAAAGACCCGCTTGATGGATGCAATGAAGTGCTTGGCGGCGAAAAGAGTAAGGAGTTTTGGGCGGCGGTTTCAAAAAATAAAGCTTTGGCAAAATACTTCAGAGGCAAACAACGCTATGGAGCAATGTCAGTCATCAAGAGACTGTTTGCTCATGTGTATCTAAAAGCTGACGAGGGTTATAATCTTGAGTCCGATTACAGAATTAAATCTACATACGAAATTGCAGCTGGACGCAAAATTGATGATGATACTGAACTTAAAGATGGCGACAATAAATATTATGCCGTGATTTGTCTGGATGGCGATAATATGGGGCAGTGGCTTTCAGGCAAAAATGCACAACCGTTATATGAGCAGTTGTTGGGCGGTAACATAAAAGAATTTTTTGAAATAAATTGGCCTAAAGAAAATGGTGAGCTGAAAAGAGCAATTACTCCATCTTATCATCTAGCTTTTTCTGAAGCATTGTCCAATTTCTCCAATTATTGCGTTGAACCAATAATTACTGCTTTCAAAGGTCAATTAATCTATTCCGGCGGAGACGACGTGCTGGCCATAGTTCCGGCAAGTTCTGCTATTGATTGCGCTGACGCTTTACAGTATGCTTTCAGAGGCATAAAACCAGTTGACAGTTCCTCCTTCGCATATAAAATTCTTGTCAATATTTTTGACTATGAATGGAGTGAAATGGAAAAGAAAAACCATTACGACGGATTTTTAAAGCTTAAGAATCCGGGATCAGCCAGACCGGTTCACCCATTGCTAATGCCCGGACCTAAAATGACTGTTTCTGCCGGAATTGCCATTGGTCATGTAAAATCACCAATGCAGGATATTATTCAGGCAGCTCGTGATGCCGAGAAAAAAGCTAAAAAATCAGGGAAGGATGGGTTTTGCCTGACAATCAAAAAACGTTCGGGCGAAGAAAATTCATTCTTTGCTCACTGGAACAGAAAAAGCGAAAATGAAAAATGGAGACTGGAAACAAAAAATTATTGCCAACTCTATTCTTTGTGGAATGCGTTAAATAATGATCCGTCTCTTAAGGATTCGAGCAGTAGATTACCTTATCTGTATGCTCAATACATTTCTGACTTTCTCCGTGATTTTAAAGGTAAGTATTTAGAAAAATTCGATGAAGACTCTGATGCGGCATGCATGGAATTTTTTCGAGTAATTCTTGAGCGGCAGGTCGGAATGAAAAAGAACGAATCTGAAAAAAGAGCCCGTGAAATATTTGTAAACCTTAATATTAAACAGACAACACCTGAAAACTTTATTAACTTCTGGATGTGTCTGGCATTTATGAACCGCATGGGAGGGAATGAGTAATGCAAAGAGAACTTATTATTAAACCTCATGATTTGCTATTTTTTAGAGACGCAAAACCTATGGCGGCAGGAGAAGGCTATGGAAATGGGTGCAACATGCCAATGCCAAATATTCTGCATTCAGCAATAAGATCCGCGTTGCTCAAGCAGAACGGCTCTCTGCCGGATGTAAAAAAGACTTCTCAACACTCTAAAGACAAAGACAAAAAACGGAAAATAGGATTGGACAAGTTTGGTTCGTTACAAGTAAAAAACTTATTTACGTATCATGAAAAGTATGGATTGCTTTTTCCCGTGCCAAATGATGTTCTTAACGCTGGAGATAAAAAATTAGTCGTAACACAATTAAAGAAAATTTCCGATAATGTCGTTTGTCCGGTTTCGATTGTTCCACCAAATAAAGATCGTATTTCAGGTTTATGGACAGAAACTCAACTCATGGCTTATATAGCTGCCTGTTATGAGCCGGAAATTAACTTTACGCCGGTAAACCAAGCGGAAGTTTGGCAGGAGGAATGGCGGGTTGGCATTGGCATTAACCCCGAGAGCAATTCCACAATGGAAGGACAATTATACGCCGGAGCATATATGCGGATGAATGATAATGCCGGATTCGCCGCAGAAGTTTCAATCAATGATAAGGAAGGAGATTTTGACGACTTGATGCACATACATTTTGGAGGAGAGAAAAAACTGGCGTCAATTCAAATGAGAAAAAATATCTTTCCTGAATGGAATTGCGGTCAGCATGAGAATGGAACCATCGTAAAATGGAACCTTTTAACTCCGGCGATATTTGCTAACGGCACCCTCCCGGGATGGATTGAAAACAGCAGAGTTATGCTTCAACCTAAAAGTGATGGCAAAAAAATCGCCATTGACGCAAAATTACTTTGTTGTTCCGCAGGTAGTCCAAGTATATTTTCCGGCTGGGATGTAATAGACCAGCAGGCAAAACCATCGTTGTTCGCTGTCCAGTCAGGAGCGGTCTATTACTTTGAATGCGCAACCCCAAAAGATGCAGAATGCCTGGCAGTTGCGCTACATGGGAAAAATCGTTCAGATATGCTGTCTGAGCAGGGATTCGGTTTCGGAATAACCTCAATAATGGAGAAAAACTATGAATGAAAATGTCGGACAAAAAACCAATTTTACCACAAACAAAAACTTAACCCTAATTAATAATACAAAAATTTAAGGAGAAATGTAAAAATGCAACAAAACAAATCTTATTTGCTGGGAATCTACACTCGCAGTCCACTTCATGTCGGTTCTGGAACTTCGGTGGATATTGTTGACCTCCCGATCGTCCGTGAACGCATTACCAACTATCCACTGATTCCAGCATCTGCGCTGAAAGGTGTTCTGAGACAGGAAGCCGTTGACCTGCCGGGTATAAGCAATGAAGATGTAAATGTCCTCTTCGGCAATCGCGACGATGATGACTTCAAAGATAAACAAGGCAAAAAACAAGCTTATGCTGGCGCAATGTTTTTCGGCGAAGCCAAATTGCTTGCGTTTCCAGT
The DNA here is from genome assembly GCA_964392985.1 of uncultured Victivallaceae bacterium. Taxonomy (GTDB): domain Bacteria; phylum Verrucomicrobiota; class Lentisphaeria; order Victivallales; family Victivallaceae; genus CAYMSF01. The sequence goes on along the minus strand of CAYMSF010000129.1, from coordinate 3,741 downwards.
GCGTTCACTTAAAGGTTGTTTTGCTTGGATTACCTGTCCGCTCGCATTACATCGCTTTGCCCGTGATACCAAAATCAAACTTGATATTCCTTCTGTTGAAACTGACAAATGCTTTGCACCAGATTTTGTGGCGTCAAACGGCACCGTCGTGCTTGAAGAATATCCGTTAACCGTTGCAGCCAAACAGGAATATGATAAAGTAAAAAATGGCATTGATAAAATAGTTGCTGAACTAAAAAAAGTCAGCGATGACCAGATGTGGAACAAAGAACTGGAAAACCGCCTGGTGATTATCAGCGATGAAAACTTCCAGCATTTTGTCACTACTACCACCGAAATCGTCGCCAGAATTGAGATTAATCCTAAAACCCGCACCAATAAAAATTTGTTCAATCAGGAAAACGCTCCCGCTGAAAGCGTCTATTACTCCGTCTGCCATCTACTCGGAGAGAAAAGACCGGAAACTCAATGTAACGCGTCTGATACCTTTACCAAACTGTTCCCGGAAAATAAGACATGCATTCAACTCGGCGGCAATGAAACCATCGGTCAGGGACTTTGTGAAGTTAAACTGACAACTTTAAACGGAGGTAACTAATCATGGAAAACAAAAGAACGCTAGACCAAATCAGGGTGGCGGTGGCGCTGAAAGCCAAAGGTAAAATTGCAAGTGGAGCAGAAGGCGGAGATAAGATAAAAAATTTCCCGACGATGATTCAAAATAATGGGTTGCTTGGTGCATTGGCTTACTCTGTAGAATACGATGAAAAGAATGAAAGATATAAAAATAAATCCGAATATGACATGTCGCAATATGTTGTTAATTACCTCAATGAATTGAAGTTAAATGATTACAGTGTTACCGGAGAACAGGATATTGAAAATCCGGAAGCTTTAATAAAGTTTCTTTCAACCTGTTCTCCAGAACAATTCCGTCGGATTAATGCTGAAGTTATGGCGTTCTTGAACTACTTCCGGAGGTTTGCATCGTGAGTACAACAATGCATCAATATGTCAAAAACGCGCTTGCCGGAAATTCCGGGATGCACGATTCCTGGAGCTTGTTTTTCGACAAGTTCTCAGGATATGACAGAAAAAATAAATCTATTTTGGAAAATGTTGTCAAGTATTATGACGGCCTGGCATCCCGGGAGAATCTTGAAAAAATGTTAGTTCAGAAATATCAGTTCTTTTCTGAATTGACAAAACGCGGCAATATAAAATTATTGTTCTTTGAAAACACCTCCAGACTGCTGGTCAATATGGGCCATTCTCAGGTGTTGGAAAATGTCGGCTTTGCTTTTGAACGTATTAGTGGCTTGCCGTGTGTGCCGGGTTCAGCGCTGAAAGGCGTGGTCGCCAACTGGGCTCTTTGGGATGCTAATGGCGATGCCGCATTTACGGAAAATCTTCAGGGGTTTTCAACAAACAGAGCGGAACTTAATCAGCAGTTGGTTGATGTTTTTGGCGCTAACGAAGGCGAGGCAGAACAAGGTAAAATTAACTTTCATGGAATTTTCCCAATGACGCTGCCAAAGCTGGAAATTGATATTATCACCCCGCACCCTCATAATAAACCTATAAATCCAATTCATTTTTTAACCGTGGCGGCGGGTACGCTCTGGTATGTGCCAGTGGCATATAATCGAAGCGGCGACGGTTCTGGTTTGCTTGACACAACCGAGTTACTGATTGAAAAATGTTTAACTCACTACGGCGTTGGAGCTAAAACTGCCAGCGGCTACGGCAAATTCGATGTGGCGGATTGCAACCAGCTTGAAACCGCTAAAAAGTTTATTCAAACCGTTATTGATAAAGAAAAAATAGAGCAGGAAAAATTAGCGGCTGAACGACTGGAATCGGAACGCAAAATAGCAGAACGGGAAGCGGCTGAACTCGCTAGAATTGAAGCAGCACGTCAAGCGGAAGCCGACAGAATAGCCAGGCAGGAACAATTAAAAGCTCAATGCGAAGAAGATCGCAAAAGACTGGAATTGGAAGCTGAAACAAAAAAACAGGAAAAACTTGCAACCGGTTTGTCGCACCTCGAAAGCATAACTGATGTTGGAAGAATTCTAGCTGATGTTAATAACTATTTAAAAGCAAAAAATGCCGGGCTTGACGACACTGAAAAACAACAATTAATTGAAATGCTTAAAAACTCTTTCAATGTTACCGGAAAGAAAGACAATAAGTGGGCAAAGCCCAGCAAATCCAAGGATACATGGAATAAAATCAATCAGTTTTTCGGCGCGAAACTTGCCGCAGAATTGAGGAGGGAGCTTGTATGAAAGAAAAAGAAAAATTCTATAACGTTGAAATTTTAACCGATTGCTTTTGTAAAATTGGCGAAGGGAAGCCGGAAATAAGAGGAACCTCAATTCGTGGAATGATTCGCGAATGGACAAAATTGCTTCACGGAAATCCGGATGAGGTTTGGGGCGGAATGGGGGGCAAAGCCAGTAAAGTTGGAATTGCCGTGGTAAATATATGTAATGAAAAAGTAAAATCACCATTGCTTCCGCATAAAGCCGGAACCTCGCCTTTGGCAATCAAAGCAGGAGCATCCTTTGATTTAGTCTTAACCCGTTTGGTTGGATGCACTGACCAGCAATGGGAAACTGCTAAACTGAATGTTAAAAACTGGTTGTTGATTGGCTGTCTGGGGCAACGTGCCAATCGCGCCGCTGGGTCCGTATGGAATTCTACATTGGCTTTCGAATCTAAAGAAAAGTTTTTGGCTGAACTGAAAGCTATTCGTTTTATTTTGGTTTCAAATGAAGGCTTTGACAATTCCGAAGCAGTCAGGACAATTGCATCTGATACGGTAAATAATTCAGAATGTTTCGGTTGTATAACCCCAAGAACTCCGTCCCCGGTAAAAATGAAAGTTATCAAGATCGCGGATAAATTTCATCTGTTGCTTTTCGCAGAACGGTTTGAGCTGCTGCGAAAAGCAATAAGTCTGCTTAACGCTGATAATAGAAACAATGAAAATTGGCGCAAAGTGACATTTGATGTTATCTGAAATGTTATGAGTAATTGTCAGGACGAGGGATTGGTAGAAATACGCTTCGCTTAAAGGAATGCGTTTTACGCAAGGAAGGAAGAAGCAATTCCTGATTTTCCTGCGCGCAGCGCATTCCTATCGGCGCAGGCGTTTCTGCGAGCTAAGCGAACAAAAAGGGAGCAAATATGAGCACTCAAAAACTTTTGAAGAACTTCCAGTCTGGCGGAAAACGCGGGAATTGACCCGGGAAGTATATTCGGCGGAAAAACCCGCTTTGCATCTCCGGTATGGTATCATCTTGAACCAATCGATGGTAAAACCATGCAGCTCCGCATCACCGCATTTCCTTCAGATATGATTCGTAAAGAAAGCACAAGCCGTGAAATACTTTCACAATTACTTGATCATCTTGAAAATTATCTGAAAACCGTTTCTTTTAATCTCCCGAAATATTCCATGGGTGCCGGCAACTATCCAAATCGCGGAGAGGTTAGAAGCGGCAGCATAAATAAGGTTTCCGGCATTAAGACCGGCGATAAAGTCCAGTCTGTTCTTCTGGAAGAGAAAACCCAAAAAGGCGGCTGGTAAGCAAATCATTCCGAATTGGACGCCGGTCCGATTCAAAATTCAGGCGATGTTCCAGCTGATAAAAATCCAGGGGATAAAGTGGAGCTTATCGTTGCCATTGCCAAAAAGGGCGAAGCTCAATTCAAATGGCCAAAATGATTTTA
>CAYMSF010000128.1:0-8181 GCA_964392985.1 uncultured Victivallaceae bacterium | reverse complement strand
ACCAATTCTCAAAATCTTCGCAATCTATTTTAAATTTTCACCCTTATAGAGTATATAACCGGAAATTGCTTAAAAAGTAGTTTCCGGTTTTTTATTTTCTGCATTTAATTATCAGCGAACCGGCAATTGAACGAACCAGAGGGATCGATTCTGCCCAATTACATGCAGGATTGATGATTGGAATAAAGCTGGAAGGGGTGGCCGGATGTAGAAAATCAAATGGTTTGACTGAGACACTATTAAACCCGAAGTTTATAAGTTGACGACGTATCCGCCAGGAAAAAAACGCAGTTTCGTCAGGAGAGTCACCCAGCAGACGCTTGAGCCATGGAATATTTTTTTGCAAAGCAATTTGCGGGTTCATCATATTCGGCTCAGTAAACGTTACAAAACCGCCTGGCTTTAGAACCCGGTATATTTCAGCCAAGGCTCGCGCCAAATCAAGATGATGCAAAACGGAACTTCCAATAACGGCGTCAAACGATGCATCCGCAAATTTCAGGTCACAAGCATTTTCCTGCCGAAAGGTAACATTAGCCGCCTTAACGTTTACAACAGCCTCCTGCAATAATTCAGGAGAAATATCAATGGCAACAAGGTTTGCACCGGTGTTTGCAATTGCCGCAGTGAACAAACCTGAACCGCACCCCAACTCCAACACAAACATTTCCGGTGTAATACCAGCGGTAAGTATTTCAACGCGACGTTTGCGCCGGATAACACCTGCAGGTGAATTCCAATTCCAGATTTCGGCAGCACCGTGTTCGCTCAGATATTTGCCGTGTTCAATCTCGTTCTGCCAGCGTTTATCCATGATTCAGTTGTTTACCCTGATATTAATGAAATTTTATTTTAAACAAAGACAAGCACGACATACGCAACATTATCCAGCCGTTTTTCATCCGGTTAGTCATTTTGGTTTCACCGTAGGTGCGTTCCATATAGTGTACAGGCAAATCGATAATTTTCCGGTGGTTCTTAGCCGCGCCGAAAATCAGCTCATAATCGCCCCACCGGTCTTTAATGCCCCAACTATTACGTAACTTTTTTATATTATAAAAGTCGTCACGCCAGAGGACTTTAGTACCGCAAAGTGTATCTTTGATGGAGTTGTCAAGAATATATGAGAACATAATTGAAAAAAATTTATTCCCGAGCATATTCAATGGACGCATTGCCTCATCATGCATCGGATACACCAATCTTGAACCATTGATAAATTCCCCCCTGCCCCTGGCAATCGCTTCATAAAAATATGGCAATTCCTCCGGAATAACGGTTAAATCAGCATCAAGAATCAACAGTATATCGCCACTGGCATAATCGAAACCTGTCCAAACATTATCCGCCTTGCAAATACCAGGACCAGGCAGCAGCTTGATGTCCTTTTCGGGATATTTATTTATCATCTCGCGGACTTTTCCGGCAGTATCGTCTGTAGACTTGTCATCACAAAAAATTATTTCAGTATGGGTGCCGAGAGCCGGCATACGTTCAACCGCACTTTGGATATTACCTTCTTCATTTCTGCATGGAATAATAACCGATACTGTATATTCATTATTATTTGAAAATATCGCACGTGCAACCGCGATACGACTCATGGTCAGTTGGCGAAAAAAAGGCAGCCTTGCGATAATCCGCTCTAATAAACCAGACAGTAAAGGAATATAATATGGAAAAAGAATCAAAGTTTTAGTATTTATCAAATCATAACCGGAATGTTCAAGAAGATTGTTAATGTCATTGGCTGCAAACCAGTTATGAACTCTCTGTGGCATGCGCAGATGCAATTTCTCTGCCAAAGTAACTAATGGCTGCCAAAGAAAACTGTAATAGCTGACAATGATTCTAGTGTGCCTGTCGCAATTAGGACGGAGCGCATCAAGCACAGCTTTCAAGTCAACAATATCCTCGACACCTGTCAACAAAATATAATCAAAAACGCCATCAACTTTAACCGCTTCCATTTCCTGATCGTAAAATGTCAGATCCGGATAATTTTTGCTGGCAATTGCGATTTGTGCAGAAGAGCTTTCCACCCCGACACCAAACGCCGGTTTTAACTCATTCAGTATAAAACCTGTACCGCAGCCCAGATTAAGAACTTTAGATCCAGAAGGTATGATATATCGAAGGGAATTTAACAGACGACCGTAGTAGTAAGGATTTTTTTTGATTCTTTTGTCGCGTTTGTCCGCGATGTCATCTTTTTTCTTGCGTATTTCAAGCCGCAGTTCATTTAAATCGCTGTAATCAATCATTTTTCACCTTTTTGCCATTTTTATACACCAGCATTGTTGGACAAATCACCTCGAAATATAAATTCAAACGATGTTCACGGGTAAGAGGTAACAAACCAAAAAAAGCTCGTGGTACATATTGGAATTCTTTTATTTTTATAATGCCCGGTGAAATCAATTCCTCATCACCGTAACGAATACGGTTTAAGAAATCTTTCGCCAGCCATTCGTATGAACTGTCAAGGAAATAATCAGCATCACTGAAAGCTTTAATCCCGTCAGTCTTCAAATTAACCAGACGATATCGTTCCGGACTAACCATTGGCACACGATAATTCACCGGATACCAAACCGTACCTAAACTGGAACCGGCGGGAATATTGCTGTTTATCCAATTTATTGCGGTGATTCTGGAATTTTCCGCCAAAGCTGCGTCAGTATAAGCATACGAGTAGCTGAAAGTACCGGCGATGACGATACCACCGGCGATACGCTTCACCCAACACCATGGTATAGCATTTATTGCCCGTCCAGCCATCAAGCACAAAGGAATATATGCCGGCAACATATATGCATCAGACGTTGCAAGGCCGCGACTGGCGATAAAAAGATAAAGAATAATTCCGGGCAACATCCCAAGCCAAATCTTTTCAGGTTTTGCCAACGCAAATATTAATCCAGCTACAACTGCAATCGTACCGGGAATACCAACGGTATAGAAAAATGCATCATATAAATAACATATTAACGAATCCAGCATATTAAACACCTGACTGCCGTCCCGGGAAACACTTTGTATCCAGTTAAGATCATACCAGAAAGTTCCCCAATCAATCAATACTGGTGGTGAGGAAATTAGAAAGACACCGACCGAAATCAAGGCGGCTGCGACCAATTTCCAGTCATCTTTTATAAGTTTATGGCATTTCTTAAACTCTGATAATCTGCGCAACAGATGAAACATCACCAGGAAAGAAGCATTTACTGCGGCAGGATACTTTGTTGCCGTCGACAAACCGATACACACACCCGTTAAAATATAAAAACGCCATTTCGCAGAATTGATCACCGGTACAGCAAAAAAAATTGTCAATGAAGTCCAAAACATTAGAGGACTGTCGGCTTTGATAAACTTTGCCGCCAAAGAGAAAATTGGAATAAATGCCAGTATCCCGGCAGCCAAAACGGCCAGCGGCAATCTTCCAATCCTGTAACCAATCAAAAAGACCACAACGATAGTAAATGCACCGAATAATGCGGAAAGCAGTCGTCCGCAAAGGAAATAAGATGCAAATTTTTCCGGATTACTTAGAAAATATGTCGCAGGGTGACTGGTGTCTATAATGCCCAATATTTTTCCCAGCGCCAGAGATGCACCGATTTGATAGAAAAAAAATGGACCATAAATATATGTTCCGGTGATAATGGTACGGTTTTTATGCATATTGGCTAAAACTTTAAACACCATAAATTCGTCAGGATTAGCACTTCTGACTTGATCCAAATATGGCGAAAGCTCCGCCAGTTGTTTAAAGTTTTCGCCACAGGTTTTGTCGATAAACTCTGACCGCTGCCCTATTCCATTGTTCAGGCTTTCACGAATAACCGGCAGTTTTTTTTCCACTGCCCCTGCCCCGCCCAAAGAAATTTCAAGCCGTTCACGGGATGGTAAACCGACAGTTATTCCCCGACAATTTATCCATAAGGAAAGTAAAAACAACAGGATTAACCACGCGAAATTCTGCCAACGAAAAAAACCGTTTAGAGAAAAGTTATTGATTTTTTCTTCCGGTACAGGAGAAATAGTTGATTCTGTCATATAATTGTCACCGTAAACAATTTCACAAAATTTAGCACCGGCAGTAAAAGAATAAAATGCGTAATTATGTTGCCGTTAATCATACCGGCAGTAAAAGAATATACTTCGAATGCACAGCTTTACAAGCACGGAACATTAAAAGTTATGAGCTGGATATTTTTCGCCGGACACTACGGTTTGACGGCAACTCGTTTTCCGGATTGTCCGGCCAGAAATGTTTAGGATATCGTCCCTTCATCTCTTTTTGGATTAATGTCCATGAGCCACACCATAAACCAGGAACATCGGAAGTAATCTGAACTGGTCGCATTGCCGGAGAGAGAAGATTTACTTTCAGCTTTATCATTCCGTGATTGATTGTCGGGTGCAGTGAGCAGCCATACATCTCCTGGATTTTTACAGAAATTTCTGGAGACTCACCGGAATAATCGATCCTGATCGAACTTCCACTGGGAACGGTAAAGCGTTCAGGGAAATTGCAATCAAGCTTTTTCATTGTCTGGTAGCCGGTAAATGTAATAATTGCATTTTTGAGATTAATATGTTTCAGTTCATTCAATGATTTTGTTGTGCCTAAAAATGGGAGAAGCCACTCATCAAGACGTTCAATCATTGTAATTTCAGACCAGTCTGGCCATTCTTCCGGAGAACTTTTACGCGCGAATCTCAAACGATGCAGCAACCGGGTTGTCTCATCGTCAAAATCAATTACCTGCAAACCGTAATTGCGGATAAAATCTATTATCGCGACTGCGTAATTTTCCGGTGATGGATTATTTAATGGTGTCGAGTTTAATATAATTGCTTTCAATCTGTTGTTTCTAACAAATGTAAACTGTTTACGTTCCTGATCATATTGAATATCATCAGTGGTCTTAATACTACCGGCAAAATGTTCTTTGAGTGAGCTTTCTTTTATTGATGCGGCAAGCATAATTCTGGCATCAACTCCTGCACCGTCAAGTCGTCCTGCTACAATCCATTTACAGGAAACAAGCGGATCGTGTACAGAAAATGTTGCCCCGCGGCCATTGGCTAACAGGTAGTTCAAACCTCCACTTTGACGTTGCCGGCCAATTCTGTCCGGATAGGCAAAAGCAAGCAGCAAACCGACGGGCTCAACGTCAAGTTCTTTATATTTACAGTCCAGCAGTCGCAATAACTGGTCACGAATATGAATTATTCGATGACAAACTCCACTCAAAACGCCGTCATCGTGTGCAGAATGTTCAAACTGTCGCAACCTGACAATTTTCAAACTTAAATCAGTAATTTTATCACTCTCGCGATAAAATTCGCGTTCTTCAATAATCGCGGCAATTTCGGCTGCCAACGGCACCATTTCAATTTTTTCTGCTTGAATCAACATCGCGGCTAATCGCGGATGAACTGGTAAACGGACAAGTTCACGACCAAATGCGGTAATGCATTTTTTTATATCCAAAGCTCCCAGTTCCTCCAACAATTTATTGCCGGCATCGACAGCCGCTTCAGGCGGTGAATCCAACCAGCGTAATTGTCCTGGACTGCTTCCCCACTCCGCAAGTTCCATACACAACGGCGTCAAATCAGTTTCAAGTATTTCCGGTAAATCAAACGCTGACAATGACTGCTGTTCATATTCTGACCACATTCTAATACATATTCCCGGCATCATCCTCCCTGCCCGCCCGCGACGCTGTTCTGCCGAAGCTTTTGAAATACGAACTGTTTTGAGAGTGGGAATACCAATTCCAACGTCATATTGATTTTTCCTGACCAAGCCTGAGTCAATGACAATAGATATTCCTTCGATAGTAAGACTGGTTTCAGCTATATTCGTCGCCAATACAACTTTGCGACGGCCGTTTTTCACAGGAGTTAAAGCCAAATCCTGTTCCTGTTGACTTAAATTCCCGTAAAGTCTGGCAATTATAGTATCTTGCGGCAGGCTCGACTGCAATAAAACTGCGGCAGTGTTAATTTCCGCGACTCCAGGCAAGAACACAAGAATGCTTCCTGATTCCCGTTCAAGCAATCCCAACGTTGTTTTTACAATATTTTGAACCATTTCATTGCGTTTTAACGGGACAGGGTTGTATCTGGTTTCTATGGGAAATACTCTGCCTGAGCAGGTTATTGCAGGTGAATTGAGAAATTCTTCCAGTCTTTCGACTTCAAGTGTGGCGGACATCACCAGTAATTTTAAGTCGGGGCGCAGATTCTCCTGAATATCCAAGGCCATAGTCAAGCTAAAGTCAGAATATATTCCACGTTCATGAAATTCGTCAAAAATAACCATACAATATCCGGACAGCGCCGGGTCACGTTGCATACGCCGGACAAGAATACCATCTGTAACAATTTCAATCCTGGTTTGCTCTGAAATAACTTTTTCTCCACGGATTTGCCATCCCACCAAGCCGCCAGGTTTAGAATCAAACAATCTGGAAATATATTTTGCCACAGCTTTTACAGCTACGCGTCTAGGTTGCATTATAATAATTTTTGAATCATTGACCCATGGTTCAGACAATAAAACTGTCGGAACAACAGTGGTTTTTCCAGCGCCAGGCGGCGCGGACAATATCAAGCGGTTATTTCCGGTAAGAATTTTCCTTAATTGCGGCACTATTTTTGTAACAGGTAGCTCTGTATCATATTTTGTTGGAATTGTCATAGATACAGTACTTCCTGGGAAAATTAAAAACGGTTCAATGTGAAAATAAATCGGATACTCTCAATGAATCAAGAGTAATCTATACATTGATGAGGACGTTACTTTACACCGGTTAACGGCAAATCTATTAAAGTTAGCTCTGCTGTCAGTAACTGGTAGAATGCCGCGTTGAACCAAAAAGATCATTAAGATGACTCATGGCGATTTCCTGCGCCAAGTCAATGCAATTCATAATATCGCGAATCGAAATCAATGCAATCACCTTGCCGTCTTCTAAAAGCGGGATATGCCGTATATGATAATCTCGCATACGACGAACAACATCGGTAACATCATCATTTACGGTCGCTGTGGTCATTTCCCGGCGCATAATATCTGCTACAGCGATCTCGCTGAGATTATCGTATTCAGCACAACAACGCATAATGTCTTTTTCGGAAATAATACCGGCATATACGCCAGGCTCAGGAATCTCCTTTTCAACCAAAGCAGCACCGATGCTGGATTTATTAAATAACTGAGCAGCATCTTTAATGGAAATGTTGTAAGGAATAGAAAAAATCGGAGGGGTTTTACGACGTATACGTTCGGCCAGCACCTTAATCATTTTCATAATAAATTCTCCCAATACTTTTATCAATGAACGCGCAAGAAACTACTCACACATTCCACTTGAATTTAATAATATCACAAATTATCAAATTTTAAAATCAGAATCAACATTTGAACGAAAAATTTTCAGGAAAAAGTTTTCCGGAAAATTGACAAAATAAAAGCACACCCTGAAAATGGTCATGTGCAGTGAGTTTGACAAAAAGATGGTGGTGCATTTTTTCTGACAAAATTATTTATACGGTGAGTGCTTAAATTTTTCCGTTGATTGCATTATGTCGTTCATGTAGAGTTATGCATAGGTGGCGCTATGACGAGAACGGGTCTTCTAAATCTTCGGAGTTGGAGCGTCGACGGTGTGTAACTCGGTAGCATTCTCGAAAAGGTGATAAATTATACAAAAAAGGGGTAATTGATAAAACACAGAACTTAGCAGGCAGAAAAGGAGCGCATACAATTAGAAAATATTTTGTCGAAGTGGAATCACAGAAAGCGCTGAACGCGAAAAGAAGCTTGCAGTTTATCGCAACTGATGCCCGGGTGAAACTCAAGAGACTTTATCCGACATTAAATGCTTGACATGATACGCGCAACCAATTCAGCCGATGATTTGCTTTCGCTTCTCTTAATATCCTGACAGAACAGGGTTGAACAACTTTTATATTTTGTTAAATTTCTGTAATCTTCCCAGTCGTTATTATATTCATTTAAATATTTACTGACAAGATTAAAATCCTGGCGTTGGTCCGCAATCGTGAGTTGAAAGACACATTTAATGATTTTAAATAGATACAACTTGAATCCGTGAAAGAAAATGACAAATAATTTGATAAAATAGTTGATAACCT
>CAYMSF010000127.1:0-8274 GCA_964392985.1 uncultured Victivallaceae bacterium | reverse complement strand
TCCATGCCTGATTTTTGACACTATATCTTCAACTGCCTTGCGATATGCTGGAACTGCTGTTCTCATTTTTTATCACCTGTATAGCTTGTATATGTATAGTATACATGAAGCTTTTTAAAAAGTCAATAGTTAATTAATAAATTATGGAAAATTTTTCCCTTTTCCATGCTTTATTGATATCAATCCCGGAAATCCACGCCGCCATCACCGGTTTTTTTTGACACCAAAAACAATATAAATATTTTTTTTTATTTTTCTTGACTTAATATAATTGCGGGTTATCTTAAGTGTTCCGTTAGTCTTTTTGTATCTACATTCCACACCGCTGCGAAGAGACATGAGACGGAAAAATATCACGGCATCAACCGTGTGGATATGGTCCATTTTAGGTTTATTTGAGCTAGAAAAAGTAGTAATGATTACGGAATGGCAACAGCCTTCCGTGAGAAATCAGTAATCCGGGAGATACGGTTATGAAAGTCAGAGCATCGGTTAAACGCAGATGCGAATATTGCCAGATAGTTAAGCGCCAGGGAGTGGTCAGAATTATTTGTGCCCGCAACCCGCGTCATAAACAGAGACAAGGTTAAATCAGCAACAGCAGAAGGATTTAAAAACTATGCCACGAATTATGGGAGTTGACATTCCAGGCAAAAAGCGCATTGAGTATTCACTGCGTTACATCTATGGCATCGGTCCGGCCAAAGCACTGGAAATTATCACTAAATTAAAGATACCGCAGGATCTCCGCGCGGATAATCTCACCGACGAACATATTGCCGCAATCAGCCACATGCTCCAGAACGAAATCGTCGTTGAAGGGGATTTGCGCCGGATGGTTGCAGGTGATATCCGCCGCCTTCAGGCAATTGGTTGCTATCGCGGCTCCCGTCACCGCAGGAAACTGCCGTGCCGCGGTCAGCGCACTAAGACCAATGCCAGAACTAGAAAGGGACGCAGACAGACCGTCGGCGCCATCCGTGACAAGACACAACGTAAGCTCGCCGGATAATACGGCAGGTTTGTTTTCGGGTCTTTTTTTAAAGCTGAACAACGTAATTACCAAGAGGTAGTATACTCATGGCTGAAGAAGTTAAAAACATGGAAGCTACTGCGATTGATGATGCCGCCACTGCGGAAACCGCGGCAGCAGAACCAAAAGAAGTAAAACGAAGCAAATCCAGCCGCTCAGTACCGGCAGGCATTGCTTATATTTTAGCAACATTTAACAACACTAAAGTAACGTTCACCGACTTGCACGGCAACGTTCTCTGCTGGTCCACCGGCGGTAAGAACGGATTTAAAGGCTCGCGTAAAAGCACCGCCTATGCCGCACAGGTAATCGCCACAGACGCCGCGAAAAAGGCGCAACTGATGGGAATGAAGGAAGTGGAAGTCCGGGTCAAAGGTCCGGGCGCCGGCCGTGAATCCGCGGTCAGAGGCATAGCGGCTACCGGAATGGAAGTCGTCGCCATCAAGGATACCACGCCGATTCCGCACAATGGTTGCCGCCCGCCCAAACGCCGCCGCGTCTGATGTCCGGGTTTCGCATATTTTAAACAATTAATGGAATTGTTCAACCAAATAATTCTGGAGGAATAATATGACTGCAGCATCTGGTTTTCCGATGCCTCAAGCGATCAGAATGGAAGAAGAAAATGCAACTGACCGGTATGCCAAATTCGTGGCTGCCCCTTTTCAAAGTGGATATGGTCATACTCTGGGTAACTCCCTGAGACGCGTGCTTCTGTCCTCGCTGGAAGGCGCGGCGGTCTGCTCTGTCCGCATTGACGGCGCTTCACACGAATTCGCCTCTCTGCCGAACGTGGTGGAAGACGTCACCGAAATTGTGCTGAACCTGAAACGGGTTAAGCTCAATCTCCATACTGACAATGCCAAGACCCTTGAAATCAAAAAAGATAAAGCCGGTGCGGTTACCGCAGCGGATATCGTTACCGATGGCACCGTTGAAGTGCTCAATCCCGAGCAGGTAATCTGCACCCTCGACAAAGATGTTCCGTTTCGCGCAGAAATCGACATCATCAAGGGCAAAGGCTACCTTCCCGCAGAAAAACAAAACGCTCCCAGATCTGAAAATACCATTCCGATTGACTGTCTGTTCAGCCCGGTAACCCGGGTTAACTACCATGTCGGCGCCGCCCGTGTCGGCGAAGAAACCGAAATGGACAGCCTGCAACTGGAAATCTGGACCGACGGTCGCGTACTGCCGGCAGATGCGCTTGAAAGCGCTGCCAAAATATTAAAAGATCACCTGTTACCGTTCCTCGGCGGTCAGCCGGATGAAAAAGATGTTATTTCAGCCATGACCGATGAAGAATTGAAACAGTACAAAGTATTGTCACAGGATGTTGAAGTGCTGGATCTGTCAGTTCGCGCAATGAACTGCCTGAACAACGCCAACATCAGAATCATCGGCGAGCTTTGCACCAAGACTGAACACCGGATGTTGAAGTTCCGTAACTTCGGCAAAAAATCACTGGATGAAATTAAAGAAAAAATCGAAACGCTCGGCTTATCGCTGGGAATGGGTTTCGGTGAAAATCTGCTGAGCGCGCTTGAAGCTGAATCTGAGCGCCTCAAAGCGTTAGTTGTGGAGGAAAAATAATGCGTCATAGAGTTCATACTTTTAAAATCGGTCGTTCCGGCGCACATCGCCGGGCTATGCTCGCCAATATGGCCAGCAGCCTGTTTGAACATGGTAAAATCACTACTACCCTGGTCAAAGCCAAAGAACTGCGCCGTTTTGCTGAAAAGCTCGTTACCCTCGGTAAAAAAGGCGATCTGCATCACCGCCGTATGGCCGTGTCCAGAATGCGTAATAAAACCATGGTAAAAAAATTGTTCGATGAAATCGCACCGCAGTACACAGAACGCGCCGGCGGTTACACCAGAATTATCCGGTTGGATCATCGGCTCGGGGATGCTGCCGAAATGTGCATCATTCAACTGGTCGAAGGCGAAGCTAAAGTTTCAGTCGAAACTGCGGCTAAAGCGGAATAATTCAACGCGTCGGTATTAATTTACGACGCGCTGGTTGATGATTTATAAACCCCGGCTTCACTGTCGGGGTTTTTTCTTAGGAATTTGCAATAGAAGACGGTTTATTCATTACCGGTGTATTGATTGGATTTTAGGTTATTTAACGGAGCAGGTGTTTTATGGAAGATAAATTCTGCGGCTGGAATGTAATAGTTACCGGAGGCACCCGGGGTATCGGCGCGGCAATTACAGCTAAATTTTTACAAAATGGCGCCGCGGTTACCGCAATTTACGGCGGGAATACTCAGGCTGCTGCCGATTTCGCCGCAAAATTTCCCGGATTGCCGCTACGGACAACACAACTCGATGTTTCCGACTACGCTGCGGTTGAAAAGTTCTTTGAACAATATGATTCAGAAAACCCGTCCCTTTCGGTACTGATTAATTGCGCCGGAATCCGCAAGGACGGCGTGGTCGGCATGATGTCCGCCGAAGACTGGAATCAGGTTATCGCGGTCAATTTGACCGGAACTTTTAATATGAGTAAGTTCGCCGTGATGAAAATGATGCAGAACCGTTTCGGGCGCATCATCAATATCACCTCGCCTTCGGGAAAAATCGGTTTCGCCGGCCAGGCGAATTATGCCGCCTCCAAAGCCGGTCAGGTCGGTTTTGCTAAATCGCTCTCCCGTGAAGTCGCCAGACGCGGTATCACCGTAAACTGCATCTCCCCCGGCTTTATTGATACTGAATTAATCGCCGATTTAACCCCGGAACAGAAAAAAGAATATGCCGGACAGGTGCCGATGAAACGTTTCGGTACTACCGATGAAGTTGCTGACGCCGTAATTTTCCTGGCATCAAAAGACGCGGCATATATCAACGGCACTGTGCTGGAAGTAACCGGCGGCATTTAATAAATTGTAAACAAAATCGCGGAGTTTGATATGGATTTCCTCGGTATTGCTGATAAAAAAATTCTGATTTTCGGTGTTGCCAATCGTAAAAGCGTTGCATTTCATATCGCTCAGGCGCTGAAAGACGCCGGTGCAAAACTGCTCTTTTCGATCCAGAAACCTGAAGCCGAAGCCGTCATCGAAAAGTTCTTCCCCGGCTCACCGGTTTATCTCTGCGACTTTGCCGACGATAAGATGATGCAGGAAACTGTAAAAAAAATTGGCGAAGAACACCAGCCAATTTACGGCATGGTTCATTCTGTGGCATTCGCTAATTTCTCCGAAGGCATTAAGCCTTTCCACGACACATTGCGCCAGGATTTCCTTCAAGCAACCGATATTTCCTGTTTCTCGTTCATCCGTCTGACCGGATTGCTGCGTCCTTATATGGATCCGGATGGCGCTATCGTCACCATCTCAATTTCCACCACCAGAATGGCGGCGGAAAGTTACGGATTTATGGCGCCGGTCAAGGCGGCATTGGATTCCAGTATCTGTTTCCTCGCCAAATCACTCAGTGAATCCACCCGCATCCGTGTTAACGGCATCGGTGCTTCGCTGCTGAAAACCTCCGCCTCCGCCGGTATTCCCGGCTATCTGAAACCATACCTTTTTGCCGAAAAAGCGACATTGCGCAAAGCCGCGCTGAAAACCGAAGAAGTCGCCAATATTGCTGCATTTCTGCTCAGTTCCCGCTCCTCCGGCATCAATGCCCAGACCATTATCGCCGATGTCGGCATGAGCGTCAACTATTTTGACCGTTCAATCGTTGATAATGCCGTCGAGTAATCGGGCAACACAAAATTGCATTTTATAAAATCAGCAATTATATTTGTTCTCAAATTGAGTTATTCAAGATAACTCTATTAAACAAGCAGGATTGGTTAATGGTTAATGGATGCCGGAGGCATCAAACGTTTATAGCTAACGACACATATATATTGTTCGACCCCGAATTGGGGTCGCACTGGCACTAAATTAAAAAACTATCATAAAGTAATAAGTCGTAGCCACTTAAAAATGTAACACTCAATAAAGCTTAACCGGAGGAATCATTATGGAAGAATTAATTTATGTCAAGGAAACGCCAGGGAAAGGTTCGGGGATATTCGCCACCAGAAACATCTTGAAAGATGAAGTTATCACCGAATTTAAGGGGCCGTATGTCAAAATCGAGGATATGACGGGTATTCCCCAGGAGGTATGGGATCGCCTGCTCAACGTGGGCGCAGATGAATACATTATCGTCAGGGACCCGGCCGCCCGTACCAACCATTCATGCGAACCTAATGCCGGCATCGTGCGCAATGTGTTCCTGGTTGCCATGCGGGATATAGAAAAAAACGAGGAAATCACCTTCGATTATTCGATAACCACCGCCGATAATTGGACCATGGAATGCGGGTGCGGCGCTCCGTCCTGCCGCAAAATCATTGGCAAGTATAAAGACCTTCCCGAAGAACTCAAAAAAAAGTACGCCAATTACACTCCGGACTGGGCCAAAAAACTTTAGATTATACTCTATAATGCCGTCGAATAATAGGGCAACTCGAAATTGCATTATATAAAATACACGGTTATATTTATTCACTTTTCAGGTTCTTCAAGAAATAGCTGAGAGAATATTATGACTCAATCATTTATTTACAAAACCGACCCTGCCCTGCTGGTATCGCTGCTTTTTATCGGAATGCTCATCGCTTTGTATCTGGGCAGACTCCTCTCAAAGAAACTGGACCGCAGTCCTGATGAAACTCAAAGTCAGATAAAGTCAACCGTAGTCGCGTCAATTTTAGCGCTCTTCGGATTCCTGCTGGCATTCACCTTTGGATTGAGCGGGAGCAGATTTGATGACCGGAGAAAATCAGTTGTTGAAGAGGCTAATTGTATCGGTACCGCAGTTCTTCGCGCTGAACTCTATCCGGATACAGTCAAAGATGAATTTAAAACTCTTTTTAAGCAGTATCTTGCCGCCAGGTTGGCGTTTTACGAATCCGGGATTGATGAATCACTCATAAAAATATCAATTGCCAAAGCAGGTATTTGTTCCAGTCAGCTCTGGAAAAAAGCGACCGCACTGTCAACCGATAAAAATTTATTCATCGCCTCGAGTCAAATGATTCCAGCGCTTAACGCGATGTTTGATATTGCCACGTACAGAAACATCAGCCGGGAGGAAACTGTGCCGAATTCAATTGTATTTTTCCTCCTCATGATTTCCTTAATCAGCGCCTTTTATATTGGTTATCTCTCAAATCACGAAAAGAAACTGGATAAGACGGTAATTGTCGGTTTCTGTTTACTGGTATCGCTGGTCATCTACATCACTTTGGATTTGGACAAACCTCGAAAAGGCCTCATCAATCTCGACATCAGTTACCAGTCCATGTACGAATTGAAGAAAATGTTTGAATAATTACGAGCTTAATATCGAAAATTACATATCACGGTTATTTCAGTAACATGCAACCTCAAAGGGTAAAAATATGGATTTGAGTTTCAGTTCCGGGATTAAATCACTGGATAATGTGCTTGGCAATATCTGGAAGGGCGATAATTGTGTCTGGCAGGTTGACAATATTAAACATTACCAGTATTTTGTCAATGCGTTTGTCCGGAAAGCTGCCGAAGACGGCAAAGAAATCATCTATTTCCGTTTTGCCCAGCATGAATACCTAATCCCTGACGATGTGAAAATTGTTGAATATAAATTTTCACTGGAAACAGGATTTGAAAATTTTTTGATTGAAATTTTGGATATCATTGATAAACACGGGGTGGGCGGTTGTTATGTCTTTGATTCACTTTCAGTCCTGGCGGCGGATTGGAACTGTGACCGCCTGCTGGGATGTTTTTTCATGTTGGTCTGCCCGCATCTTTACAAGCTTGATACTGTGGCATACTTTGCTATTATCCGCAATGTTAATGGTCCGCTGGCCACTGAGATAATTCATGAGACTGCTCAAGTCGTGATTGATGTTTATGCCGGAAAAGAGGACATCTACATTCAGCCGATAAAAGTCAAGGGGCGCTATTCCCCTACTCTGTATATGCTGCATATATGCCGTGACGATGTTTTCATGCCGGAGACGCGCAGTTACGTCGTATCAAAAATTCTCGGCAATATTGAACAACCCTGGTTGAATTTCAATATCGACCGTCCCGGCATCTGGACCAATATTATTATCAACGCAAAACGCCTCCACGAACAACTTAAGTCAGGCAACGGCAGTATCCAGTCAGATATCGACGCGGAAACAATGCGCAAAAAACTTATTCGTATGATGATTACAGTAGATGAATCTGTTTTTGAATTGAGTTACAAATATCTGGACTTAGACGATCTGCTGGCTATCGCCAAACGAATGATCGGCACCGGACTGGTCGGCGGCAAATCCGTTGGAATGCTGCTGGCACAATCTATCATGAAAAAAATTGATCCAAAATGGAAAATAAGACTTGAGTCTCACGATTCTTATTTTATCGGTTCAGATGTATTTTATACTTACATCATCCAGAATGACTGCTGGTGGGATTTACGCCATATAAAACGTTCAACCGGCGATTTTTCCGCCGCTTCAGAGTTCCGGCGCAAAATACAGGAAGGTCATTTTCCCAAGGACATCGAAGAAAGATTCAAGTTGATGCTTAATTATTACGGACAAAGCCCGATTATCGTACGTTCCAGCAGTTTGCTGGAAGATGCTTACGGCAATGCTTTTTCCGGCAAATATGAAAGCTACTTCTGCGTCAACCGCGGCACCCCTGAGGAACGCATGGCGGCATTCATCCAGGCAGTCAAAAATGTTTATGCCAGCACCATGAATGAAGATGCTCTGGCATACCGGCTGCACAAGGGGTTACTGGACAAAGAAGAGTGTATGGGATTATTAGTTCAACGCGTATCCGGAAACTTCCATGAACACTCCTATTTCCCGCAAATTGCCGGAGTCGGCTACTCGTTTAATCCGTTTGCCTGGAATAATAAAATAGACCCGTCGCAGGGGGTATTGCGCATGGTTTTCGGGCTTGGCACGCGTGCGGTGGAACAACATGCCGGTGACCATACCCGGATTGTCGCAATCAACCAGCCGTTATTGCGTCCGGAATCAGGCGCTGACCAGATCGGCAAATACAGCCAGAAAATTATTGATATTCTGAATTTTAATTCAAATCAGCCGGAATCAGTGAAATTCAGCGATATTGCCGGAAATGAAAATATTCCGGCACTGTCTCTTTTTGCTTCAAAAGACGAGGAGATGATTGAACGGGCCAGACAGATGAATGTCAGCAATGTGTTCCCATGGATATTGACCTT
>CAYMSF010000126.1:0-8410 GCA_964392985.1 uncultured Victivallaceae bacterium | reverse complement strand
AATCCTCCTATGCCATAATATAGTTCTATTTATTATTTTTGCAATTAAACACTAGAATGAAGGGGGATCCTTATGTCGAATCAGAATGCCAAGGGAAAATTGAAGTACGAAGCTCCGGCGCTTGTCGCTTTAGGTGAGATGGGCAAAGGGCTTGGTGCTTGTTCCGGCGGATCTAGTGCGGCTACATCATGCAGTACCGGAAGCGGCGTAAATGGTTATTGCACATCTGTCGGGAGTGTCACGATAGGTCCCCCTGGTTATTGCACGGCTGGCACTACTGCAACAGGAGGTTATTGTACTTCAAACGGCACTACAGCAGGAGCCGCTTGCACTACAAACGGCGCTACAGCAGGAGCCGCTTGTAGTGCTACAGGCAGTATTCCAGTCTGATTGAAATGTCAGGGCTTACATGAGATAGCAGAATGCAAGGTCTGCATCGACATGTATTATACTTGTCATAGGCTTAAATCTTAAATTTTGTATTTGAGTTTAAAATGAAAGTTAAGCTCAAATATAATGCTTTTAACCTAAACGAGTATAGATTACATTACTGCTTGCACTTTTCTCATGCGATTTTCGACAATATTGCTTTATCCAAGTCGAAAGCAGCGTCAGAACGAGAGGCGGTTGTTTCAGAAGATATCGTTAAAGATGGAATTCAGGAGGATGGAGGATTATACATG
Organism: uncultured Victivallaceae bacterium; assembly: GCA_964392985.1. Taxonomy (GTDB): domain Bacteria; phylum Verrucomicrobiota; class Lentisphaeria; order Victivallales; family Victivallaceae; genus CAYMSF01. The sequence goes on along the minus strand of CAYMSF010000126.1, from coordinate 7,727 downwards.
GAACTAATGTCTCCACTTATCAATAACGACACCGTTGCAAAGTTACAAAAGAATATTGGGAATGTTCCAAGTTCCGTGTTTTTTGTTGCTTATGCCGGACCAAGCATGAATCCGACTCTGCGCGAGCCGGAGGTCATGGAAATTATGCCCTATGACAGCAGGCTTTTATGCATTGGCGATGTGGCTCTTTTTGTGCCGCCGAAGTCTGAGCAGATGGTCGTGCACCGCATTATACGTATCACCCGGGCAGGAATAACCACACGCGGGGACAACAACAAGCTGGAAGATTCTTATTTTTTACGGCCGGACAGAATTAAAGGTCAGGTAGTGGCCGCGTGGCGCGGCCGTCAGAAGTGCCGGAAAATTGCGGGCGGGTTACAGGGTCGGCTGATAGGGCACTGGAATCATTGGCGGTGTGTCCTTGACCGCGGGATGTCTCCGCTGCTGCATCCTGTTTATCAGGCGATTTCTCATTCAGGGGTAATCGCCCGGATGTTGCCTGCTCCATGGCAGCCGCGAGTCATCGTCTTTCATGCACGAGGCAAAGATCAGTTTCAACTTCTGCTGGGACAGCACATTATTGGACGATACGATGAGTACAGGCATCAATGGCAGATCCGACGGCCATTTCGACTGTTTGTGGATGCAAGCGCGCTTACAACGGGATATGAGGAGATTGCCGATTGAACCAACAAGATTTGACTGAGCAACAACGCGTGGTGAATATTCCGCGGCGGGCGCACGGGATGTGTCATAATCTGGCTCTGGCTGATGGAACTCGCTGGGAAATTGCCGCTGGCAACAACGAGGCCGCATCCATCGTTTCACAACTTGGAGACACGATGCAACTGCGTATGACAGAAGGAGCACTCGATCCATCTTTGCACGGCGATCAGCGTAGACTGCTCGTCCAGGTTGCTATGCCAACATGCTTGGCGGATTGCTATATGCCGTTGACATCCAAAGATGATGGTGTTTTTGTCAGCATTCTATGTCCATCCGCTCACTGTGGGGGGGTGCAGATTAATCTAGTGAAATTATCACTCATCTTTGTCCGCAAAGCGCAGGCGCTCGGAGGATTTCTCATACATGGCGCACTCGCTGAACGAAACGGCGCCGGGGTGATTCTGGCTGCGCCTGGCGGAACCGGCAAGACTACTGCCAGCAGCAGGTTGCCGGCCCCGTGGCGCTCACTATGTGATGATACCACGCTGGTGGCGCTGGATAAGCAAGGCAACTACTGGGCGCACCCCTGGCCCACTTGGAGTAGTTTTGACGATGAGGGGGCAGGCGGCTCCTGGAATGTGCAAAATGCTGTGCCTCTCAGGGGCATTTTTTTTCTGTCCCGGTCAATTGAAGACCGGGTGGAACGGGTAGGTTCGTGGCAAGCAGTCAGCCGACTCTCGGAGAGCGTGAAACAGGCCTCAATGTTCACGGAGCAGGGCTTGTCCAAAGAAGAAGTTCGCATCCTGCGCCTGGAACAGTTTAATAACCTTTGTGCTTTTGCCAGGGTGATGCCCGCGCATGTGCTTCACATCAGCCTGACCGGTGCTTTCTGGCATGAGATCGAACAGGCGCTTGAGAAAGTTCGCGGCGATGAAACAATCAACAAGAAAGAATGCAATCCGGCCTGATTTATGGATAGAACACAAAACAATTTTTGTCTGATACTCCGGGATAAACTTTCCCTTAAGTGCAAACAGAATATTGAAAAAATGTCAGTGGATGAATGGAATTCTATTTGTAAAATTGCATCTGACAATAATCTGCTTCCGCTGCTATACTACAAACTTAAGGGGCATAAAATTGCTATTCCATTATCACTGGAAAACTCCTTGAGAAATGATTACCTCAGTTATTCAGGCAAGGATTTAAGAAGAGGGAGTCAGCTTCGCGAAATTATAAAAATATTTAATGAACATGGTATAGATCATATACTTTTAAAGGGTTCTCATCTGGCTGAAAAAGTCTATTCCAATTCAGCCTTGAGGATGATGTGCGATATTGACATCCTTGTAAGGCGGGAAGATATAGAAAAAGCTTTCAATGTATTGATAAATGAAGGATATTATGACGGCAGTCTGCATAGCTGTTCGAGTATTGTAAAGGATGTCTATGTCCATCATTACCCCGTGCTCTATAAAGATAATTTATTCGCTGTTGAACTGCACCGCTACCTGTTTGAAAACAACGACCTTGAAAATATTGATCTGATCTGGAGCAGGGCTCAAGCAGTCAGTATCGGCGGTATGGCTTCAAAGGTAATGGCGCTTGAAGATTTGCTTATATATACAGCTTTGCATGGCTTGAAATACCATACACAAAAACTCGGCGTCAATTTTCTGTATGATTTGCATACTATCATTAATTTGAAAAGTATAAACTGGGATGTGGTCGCAGAATGGATAAAGAAGAACGACTGGGGAAATTCAAAAACCCTGTATTCCGCGCTCGTAATGACAAAAAAATATTTTCATACAGTTATTCCGGATGAATTTTTAAACGCCGTCAGGCCTGCCGGTTTTAACCATAATATACAAAGTTCAATTGAAGAACTGATTTGGCACAGGCAGCTTCATAATCAAGTAGAAGCATACACATTCTCTTTTTACCTGTTTCATGCTTTGAAAAAGATGAGTTTGAAGCGTATTGCCGGGCAGGCGCTGTTTTCGCCTGCACAAATTTCTGCTGAAACCAGGAACAGATACAAAGGCTGGAGAATTACAGCGTTATATTTGCAGTCTTCCGCGTCGATTTTCACTACTTTTCTGAAAATTATCTGCCAGTCCTTTCTGGCCGGGAACAATGAAGCCAAAAGAGCTTTCAGCGCAGGCAGAAAAGCCGGGATACTCACTCATTGGCTGGAATCCTAAGGCGGGCTTTGCCCGCAACCCGAAAGACAGGGAAGTGAGGAGTGAGGAGTTAGGAGTGAGGATAAAACTTAAAACTTAAAACTTAAAACAAAGATCTTAAAATAACTTTAATAAACTTTTCATTAACCAAACAAGGAGCAGAAATCATGGAATTAAACAAGCAGTATCCAATCGCCAACTCAATGGTCGTTTTCAGGGAAGAATTTGATGACTGGGCAGTGCTATTTGATCCGGACGCCAATGAAACATTCGGACTTAATCCGGTAAGCGCATTCATCTGGAAAAAAATTGATGGCAAGCATACCCAGGCAGACATTTTAAAATTATTAAAAGAAGAGTGCGATGATGTGCCCGATGACGCTCCCGTGCATATAAAGGGTTTTCTTGCAGACATGGAAAAAAGAGGCCTGGTTGGTTTTGAGCAGGTTTAAAAGGAGGCTTTGAAATGGCATCAGACATGAAAGTTAAGAAAACCCCGGAAAGCCTGGATCTTAATATTACCAACAGGTGCAATCTGCGCTGTTCGTACTGTTCGCATTTCACCAGCGCCGGCGACACCGATACAGATTTGTCCACGGAAGAGTGGCTGATGTTCTTCAGAGAGCTCAAAGATTGTGCGGTAAAAGAAGTTTGTCTGGCTGGCGGGGAACCGCTTATCCGGGAAGACTTAAGGGAACTTATTAATGGCATTTGTGATAACCGGATGAGATTTTCCATCCTTAGCAACGGAACCTTGATAACGGAAGAGCTCATTGATTTTATACAGTCAACCGGCAGGTGCAATAGTTTTCAGGTTTCAATCGACGGCCCCGGCCCGGAGTCTCACGATGTTTTCAGAGGCAAAGGGTCGTTCGAGAAAGCGCTTGCCGGCCTCAAGGTGTTAATGAAACATAAGATTCCGGCGACCGTAAGAGTTACAATACATAAATTTAACTACAAGGAACTGGATGAAGTCAGCAAACTGCTGCTTGAAGAAGTCGGCTTGTCTTCCTTTTCGACAAACACCGCGGGGCATGTCGGTCTCTGCCGTGAAAACAAAGATACAGTTCAGTTAAATGCGCAGGAATATTCTTTTACGATAGCTAAACTTTTAGAACTTAACAAAAAGTATAATGGCCGGATTCAAGCCCAGGCAGGCCCGCTGGCATCCGGAGCTCACTGGAAGGAGATGCAGCGGGCTTTTGATGCGAACGAAGCAGGCTTTGCCAGTTGCGGTTATCTTAGAAGCTGTGGCGGCGTATTCAGCAAAATGGCTGTTAGATCAGACGGGGTAATGATTCCATGCATACAGATTCCTCATGTGGAATTAGGCAGAATCAATAAGGACAGTTTGAAAGAAGTATGGTTGAACCATCCGGAACTAAAGCGGCTCAGAGACAGAAGAGATACCGCTTTAAAGGATTTTGAGTTCTGCAAGGATTGTCAATTTATCCCGTACTGCCGGGGCGGCTGCCCGGCACTTGCTTACACATTGACCGGCAACGAAAATAATCCTTCGCCTGACGCCTGCTACAGGACATTTCTTAATGCAGGAGGAAAGCTTCCTGAGATTTGAGTTTGCAAACTGTAATTGGAAATTATCAGGTTGTATCTTTAATTTGTAATCTTAACTGAAAGAGTGTAATAATGACTGAAAATAAAACGGAAAATAAGATACCCGCGCCCAATTGCGGCTATTATTTAAATACCATCTATTTTTACCTTACCGAGGGATGCAATCTAAAATGCAGGCACTGCTGGATTGCGCCTAAATATCAAAGCAAAGACGCCAAGTGGCCGGCGCTGGACTTTGAGTTGTTCAAAGATATTGTCGGACAGGGCAAAGCGCTTGGTTTGACGAACGTCAAACTTACCGGCGGCGAGCCGCTTATCCATCCTGACATAGATAAGATACTTGACCATATCAAGGAACAGGATTTACAGCTTACACTCGAAACCAACGGGGTCGAATGCACACCGGGAATAGCCGCAAAAATCGCAAAATGCAAAAGTCCTTTTGTTTCAGTAAGCATGGATGGAACCGATGCTGAAACACACGAATGGGTGAGAGGCGTGAAAGGAAGCTTCGAGGCGGCATTAAATGGCGTGCGGAATCTGGTAAAGGCCGGATTTCGTCCACAGATCATTATGTCGGTGATGAGCCGCAACAAGAATCAGATGGAAGAAATGGTAAGGCTGGCGGAACAAGAGAACGCTGAATCTGTCAAGTTTAATGTTGTTACTCCTACGGCAAGGGGTGAACAGATGCACGATGCAGGCCAGACCCTGTCGATGGCGGAACTGGTTGAAATCGGACACTGGGTGGAAAACACCTTAGCTCCGTCAGCAAAGATAAGAGTAGTTTATTCTCATCCGATGGCATTCAAGCCGCTTGGAAAAATATTTACTCAACCGAGCGGCAGATGCGGGATATTCGGCGTTCTCGGTGTGCTGGGAAGCGGCAAATACGCGCTTTGCGGCATCGGAGCAACAGTGCCTGAGCTTGTCTTCGGAGATGTGTCCAAAGACAAACTTGAAGATGTCTGGAATAACACTCAAGTTTTAAATGATATCCGGCAGGGGCTGCCATCCAAACTGCACGGTATTTGCGGAGACTGCCTGATGAATGCCCAATGCCTTGGCCATTGTGTGGCGTTGAATTACTACAGGCACAAAGACCTTTTTGCGCCCCAGTGGTACTGCGAAGAAGCCCAGAAAGCCGGTCTTTTTCCAAAATCAAGACTCCGGCCAGGCAGTAAATTCGCGTAAGAATATTTTTGGAGCCGAGTGATGAGCTATTTTGTTTATTTAAAAAATTCACTGACGCTGAAATTGCCCGAAGACCAGATTTCGCCTGACAAGCAATATTCGAAGCTTCGGGACAGCCTCAGGCATATTTATCCGTCTGCGCTGAAAAACTGGAAAAAAGGCGCTGTTGCTTATGGACTTTTGATTATCGCTTCATTGCTTACTTATCCGCAGCCCATGATAAACCGCTATCTGATTGACGATGTGATCCTGAATAAGCAACTCCATCTGTTAGCTCCTGTACTCTTGTTGCTCTTAGGCATAGCAGTGGCGTCTGCTTTGGTAAATCAGTTTCAATCTTTTTATTCCGCCAGGTTCAATCAGGAAGTTACTCTGGATATTCAGCGAAATCTCTTGAACAGGGTGTTTTCACTGCCTAAAACTTTCTTTGATCACACACGCAAAGGATATTTGATGTCCAGGCTTACTTCGGATGTGAGCGGCGTAAACTGGTTTTTCTCCGGGACTTTAGTTGAGATAGTAATGCAGATTTTCCGTTTTGCGGGAGGCATTGGTTTTCTATTTTATTTGGAATGGCGACTGGCCGTGCCGGTGGCGCTGTCTTTGCCGATACCATTTTGCGCGACTATTTTTTTTGCAAAAAGAAGTTACATAATAAGTCATATCAATAGAGAAAGAAACGCCAGATATTATTCGGTATTTCAGGAAATGCTTTCTTCCATCCCGCTCATCAAAACCTTTTCTAAAGAAAAAAAAGCGGAAAGCGATATTGTGACGGAAATAAGGAATAATAATAAAGCCGTCAACGAGCAGGCGATTCTAAATTCCTTCAATAGCCATGTCATGTCGGCGATTCCGGCTGCTGCCAAATTTCTGGTTCTCGCTTTGGGGTCATACTGGGTTATTCAAGGGGTGTGGACGGTTGGTTCGTTATTGGCTTTCGTGTCCTATCTTGCGTTTGTTTACGGCCCCGCAAATTATCTGGCTTCAAGCGCAAATCAGCTTCAAAGCACCAGGGCTGCTTTGGAAAGAGTGGCCGCGCTTTTTAATGCCGTGCCGGAAGATAATGCTGTAAGCGGCATAGATGTAAAATCGCTGAATGGCGACGTGGAGTTTAAGAATGTCAGTTTCGAATATGAACCTCATAAACCGGTTCTGAACAGTGTGTCGTTTAAAGCAACCCGCGGAGAGCGCTGGGCTGTAATCGGCAAAAGCGGAGTGGGAAAAACTACTCTTGCGAGCCTGATTATGAGATTCTACAAACCTCAATCAGGCGAGATTCTCTTTGACGGTAAAAACGTTTCGGAGTATAATGTCAGATCATTGAGAGACCGCATCGGTTTTGTATCGCAGCATACTGAACTGCTCTCCGGAAGCATTCTAGATAATTTGAAGATTGGCAATGATAATGCTTCGTTTGATGAAGTTGTCAAGGCCTGTAAAATCGCTGATATCCATGAGCATATAGAATCTCTGCCGGGGAAATATAATACTTTGCTGGAAGAGGAGGGCGCTAATCTTTCTGAAGGCCAGAAGCAGCGCATATCAATTGCAAGAGCTATTGTGAAGTCCCCCGATATCCTGATAATGGATGAGCCTACCTCGGCATTGGATAATGTAACTGAACATTCCATATATTCCATGCTGCCTGATGCATCAAAAGGGAAAACTCTCTTTACGATAGCGCATCGGCTTAACACGGTAAAATCCGCCGACAAGATACTGTTCCTGCGTGAAGGGAAACTGCCCCTTTGCGGGATGCATGACGAACTTATGAATATGGATGAATACAAAAACTTTTTTGACAGTTTTGAGTCTTAAACATCTTTTAAAATTTATGAATTACAAGTGAGGTATTATGAGAAAATCAAACTTCTGGCTTTGGGTGTTATTGGCCGTATTCGCCGCAAATCAAATTTATAGCGCGGAGATTCCTTCGTTCTCCGCAAAGGAAGGGGTTTTCGGACAAAGTCTTCTCAAGGATAAATCTGATTCCCAGTTAAAGGATAATTCTGTTTTAAAGGGCATTCTGCCGGATTATAACGTTGAAGAGGGCGCACTTCCCAAAAGTTGGTCAGTAACCAGCGGCATATTCCGCCAGCACCA
>CAYMSF010000125.1:0-8457 GCA_964392985.1 uncultured Victivallaceae bacterium | reverse complement strand
AAGGCATTCGGGAGAAGCGCGAAGATGTAAAGGTTATTTCTTTACGGCTCCTAAGTCTTATTTCAAAATCTTGCGGCTGAAAATATTAAAATAAGAAGCATAAATAGAAGTAAATTGATTAATATATGCACAAAATACAAAAATAAAGTGGACAGACCACGCACAACTCAGCAAGGCTCCTGACCAGGAAATTTACCAGACGATTATGAAGAAATCAAAAGGAGCCGTCCCGAAATATCTTGACAAAATCTTGTCGCTGTCGGTAAAAAAGGATATGGCAATCAGTATTCCGTCCAAACACAAAAAATAAAGTTCAAAATGTCAGGCAAACGTTGAGATTTTATCTTTATTTTCCATGCGTCAGTTCTTCTGCAATCAGTTCCGCCTGTTTCAATACTGTTTCTGTCGCCAGCATCTGCATATCCGGCGGATAACCATACTTGCGCAGGATGCGTTTTACTATGACTTTCAGTTTCGCCTTTACGCTTTCCTTAATGGTCCAGTCGATGGAGGCGTTCTCCTTGATTTTTTCATACAGGACTACCGCCAGTTCACGCAGCTTGTCTTTTTCCATTACTTCCCTGGCACTGTCATTATTGGCAATGGCGGTATAAAAAGCATATTCATAGTCAGACAAGCCGATTTCCTTCGGCTGCTTGTCCATATGCTGAATTTCTTTTGACAGGTCAATAAGTTCGTCAATTACTTCTGCGGCAGTCAGGATTTTATTATGATATTTCTTTATCGAACTTTCCAGCATTTCCATCAGGGTTCTGCTTTGAATCAGATTCTTTTTGGTGCGGGTTTTGATTTCGTCATTGAGTAGCTTTTTCAGGACTTCCAGGCCGATGTTCTTGTGCTCCATATTCTTCACTTCAAGCAGGAACTCTTCAGACAGAATGGAAATATCCGGTTTCTTAATGCCGGCAGCATCGAAAACGTCAATGACTTTTTCAGTTACCAGCGCCTTGTCAATGACTTGACGGATCGCGGTTTCTATTTCTTCATCGGTTTTGCCAGAACCTGAAATATCAAATTTTACCAGCCGCGATTTTACCGCCTGAAAGAATGCAACCTCATCTTTGACATCCATAGCCTGCTCATGCGGAATAGCAATGGAAAACGCCTGGGACAGCGCGGTAACTTCATCAATGAACCGTTTCTTCCCGTTATCGAGACCCAGAATATGTTCCTCTGCTGAAAGAATCAGTGACAGCTTTCTGCCTGTAGGCGCGTCAAAATATTCCTCATAGCCAAAGCCGTGAAACATTTGAGAAACTATTTCCAGCTTTTCCAGCATCAGCCTGACCGCCTGCTCCTGAATTAACGCCGGATCGCCTTTGCCACCGGAATCAGAATAGAATGACAAGGCTTTTTTCAGGTCTGACGCAATGCCGAGATAATCGACTATCAAACCGCCAGATTTGTCTTTATAAACACGGTTTACCCGTGCAATTGCCTGCATCAGATTATGTCCCTGCATCGGTTTGTCAATGTAGAGCGTATGCAGCGAAGGCACATCAAAGCCGGTGAGCCACATATCCCGAACAATCACCAGTTTCAATTCATCTTCCGGATCTTTCATCCTGTCGGCTAGCGTTCTGCGCTGCTCTTTGGTCGTATGATGCTTTGAAATCTCCGGCCCGTCAGCCGATGCCGAAGTCATAACCACTTTGATTACGCCTTTTTTCAAATCGTCGCTATGCCACTGCGGCCTGAGCAGGATGATTTCCTTGTATAATTCTGCGGCGATGCGGCGCGACATGGTTACAATCATTCCCTTGCCTTCAATCACTTCCTGCCGTTGTTCAAAATGGGTGATAATGTCCTTGGCAAGCTGTTTTATACGGGGTGCGCTGCCGATGAGCGCTTCAAGCTGAGTCCATTTCGTTTTGGCTTTTTGAGTTTCAGTCAGTTCATCCTGTTCCAGTTCCGTATCAAGCTCTTTGACGAGTTTCCTGCCTTCATCACTCAGCGTTATCTTAGCCAGACGGCTTTCATAATAAATGCGGACTGTCGCGCCATCCTGAACCGCCTGGGCGATATCGTAAATATCCACATAGTTGCCGAAAACAGCAGGCGTGTTGACATCGGTATTTTCTATCGGCGTACCAGTAAAACCAAGATAAGTGGCATTAGGCAGCGCGTCGCGCATATACTTGGCGAAACCATAAACAATTTTCTTTCCGACAACATTGCCGTCTTCGTCTTTGTCATCTATGATTTTGGCTTTAAATCCATATTGTGTTCTGTGAGCCTCATCCGCGATAACAATAATATTTTTGCGGTCAGACAGTTTTTCGTAAACGTTCCCTTCATCGGGTTGAAACTTCTGAATCGTGGTAAAAATCACGCCACCGGAAGCTACTTTCAAAAGTTCTTTCAGTTGTTCCCGATTGTCTGCCTGCACCGGTTCATGCCTTAATAACTGCTTGGATGCGGCGAAGGTATCGAAAAGCTGGTCGTCCAGATCGTTACGGTCAGTGATAACCAGCACCGTCGGATTATCCATTTCCAGCACAATTTTTCCGGTATAAAAAACCATAGACAGAGATTTGCCACTACCCTGCGTGTGCCAGACAACACCGCCTTTTCTATCTCCAAGCGGCTGTGCCTTCACTCCGGATAAGCCGTAGCTTTCCGGAGATTCATACACGAATGGTCTGGCTGCTGCTGAATCGTCTTTCTTGACATAACCAGATGCTCTGAGTGTGGATTCCACTGCCCGATTTACTGCATAATACTGGTGGTAGGCCGCCAGCTTCTTTACGGTTTGAATGGTGATGATGCCGGTAATCCTGTCTTCTTTTTTCGATTTCTCAAATACGATGAAATGACGGATGAGGTCTAACAGCGTTGTTTTATTCAGCATCCCGATAATCAAAGTTTCCAACTGTCCGATCAGCGGCGAGGCTTCAACTTTGCCATCCGAACTTTTCCACGCCATGAAACGGCTGAATCCAGCGGAAAGCGAACCAGATTTTGCTTCCAGACCATCAGAGATTACCAGAAAGCCGTTGTAGGTGAAAAGAGACGGAACCGCCTGCTTGTAGGTCTGCAATTGCTTGAATGCGGAATGAATGGTCGCGTTCTCATCAGCGGGATTTTTCAGCTCAATCACTACCAGCGGTAAGCCGTTGACAAACAGAATTACATCAGGCCGCTTATTGACATGGTTTTCAATGATGACAAATTGGTTGACGACTGTAAAATCATTGTTCTCGGGGTGTTTGAAATCAATCAACCAGACCAGATCGCCACGGGAATGACCACCTTTTTGATAAGTAACCTTGATGCCTTCCGTCAGCATCCGATGAAAAGCTTCGTTATTGGCTATCAGCTCCGGCGAATTTAACCGCTGTATCTGCTTGATGGCGTCTTCGCGTACATCTGCGGAAATTGTCGGATTGATTCTGGCGACTGCATTCCGGAGTTTATCAAGCAGCAGCACATCTTCAAATGATTGGCGAGCAGGTGTCGCGCTGTCAGGCGCGATATCCGGCCCGTAAATATATTGATAACCTTGTTTTTCGAGGAGGTCGATGGCAAAGGTTTCGATGTGTGATTCAGTTATTTTATTCATACCGCCACCCGCACTTCCCCGCTCATCAATTTGGGCAGCAGAGTATCCCGCAGTTCTCCGAGCATATTGATTTGATTACAGTTATTTGTTATCTTTTTAAATAGAGGTTCGACAATGGAATTGAATTTATTTAATAAATCAATCGGCGGAATACAGAACATAATACTTCTAAGGCTCCCAAGCGAAATATACTCTTGTGTACTTCCGCTTCTGTGTTCATGTATAAAATCTTGCCCATAGGAAGATTTTAACCAAAGAAAAGTATAATATGCCCATTTCGGATTTTGTGATGTTTTAAATAATCCAATATTTTTTATTACATAATTTATTATTGCTGACTGTTCAAGATAAATTAACCCAATAGTTCCAATCATTGAAAATAAAATATCATTGGCATCAACTTTGCTTCTCCGATTAACGTTGTCAAAGTCCTCATTAGAAATTAAGTAAGCATTTTCTAAATCAAGTTTATTATCAAGAATATGTTTGGAGGTAATTAAGGGTTTTCCAGTTTCCTTTTGTTTGGGGGAATCATGTGTGCCATCTCTTATTTCAAATAATTCCGTAATGATTTTCTCATCCCACCCATCATCTGCCTGTTCGATAAACCACTGCCTGAAAAGCATCTTAGCCATTGCTTCCAGCGTTTTGTTCTGGCGGTTCAGCAGGTCGATTTTTTCATCAAGGCTGGACAGCACCGAGGCGATGGCTCGTTGTTTTGTAATGGAATCAAATATCTTTAGTTCAAATTCTCGAATGTTCTTCACATTGAGATGCTGCACGACACTGCCAGTTGATTGGCTTATGAAATCATTTTTTGAATCTCTATTTACCAAATAGTAAAGAAGATACCGTGGTTCAATTTGTCTTGAGTTTGGACGAATTAAAACAGTTCTTTGGCCTAAACAAACTTTATGGCGATTCCCTACCCATCCAACTTCGCCTACAGGAGCTTCTCTCGCTAGGACAATATCTTCTTCTTGCGGAACCATTCTTTTGGTCCATTGAACATATGTTTGTTCCGAAACTCTATTCGCACTTTCAAAATTTATCTTCCCATTACTGATATCAGAGGTTCTAACAGAAATATATGGGCTATTGTTGACAATTGGTGCTGTTCTGTGCTCGCAATCGACAATTTGTGCAACATCCCCTAGTTTATATTCTTTCCACGAGCTCATACCAGTTTCACCTTTTTTAGATTTTCCAGAATCAGCGCGTTGAGATTAGTCTCTTCCTGCAACTGCATTTCAAATTCGGCCTTCAGACTGGTGAAACGCTCGTTAAAGTCAAAATCATCTTCATCGTCTGGCAACCCGACATAACGGCCAGGCGTAAGCACATAATCCAAGTCTTTAACCCTGCCAATCGAAGCGGAATTGCAGAAGCCTTTGATGTCTTCATAATTTCCGTTCAGTATGCGCCAGTTGTGATAAGTTGAAGTAATCTTCTGAATATCATCCGCTGAAAGTTCTTTTGTACGGCGGTTAATCAGGTGTCCTTCATTTCTGGCATCTATGAACAGAATGTCGTCAACGCGAGTTGTTTTGCTGCGGCGTAAAAACCACAAACTGGCAGGAATTTGCGTATTCAAAAAGAGCTTTGCAGGCAGATTGACAATGCAATCCACCAGCCGCGCTTCAATCAATGCTTTGCGGATTTCTCCTTCTCCTGAACTTTTAGAAGTCAGCGAACCTTTTGCCAGAACGAAACCAGCAATCCCGCCAGAATTTAAATGGTAAAGGAAGTGCTGAATCCAGGCGTAGTTGGCATTCCCTGCGGACGGAATTCCATATTTCCATCTGCCATCATTGCGCAACAGGTCGCCGCTCCAGTCGCTATCGTTAAACGGCGGATTGGCAATGACAAAATCAGCTTTCAAATCTTTATGTGCATCGTTCAGGAATGAGCCTTCATTATTCCATTTAATCTGTGAGCTGTCAATCCCACGAATGGCAAGGTTCATTTTCGCCAGCCGCCAGGTAGTTTGATTGCTTTCCTGTCCATAAATGGAAATATCGTTTACATTGCCTTGATGTTCCGCCACCAGCTTTTCGGATTGCACAAACATACCGCCTGAACCGCAGCATGGGTCAAAAACGCGGCCTTTGTATGGCTCAAGCATTTTGACCAGCAGTTCAACGATGCTGCGCGGAGTATAAAACTGCCCACCCTGCTTGCCTTCAGCCAGCGCGAATTCGCCCAGGAAGTATTCAAACACATGACCAAGCACATCCGCGCTGCGGGCTTTGGCATCGCCAAGCGCAATGTTCCCTACAAGGTCAATCAGGCTGCCAAGGCTGGTCGGGTCGAGATTGCCACGTGCGAAAACTTTTGGCAGCACGTCTTTCAGCGACGGATTGTCTTTTTCGATGGCATCCATTGCGCTGTCAACATCTTTACCGATTTCAGGCAGTTTGGCCTTGGATTGCAAATATGACCAGCGGGCTATTTCAGGAACGAAGAAAACATTTTCCGCCTTGTACTCATCCTTGTCTTCCGGATCGGCTCCAGCATAATCGCCGTGTCCGTTTTTCAGTTTGGAATGAAGTTCTTCAAAGGAATCAGAAATGTATTTAAGGAAAATGAGGCCGAGCACGATATGCTTGTATTCAGCCGCGTCAATATTTTTTCTGAGTTTATCCGCCGCTCTCCAAAGCTGTTTTTCAATAGGTTCTTCCTTGACGTTATTATCTTTTACTTTTGCCATTTATTTTCTCCGTACAGAAATTATTTAAAATTCATTCTGTAAAATAACTTCAAACCAGCAAAAGGCAATAGAAACTTTCTGCCAACATTCAATAAACTGCTTGCCTGTAATATGTAGTTGAAATAATTTATAGATACATGATAGATTTTTTGTCTTGTTGCAGGCAGATAAGAATGCTGTTTATAAAGGGGGACTGTAGCATTACCCTGAGGTGAAAAATCGTAGCCACCTTGTCAAAATTATTGACGGTAGCTTCGACAAAAAACTGAGAGATTAACAACTCAATATAATTTTGACAGCTTTTATTATTAGGGCTGGCAGAACAATAAATACGCTGTTATATTTTACAATTCAAAGATTTGAAACTGATGTCTGGCATAAAATAAGAGGTTCAGGATGCTTAATGAATTTGCGGTGATAGACTTCGAGACAACTGGCCTCGGCGCGGACTATTGTCGAATCATTGAAGTGGGTGCAGTAATCGTCCGGAATGGCGAGGTCGCTGAATCTTTTGTTGAACTCATGTATCCTGGCTGCCGTCTTCCATATATCATCACAGATTTAACGGGAATAACTGACGCGATGCTTAAAGGCAAGCCCAAGCCGGAAGCTATTATGCCCAAACTGAAAGATTTTATCGGAGATCGTCATTGTGTCGCGCACAATGCAGCGTTTGATTCCAGTTTTTATCATGCCGAGATGGGCCGCGCAGGTATTGCCCATGACCGCACATTCTTTTGCACAATGAAGCTGTCACGCCGTTTGATTCAGGATTCGCCAAGGCACAAGCTTTCAACTCTGGCAGATCACCTGAGTCTTCCTCGACCAGAGGAAGGGAAATGTCACCGCGCACTCTATGATGTTCTCCTGACTGTTGAATTATGGAAGCATATTGAAGGCCTTATCAGTAAAAGAATAGGCAAAACTCCTGACCATGAAATTTACCAGACGATTATGAAAAAATCAAAAGGTGCTGTTCCCAAATACCTTGACAAAATATTGTCGTTGTCGTTAAAAAAGGATATGGCAATCAGTATTCCGTCCAGACACAAGAAGAATGTGTTGAAAATTGACCTGAGCTATTAAATTATTTATTATTTTTAATCAGGAGTTTGCTGATGAATGTCAAGCGTATGGAGCCATTTACCCAATCACAATTAGACAGTTTCGCAAAAATTTTCGGAGATACTGCTGGTGGCCTAACTGGTTCAGAAATTGCACATCTGTTGACCAGTAGTAAAATTGACGATTATGATCATGACAATACCAAGTGGAAGAGACTTTATAACGCGTTTGCTGAATTTCAAAATAAAAATCAAATATCCAATAATATTATTCATTTTATAAAATTGGCTATGGCTCCAGAACGTTATACGAACAATCTCCAACTTTTTCAATCCAGGCAAGATAATTTAAACAAGATACTTGCATTTTCTGGACTTGAATTCAGAGAAGACGGCAAGATGCATCGAACAGTTAAAGCAGATACTTTGACGGATGCAATAGAACGTGCAAAGCGATTTAAAGTACAACTTGAAAGAAGAAATGCTCATGCCAATATTTTGAAGTTTGCCGAAGCGGAAATTATTGCCGATAATTACTTTCATGCCGTACTTGAAGCAATGAAGAGTATATCTGCCAAAATCAGAGAAATGACTGGTTATTACGCTGATGGCGCAGATTTGGTTAATCATGTTTTTATGGGAACGTCTCCGATTCTTATAATTAACGACTTTAGAACGCCAACACAACAAGGAGAACAAAAAGGTTTTGCCAACTTATTGATAGGTCTCTATGGAATATTTCGCAACCCGACTGCACATGAACCTAAAATAGAATGGGAAATGTCAGAACAAGATGCACTAGATATTTTGTCTACGATTTCTTTGGTTCATCGAAAATTAGAGAATACTAAAAGACGTTAAATTTTTACCTTGTGCAATAAGTTAAGTACAGGAGCATTTTTATATTTAGCTATTCCTATTTCCCGCTAAATATAAAAATATAGGCGGTTACTGGACTGTGGACCATGAATAAAGTAGTGTCGGCATAAAATCAGGATGATATAACAATAGGAGAAATTTTCAATGTCAAAAAAGATGGATAAATATCAGGGCTGTTCAATGCTAATCAAAACAGCCTCAATTCTCGTTTTTTTTCCGTT
>CAYMSF010000124.1:0-8557 GCA_964392985.1 uncultured Victivallaceae bacterium | reverse complement strand
ACCCGAAAGGTTTCGGCAAAGCAATCAAAATCGAACTTGACATATACTAATGAGCTGACAGTCATCTCTCAATGTTAACGAATTGGTATAATGCTTAAATTTTAACCAAAAGAGCAAAACAACGGGAAATAATTTTCAACTAAAAAAATGAACAACACAAAGATATTGTATATTTAAAAGCAATTAAAATGACGGAGGGAGTGTAATGCTTAATTTTGATGCGCCATGGCTAGCTAAAGGGGAGAAACTTGTCTGCTTCGGGGACAGCCTGACAGCGGCAAAGGACGGTTATGTAAAAATACTGGAAGCCAAGCTCAAGAAACAAAAAATCCAAGTTATTAATGCAGGGATAGGCGGCGATAAAACACCGAGCGCGCTTGCCAGGCTGCGTTCTGACGTAATTGCGTTGAAACCGGCTGCTGTATCGATTTCCCTTGGCGTTAATGATGCCGCAGTCGGTCGCGGTATCTGGGCGGATGAACCGCGTGTTGAACCAGCCGCTTATAAAAATAATCTTATTTGGCTCGTTCATCTGTGCCGCCTGACTGGAATCAATAAATTCAGCATCACAACTCCGGCGGGGCGCTTTGAAGGAACAGCGCTGGCAAGTTACGGCAATGTATTGCCGCAATACTGCATTGCCGCGCGCGAAGCCGCCGAGGAATCCGGCTCGCGGCTGGTGCCGCTGGATGCCGCATTCATTCAAGAGTGGCTGCTGCGCGGCGCTCACGCCAAATCCGGCCTATTGCTGACGCGCGACGGAGTACATATGACCAATGCCGGCAATGAACTTATTGCAACGACCATGCTGAACGCATGGAAGATGTGAATAATACAAATAACGGAAGGTAGAAATATGTCGAAAATTCGTGTTGCTGTGGTTGGGTGCGGAGCTTTGGCCAAAGGGACTCATTTGAAGCATTGCCAGATGGATAAAGATATCACGCTCCAGGTAGTCTGTGATACCGACAAGGAAAATCTGGCGTATTGCCGGAAGCAGTTTGGCGCGGTTCGCGCTGAAAGCGATTGGCGCAAAGTTATTGAAGCCGATGACATAGATCTATGTATTTTGGCGACACACCAGACTTTTCGCGGGGAATTCATCATTCCGGCGCTGAAAGCAGGGAAACCGGTTTACACCGAGAAACCGCTGGCTCCGGATATTGATGAAATGATGGAAATTCTCAAAGTTACCAGAGAAACCAAGGTTCCAGTTTGCGTCGGGCACAATCGGCGCAGCAGTCCCGCAATGATAGAATTCAGGCGGCTGGCCGAAAAAGCCAAAACACAGCGCGATGGAGCGTTGGGACAAACCGTAACAAACTTTGTCGGCGCTCGCAATCGCATTCCTGAAGAGAATGCCATGCAGCTATTTATGCGCATAAATGATGATTCGCGTTCATGGAAGAATTGGGTTTTCTGGGATCGGCAGGGCATCATGTTTGGCGAGATGGTGCACTTTATTGATATTGCATTGTGGATGAATGACGCCAAGCCGGTTCGGGCATTTGCGGAAGGCTCGCCACGGGGGAATTTTACTTTATTGCTGCGGTTTAATGATGGTTCGTTGACCACAATGGTTCACACCATGGTGGGTAATTTTGATTATCCGAAAGAGTTGTTTGAGTTCACCGCGAACTATTACACCGTTGCCATGGACCAGCATTTTGAGATAAAGCAAAGCGGTTTTGCGGATGAGCCAAGCGTTCAGACCTTCCCGTATGCGGTCGATTGGGCAAATAGGCACAAAGGGATGTCGGGCTATTTTCAAGCAAGAGACGAAGAGTTGGCGCGTGCCGGAAAAGCGGGCGATGCGGTTCGCTGGCTGAATGTCGAGAAGGGCCATTACTCGCATCTGAAACGATTTATTGCGCACATTCAGGGTAATGGCGAAAATCCCTGTCCAGTGGATACCGCTATCGGCGTGAATAAAATCGCCCTGAAATTCCTGGAATCAGCCAGACTTGGCATGCCCGTAGTTATAAATCCTGAAGACTGGCATTTGCCGGAATAACAATTAAAAAAATAAAAATGCCCGGACTGATAGCACCGGGCATTTTATTCAATGTAAAAAAGGAAGGAAGTTTATTCCTGCTTTTTCCCGCCTTTGTGACCTTCGCCACCTTTAGATTTAGGCATTTTATCCATAATCGCCTTGATCTGAGCATCAATGGCGCTGGTATCGGCCTTGGCATCTTTTTCCAGCAATGCTTTTTTATCGGCATCAAGTTTTGCCAATTCTTTAATGACGGCCATTCTTTGTTCCATCTTTTCAATAACATCTTTGTTCGGAGTTTCTTTGGCTTTTTCAGCTTCAAGTCTCTTTTCCATTCTTCCCAGCATGGCTTTCGCGTCAAACGGACCTCTGGCTTTTTTGGCTTCCGGAGCAGGAGTTGACGTGGCTTCATCCGCAGCAAAAACAAAACCGGCTACCGACATCAACATAACAGCGAGCACGAGCGTTGAGAGACGTTTCATAATGGCAAACCTTTCTTTAATTATTACCTGGAACAATTCCCGGCATTATATGGTTTTAGTCGTCAAAGTTTTGTCAAAAGTTACAACAAACAAAAAAAAAAATCACTTTTTGTTGGATTTTCGATTTTTCTATTGACTGAACAAACAAATCATCTATAATAATAAGTAGAATAGATTCCGGGAATATAGAGATTATACTCTATAATATAAAAATTGGTATATAATGTTTATCGACATTCATGCACACGCTTATTTATGGCCATGTCCGCCGCAAGATGGCACTACTCAGTTTTGCACGCCGGAAGAGGTCATCGCCCGCTATGATGAACTAGGAATAGAAAAAGGCATTCTGTTACCGCTGATTGGTCCGGAAACATACCTGCCTCAATCAAATGAAGAAATTCTGGAAATCTGCCGGTGTTATCCTGACCGTTTTATTCCGTTCTGCAATATTGATCCGCGCGGCATTGGCAATGCTTCCGATACTGATTTCGGAGTATGGCTGAACTGGTATAAAAATCACGGCTGTAAAGGGGTGGGCGAATTCATGCCGAATCTGCCATTTACACATCCGCTGGTATTGAACTTTTTCCGTCAAGTTGAAGACATTGGAATGCCGCTTACTTTTGATATTTCCGACCGTATCGGTGGCCGTTATGGGCTATATGACGATCCTGGACTGCCCCAACTGGAACATTGCCTGAGACGTTTTCCAAAACTCAAAATACTGGGTCATGGTCCGGCATTCTGGGCGGAGATTGGGAAACTGGAAACTCCTGCTGACCGCGACGGTTATCCGCGATATCCGGTAAAAGAGGAAGGAGTAGTTCCGGCGCTGTTCCGGCGTTATGAGAACATGTGGGGCGATCTCTCGGCAGGAAGCGGTTATAATGCTTTGGCGCGCGACCCGGAATATGCCGCTAAATTTCTCACAGAATTCCAGGATCGTCTGATGTTCGGCACCGATATTTGCCGATATGACCAGAAAATAGACTTGCCGGCATTTATGATTAAACTAAAAACAGATGGAAAGATTTCGGAAGATATATTCCATAAGATAGCTAAAGGTAACGCATACAGATTATTTGATTTGTAGTTCAGACCATTCAGAGAGAATTAAAATATGAAAACAATGATTATTGACGTTCACGCTCATGCCGTCAGGAAGCCATTTCTGCAAATTGACGGACGGAAACCGTTCTCGACGCCAAGGCAGTTGCTGAAATTCTATGATCACGCCGGTATTGATAAAGCCGTTCTGCTACCAATAATCGGTCCGGAATTTTATCCGGCGCAGTCAAATGAAGATATTCTGGAAATGGCAGCGCGCCATCCCGACCGTTTCATTCCCTTCTGCAACATTCATCCGCGCGCGATTGACAATACCCCGTCAGCACCACTGGGCGATATAATGAAAAAATACAAGGACGCAGGATGCAAAGGTCTGGGTGAAGTAACCTGCAATCTGCCATTCCGCAATCCATATATCCGGAATCTCTTCAAACACGCGGCAAATACCGGACTGCCGGTGACTATTCACATTGCGCATCAAATTGATGGCACTTACGGTCTTTACGACGATCCCGGCCTGCCGCAACTGGCGGAAACACTGGCTGAATTTCCAGATTTAAAAATCTTCGGACATTCCCAGGCGTTCTGGGCGGAAATCGGCACATTGGACAAACTGGAAGACCGTGCCGGATATCCCAGATATCCGGTAAAAAATGAGGGCGCAGTACCAATACTGATGCGGCGATTCCCACATTTATACGGCGACCTCTCCGCCGGCAGTGGCAGCAATGCGTTGACCCGCGACCCGGAATATGCGGTCAAATTTCTGAATGAATTTCAGGATCGCCTGATGTTCGGACTGGATATCTGTTCACCGCCGAAAACTGAAATTCCTGGTTTGCATCAGCAGCGGTTCCTGACTGAACTGAAAGATACCGGAAAAATATCGCCGGTAGTTTTCAATAAGATTATGTCCGGCAATGCGGTTCGAATATTGGAATTAAAAGCTTGCTATGAGACCATATAAATTATAACCGTTTACTATCGGGTACAAAACTTTAGTTTTTGTGTTCATCACTTATGCGTATTGGTCTGCAATAGAATTTATTAAAAGCTTTGCTTCGCATATTTACCGTATTCGATGATATCCAAATCCCAACATGGCTTATCAAAGACTATTGCTCCGAAATGAAACCAGCTTACATAGTCAGGTAGGAATGCAAGCCAAACAATGCAATGTGGTTTCGTTGTCGGAAAATCATAAACAGCTTTCAGAAAAAATGCCCGGATCAACTTCTCGCGACTACTCATCGGACGGCCTAAATGGCTCCACTCTAGCGCATTTGTAATAAACCGTGACGGATGTACCGCCTCCATTACTCGCAAAAAGTCGCGCATCTTATCGCTTAATTTACCAATTTCTTTTTCCCGCATTGGAAAAAGTTTTCGCTCTATGCTAGTGTATAGCGTGATAGTGGGGGTAGATTGTTCATTCGAACCTCCCAATATAGTAAAATGAACATTCTGCCGCATTCTTCAAGCTATACTTAAAAAAACTTTTGAAATTACCTCTGTTTAATCTAAATTGCCTATTGGCAGGCATAGTATGGGTACTTATGTTTCTGAAAAGCTGAGAAATGCGAGTGTTTATCAAAGTTAAACGGAAATGTCCGGCTTAATAAGCCGTTATGGAGAAAACGGCATTGTCGGAAAACAACTTGCAGTATAGGCGTTAAAAAGTAAAAAAAAGGAGAGAGTATCATGAATGTAAAAAAGATCGGAATCTGGATTGATCACAAGTCGGCAATACTGGTTTCGCTTCAAGGCGAGAAACAGGAAGTTGCACACATTGAATCCGGGGCGGATAGCCATTACAAACCGTCAGGCGGCTGGAAAGCATCCGGCACTTCGGTTGCGCAGGCAGTATCCAAGGAACAGACGGCAGACGAACGTTTGAAGCACCAGCTTCATCTGTATTATCAGCAAGTCGCGGCAGAAGCCGACAAGGCCGAAAGAGCATATATCTGCGGTCCCGGCGTTGCCAAAACTGAGCTGGAAAAAGAAATGCTGAAGAACAAAAGTCTGCATGTAAAAATTGAAGCTGTCGAGACCTGTGACAAAATGACCGAAAAACAAGTCGTCGCAAAAGTTAAGTCATTTTTCCATCTCCCCGTGCGCCTGTCAAAATAACAGATTGAATTTGACTGGCTCATGACTCCTGACTCCCCCGTCATAGCAAACGGGGGATTTTTTCAAATAATTTTATAATCTAAAAAAGTCTAATAGTTATCGCATCGCAGTATGCCAATAATATTGAATTTATACTCTATAAAGTTGCTATGGAGTTATACTCTATAAGGGTGAAAATTTAAAATAGATTGCGAAGATTTTGAGAATTGGTTCGTATTCTGAGAGGCTGCCGATACCGGGGTATCGAAGGCCTCGAAGAGTGCGAATCCAAACTCGAAAGATCGCAATCCCGCAGGCGCGGGACTATATTTTTCCGTTCCTTCTTCAGGCGATATCCATATCGCCAATCAGTCGGATCGAAAAAATCCAATCCACAATCCTATTCATCTAATTTAAATTTTCACCCTTATTAGAGTATATATACATACTAACAGTCTTTTCTAAACAGGAAAAACGATATGAACATTCTCGTTATTGGCGGAAGCGGACATGTCAGTGGCGCTGTGGTAAAAGCTGCAATGGGCAAAGGCAGTCAATTTTGGATTATTACGCGCGGGCAGCGTCCAGTACCACAAGGCGTGAAATCTCTGATTGCCGATCGCCATGACCTGAAAGCCATGAAAGCAATTATTGAACAGCAAAATATGATCTGGGATCTGGTGGTTGACTGTATCTGCTACGATAGAAACGATATGCTTCAGGATATTGAGCTTTTTCGCAATTGCGCCAAACAATTTGTTTTTATTTCCACCGATTTTGTTTATGACCCGGCTTTGCGCCGTTTTCCTCAACCGGAAGATACAGAACATTATGTAACCGGCGAAGAAGGTTCTTTAAGCTATGGCGGCAAAAAACGGCTTTGTGAACTGGAACTGATCAATGGTGATACCGGGAATATGAGCTGGACGATTCTGCGCCCGTGTCACATTTATGGTCAGACATCAAAACTTGGATGCCTCCCGCTGCACGGTCGTGACCCTGAGCTTATAAAAAAATTGCGCGAAAGTGTCCCGTTACAACTGGTTGGCGGCGGACATTTTCTGCAACAACCGATTCTTGCAGATGATCTGGCCGGGACCATCATCAGTGTAGCCGGTAACCAAAAAGCTTGCGGCAATATCTTTAATATGGCCGGACCTGACATTATTGAATCACGGCAATACTACCAGATTATTGCAGATATTCTAAAAGTCAACCTAACCATCGAGGAAATTCCAATAACATCGTATCTGGCGGAAAATCCCATCCACAGACCATTCATGTGTCACCGGATTTATGATCTCCATCGTCTTCATGCCGCAGGTTTGTCAGTTCCGTCAACTTCCATCAAAGATGGCTTGCGATTGCACGTTGAAGGGTTGCTGGTCAACGCCGGCATTTAATATTTTTAGCCGTCAAAGTTTTGTTAAAAGTTACAACAAACAAAAAATTTTTTCATTTTTTTGTTGATTTTTCCATTTGCCTATTGACTTTTAATAATACCATGAGGTATTATATTAGAAGTGAGCATTGAATACTACATTAGGTAAATGTTTATGAAACCAGCAGTTTTAAAAAATGAAATATATCAAAAGCTGAAAAAAGCTATTGACGATGGCATTTACCCTGCCGGAAGTTTTTTGCCTGGAGAAATTGCTCTAGCGCAAATTTTGGGTATATCCAGAGTTACTCTGCGTTCGGTTCTTACTCAATTGTCAGATGAAAAGATTATTGAACGGCTGTATCCCAAAGGGACAATGGTATGTGACAGACGCAGTAAAATCCAACAACCGATTTCATTTCTGCTGCCATGCAGTGATTTTCTCAGTGATTCTGACGTGGCGGTTGAAGTTACCCGCAGGATGTTAAAAGGTGTATCTGAAGTTGCATTTGAATATGACCGCATGGTGCAATTAGTTCCTGTGTCGCCGACCAATAATTATCATGATATAAATTGGAGCAAACTGGATTTTGTAAATAAAGACAGCCAGCTCATAATCAACAGTTATTGGTATCGTGATTTGTTTCCAATGTTATCTAAATCCGGATGCAGGGTAGCATTTGTTGAATACCAGACCTATGAGTTTGATATTCAGGCAGATTATCTTAAAGATTGGTTTTTATTAAGGCTTGACCGCCACAACGCTACGGAAACTGCAGTAAAATTACTGGTAAAAAAAGGTTACCGGCGGATTGCATTGGTGCATAAAGACATTACAGAAAAAAACCACCCGGTAATGCAGGGTTATAAAGACGGCATGGCGAAATGCGGCCTCCAATATGACGCACGGCTGGAGTTTGATACACAGAATACCAGTGCGGCAATAATTGCAGCCACGATTGCCGGTTTTTACGAGAAAAATAATTTTGACGCGTTATTGCTCGACCCGATTTTGACTTTCAGGATGCGAAGAATGCATTTATTTAATAATTCTATTGGTTTGCCGGAAAATATAAAAATCGTTACCGTTGGGTCCGTCAGCTATATTCAAACAGCATCGCAGTCAATTTCAAGTATGGAATTTCCGTATGAGGAAATCGGCAGAACTGCAGCGATGCGCTTGATTGATGATGATTTCAGGAGTGGGCAGCAGACATTTACAGCGAAAATCTTTAAGCACGAATCAACCATGCATGAAATCGAAAAATCAGTTTTAGCCACATAAGGAAAATATGTTAAAACAAACATTAATAGAAGGAGACACTGCTAAAAAATCAGTCTATCAATGTTAAGAATGATAAATTAATAGTCAATAACCGTTACTTAAAAAAACAAAACAGGAGCTGAAAATGAAACAAAAAGGAAAAACAGGTAAAATCCATGATTTTACATTAATCGAATTGCTCGTCGTGATCGCGATCATAGCGATATTGGCAGCAATGTTACTGCCGGCATTGA
>CAYMSF010000123.1:0-8571 GCA_964392985.1 uncultured Victivallaceae bacterium | reverse complement strand
TTTGCGTTGTCTTGAGCCAGCCATTCGTCCAGGGGATGGCCGGCAAATATTTTGATCTCGTTACCGGCAAAATAATTTTTGATGTGCTGAGCGTATTCATCGCGATGCAAACTCCGCCATGCTTCAGCGGCGACAGTCATTCCGATCCCGCGAATAACTGACCCTCCAGCGTTTTCAACCATTTTTATCGCATGATCAAAACATTCTTCAGCCTGTACGTGCTGCCCGATTGCCGCATACAATGCGCCCTGATACTTTAATATGGTTGCGGTAATCCAGTTCTTTCTAGTGCAGGCGGGCAATTCTTTTATCCTGACTGCGGATAATTTTACTCCGTTTGTCAACAGACTGCGGTAGGCCGCCAGATTACGCTGGCGGGCCAGATAATCAAGGTTGAATTCCCGGTTTTCGTTTTGATTATGATGATTGCGGGTAATTCGATAATACTCCAGTTCGTCAGGAGTGCCAGGAGCGAACAAGGCGTAATACAGATGCTGATAATTCAAGTCATGTCCAATGTCGCCTGGATTTTCAGATTTTTTGGCGAACTCTATTGCTTGCTCAAAATGTTCCAGAGCCTGAACATGCTCCATAAAATTATCACCTCTAAGACACCTGAATGCAATCAGCTGCCCCAGCGATCCATGGAACCGCATTTGCAAATCGGAGCTGTCTGATATATTGTTTTTGATTTCTTCGCATCGGGCAAAGGCATTATCCCAGTCCTCCAGATCAGTATTGACAACGACGGCCTCAATCATCATTCGCCAGTACCAGTAATTTTCTCCTGATTCAAGTGCACATTGGCGCATTAATTCATTGCGTTTTTCCGCCTCATCGGCGCGTCCGCAATGGCACAATACCACGCTTATCAGCATATTGGTTTTGAAATAATCTTTAAAATCAATTTTTTTATGCAGCATCTGCTCATGGCTCTCCAGTCTTTTCAGCACATCATCCCAGTTTGAAACTTCGCCGTAGCGGATTTTCTGCTCCATAAGCCCGATCTGCTCAATGCTGAATGCTTTAGTCAACGGAGCCAGTTTATACTTTACAATAATTACATTGATTTTCGTTTTCAGTTCATTAAAATTCAATCCTGGAACAAGCGGCTCCCCGCCGGCAAGCTCTTCCCCATTGGCCGGATAGACAAAAACTTTTGTGCCAACTTCCTCTTCCAGCCATTTACCTTTGCTTTTCAAACCACTGACCGGGCGCAGCAGGCCATCTTCAAAACAACCGGTCGACACTAAATCAAAGATATTATATTCCGGCAGACAGCTCTCCTTGCGCCAGATTGCCAGGAGTACCGGTAGCTGCAAGCTGTTTCCGGTCAATTTTTCATCACAACCAGCTATTCTGACTTGATATTTCTTGTTAGAATTCTGCTGTATTTCAGCGACATGTCTGCTCCATTCGGGATAAACTTTTTCCTCTTTATCAATTACTCTGGCGGCGGCAGCTTGTTCAAGTTTGAAAAACAAGCAGCGACCTGCATCGTCGCTACCGTTGAATAAAGGAATGATACCATCCATCTCCAGTGTATTAATTAATAAATTACGCGTTATTTCATGAAGTTCAGTAATTTTTGAAGTACGTGCGAATATATCCCGCGTTTTCAAGCCTGAAAGCGCGCCGGCGGGATTGTCACGCCATCCGAAATTAGCGGTAAAACTTTGAAATTGCATTTCGGTCAATATTGCTAACTCCTGCAAAAGAGTATCGTGTTTACCCTGCCGCAGCCAGACGCGCCGCAGCCACTCAGCGGCAGGCTTCACAGAATCCTCCTGCCTGCATTTGCGCAAAGCAGCCTCCAGCTCGCCGCTTGAACTTAACGCGCAACTGTCAGAATCATCAATCAATATTCGGAGCCTTTTATCACTTACAATCATTTTGATTTCAACTTCACAGGCTCTTTTGCCGGATTAAGCAGTATCAAGCGGCCGTCAAAACATGATCTTTCAAAGGCGCACCTGCCGTTGCGGATAATTGCAATTTCCACACCGTCCGCATTGACGATTATAAATCCGTCAAAGGCAAGGTCATAATCACCGTTACTGTCAAAAATATCTACTGAAACATTACTGTCGCCAGGATTGACTCCAACAATCAATTCGCCGGCAGTATCGCCAATAGTAAAATTATAGTCCAGCCGTTTTCCGGCAGGCGCCGCTGCCAGAGCGATGGCAGCGACATCAAGCATTACGAGTTTGCCACGCCAATTCTCAAGTTGATGAATTTTCTCCTGCAACGGACGGAATTGAAACTTCTCTTCAGTCAGATATTGCGTGCGCGGATCAAATAATTCCGCTTTCAATGGGGCCCCGACCGGCAGCTTAAATTCATCAGCAACTTCCTCGCCGGATGTGAGATGAATAAAAAGTTCTCCGGCAGCCCGCCGGATTTTTTCCGGCAGCTCGGCCGTAATCCAGCTTTTAGCCGCGAAAACGGTATGCACCGAACGGGCGTTCCATACTTGCAGGGTTTGAAAAAATGATTCGGCAATCCCCGTAGCCATTTCGCCGGACGTCGCCGGGTGGGAAAAACGTGAAAACGGCATAATCAGCCATAGATCATCTTCCCAGCGGGAAATAACGGCAAAATATGGAAGCCGGTCGGGAAGAGAGATCAAGCTGCTTGAAAATAGCCGGATCTGGCCCGGCTGAATATCCGGATCATAGTCAGAAACGCCGCTGCTTAATTTTTCATACTGTTTTTCAGACATAACATCATCATTGTCTTCAATGGTTTCTTCAATTTCATTTAATTTCATATCAAGAAGATATTCATTAAACCATGCCAGGAATTTATTCTTTTCCCCGGCGGCAAAATCCAGGCATTCAGCAATTATATTGTTTTTCATCATAGTACCTCATGTTGTATATTTATATTAAGCGACGGTCTTTGCGTTTTTCCGGACAAATATCGAAATAAATTTAATTTTTTCTTCTACGCATATCCGCGTTTTCCGGCATTCCAAATATTTCCAGAAGATGTTTGCATTTCGTATTTTGACTCGCCCATTCATAGACTACCGCATATATTTCCCGTGCGCTCCCATTTGCTTCATTTTTATACCAGGCTACAAGAGGCTGTAATAACATATCGGGTCTGCTGGCAAATGTGGATCCGCCCAGTGAAACCATTGATAAAACTTCTGGATCACGCAGCGGAATTTTTTCAAAACGGCAAAATAACGCAATTTTGTCAGTTTCATTAAGCTTTTTAAAGAAATCAATGAAACGGTTCCGGATATCATTTTCGTGCGCTTTCGTATCCGGACTTTCAGCATTTACATCTTCGAGCTTCGAATGCAAATCACCACCATTATCATCATTTACTTCATCCAGCGGCACATTTTTGTTGCCATTAAAGCTCTCTCTGACCAGAGTTCTCATCATTCCGCATAAAAGATAGCCCGTCAGATTGCGGGCAACTCCCTCCTGGCGGACAGCGATATGCTGAAACAGATAATCTTTAAAAGGTTGCCCCTTGATTTTATCTTTATTATAGAGGTATTGTTCAATTAAATGGAAAGGATTCAATTTATTTTCGTCGCCTTTTTTCCATTTTAAAATATCCTGCCATTCCGAGTAAGAACCTGAAAGATTCTGTTGATATGAATTATAGTAGGATTTAAAGTTTTTAAATGCGATTTTCTTCAGAGCAACCTGATAATCTTCCGCACAGAGATCGATTGCGCATGTTTTTTTCCAATCCAGCCAGGCATCAGCGAGATCGACAGTATTATCAGTATTGTCAATATTATCAATACTATTATTCATAATGATTCTCCGTTGGGATAACGAATTAAATTTTTATAGTGGATGGCAAACGCTCTTGCCTGAATATCTTCATCCTTCGTCAATTGAGGTTTGTGAAAGTTCGGCCACATCTTTTTTACCTCAAACCACTGGCCTGTAAGAACTGGTTCAGGCGTTTTCTCGTAATGCAGGAACTCATCCATGGAAAACCAGCCGGGTTCGATAATCATTCCAAACGATGTCTGACGCTCTTTATCTTCTTCGGCAGTCAACTCTCTTACAATTACAGGGCCCTGGCCCCCGCTTGTGCCTACCAGCATCGGCACGATGTCGCAAACGCTTTGCAGCGGCTGCCTGCGAAGCGAAAGTACGGGATGGCCTATACGGTCATTGACAAGCCATGATGAGAATTTTTGTCTAACCAATTGCTCGCGGCACCACCATAAACCGCCCCACAGATAATTCACTGCATGATTGAAAATCTTCAGCTTATTTTCTTCATTCATAGATATTCCCCTCCCTCTGTGCAATTTTTCATATTACATCTGTTATGATGTTAATGCTAAAACTGATGACGAGGGAAATATAATGCATTTTTTTAGGAAAACCAGCACAATATTCTGATTGATTTGATGTGTTTTAAAAATCATCACACAAATTATAAAAGTTTCCTTATCTAAAATTAAACGGCAGCGACTTTTTGATTAATTCAAGCGGCGGAACGGGGTTGATTAACTGAGCTTTCAGAGTATCAAATCCTTTATAGTCAGGAATGTCACGAGCTGCTTCAACAATTCTACCGGTAATTTCATCAGCGTATTGCGGCTGGTAATAGTGCAAGGCCAGCAGAATTACGGTGCCAATTAATTTTACTACAGGGCCATTGCCATCGGCCAGTTCCACTCCCGATTTCAGCAGTTCTACGGCTTGCGCTTTATCATCCGCTATCATTGCCCGGTAAAACTGGATCAATGGCCACGGATGGCCGAACCCTGTTTTCCATTCCTGCCTCCGCGACAGATAATGCGCCTTTTGCGAACTGCCACCATGCATTGCCAGATACCGAACCAGAATATGATGGGCATATTTGTCCCCATCATCACACGAGCCAGCCAAACCGGCAGATGCCAAGGCAAAAGATTTTCCAAAATATGCTTCCAGATCCGCTTCCGTAATCTTCGCAACATCCATCAATGCGATTATTCGATATGCCATGGTTTGGGAAATCTCTCTACTGCGTTCAACAGGTTCACTTAGACGGTTAAAGGAACTAATGGCCTGATCAAAATAATTAACAGCCAGTTCGCGGTCTCCCAGAAAAGCGGCATGCTGTCCGAAACTTGACAGCAGTTGACCGTAATATTTAAGACCGGGAATGGCACAAGGGACATTTTCCCAGCGACTCAAAGATTGACGAGCCTCGACAAATTGAAAATCATTGGTAAATGACACTGCAATATTAAGATCAGACTTGCAAACCAGCGGGGCATCTTCGTCATATAAAATCTCCGCCAGTCCGCTATATTCAGCAAATGATTCAGGATGACATTCGCCGCGATGATTGGCTTCAGCCAGTTTTGAGGTAAGCCAAAGCAATTTCAGGCGCGGCGGCAGTTCAGCATCAACCGGCTGATATTTCTTCAGCCAATTGAGTTGTTTACTCAGTTTCCTGAGATCAACGGCTTTGGAATCCAGGTGGCTGTTGACATGGCTCAAACAGTTTTTCCAGAGGTCTATAGAGTTAGAGCATTCTTCTCCCAAAGTTGCGAGCACGGCAGAGGCAAGGCTGTTTGGCAGAGACGCTTCAGAAGAAGCCAGAATGTTGTCCCAGTTTTGCGGCGACATATTGATTCCTGCATGAAAATCATTCAGGGCATTGGTCAGAAGCTGAGCATCGTCCTCCAGAAGGCAGGATCCTTTCCATTGAGTTTGCTTCAATCGATTTTTTGCTATATCGTTTCTTGATGCTCTGCCCCATGTATGAGCCACCACATCCGGATAACCATTAAACGGATCACTTTTACCCATGCAGGCGATTGTGAGATTAATCAGTTGAGCGCGGTTTGGCCAAACCCGCATTAACCGGTTGCGGCAATCTGATTCAATCAAAGCAAAGTTGCTTGAACTGTCAAAAATACCACGCCGCTCAACCTTAATATCCAATACGGTTTTGCCATCCAGCGGCAGCAGGCGCAATACCAGATCAATTAATGCTCCGACTCCGGCCGCCCAGTCTACGCCGGAAGGCAACGCTTTCATGGTAATTCCAATAACGGCACATTCGTGCTTTAAAATATCTTCAATTGCATTATCAACACGCCTCATAGACTGCTTGTCTGTACAATCTGTCGTATGTAATTGTTCGGTAATTTTCGGCAGTTTGCTTTCAAGCGGGATTAAAACGCCGGCCAGATGCCCTAAGTTAACTTTTTTAATACTGCCTTCGGTATTGCTAAATTCTTTTCCTGTTTCATCAATAAATAACTGCCATTTCTTACTTGGTTTTTGGTTGCAAATATCATTGTGATGCAATTCACAAGGGGGCCGCTTCAGCTCAATGGAGTCGCTTTTTATAAGCGGAATTTTGGTTATGCATGGCTGTGCGCTGTCCTGCTGAGTGATTTTAGGTTTCCCATAGTTCCTGATAGCATTTGCCTTGTCCCTGTTTTTTTTATAATCCGCAAATTTTTCGGCGACTTTATTTTTTATAATTTCAGATTTGTCATAGTCAGGAATCCTTGCCAGAAAATCATTTACTTCTTTTGAATCTCTTGAAATACCATTTTTAGCCAGTAAGCCGATTTCATGTAAAATCGGATTGATATAGTCGACGTATTGAATAATCTGTTTAACGTGACCATCGTATTCAGGATATTTACAGGATAAATCTGCTTTTAACAGCTTCAAGGATGTATTTTTTTCACAAGAATCTTCCCATAATAAAATCCATAACAACTTTACAAGCTTTTCTGAAATTTCGACTTTAATACCACCGAGAGCAGGCAGAGAATATTTTTCTTGAATTGGTTCTTGGACTGTATTTTCGGAATTGCATAAATTAGATTTATCAATTTCCTGGTACAGTAGTCCTGTTAGATGATTTTCTCTGTAGGGTTTTGCTTGCTGCAGGAGTTGATCAAATTCCAGAGAATCACGATTGATGCCGCGCTGTCTCAATGCTTTTGCCGCGTCAATCAATTTATGCATTGGCGTGACCGAATCAATAATCGTTTTTTCGTCAAAAGCAATATGACTTGATTGGAGTTCCTTTCGGATCAAGCATATTTTGTTCTCATTTCTATTTAGATATGCATTCTTAAAACGTTCAAGTAATTTATCCTCTTCAGGTTTTGCCATTTTTATTCCCCGTTTAATAGTTGCCTAAACGATATTTATATATTATGCTCGATTAATGAAAAGTAAAATCATAAATCACCAATTTTTGCTTTAAAACGCCAAAATCACATAAAGTCTTTCTGAAATTATTGCAGGACAGGCGTTGTGTTGCCCTATCTGACATCAAGTCTTATCCTCATAAACCCTTCTTCAGAAAGGACGCTGTATATGATGATGACCACAGCGCAGAATAAAAAGAGATTTTTAATTTTAGCAATATTGCTCTTTCTCTCATTGATGTCGCCTGTTTTCAACGCTTCTATAAACCTTAAATAAGGCCATATTGTTCCCGCAAGAAATACTACAATTGGCGTTGAATGCGTGAATCCGAAATTGTAGAAACAATAACAAAGGGTAATGAATATTCCCGCAATATATAGGAATTTAAAAATTTCCGCCTGTTTTTCAACCGGTATTTTGAAGAAGGCGCCAGCATTTATCCTGAACCATTCCACGATAGAAGGCCCGCACAAAGTAAAAAATACAATGACAAATGAGTATAAAATCAGCCTCGCCGCCATCATCGCATTCAGATCGTGTCTGCCTTTCATGGCTGATTTGCTCATGTCGTCAACGGCCTGTTTATAGCCACTCTCATAAGTTTTTTGCAATGCGCTTTTAACATCTTTTTCGCTCGGGCCGCAAGATGCAAGCACCATGCATAATCCTATTCCCGCCACAAGCATCAGCAGCGGTTTTAAAGACATGTATCTTATGATTGTCATTTGGAATTTTTCCTTCTATAAAACGCCACGGATAGCACAACAATCGCAATGGCAATTGCATAGGCGATTGGAACCATAGAAGAAGTGCCAACAGAATTGACAGCCTTGCCCATATCCTCGCCTAATTGGGGAAGGTTTATGGCAGTGCTGCCACCAATTAAAAGAATCGCCAGCGCGATTGCCATCCATACTATCATAGGCATAATTTTACTCCTTTGTTCTGTATATTATATGCAAGATACGGCAGACGATAAATTCCGGTTAATTTCACCACCAACCTTATCTTTTCTGAATAATTCTTGCTTTCAGGTGAGACATATCATTATCCGGCAGGACTTCAACCGTACAAACCCGTTCTTGAAAGTGCTCATTGGCCGCAGTCGTTTTTGGAATATGTGCATATGACGGGATCATGGATTTGCGCTCATTATAATATTTATGAACGAATTTCACCAGGAAATAGAGGCCGCCTGCGATTGCGGCGGCAGTAATTACCCAAAAGATTAAAGTTAATATTTCCTTTAAAAAAATTATCACCAAGATAATCCCGATCAGCCACAGCCAGAATATGCCGGAGCCGCGTCCACTTTTTCTGCCGCCGCCGCGATGAACCCGGACATGCTCCCACGGCGCGGCATGAATATGGGTGATTTTTTTATTTCTGCTCATGGTTTTCTCCTTTCAGA
>CAYMSF010000122.1:0-8589 GCA_964392985.1 uncultured Victivallaceae bacterium | reverse complement strand
TTTGTTTTTTCAGCCATTCCCATTTTACCTCAACTTGTTAGGACTAAATCTTTACACACTCTTCATGAATAGCGTCAAGAGACCATTTACTGACCGGTGCCGCTTCTCTTTTAATCCATTTTCCGTTTGTGAAATCGGGGAAAGCCACAGGCATGCTGCCAAGCGCGATAGATTGTTCTGAAAGACATGAAATGCTCATCCATGCCGCACAATCATAAACATCAATATTGTTTCTGACGGCATCAAGAAAGGCCATTATTGCCAGACAATCCATTCCCCCATGCCCCCCAACCGTTTTATCTTTATATTCTCTCCAAATATGATGGTCATATTTTTCGTAAAAGCTTTCGACCGCGTCCCATTTATGGATTGTGTACGGATTGCCTGCCGGATCTATTTCCTCAATACTTGGGCTGACTCCGTCAATGTAGATGCCGTTAGCATCCTCAGACCAGATGCCTTTCGTGCCCTGAACTCGACCGTTTCTTGAGTAAGGGCGCGACAGCGAAATACTGTGAGTCAGAGTAATAGTTTCTCCTCCGGCGCATTTTATTACCGTCGTGACGACATCGCCTTTGTTGAAGACAATGTCTCCATATTTTGTTCCATGTCCATAATGCTCCTGGGCAAAAAGGCTGTTGCCTCGTGATTTGGAGGCGGTAGAAGTAAGACTTAAAAAGCGGTTGCCTCGATTGATGTCTAATATCTTTGCGATCGGGCCAAGCTCATGAGTCGGATAAAGGTCACAGTTGCGGTACCGGTTGTGAAGGGATCTTTCAAATCCGCTTTCAACATTTACCGCGATACTGTCGCGGAGGTCATGCTCGTAGCCGCCGGCACAATGAATAAGTTCCCCGAACAGCCCCTGTCTTACCATATTTAAAATCATCAGCTCGTTTCTGGCATAGCAGCAATTTTCCAACATCATGCATGGAGACCCTGTCTGCTCGGACGCATGAACCAGTTGCCAGAGCTCCTCGGTTGATAAAGCGCCGCCGACTTCAATGGCGGCATATTTACCTGCCTTCATGGTTTCGGAGGCAATAGGCAGATGGGCATTCCAGGATGTCGGAATCATAACTGCCTCTATGTCGGAACGCTGTAAAAGTTCTCTATAATCCTTGTAAACGTCCGGCGGAATTTTACCATTTGCGGCAAAGATGGTTTTGATTTTGGCAATGGCCTTCTCTGACAGATCGCAGACGGCGGATATTTCGACGCCGCCGATAGCAAACAGCGAGACAAGCAGAACCTCTGTGCGCGCCCCCAGGCCAATCAGCCCGATTTTTACAATTCTTTCTTTTTCAGTTTTCATTATTTTTTGCCCAAATTAAAATAGCACGGAAATTTTCAGCTCTTTATGTCATTTCCGTAATTTTGAAATTGCCTCATTATATTTGACTTTTTACCTGGGCGCTTGTTTTGTCATGGTATAAGTAATTGCGCTTTCAAAATTGTGCTGAGGCTCCAAAGTAATGGGCATATACATCCATTCCCAAGTATCGATTGCCGGCGATAAATAATTGTAATACATCATCAGTTGTTTAAAATCTAAAGAAACTGTCACCAGCTTATCATCAATTTTTGCCTTTGAAATGGGGCCACTTAATACTCCCGATACGGCAAATGCCTTAAATCCGTTATTAACAGTTGGATCAGTGACGAAAACGACATCCCCAAAATCTTTCTCTACTTTGATCATTTCACCTTTCATTTGATAAAAGAAAATCGGGCGGTGCGGTGGATTATTATTGATAGTGTTACTTACCCAAAAAGCAAAATTAATGTTTTTTATTCCGCGGTTAGTTAATTTATAAATTATCTTAAACTGCGGATTATTTTCATCCATAATTATGGTTTTTTCAAGTGCCACGCCAAGGGAGGGAATCGATCTTTCGAGTTTTACTATTGCTTCATTTCCGAGAATGGTAAAATTCTTTAGTATTACATCTCCCAGATCTCCACGAGCCTCAACCGGCATCCAAATGTGTTCATTAGCCAATTTAATTTTCGACTTTATTCCATCCCAGCCGGTAACATTTCCAGTTTGTTGATAATCAATGCTGATTTTTTGAATTGGAGAAGAAATCTCTAACTCGGCAGCTCCGTTTGAATTAGAGGTTAAATCAATCGACAACCCCCCTTTTTTTATTGATTTTAAATTGGCACTTTTGCTGTTGTATGTGTTCTTTGCTTCATCAAATATTTTTTGGGTGTCAATTTGACAAGATGCAACAGGTAATTTATCATCGTCATTCTGGTAACTCCTAATAATAACAAATACCGTGTTTTCCGGCGACACCTTTACTAGAAAACCATTACTTATTTGCTTGGCATCCCAGAATTTACTCTCGCGATTGGGCAAAATACGACGTGTGGAGATAGGATCAATGACGGTATAATTAGCCTCTGGCAGTTGTCCATGCACACTGGCAAACATGATCTGTTTGGGGTCGTAATTGAAAATTGAAACTAGATGACAGCCATTTTTCTCAATCGCGGAAGACGCAAAGGAACGATCCCACTGGGGGAAATAGACCATTTCAGGTTTATTGTCGACGATTAATTTCTTTTCAGAATAATGGCTGGGGGTAACTTTTATAGCGTTGTCGTCGATTCTGGCGTGGTCAATAAAATCCTCAATTTGTGAAATTTCACCCAAGGTGGAAGCTATTTTCTCCACAATTTTGCCATCAATATGAATGCCTGAATAAATCGCGTATCCCATGCAACCATTGACGGCAGACGCTAACATCATTTGCCGGATCTGATCTGGATTTAACACCTCTTTGGCATTCAAGTACCCGATACCGTCAACAGCGCCAATCGGAAGATAGCCTTTCTTCAATTTTCTGGAATTAAGACGCATCATATCAAAAGCATTTTTACCCACAACATGATAATAGCTGGGAAGATGCACATCAAAGTAATTTTCGTTAAGTTCGGGATCAATGGCTATGCTATAATAGCTGGTTTGATAATCGGATTTATTAAAATCAATTACATAATCATAAGAACCAATTATCGCCTCGGGCTGGACTTCACGGATGATTTTTGTGTACATCTCAATCATCCGTGCGGTGTTTTCACAACGGAACCTGGCCCACTGGGGAGTATATTCCTTTCTGATAGTTGCAGCATCGGGAACTTCCTTTAAGCCCAATTTAACGGCAAATTTATTGCGGCAGCGTTGACAAAAACACGTATCCAAAGTACCCCAAGGCTCAATATTGAGCAACGCTAACTCCTGCGGTTTTAACGATTTATCCCGCATAATTCCCCGGAAAAATTTATCAAATAACTCGCGATTAGTTGAATCATCAGTAAAGAATTCCGGACACATGAAACTCTTATCCACGCCGTCATACTTAACTGAGTATTCCAGCTTGTCTCCCAACTCCTGCTTATAACTTTCCGGCAAAAATTTTACACCTTGATGCCACTGTATCTCGCCATAGAAACGACATTGGCTATTTTTCGCTAGCAGTTTATTGATTTCCAAGCCCCGCTTGAAGCTGGAACCATACCGTAATTGCATATTCATTCCGGCGCGGTCCAACATCGAGGCCGTCTGGATAATTACGGGATCATCCGGGAAAAGATAATCCATAGTGTCCCATTTGGCAATGGAAAACTTTTTCGGCAAGTTACGCTTAGGCAACGGAGGTAAAATATTTACCATGAACTTCTCTTCTGATCCCGGTTTCCCGTCATTTTCCAGATGCCAGAAAGCCGGATATGATTTATTGACAGCAGCAACTGGATCATTTGGCAATAACGCCATAACCACTCGGCGGTGCCATGCAGGCGTAGGACTAATGATTTTAAACGCCACTAAATTATCGAAAACATAGCGGACGTAATCACCTTCCGGGCGTTTTATTTTTTGAGTTTTAGCTACTTCAGAACGATAGGAACCGGTGTGTGAACAAAACGCCGAAACGATTTTCATGGTGTCCGGCAATTCAATAACCAACTGCGGATTTTTCATCTCCGCCTTCCGCCCCTGAAATGAAAAAGCCAAAGGGATTGACGCATCTGCGAAAGTATTAAATTCCGCTTTGCCATTATTCCACACTTTAGTCCATTCCACTGGTTCACAGATCGCTGAAAAAGGTAAATTTTGTGTTATAGCCTCTTCACTCTTTTTAGTCATTGAGCAGCGCACATTGTCAAAACTTACCGTTCCCGTTTCGGCATTTAGGCAATATATTTTAAATGCCGCGGTGTCGGGCAAGGTAGTAACGGTGAATTGCGCAGCCTTCCAGGTGCCATCAGAAGCAAATGGAACGGAAAACAGCTCTGACTGCCGCCCTCCTGAACCATTGTACAATTCCACCCCGAACATGCCTTTGCCGTCTTTAGTCGTTTTGAGCATTGCCGAAATAGCGTAATTTGCATTCCCGCGTACCCCGTAAATCATGTCGGTCCCGGCTCCAAAACGACTGGAGCCGCTTTGCCATTGGAGTAACAATGCATCCGAACTTTGGCAGCCTTCTTGACTTATTCCGACGTTGCCTATTGCTTCAAAACCATCGTATTTCTTAACGTTCCAGCCCACTGGCAAATTAGTAGTAGTTGATAATTTACCGCTAAATTCGCCATTCTTGATTAAATTATCCATAACAGCAGATGGTTTTTCTTCGGGTTGCAAAAACATTTTGCAGTCGTCCACATACAATGTTCCCTGCGCAGGCGCAGTGATTCTGATGGAAAAAAATATCCTGCTTACACCGGGGTTTAGCGTTACGCTGGTTTCAAAAGTTTCCCAGTCAAAAGAATCTTTCCAAAAAAAGGGTTGCAACCATTGCATTTGCTCTTTCTTCTTGGTTCCTGCCTTAATCACCAAACCGGAGTATTTTAGGTTACGGCCAAATGCCTTGATGCTTAGCGATAATTTGGTCGGCTCGGTCAGAGGAGATTTCAAATCCACATAGGAGTAGGCTTCAATACTGCCAGTTCCGGTAACCGCCAGCCTCAGTGAATTTTTACCTTCTGCGACATTATCATTATCAATAACAACGGTATTTGTTCCTTTACTTATAATCCACGATACTGGCAGATTATTGCCTTCTTGTATTTTTTCGAACCCGCCATTTGTCAGCAAGTTGACGGCGGCAAAGGTATTAATCCCCGCCAGAAAAATAAGGCTAAAGTAACAGATGATTAGTTTTTTCATTATTTTCTCTCTTTTTTATCTTCTGGTTTTTGACCAGTGGTTCAGTTTTTACAACCGATTTTATAACGATTTACCATGAAGCCGATTTCAAAACTCCGAATTTTCCTCCTAAAATCTCTGTTTTTGACTATAAGCCTCCTTGCGCCTTTTTCTTAAAATGTTCTTTTCTCTACTTTATGTTCCAGTTAAAGTCTTGTCATAGCAATTTGTTCAGTGCGTATGGAGAAACCCAAAGCGGTGATTGCGCTATCACTTCATCCCCGCACTCCGACGGATTCGTCCGTCACGCGGTGGACTCATCGTAAAAACACAATCTAAATAGCGCGAGAAAATATAGAAGACAGTATGGGAGCCCCTGATGCGCATTCGGCTTCTGTCAGGGATATTTCATCACCTTCCCTGAGTTCTCGGATCTTAAACCCCGAACGAGAAGATAGAAGCCGTTAGCTGACGGCGCATCGCCGTTTTGGGCAGATTGAGCCGCAGTATATGATAATGACTCGGCATGCCCATCGATGAACAGAAAATTACATTTACGGCTATGCCTGGTAAAGCCAAAAAATTGAGTCCACACGTCAGCAGGGCTATTCGGGTTTGAACTATCGCCAAGAAAAGCCGTTTTAGACCCGGCTTTAAAATCAATAAGCTTGCGGATCCGGTTATCATTGTAAGTAGTGGTTCCGGCTATATTTGACATGCCGCATGCTCTTTTATTTACGTCATAATGCGTATATTTGTAAAGACCAGAGGTATTGTTTATTGCCCCAATCGGAATTGGTTGAGATGGGCAGATAAAAACCCCAGCTTTAGCATTAACATCAAAATTTACGTATTTTGCATTGTTAAATACATTAAACCAATAGCCCCCATTTGATTTGCTGTGATAAGTAGGGATGACATAATCGTTATTGTCGGAAGTATAGAAGGCAGAAGCCAGGCCAAGTTGTTTTTCATTACCTCTACACGCAGATGCTTTCGCCGCCTCGAGCGCTTTACTCAGTACTGGCAGAAGCATCCCCGCAAGAATTGCGATTATCGCAATTACAACCAGGAGCTCAACGAGCGTGAAATGCCTGAGAATCAAAGGCTTACATTTTTCAAGCCGCACTTCATCGGCCAAACCGCACTTATGGCTTTCATCCTGCATTTTCTCAAATTCCTCTTTTTTTACTTCATTTGTACTTGACTGATTCATTGCTTCATCCCCCCTTATTTTATTTATATGAAACCGATTTCAAGGCTATAATTTTTTTATGGTGGTCTTGCCAATCAATAAAACCGGTTGTACTGATAGCACTAATGGATTAACAAGCTGTTGCTCAATATGATTATTGAGTAACCATACGGCATTGCTGCAAACGTCTTCCAGTCGTACAGCAATGCTCGTAATCGCCCGACCGGGCGAATTATCTTCCGAATTTATTCCGCCTGTAATACTAACATCTTCGGGAACTTTCACTCCCATTTTCTGTAAAGCATTGATGGTACATTCGGCTCGCCAGTCATCTATGCAGACAAATGCCGTCGGGGAATCATGACCTTTAAACATTTTAGACAGATAAGGTTGATAATCAGCCATTTCAGTCTCGCCAACCAAGATTCCATTGACCTTTGAGCGTTGCCAGGTCGCCATAAAATTTTGATTAAATGGTAAAGCTAATTCTTCGAGAGCAGTCCTGAAACCATAAAAACGCTCACGCGAGATCGGCGCGTCAATCTCATTACTGACAAAGCCAATTTTTGAATGTCCAAGCTTTTTCAGATGCTCCACCGCGTAATAACTAAATAGATAGTTATCGTTTTTTACGCAATGGCAAGGGATGTCCGGGTTTAGATATTGAATTGCTACACAGGGCAAGTGTTTTAGATTTTTCGCCCAAAAATCAGCATCGATTTGACCGTGAAAAATTACCCCGGCGACTTCGGAATTTACCAAGTAGCGCGGTATCGTAAAATCTGCTCCAACTTGAACAATTTGCAGATTATACAATAATTTCTCACACATTCTAGATAATCCCATAAACATCGGCTGATAGGTGCCACGAGCAAAAAAAACATCCTCTGATAGCGCTGTGGAAAAGGACAAAAAAATGATGGTGCGATTAATTTTTCCCTGAGACAAAGAGGAGAGCCGCCCCTTATAATCGCTTACAAACGTACCACTGCCTTTTACTTTGTGGATTAGTCCGTCTTTTGCCAAATTATGTAGTGCCACGCGCACTGTACTGCGGCTAATGTTGTACAGCTTCGCCAGAACAGTTTCCGATTGTAACTTTTGAAACGGAGCTAACCGATTCCCTAAAATGTTCTTCCGTAAATCCGTATCCAATCTCTCGTGAGCCAGTTCGTCCG
The DNA here is from genome assembly GCA_964392985.1 of uncultured Victivallaceae bacterium. Taxonomy (GTDB): domain Bacteria; phylum Verrucomicrobiota; class Lentisphaeria; order Victivallales; family Victivallaceae; genus CAYMSF01. The sequence goes on along the minus strand of CAYMSF010000122.1, from coordinate 1,058 downwards.
CAAGTGAATTGAAATTAAATTTCATGCTCTCATGCTCCCTGCAATTGCAGTACTATAGTTGTTCGCTATTATTATACAACTATCAAACAACTATAGCAAGAGCAAAAGCAAAGGAACAGCAAAGATTTTTGACCAAATAAATTTTTCAAGCTTACGAATGCCGACACCTTTCGCGTCGCCAGTTGCTCGATGAATAACACCGGCGCGAGGCGCTTTCCTTATTTTGCGGTTGTAACGGGGGATATGGGTGACCAACTGCGGAACTGGTGAATCAAGACGAGTTCACTAAACGCTGGATATTGCCGATGTGAAAATAATTTTACCGGCACTGTACGCAAGTATCAGCACGGCTTTCATACCATGCCATAGGGAATTTTTTCCATAGGTTTAGCAGAACCAGCCCAAATTTCCATGCGCTTTTTTAGATACCATCGCTGAAAAGATGATTTACTATTCGTTATAAGCCAAGAATCTATAGGCCTCAATCGGCAATGTTTTGCTCTGTCTGGCTTGCTGACATCTATGATTGCATGACTTCATGCATTCCGGGATACTGCGCAACGCTTTAAAAGAACCGTCATCCCTGACACTGAGTTCATCTTTCATGGTCAATAAGATGGAGTTATTCCTGGCTATAAGTTGTTGTCATCGGTGTCAAGCTTTTGTGTTTAAATAGTTAATTAATTTAGCGCATCTTTCTGTTCTTTTTTTTAACTCCCCAAACAACGTTTTATTCAATCTGAAATATAGCCGGATGGATAATATTATCAAGGCTCAACAACACAAAATCAGTTAGCCTGACTTTGGAGTGCGCGGCGTCCGCGGCGCTCGGGTTCTGCCCCGCTTATCCCTGCGGGATAACACGTTTATATTTATAGAAAAACAACAAAAACATCTGCGATCCCGTCGGGATCGAACAACCCAGGCACGTTTCAGCTATAAACGTCTGATGCGTTCAGCATCGGGTTGTTATTCGATTCATATTACTCGCAGATTCTCACAAAAAACATGATTTAAAAAATACATTTTCCCGCGTTATTTGAGCCTGTTTTCTCCGT
>CAYMSF010000121.1:3793-8740 GCA_964392985.1 uncultured Victivallaceae bacterium | reverse complement strand
AGAGCATAATATTCCATATTACACCACCTCTAGGAAGTCACGTTATTATATGTCCAATAATTTTACGAAATATGTTCCCCTGCCGCCAGATAAGGATAGAGAATCCATCCCAAAAGCGTTAAAATAAATATTGCTAAATATTTCTCATGAAACTGAATCAATAAATCGCGGCTTCTAGCATTGGCAGGCGGCTCGAAAAGAAGGTCTATTCCGGTTCAAGCGCGAATTGGGCGTTGAGTAAGTATTTGAATTTGTCTATGGCGGTTACAAATGTATCGTGGTTTTGATTGAACAGCTTAAACGAAAACGCGGTTATTCAGAAATTTGTTTGGCAACCGGAAGCCGTTGGCTTGGATGTGCCGTTGAGCGTTTATGATACTGCCGCCTCGGCAACTTATTACTATTTTACCGATGCCAATAAGAATGTCGGGCAAATTAAGGAAATATTTTGGGAACCGAAGTCGGAGAATACCAGACTTAATTTAGATTGAATTTGGATATGCAGAAAAAAGTTCACAACCATAAAATTAGAGATACACAAGACAAATTTGCAATACCATTAACATAATGATGTAGTATTAATCCATCAAAGGATACTAAGGCAATTCTGGCGCTGATTGGCGAATATGTTCTCGCTAAATCTCTGGATATGCCAGTACAAAGCATTGTATCCAAACGCTCAGTTTCAGTCCGTGTCTTAACTATTAAGCTTTCGCTATGAAAAAGTGTTTTTGATAATTTTTGCAATATTTTTTAAGGAAAAATTGAAAAAAATCAAAATCTTTTTTTGTGGCTAAAACTATTTAATAGTTCGGAATAATTAACATCGCGAATTATTAAAGTCATAAGCCCTATAAATTCAGTACAGAAAACAAACCGATATAATTGAAACGATTATATATAAACTTCAAAATTTACAATATTCTAGTGCATAGCCAATGCTACTACCTGAATAATAATATTGGTTTATCATTAATTATTTCTTTAATCTCTTCTCGATTTTTAAGCACAATATTATCATCTTGAGAAAAAGGGTAGAGTCTGTTGGCTATTAGAAAATACGGGAGTAGTTCAACCCGTACCGGAATAATCTTTTCCCCGTTATTGTCAAAATTAAATATTTTTTGTATTGTTTGCTGTTGTTCAGGTGTGAGATGGGGACCAGGAATAAGAATTACATCAATCATCTTATCCCATTTTTCATCAGGAGGCAATAAATTGTCACCAACATCTATTTTATGTATTTTTACAATTCTAGATAAAGTGAAGGTTCGATAGGCTTTCCGGAGATAGCAGAATGCGCGTGATTGCCAACGCATTCCATCATAAAAAAGAATCGTAGGAGTAATCCAACGTTTAGAAATTTCCGTCTTTTGCTCCATTCCTTGATAACTGATTTCTATTCTTTTCCCTGTTTTTATTCCCTGTGTAATCTGTCTTATTACATTTGCATCAACTGAATCGGTCAAAACCGTAATACTTGTATTATTAGGCTCAGAACCGAAAGCAGGGTTAAAGTGATCAATTAATTTTTGTTTGTACTGTAACAAATTTCCGAGATAAGCATATGCATTCGGTTCGTAAAATTTGGGGATAAATTCCTTCGTTGGTGCATAATAGCGCGTTCCCGGATCATAAGTAATATTCTCTGGAGATAACCTCCTATATTCTTTCAGGTCCAGTGATGCCTGAGGAGCGGAAATCCCTAATTTCTCAACTAAATCACGGCGGTGAACTTTTCCCTCCCAATAAAGTAATGATTCAATAAATTCTAATCTTGGGACACTTTTTTTACTTGAATTCATATTTATCTCGCTTATTAGTAAATATAATTTTTATACTAAATATAATTTTTATCTTGACATTTACAATAGCCGTGCTATATTAAATTTCAAGCGCAATAAAAAGTTATTTGGTAAAGAAATTTTAAAGGTACGATTATTTAAGACTTCTCCCATTGAGAGTTATAATTTTTAAAATAATAGCATTTTGCAGTCATAATGCAAAATCATAATGCAATAAGGAGGTGATTAATATGACAAAGAGCTATAAACCTGGGCAAACTGCTCCGACTTCTGGACAGTATGGAATGTTCGGACCTCGCGGAGGCAATACGGGTATTGAAAGGACCGTAGTCAAAGGGGAACCCCTTCCGCCGACCAAACAGTCCGGTCAAAACTACAAGCTTGTAGACAAAACCAAAACCAAGTAAAACAAATTCTTGCGCCCGCACTATTCACACTGTCCCGTGTGAATAGTGCGGCAGGATTTCGTGAATCAAATGTGATTTTAACCCCAATATGAGGTGATAATATGAAATTTTTCTTGCAGACTGCATGCCTAATGTTAGCATTTACTTTCGCCGGCTGTATGAATTTACCAATAGAAGGTGACTGCAACAAATCATTAAAAACTGAACAAGAAACAGTCCATTGTTCCATGTACGGATTCAACTGGGACGATAATACGAGGATAGTTAGAAAAACAAAGGATGGTATTGCTCTTGCCAAAGTTGAATATAACATGAATGGATTAGACCTATTTCTTGGAGCGATAACATTAGGGTTATATGTTCCTGTTGAATTAGAATATTGGCCGGAAGCGGCAAAAACCATTGAACGGCTACCCAAAAAATCTAAAGCGGAATAAGTGGGAGATATGGCTAACGACTTAGTTTTTTTATTTGACGGGACTTGGAATCAAGCAGCAGACGGTAATGATGACCAGACAAATGTCGAAAAATTATATGGGTTATTTCCTGACAGCTCAATTGATAATCTCAACTATGAAAAAGGGGTTGGCACTAGAATCAATGAGGAGATTTCTGGCGGTTCACTTGGTTATGGAATAGATAAAAGAATTTTAGGAGCATATCGTTTTCTCCAAAGTAGATTTGAAAGATATAAGGGGGATGAGGCTTCAATAAGAATTTTTATATTTGGATTTAGTCGGGGAGCATATACGGCAAGAGTTTTTGCTCAATTATTGTCCTTTAGCGGAGTGCCAGTACAAGGTTTAGTAGAAAGAACTGGATGGAACAATTATTTAAATCAAGATGAGGAAGCCGCCCAGAATTTAAAAGATAAGGGTGATTATTTTGATGTAGAAATTGAAGTGCTTGGGGTTTGGGATACGGTTAAATCGAGCTATCACAAAGACCAAAATGATGACATACTTCCTTCCAATGTAAAAGCGGCTTATCATGCTATGGCAATAGATGAAAAGCGTAGCCTATTCCCTATATTACGTTTTAAGAGTGATAAAAGAATAGCAGAAATATGGTTTGCCGGAGTTCATAGCGATATAGGCGGGGGGTATCCTTCTGATGAATCTGGTCTGTCCGATGTCACTCTAGAGTGGATGGTAAATCAAGCTAAAAAACATAATTTGGAATTTATTCCTGATTGGGCTGAATTTCTGGCTCCTAATCTCTTGGAAAACATGCATGACTCATTCAAAGGCGTAACATCGGTGGGAGAAGAAAGTTATAGAGAAATAAGAATAGATGATGACATTCATGAATCGGTGTTCAAGCGAATGGCAAAAAAAGACGATTACAAACCTAAAAATTTACCGGCAAGACTCGCATAATATGCATTCTGTACGGATCCTTATTTAACACCAAAAATGTATGGACAGAAGGGCTCGCTTTAATGAACCAAGTACAATTTAATATAAATAAAAACTTTTATCTCTGTACTGACGGCTGGGGACAGGGGAAAATTCAAGACATAATTATGCTGCTTGACAGTATAATAACTGACTTTTATGAAAATTGGGCATTAGAAACAATCGTAGGGAAAAATGTTTTAGTAATTAACTCTAAAAACAAAGTTCCTCCGACCAATTATCCTGAAATTATTAAACTCTCCAACTTAAGCTTGATATATTTAAGTACGTCTGACAGACTTTGGAGTCAATATTCATACCAGTTTGCTCACGAACTTTGTCACCTCGCTATTGACAGCGATTTCCTCACGACAAACGATAATTTTGGATGGTTTGAAGAAGCACTTTGCGAATTAGCTTCAATTTTTTGTATTGATAGAATGTCACAAACTTGGCTGACAAATCCACCTTATCAAAATTGGATGGAATATTCAACATCTTTGGCAAACTACGTTACAGACATTATCGAAAAGCCAGATAATAAAATAAATAAACCATTTAAAAATTGGCTTACTGAAAATCTTGGAGAACTTTTTAAAGACCGCTACAAGAGAACAGAAAACCGAATTATAGCTTTACAATTATTTCAGCTTTTCAAAAACAGACTTGAGTTTTGGATGACTATTCAATATTTGAAATTGATAAAAGTAACAGATAAAATGACATTCGACAACTTTATAGACGCTTGGAAGGAATTGGTTCCTAAACAATTGAAAGAACTTCTAAATGAAATTAGGACAAGACTTAATGACTGAAAGGAAAATAGTTATGACCATTCGTAACGAGTTATTACACGAGCGGTTAAGGAACTACAAGAATCCCGAAGATCTTATTTGCGAAAAAGGTATTCTTCGCGAACTGACGAAGTGCCTGTTGGAGCGAGCGATGTCGGTTGAACTTGATACCCGTCGTGGCTATGAGAAAAACGCTCTGGTGTTAAACCGACGAGTAACCGTCGTAACCGGAGTAGCCCAAAGACAATTATGACACGCGATGAATCGGTGGCAGTTGAGGTGTCGCGTGGCCCAATCAACGTCTCGTGACTACTCATCGGACGACCTAAATGACTCCACTCCAGAGTGCCAGTTATAAAACGAGATGGACGAACAAGTTCCAGTATCCGTAAAAAATCGCACATTTTATTGCTTAATTCACCAATTTCTTCTTTCCACATTGAAAAAAAAAAATCTGTATGCTAGCGTATATCTTAGGCAGTTTGTTCATTAAAAATTTTAAATAAAGTTTAATTAACTTTAAAAAACAAAATTCAATAATTGT
>CAYMSF010000121.1:0-3783 GCA_964392985.1 uncultured Victivallaceae bacterium | reverse complement strand
TTCGAGTATACGTAAAAAAACCCACATTTTATTTTTTAATTCACCAATTTCTTTTTTCAACAATAAAAAAAAAAAAAATCTGTATGCTAGTGTATATCGTAGGTAGATTGTCCATTAGAAACTCTCAATACAGTACAATGAACCTTCTACCTCATTATTCAAGCATTGTTTAATTAAAACTTTTGAAACTAGCTTGAGATGCTAAAAACAAACAAAGTACAATATTGAGATCAAGATTTATAGATTATAATAACAGGGAATATTGCTATATAAATGAATGGAATAATTTCAATATTGCACATATCCGATTTACACCGAAGCAAAGGTTGTGGAATCACAAATAATGCCTTGCTTTCTTCATTAGTCAATGATCGAGACCGATATACTCAAAAGGACAATCCCAAAATTAAATCTCCTGATTTAATTATTGTGAGTGGTGATGTTATTCGTGGCTCAACAAAAACATACGGCTCAGAAATCGAATTGGACGAGCAATATGGACAGGCAATAGAATTTTTAAACGCACTTACCAAACAATTTTTGAATGAGGATAAAAAAAGAATTATTGTAATCCCAGGAAATCATGATGTAGATTGGAAGTATTCAAAAAATAGCATGATACAAATTGAGGATAGCAAAGTTTTTGATTCTGTAAAAAGTATTGTAAAATCCGAATACCTGAAAGAAGCGATTAATCAACATTCAAAAATCAGATGGAATTGGCAAGAGTTATCATTTTACGAGATAGTTGATGAAAACAAGTACAATATCAGATTGAAGGCATTCTCAAATTTCTATTCAAAATTCTATCAAGGGGAAAGAACATACTCATTAGTACCAGAAGAACAGTATGATATTTTTGATTTTCCTCAGTATAATTTAACAGTTGTTGCATTCAATAGCTGTTATTGCAACGATCACTTACGACTTGTTGGAGACATACATCCTGATTGCATTGCCAATGCCAATTTAAAGTTGAGAGAATACAAGAATAAAGGAAGATTACTTTTAGCTACATGGCATCACAATACCAAGGGATTACCTTACGATTCTAATTACATGGACAATTGCAGATTAAAAAATTTTATAGATTCAGGGATTTCAATAGGTTTTCATGGTCACCAACACAAAACTGAGTTGATACATGAATACAGTAATGTTGTTGAGCAGAAAAGAATAATCGTTTTTAGTGCAGGAACATTGTGTGGAGGACCGAATGAATTACCCGCAGGAAATAATAGACAGTATAATTTAGTTGAGATTGATTGGAACGAAGAATCTGACAGTTCTATTAATGTTCAACTACACATCAGAGAGAAAACTGAAACTTCACCCATCGACAATCCAATTTGGGCAGCAGGAAGAATTGATTCTAATTTAGTCAGCCATCATACAATTGTGATTGACAAACCTGCCACACCGGACAGTGTAGGGGTATTGTTGGACATTGATCAACTAATGAGAAGCAACAGACACGATGAGGCAAAAAAACAATTACTCAATCTTGATTTGTCAGATGACTTCGTAAGAAAATTTTTAATTGGATGTATTCTTCAAACCGAAGATTTTGAATTGGCATTAAAGATTTTTACAGTGCCGAAGACGGATGAAGAATTAATTGTTGCCTCAAATGCAGCAATCCAGTTAAATAACAAAAATAAAATGAAAGAACTTTTAATGGTAGCAAAGAATTTTTCCTCAACGAATCCCGGCGTAAAAGAAGTAACAAAAAAAATTGAAGTACTTTTAAAATGAGCAATGTAAGCAAACTTTCATTTCAGATTGAAGTAAGGAGAGTTCTAGAAATTCTTTCTAGCGATATTTATGATTCCCCGTATGCGTTGTTGCGTGAAAATATTCAAAACGCTTATGATGCAATTCTAATGAGAATCCAACAACACGGAGCTGATTCTTTTAAGCCGGTAATTCATGTAACCATTGATTCTAAAATTATCACGATTGTGGACAATGGAATTGGAATGACTCAAGATGTGGTGAGTAATAATTTTTGGAAAGCAGGCTCAAGCGGAAAAAATACTGAGATAGCACGTAAAGCAGGTGTCGTTGGAACATTTGGAATTGGTGCAATGGCAAACTTCGGTGTGTGCAAAACACTAAGAGTGATTACACATTTTATAGCCGGGGATGAAACGATTGAAACATTTGCCCATAGAGAATCTTTATCAATTACTGAAAAATGTATTGATTTAATTACGAAGGAAGAAAAAAGAGAGCCTGGAACAAAAGTAATTGCAGAGTTAGATGATTCAGTAAATCTTAATTATCAAGAGGCAATAAATTATTTAAGCCCTTACATAAAATACTTAAATGTACCTGTTTTGATAAACGATACAGTAGCAAGTCAGAATAATTATTCTGTCTTTTTTGAGGTAAAGCCTGAAAATATTTTGCTTTCTCAAACTCACAATGTAAGCCGAGATAATTTCCGATTTAAATTGAACTTGAATTACAATAAACAGAACCAAGTAAAAATTCTTTGTAGTGATATTTTCAAAGACGAACAAATATTAACTGGAGAAATTGCGTTATCACAAGGAATTGGAGGAGTTTATGGGTTAAGAAATTATTTTGGGCTAGCGCCAATTCCAATTTCAGGACGTTTTAATCTAGGCGGGATTGTAAATTTATCTTTCCTTCACCCAACAGCAGGTAGAGAAGCACTTAGTAGAGAAAGTATTGAATTAGTAACTCAGATAATTAATATTATTGAAAGTAAAATTGCTGAATCAATTTCTTCTCTTGACGTGGCTGAATTTAATACAGGATTCCACAATTATATTTCAGCTACAAATGGATTTGATTTAGCAGGTAAAATTAAGGTTGAAGTTAGACCTGGCGATGAAAGGTGGGAGCTAAATGTAGTTGCTCCAATCGTGAATGGGAAAAGGGTTTACTTTTATTCTGGTAGAGACCAAGCAACAATTCTTGCTTTTGGAAATGAGAATTCATATTTGCTTTTGCTGAGTCAGGACAATCCAAGGAGAAAAATTCAGCATGAATATGTTCGCAAGCTAGGCGTAGAGGAAGTTCCTGATAGGGCTAGTATTCATAAAATAATTGATCGAAGGGACTTATCAATTGCAGAAGTATCATTGATCTTAAAAATCACAAATATTTTAAGCGAAGATTATCTTATTGCAGATTCAAAAGTTTTTATTGCTGAAATAAGTCATAATGTACCAAGCTTGGTTGATTATAAAGATGGTGTTGTTTCCGTTTATCTATCAAGACAGTCTAATGCTGTAAAACAAGTTTTACAAGCCCATGAGACCGCATGGGAAGTTTTTGGAGGGTTTGCTAAAGACTTGATAAGAAATCATCTTTATCAAAAGTTTGCAGATTATGTTCCTTCGTCCACACGACAAGGTGCTGATGCTCTCCATAAAATACTTATGCGAAATAGAGAATTGTATAAATATGAAATGTCAGATTTCGGAGCATTAGAATCTTTACTTAGTGATTATATTTCTGGAGACATTGGATTCCCTGAGGTTTTAAAGAAATCTTCTACAATTGTTAGCACACATTCCCAGCGAGTGCTACAGGAGCAAGTTGGTACTGTTGAAATTGAAATTCCAAGCATTATTGAGAGTAATGCCTCAGATAAAAAATTTTTTGACGAGTACGGCGCAGTACCACCGATAATCAGACGAGAAACACACACAAATATGAAGATTTTAAGTACTGATAAGCCGTATCCGCATTTAAATGTCACGGGGCGGGTAAAATGGGCCAGGTGTGGGCGGGTTAAAATGGGCCACT
>CAYMSF010000120.1:0-8839 GCA_964392985.1 uncultured Victivallaceae bacterium | reverse complement strand
CCAGAGTGCCAACTACCAGGCTATCTGCACAGTCTAATGAGAGGAAATCGAACAATGACACTTCAGCGGGCGGAATACCGCCGCTGAGCGCCAACGTTCACCGACAAAGCCTGAAAGAGCTATCTTTGGTCTGGAGCCATTTCTTTGCCGAGTGTGGTACTCATGCGTTTGGCGGCTGGAATCTTTCCGGCTCTGCCGAGATCAAGCCGGTCCGCGTCCCAGCAGGCGCCGATAGTTGGATTGTTGCTACATCCGCCGCTGGTATGACCACGGCAGGCTTCGGTAAGCAAATCAAGCTGCTCCTGAGTTATCGTAAATATTTTCCCCTGCATGGTCATAATCAGTTCCGCGGCTCTTGGACCGTGTTCATAATCCGAGCCATCATTCAAGCGGCACGAGTCATGGAGATAGGCAAACAGTGTTACCACGGTAACATCAGCGCCATTATTTTGAGCAATCTGCATACCATATTTGTAAACCCGGTCCCAATGATCAATTCCGTGTATTGAGTGTCGTAGCTTGAAATTTTTTAGCGCATGCTGTTTTACTAATTCGATATCAATATCCATTTATCAGTCCGGTTTATTTATGGATTAAAAGTCAATACAGCCTTTAGCGAATAAAATTAACCACTATATGCTATGTTTGAACATTAATTTCTATAAATAAAAGTTATCAAACAATCGAAGCAATTCATGACTGTTTTATAGAGTATAGACTGATCACTTAAGAGTTAACGTATCTCATTTTGAATTTTTTGCAAGTAATTAATGAACGCCGGGAACGCGACTTCGGGTTCATCCAATTCCGGATGCCATTTTTTTTCTGACTCGAGGGTGCAGTAGCCGGAATAATGGTTTTTCTGTAACAATTGATACCACTCTTTCAGAGGCAGATTACCATCACCGATTGCATATAGTTTTTGGTCTATCGCATCTTTCCAATGCGTATTCAGCACCCATTTGCCCAGCATTTTCCAGGTGTATTTGATATCTTCGCCGTTAACGCGAATTGGATGATGAATGTCCCAGACCAGCGCTAACGACGGAGAATCAACAAGTTCGAGCAGTTCCTTTATTCTATTGCTTTCTGTCCACGAATCATGGGTTTCCAACAGCAATATTACCCCGTGTTTTTTTGCCTCCGCTATCAGAGGTTTTAATTTTCTGGCGGTATCTGCAATTGCGGTTGAACGCGGATAGAGTGCACCGCCACCGAAGATTCTGATATATTTGGCGCCGAAGATTTCGCATAACGCCGCGTAGCGCTGAATTTCTTCAAAATTCAACTGCTGTTTTTCCGGCGTTTCATTTACACAGACACCGCTGGAAAAACAAGTAACCTCAAGTCCGGCATCAGCTATTTTCTTTGCCGTATTCTTTGCATCTGTCGAAAATTCCGGGAATGTCGTTATATCGGTAACATTCATGTAGCCGCGGAAATCAATTCCATCATAACCATATTCCTTTGCCCGCGCTATAATCGTTGCCAAATCCCACTCCGGACACCCGAGCGTTGTAAAAGCATATTTCATAATATGTTACAGTAAGTTTATTCTTCTGCAGTAGTGATTTTAAGATTACGGAAGTAGATTTTTCCCGTTACTCCCTGCATTCCGAGTCCGATGCACAAGGATTTTGCATCAAACGGAATATCCGCGGTAAATTTGATTTCTTTCCAGTCGAATGTTCCTCCGCCTATCGGCGCATCGGCATATTGGGTTCCTTTTGCGGTACCGATGAGCAACTGAAATTTCCCGCCAAGATAATGAAGTGGCGGTTTGGACATCCCATCACCCTTAACCTCTACTGAGCATTTCAATTTAGCTCCGGCAACTTTTTTGATCTCAATCCAGCGTAATATGATGGTATTCGGAGTTTTGTCAACTACTTCAAAGCAGAGCGCTTTACTGCCGTCCGGCATATCGACAATTTTATTCCATTTCTGGTTTGCACGATCAAATCCGATTAGAGAATCACTACTGTCAAATTTGCTTTCAAGAATTACCTTGGCAGTTCCGACATTGATTTTTTCCGGAATTGCGGACGGTTGATTTTCCTGTTGCTTTTCAATTGCCTGAACATTTTGCGCCATTAGCAAATTTACATTTTCCAGGTTTTTGCGTTCACGCGATAACTGCTTATTCTGTTCCTGACTGTCGAGCAGTTCCCGTTCTTTCAAGGTAATGCTGCTCTGGAGTCCACGATTGGTTTCCAGATCAGTTTCGGCTGTGGATGCGGCATCAGTTTTCACTGCTACGGCGGTTGCAATCAACAAAACGGCAAATGTCAGTTTCATAGTTGTTAACTCTTAGTTAATGGTTATTTGTTTAATTGATAACGGGGTATCTGTTTAAAGCCCGGTTTGTCGGAACCTTCGCGTTTGGACAAAACCACGGTCATGTTTTTCCCTTCACATTCAAAACGGTATTTTCCCGGCGACGGCAGATGAAACCAGGCGGTTCCGTTGGCATCAGCGGTGACGGCACTGGTTTGTCCAACATTTTCCAGCGGAATGGCGGAAACTGTTTTGCCACGATTATCTGCTCCCAGGTCAATAATGCATTCAGCGCCGGATGCCGGAGCTAATGGGGGTTGTGGAATCAGGCTGTCACGATAAGCATCGTTAACGGCGTTGCGCACATGGCTGGGTGCTGTGGCATCAAACCAGTTTAATACATCGTGACCGTAGCGGGTGGTACGTGTGCTTTTCGCCAGGGTTTTTTGACCTGATCCGGAATAACTGGGCCACTCAATTTTCATCCACGGATAACCGGGCATTCCGGCTATCATTTTCTTGGTCTTGTATTCTTGATCCATTGCAGCAGTAACTTTCCATGGATTGCCTTTGCCGGTGTCGTCCAAACCGACAAAACCATCACTGGAAAGTCCCATGTAAATTTGACCGGGAATGCCGAGTTCGCGGTAGAGTGAAGCGATTTTGCGCACTAATGCCGCCTTTTTCGCCACCTGAGACGGAATCGGACCAATCCAATTATCCCAGGCGCCGTAAGAACAGTAAAGCGTTTCGCCAAAGACTGCCGGACGAAAATCGTAAACACTCTGCCAGTTTTGCACAAATTCGTTGACATTGAAATCCGGATAATGGTAATTGGCGGTATCGCAAAGCGGATTTTCCTGCCATTTGCCTTTGTGCCCCCAGGTGCCTTCATCGCCGTCACGAGTAATAATCAACGCGGGATTGAGCGATTTTACATAACGCCCGTAAAATGCCCCGACCTTGTCGTTGCGGATATTGAAGGCTTCGCGTTCCAGCGTATCCCAGGCCTGAGTGAAGATTTCATTGTCGGTTGAAGCAATAATTACACTGGGATGATTGCGCAGCATTTTTTCCCAGCGCTCATAGTTCCGGAGATTATACTGGTGCAAGGGATTTTTCAACCATTCCTCATAAGAAGAGAATTTTAAGCCGCTGCCGGCAGCAAAGTTATCCGGCTGTTTTTTGTCATTCAGTAACGGATGCATCTGGGCATAGACCAACATTCCCAGACGGTCGCAGGCGCGGAGGAAGTTTATTGACCAATAGTCCGAGTCATGATTACGTAACGTATTGATGCCATCCGCCCGCAGCAACGGAAAAACCACCTCATCCATTTTGACGTTATTCATTCCAGCCAGACCGACGTCTCCCTGCAAGATGATTCGTTTGCCGTTAAGGTAGAAGTCAGTACCGGTAATCCAGAACTCGCGGAAACCAAAAGGAGTTACCTGACGGTCAATCAGTTTGCTGCCAACATAGAGGTCGCTGACCAGGTCATACATGGTCGGATTGCCGTATTTGCCGCCAATACCCCACGGTTCAGCCTCCAGCCATATTCCATTGTTGACCAGTACAGTGTTTCCGCCGGCAACTATTTTACTGTTTTGCGCAGGGAAACGATATTTGATGCGGTTATTGAGGACGCAGTATTGTTCAAGCCGGATTTCTGCCGGAACATTATCACGGTTCTCCACCGTTGTTGCAGTCGTTATCGCGCCTTTGCGCCAGCTAGTTTTTACGGTCGTGTCGGACACGTTTACTTTTGCTGTACTTTTAAGATACAAATCGCCGCGAATGCCGTAAATATCGGAAAGGGGCGGTTGCACGCGTGGCATACCGGCGCTTATTGGCGATTCAAGATAAATATCCAACAGGTTTTTTCCTGTCGTCACTCCTTTTAACGGAATTTCGACAATACCGATATTGCCGAAAAATTCTCCGCACAATCCGCCATTGAGAAAAACTTTAATTTTACCATTGACGTGTTCGAAAATCAGGGAGTGGGCTTTCTGTTCAGCTTCATTGCCAAGAATAATCTCTTTGCGAAACCATAATTTTGGTGCGCAAATTAACTGATTAAATTTAAAATCCTGCCAGCCAGAAATTGATTCCACCTTACCGTAAACATTTTTCGGATCAACATTACGTAGCGGATAGAACCAGGTGCGGAAGTAACTATCGAACAGCGTTAATGGCAGCATGGTCTGTATCCATTTATCCGGCGCCGGTGGCATATTGCCATTGGCTGCTGCCATCTGCCATTGATCACCGTTGAGGCAAAGCATGGTTCTGTCGGTTGTTGCCGGAGTTATGGCTTCGTCAATCGCGGCGGGCGCGGAACGAAGCTTTTTACGCTGCTCCGCATAGGCATTTTCAATTTCGTTATAAAGCTGTTCACGCTGTTGCTGCAATTCTTTAATCTTATTGCTGTTTTGCAGCTTTTCCTGCTTTACCGCAGCTAATTTAGGCTCCAGGGCATCAAGCGTTGTTTTCATCGTTGCATTATCGCGTTGCAGTGTTGCCTGATCAAATACCTCAATGTTTCGTACCAATTCGGCATCCCCGTCACCGGAAACAGCTATTTTCAACGCCACCTTGCCTTCTGGCAACGTCGGGTTCAATTCCCACTTGAGCAGTTCATTATCTTTAAGTTCTGCATTTTTTTCTTCTCGCGTAATGTTTCCGGATTTACCTGCGGCGGTAAAAACAAATTTATATTTACCCGCTCGCGGCACACCAGCCTGGATTAATATACTATTTTTTCCTTTGAATACGTCCTTTGAAGAAAAATTGAATCCGGCATAAAAACCATGATCCCAACCGTCAATCCGGCGTAATCCTGTAACATTATTCATTTTTTGGCGTTTAGGGTCATCGAGAATGATATTCACTTCACTTAACGGGAGATTATCCCGATCGCTTACAGCCAGACAGAAACCATATCCCATATTACGGTCAACAACTTTCAACATCAGCCGGTTTAATCCGCGTTGCAGTTCAGCGTCATAGATGAAATTGTCAGGAATGATGCCTTGCGACTTATTGACACCGCCGAGCAGCTTGCCATTGAGCCATACCTTGTGGTCGTCGTCACTGCCGAGTCTGATTTTAATCTTTTTTACCGTTGGCGACTCAATATAGCAAAAGGCGTAAGCAACAATATAATCATCAACCGGCAGAAACATTTTGTCAAAGACTATTTCAGGTTTGGTTTGAGTGCAGTTGACGATGCGCCAGGTTACCGGTAATACTTTGTCTTCGGTATAACCCCATTCATTGGTCGAACCGATTCCGGCAATCAATTTAGATTTGTCGGCTTTGAATGTTACCGAATCTTTCAAACCAGGGTAAGGTTCAGCCAGGGCTTCACCATCTGAATTCTTGAGAAAATCGTCCTCATAGCCCTGCTGTTTGCCACTAACCTGATAATTCGGATACGCCCCGCCGACGAGCCAGTCCCGGATAAAACCCTTCTGATCTGGTTTGTAATTCTTTATCGCATCCACAGTTTGTGCCGAGGCTGTTACAGCCATAATCAGCATGAACAAAATTGATAAACACATAAAACTAACCCTCTAATTAATTCTGTGAGAGATTTTTTTTGATTTTCTCACTTTAGTTTTTCTCTGTCGATTTTTGATTAAATTTCACCAGTTTTTCTGCCAGTCATACTTTCATTATGACAAATGGCTGTTTCTATTCAAAAGTTACATTTTTTTGATAAAAACATCCTTTAGTGTTATTTTTGCCGCCTCCATTTTTTGATTTTCAAGATCATGCGTATAGCTTCTGTAATATACTCTATAAAATTTCACTTTATAGAGTACAATCAAGTGACTCCTGATTTTTCTAATATTTCCCCAGCGCTTTGCCGACCTGGATGTAGCGGCGAATGTTCTCAAACGGTGTGTTGGCGCCAAGCCCTTCCTCAGTGAAGAGGATGTAGCCGCCACCGGCCTTGGCTGCATCGAGACAGCGGATGACATCCTTTTCCACGTCGTCTGGCGTGCCTGTCAACATCGGCTCGGTCACTCCGACATTTCCCTTGAGGCAGAAGCGCTTGCCGAAGGTTTTCTTGCATTCAGCCAGATCGCAATCCCCCCATTGGCGGTGGCTGGAGCGGGTTGATACTGTCAATCTCAATACCTTCTTCGCAGATCATTTCAATCACCAGATGTTCTTTGCCGCAACAGTGCAATTCGGAGGGAATGCCTGCCTCACGGCACATCCGCGCTCCTTTCTTCAGGGTCGGCAACGCCAACTGGCGCACCCATCCGGGATTGGAAAGGGTCAGCATGCCGGAATTACTGAATTCCACATAATCCGGTTTTGCATCGAGTGCGCGCTCCAGATTTTTCAGCAGGATTTTTTCTTTACGTTGGCGATATTCCTCAATTAACTCCGGATAATCCATCATAAAATAGGATGCAGCCTCAAGTTTGCCGTCGAAGATGTCAATCAGGGAATGCAGTCCTGGCAGCGACATCTGTGTTGCCGCGACAGCACCATGATCACCCATCAATTTTTTGCTGCGCTGGATTGGCGCCGTATCCCATTCAAAATCACTTGGCTCGGGCAGGCAGTATTCGAGATATAGTTTGAAATCCTCGACCGTTTTGACCATTCCCCTGGTTCCGGTCGGCGCCTCGGTGCGGGGGAAGGTACGTTCAGACCACAGGGTTCCACCGGGAGTCTCCATCGTAGTGCGCTGGATGATAAATTCCTCATCCTGACTGACCATCTCAGTTTTAATCTTCCGTTTGTCGTTTTTGATGCGGGAGTTAATGCAGGTGTAGAGATAGCCGTCGAAGTCGAATTCATTGACCATCTGCACCATAAGTTCGGTCAGGTCGAACTTATTATGATAATAGACATCCCAGAAAGTTGATTTAGACATAATCGGCGCGATTGAAAAAATCCCCAGTTGCACCGGCACCCGGTCAGGCGTGCCTCCCTTCATGGCGCATAGGATGCGCTCTTTGCATGTCATCTGCGAATTCACCATTTTATTTGCTTTCCCGCTCGATTTTTGTTTATTCCTCAGAAAATCAATAAAATTCTCTCACGGAATTACTTAGTTAAAATCCTGTAACGGTTTATAAAACAATTTTTATTTCCCCCGCAGTGTGAGAAGGACTACGCTTTTGGGCGGCATAAGATAAGTTTTGAAGTTTTCCACATTGACTGTCTTTTCGGTGATAAAATTATTCTTAACCGCGCCGGTGTTATAAGTATCCATTTCCGGAGCAGTAAATATCGTCTCTTTGACCAGCGTATATTTGCTGTCGAACGTGAAATTAATCTGGCGTGGCGCCGCCGGTTCGCGATTCACCAACAGCAGATTCAGACCATCTTTTGTCGTCATCGCGGTGGCAACAAAAAGCGTCTTCTCGCCATCACCTTTCATCGGGATATTATCACCACTGACGGTGGTGCGTACAACATTCTCGCCCAAGCCTTGATTAAGCATGGTGAAAAGATCGGCAAAAGCAGTTTTGAACCGCTCTTTACTCTTTTTGTCAACATCAATCAATCCCCATAAACCACCTCCGTGGGTGAAGCAATGGAACGTCGCTGCACCGATATCTTCGCGTACCAGCAGAACGCTCAGAAAATGGGAAACGGAAAGCGCCGCGGAAAGTGTCTGCACCTTGTACCAGGTCTCTTTTTTACCAAGATCCGGCGGCCAGGTGGCATGTTCAGAAATAAATATTTTAATCTTAGGATTTGAGCTTGCGGCGATGTCATCGCGAATTATGTTCAGATGCTCTTCAATGTACGCAATCGCGTGACCACTGTAGTAGGGGTGAAAGGCAATATAATCAATTTCCGGTCCCATCTGCTTGAGAATAGTCCGATGCCACTCCCGCCAGTCTTCTTTAAAGCGTTGCTTATATGCCCAGGGCGCGGTTGCCGCATGCAACGCGATTTTTGCATTCGGGTCAACACTGCGTATCGCCTCAAGGTGTTTTCTGCTTTTTTCGATATAATCATTGACATTCATGCGTTTGGGCGGATTAGTCCAGTCAACTTCATTGCCCATCTCCCAGATTACCACCTGTGCCGGGGCAGGCAGACCAAGCTCAATTCTTCGTTTCGCCCAGTTCGTCGTTCCACGCGGTTTAGTGCCGTCACCAGTGAGGAATTCGACCAGATCGGCGCTGTCTTCCGGACTGTCGGTTTTCATGTTCACGTTCCAGGTGAATTTGGCATTCGGATCAACCCGGCGGCAGAAATCTATTGCCTCAATTGGTCCGTATGCCTTTTTATCAAGTTTTTGCCAGTCCGTCATTTTTACGGGTTGCCGCTGGTCGAATGGACCAATGCACTTTTTCCAGTTGCACTCCTCAAAGTATCCAAATGCCTGAATGCGGTTAAGCGGCATCGGTACGCCTTTGCACAAATCGACCACCGCATCATTTATTTTATTGTCTTTTAAAAAAACAAAGTTATTGGACGGACCATCATGATTGTAGCCGAAAAGCAACTGATTTACAGGTTGAATTCACAGCCATCCCATAGGGTGCTAAAAAAATTGAAAAGTTGACGGATCCAGGCT
>CAYMSF010000119.1:0-9125 GCA_964392985.1 uncultured Victivallaceae bacterium | reverse complement strand
TAAGCATTTACGGTCAGTATTATTCCGGCAAGCGCCATCAACCAGAGTTTCATCTCTAATTCCTTACCATTACTGGTTTTCGCTATGCGCCTGCGTGTGATCACCTAATATTGCTTCCTGAGACAAATACTCAAATCGGAAAGAATAGAGATCGGCGTCACTCATGGTTATTTCCATAACTATCGGCTGGCCGGATAGCGCGGTCACATCGCCGCCATCGAAGACAACCGTTCGGTCAAGACTGTCGCCAAAAATCTCGGCGGACTCAAGCGTCTGGTCTTTGCCAATTAGCTTGAATTTTACATACCCGAGTGCGGAAGTCGCAAAATTTATCGAGAGGCCATTACCTTCAAACACAAACGGCCTAGTTATGATCCTACAAGATTTATATGAGGCGTGGTAGGATACGAATCCGTCTATTCTTATGGTGTAGCGGCGAAGCTTGGCTGGAAGCCCTGACCAATGATTTTCATATATGAACATTGAAAGCTCGTTCGGAGCGTGCGGGAACTCGCTTGGCGTCTCGATCATGCCTAGCGCAGGGAAGCAGTCTCCGTAGACCCAATTACGTTCACGCTCCGGTCCCGGCGTCAAAAAAGCTTCGTCCCATCGTTTCCATTTTTTCCCGTCACGTGAAGACATGAAAACACAGTCGGTAACGGTCAAGCCGTAACGGGGATCGACATTCATGCGCTCTTTCCGTCTGGCCGCCCCGGTCAAGTGGTCAAAATTACTTGTCCATTCCTTTTTTTCCACATAGCGCGTCGGAAAACCAACATAGATATGATCGGCGCGGTAATATGGCTGAACGACGTTGGTATAAAGAGGATAATCGTCGCCTCCGCCAAAATCGAGTAAGACGGGAACAGACCAGTCTTTAAAGTCTTTTGATACCATTCGGCGAATATCCCTGATGCCGGCCGACGGAATCTTGCCGGCTGGTATATTGTGAAAATCACGGATATAACAAATATACTGGTTTGAATATTTGTCCCAGAAAGCGATATTAAGGGTGTCAAAAGCACCTTGGGTGGTCATACACCACGCTTTCTTGAAATGAATGCCGTCTGCGCTTGTGAAACACCATAGCCCGTTGTTGACCAATCCCACGCCTTTATAGAGTTCATCCTTCGGGCAATCGGGATTCGTATCTTTAAAAACCGAAAAATTGTCAAAATTAGCGGAGTTGTGATCAAGGATGATATTGTTTTCCTTTGAGCCATCAAACTCGCAGATTCCGAGTTTTGGCATCACCCATTTCTTTCCATCCGCACTATCGGCATAGCATATGACTATCCTAAGCGGTACACGCATCATCTCCCAGCCGAGGTAATACATACGGTAGAGATTGTCGTCCTTGAGTATGCAATGAAAATTACAACCGTCTCCCTCCCATCTTTCATCGTGGTCTATGACCACTTCTTTTGGCGAAAGACTGTGCAGTTTCAGTGTGGCCGTGGTTTTTCTGGTGTCGATAAGGTATTCGTCCCAGAACAACTCGCGACGGCTTCCTATATTTATGGCATTTGACATATATTCTTATCCTCCCGGTAATAGTTTAGTCTGATTCCGTGAAAGTTATTTAATCCCGCCACGTTTCCTTTTATATTCCATATTTTTAAAACATCTGAGCCAATTTCAAAAGTATTGGCTTTTGCCTGTTAATAACTTTTCTCTTGCGTGTCAAAACCATTTTGACACGTCCGATGCGATTTTTTTCCCAAAAAGTCGCCAAAAACTTGATTTTTGAGCATACACCTCCGTTTCCGGACTTGCCGGATTGTCAAAATCTCGTTGTCTGACCCCGATATACCCATCTGAAAGAGCGCCACTAAAACCACCGGGCCAGCCCCCTGTTCCGCGCGCGCCGTACAAATTAAAAAGCGCCCGGCATTGCGGCAGCCAGCCATAAAATCAGCCACACTACGGACAAAACGCGGGGAATAAATGGCGATCACCGCACAGATAAGCAGCGGGAGAATCATAATCAACCAGTCAATAATGTGCATAGTTGCTTCCCTCTCATCAGGATAAATATAGTTTAGTTTGTCTATGTCTATTGCTAAATATTAAGGCCGGAAATATCCGGCGTCAAACACCATCTCCGGCGTATTTGATCGCCGCGTGTACTTCCGCCGAATACCGTAATTGCATTCCCCCGTGATCTTCACATCCGGCATATCATTGATCCGGCAGGTAAACCAGTTGGCTACACTGCCGCGATGACATTTGATTAACAGGGTATTGGTTCCCTGCTTAAGCCATATTTCAGAGGGAGCAGGCTTCCAGCCGCTGAATTGAGCGCCATCCACGGCGCTTTCAGCTGCAGCACGATTACTGTATACTGGATTGCCGTTAACCCAGGCATTGGCCCACCAGTCACAGCCAATAAGGAGAGTAGCTCTGCGTTCTTCCGGACTTATAATGGTAGTTTTCGCGTAGCAGATACCGCTGTGTCTGGAATCACAGCGATATGGGAAATCAACTCCGAAATCTGAATGTTCACCTTCGCGAATGTTTGAATGACTCCACACGACTTCATCTCCACCGATCCCCGGATAAGTTTTCGCGTGATGGGAGTCTTCATTTTCAGGGGGAAAAACAGTTGCCATTGCCTTGCTAACTTCGCAGACGGATGACTGCGGTCCGAATGCCGTCGGGAAAGGCCCGATTGTCCACCAATTTTCTGAAGGAACCGGCAGCCAGTGCGGTGTAATTTTTAGAGCGTAAATACCCAGTTCAAAGGAGGTGCTGACAGACAGATCATGGTGACCATGCGAAAGATATTGGTTCTCCAGAATTATTGTATCAGGGCACGCACCATAGCGCAGATAGCGCGCAGGTTTAATCACGGTTCCGTCAAGACATATTTCAATGGGGGTTAATTTTCGAGCAATCAGGCCGATCGTGATATCGTAAACCCCGTCTACCGGCACTTCAATGTTGAGAACCGGAATTTGATCTGCCGGCATTGAAAACACCATGCGACCAGTCCAGCCCGGACACCATTTGGATGATTCAGTGCTGATAATGTTTATGGCATCAGCGAAGACAGTTTTTAACTGCTGATCATTGATAACAGGAGGTTCCGGCGGAGAAAAGCGGTCGCCGTCTTCGCCGAGCACCGGCGATTCTCCCGGTTCCATACGGATGCTGGCCGGAGCATGTCCGAGCGCTGAGGCTGGAATGCCGAAAGTTCCGGATTTTATAGCAAGAACAATTGGAAGTTGGTCGGGAGCAACTTCCGGCAAGCCGCTCACGTCAATTGTCATATTGGATTCTGTTTTAATCTCCAGCCCTGAATCGCAGCCAAGGATGCTGGCTTCGATATCTCCGGCGTTGATGCCATCAATCCTGACAGTTTTTCCAGGGTTGCCGGAAATGAAGAAAAATGCTTTTCCGCCATTGCATGTTACCGGACCACAGGCGTGATTCGCCTCACTGTATGCATTGCGTTGAACCTTATAAACAGCTTCGCCGTTAATTTTAAGCCAGTCGCCGGTTGCCTCAAGACATTTTAAAAATTCCGGCTGAATGGATCCATCCGCCCGGGGACCGACATTAAGCAGGAGATTCCCTCCGAAACGCGCAGTATATATCAGGCAGTCCACAACCTCCCTCGGCGTTTTAAAATTTAAATCCGACGGATTGTAACCCCAACTTTGATTAAGCGTCATACATGCTTCCCAGGGCTGTCCGGCAGCAGGAGCAGTCGCGTGCTGTTCGGGCGTGACAAAATCTTCTGGAAGTCCGGAGCGATTGTTGATCAGGATGTCAGGCTGAAGGCTTCGCGCCATAGCATTCAGTTCCCTGGAACGCCAGTATTTTGCCTGCATGCCATCGTCCTGAATTCCAGGGACGACAGCGCCGTCATACCAGAGCATGTCTATTCTGCCGTAATTGCTCATGAGTTCACGAACCTGGGCATGAGATTCCTCAACCATTGCATCCCAGCCTTCCGGATCGGCTGAAGGTCCGGTAATAATTGCAGGATATTGCCAGCTCATTACCGAATGGTACAAGCCGACTTTGAGTCCGTATTTGCGGCAGGAATCAACAAATTCCCGGACGAAATCACGCTTTGCTCCGGTTTTTACCGAATTAAATGTACTTGCCCGGCTGTCGTAAAGCGCGAATCCGTCATGATGCCGCGTGGTAAGCACCATATATTTCGCACCTGCCCTTACGGCAAGCGCGGCCCAGTCGTCGGCATTAAATTTATCCGGGCGGAACTGATCGGCAAGCAGATTATATTCCTGCTTTTGGATTTTTTCATTGAACATAACCCATTCCCCCCGCCCCCAGATCGAGTAGAGGCCCCAATGGACGAATATGCCGAATCTGGCGTTACTGAACCAATGTGTCTTATCTAATATTGTCATTTTTGTCTCATTTTAAGAATTAAAATGTTTAATTTTATAGTTTGACGAAAACAAAATGTTTTAGTCCTGATTTATAATTTTTTATTTACCGTTTTCAGCAGATACCGGAGCAAAGCTCAGATCATCAATCCAGGCATCGTTGGCGCTGAAAAATAGAATGGCGGTAGTCGCGCCTTCCGGTGCTGTGGATTTAAGAGTCTGTTGCTGATAAGCGTCAGCTCCAGCCTTACCCATGAACAGATCGGTCTTGATGAATTTGCCGGATTTCAACCAGTTGATGCGCAGATTGGCCGTACTGGTGCTTTCCGCTCCTTTAAACCAGGCAGACAGAACATAGGTTGCTCCCGGTTTAATTTCTTTAGCTTCCATCATTAACTGATTTTTACCGGAAAGATGGACTGCCGCCTTGCCGGTACGGGCATACTTGCCGGAATTGTCATAAACGTATTCTCCGGTATAATTGAAAAAAACTTTACCGGAAAACCCACGGTTGTTCTGTTTTTCCAGCGATGAATCAGCAAAGTAGTTGTTTACATCGGCAACGGTATTTTCAACTGGCGCGGCAACGGTTTCTATTTTAACCGAATTGACCTTAGATGAGCACGCCGCACCAGACTCGGTGACGACATATAGGTAATAATTAAGCCATTGCAGCTCTTTATCTGGAGCGATTTGCGGCAGTTCCGCCATGAAATTGTCTTTCAGCAGTTCAGCTCGCCGGGTTTGCCACAGACTTTTGACTCCTGACTGGAGCGGTTCTTTGCTCCATGTATAGTTTACAGACACACTTTTCAAGCGTTGTCCGTTAAGTTCGATGCGGCCTTTGATAGTCTGAGCGCTGACGGTAGATGTGGCGATTTCAGGCAGATCAGGCGGCTGTTGTTTCAGATAATGGTCAAACCAGATTTGCGCCTGACATTCGATGAAATCCATCGACAGGCTGTGATTGACGTTTGGAACAAGAATCAGCCGTTTGGCAGTCGGTAGACTCTCAAATGTCTGCATGAGTTGTTTCAACGGGAAGAACATATCATTGGAACCGGAGAGCAGCAGTACCGGAACTTTCATCTCTTTAATCCTGATACTGGGATCGTATGCGGACAACCACGCCTGTTGTGATGCCGGAGAACGGAAAACCAGCGGTCCGGTCAGACAGTAAGGGCGATCGAAATAGCCTGTGCCGTAAATATCGACAACTGCTTTGATGCCCGGTACGGTCTCGCCCAGCAGAAGTACATTGAAGCCACCCCAGGAGATGCCGGTCACGCCGAGTCGTTCGAAATCGACTTCAGGCTGTTCTGACAACCAGAGCAAAGCCCGTCGCGCCGCAACCTGGACCTGATGGACCCGGCTGGTCTCAATTGCTTCGGGGAACACGGCATCGTCAGATTTCAGTTCAGTCATTTGTCCGAAACTGCTGAATTCACGCTTCCCGGTAAATTTCCTTTCCGGGTTGCCAGTCCAATCGAAACTGAGACAGGCGTAACCGCGCGCCGCCCAGCGTTTGACCAGTTCCTGGTCAGCGGTCTGTCCACCGCCGTGAATATGCAGTATTGCAGGATATTTACCCGGTTTTGCCGGAGTGGCATAAACCGCATAAATCCGAAAGGTCTCACCGCCATCTCTCTGGCTGGTGAAAAAAAATCTTTTAAAGGTAAGTTTCCCATCCGATTTTTCTTCCAGCAATTTTCCGTCCAGCGACAGATCATTATTGTTTTCGGCATGAAACAAATCCATTGCAACCAGAGAGCTGCCGCAGAATACGATCCACAGCAAAAGCAATACTACTTTTTCTATTTTCATCATATCCCTTCAATTTCAATCATGGCCACCGATGAAGGGGGCATATCGCATCCCGCGCTCACTTCGCCGTTGATTATCTGATACTCGCCCTGGTCAACCGTTTTCAATCCAGTATTGTCAGGCGTTAGTTTTTCGCCTTTTTTGAACCAGTAGAGAGCGTTGCTGTTAGTTTCGCTGATCAGCTTCCGCGAGACTTTTATTTTATTGCTGCCGAAGAATACGTCGGCATTTCTGATTTTAATCGGTACATGCTCACGAATCGAAAAATCTACCGGAACATTTGATTCCGGCAGTCGTGCCGCAAAGTTCCAGACTATCACCTGAATCTTTTTCTTCTTCGGGTCTGCCGTTGCAAATGAATTGATATTGCCGTTACGGGTTGATTCAATTCGTTTGCCATTCATGGCCGCGATCATTTCGAACAGATTGCAGATTGCTTTGGGATAGGGGTAGCCGAATATCTGAGGGTTGACCATCAGGCTGGGCCATCCCCATATATTGACTTTTTTCCCGTTTTCCACCCCGGTCAGATCGTCGGTTACCAGGAATATCGCATCATCAATTCCGTTTTCCAGCATGGTTTTGAGGAACTCAATCGACCAGGCGGCACCGATATTATCGGCATTGACCAGTGCTTTGTCGGTGTTGCTGGTATGATAACTTGGGCCCCATTCATTAATCTGGATCGGAGTTCCAGGCAGATATTGATCACGTACTTTTTTCAATGAATTCAGCATCTCGACAAAAGACGGATAAGTTGATTTATATTCGCCGTTGATCGATGAGATGTTGCCGTAAGCATGCACCCCGATAAAATTCAGCCGGATCTTTTTCTCCGCACAGTCACGGACGAAGCGTTCGCACCAATTGAACGAACCGAAACGGAAAGTATACGCCCAGGCCAGCGCAGGACCGCCAATCGTCACTTTCGCACCGGAATGTTTTTGCTCGAACTGTTCGGCGGCGGCTACAACATGAGTGTAAAGATTAAACGTTATTTCGTATAACGCCGCCGAACCGCGCTCCGGAGTTGGCGGAGCCGGGCATGTCACCGCGCTGATATCCGGCTCGTTAAAAACTTCGAACACTGCGTTCTTAAATCCTTTGGTAACCATCACATATTCGAAATAAGCTGCCCAGTAATTGCGGTAAAGGCGGTAATCGGAAGGGCCGCAAACCAGGCTTTTTTTTCCGCCACCCATGAGTGAAACACCATCGTCTTGGATTTCCGCCTTGATTTGCAGCGTTTTAGGCATGTTCTGGCCGATGATGATATGCGGAACCGCACCAAGTTCAGCGCAAGTTTTCAAATGAGCATCCAGACGTGACGGCTTGCTGGTATCGATTATGTAGTTACCGTCTTTATCAAAATCGCCAGATAACCCTTCGACATTGATACAGCGGATTTTTCTGATACCCAGGTTCTTCAGTTGCGCCACAGTGTCAGATGTCTGAACAAATTCCCATCCTACCGCCAGAGCCAAATGCTTCAGTTGCGCCAGATCATCCCGTCCGGTGAAACTTTGCTGTTGCTGCGGGTTGATGGTAATTTCGGATCCAGCGGACAATACTGCCCCCCCGAAGGCAACCGCAATATAAATAGCGGTGCCTGTTTTTTTACAAATATCAAGCATCAATGTTAATCTCCGTTTGGTATAATTATCCTGAATAACTTGTTCCAGATTCGCTTTATAGAGAAATTATTATTTATTCCACTTGCCCAGGGCCTTAAGATAGCGCGGAAGATATTCAATAGGAACTTTAAATGGATAAAAGCCAATACGTGGAGTACCCGCGCCAACATGTCCGTCCAGAAAAACCGCGTTCAGTTTGGTAGCGTGTATATAGCCCGCATTAATGTCTTCGGCACCATAACCGAAAGACCACGAGTTAAAGGGGTAAGGAGTTGTCGGGCTGCCACTACCAATGTAGTTTCCCGCGTCCACCGCGACTGGAATTGAAGTCTGGTAACGTTTCCAACTGTCAGGCTTCCCCAGGCCGGATGTAGCCGCTGAGGTAAATGAAATGTCGTCATTGTAGGCATAGTTGGTTCCGCATCCGTTGTTGGCTCCAACATTAATATTGGATGGACAAGCGAAAACGCCCTTGGCGGGTTTCCAGGATTTGTTTGCCGTGTTCTCTTTGATCATGCCCAGGTAAAGCATGGCGTGGGCACCCCACCAGTTATAATTATTCAGCAACGATGTGCCGCTGCCGTTTAAGGTATAGCTGGTCTTCGGGTAGAAACCATCAAAATTTGCTGAATACGTTTGAAGTCCGTAGCCAATCGCCTTAAGGTTGGACATGCATTTTATAGCCTTGCTTTTGTCCCGTGCCTTGCTGAGCGCCGGCAGCAGCATGGACGCCAAAATTGCGATGATCGCGATCACCACCAGGAGTTCTATGAGTGTGAAATTTACGATTGTAACGTTACAACAGTGACGGATAAATTGTTTTTCTACCCGGACATTTCTATTCGTTGACCATTTCATCGCCGCCCCCCCTTTACTTTAAATTAAGGATGATACTTTTTTACAAAGCTCCATTATGCTTTATCAAAGAAACACGTTTCATTGGTATGATTATAGTGCTAAATATTAAAGATGTCAACACTTCAAATAAAAATTCAGCAAAAAAGAATGAGAATAAAGGTAATGGCTCAGTCTTTACGGCCTCTCAAAATATCCGCATAAAATTTAAAATTCTATTTGTTTATATGAATTTTCATTCTATATTATGCTTGTCCGAATTCGGACAAGCACAAATATTAAATTTCAGGGGGTCAAAGATGAGTGAATCTGCGGCGAGAGCAAAATTTTTGTCTGCGGTGTCTGAACTATGGCCTGCGGCCAAGGGTTCGGTGCGGGAGTATAAACAAAAATGCCGGAACAAGAATTGTCCGCGCTGTGCTTCCGGGGAAAGACATCCGATCTGGGAATT
>CAYMSF010000118.1:0-9271 GCA_964392985.1 uncultured Victivallaceae bacterium | reverse complement strand
CTCAATAAATAATATTTACGCTTTAATATAATGCCATCAGGGCATAAACTCAACTATGGAAAAGTCGCCGCGAAAAACCATTTTTTGAAAATTCTTGAAAAATTGCTTTTGAGTGTTAAATTGATACATAAATTAGTACTTATTTACGCTTTTAAGGATGTGACATGTCTGACATTGACAAGCTCCGCGAAATAAAGGCAGACTGTGCAAAAACGCTTTTGGGACTGTACAAAATAGCAAATGCCGGACATATAGGGGCTTCTCTTTCATGCCTGGATATACTTGTATGCCTGTTTTTTGACAGAATGGAAAAGGATGACAAATTTATTCTGTCCAAGGGCCATGCCGCAGCGGCGCTATATACGGTTTTAGCTAAATCCGGGCGTATCCCGGAGTCAGAACTGGAATCTTTTTACAAAGACGGCACGCTTCTCGGGGCACATCCGCCATGCAGCGGAATGCTTGAAGGCGTTACTTTCGGAACAGGAAGCCTCGGTCACGGGCTTTCACTTGCGGCGGGAATTGCGCTTTCAAACAGGTTTTCCGGCATAAAATTTAATGTTTACTGCGTACTTTCAGATGGCGATTGCAACGAGGGTTCGACATGGGAGGCTGCTCTTTTCGCGGCACACTGGAAGATTTCCAACCTGACAGTCATAATTGACAACAACGGGTTGCAGGGGTTTGGCAGAAGCAGTGATGTGCTTTGCCTGGAGCCGTTCGCGGAAAAATGGAAATCTTTTAATTTCGAGGTAGTTGAGGCTTCCGGCGGCAATGATTTTAACAGCCTGCTCAATGCTTTTGAAAAAGCGGAAAGCAGCAATAGCGGAAAGCCGAAATGCATAATAGCAAAGACGGTCAAAGGCAGCGGCGTGTCCTTCATGGAAAATAAAATGGAATGGCATTACCTGCCCATGAGCGAAGACCAGTACAAAATAGCGATCTATGAATCCGGAGCCGGAAATGCGTAAAGAATTTTCCAAATCCATAGAAAAAATAGCCGTAGCTGATTCAAAGGTGATTTTTATTACGGGAGACCTTGGATTTATGGCGCTGGAGAATCTTCAGGCGGCTCTGGGCGCGCGGTTTATTAACGCAGGCGTTTCCGAACAGAACCTGGTGTCGCTGGCGGCCGGTCTTGCCTCGCAGGGTTATACTGTACTGTGCTACAGCATAGCCCCGTTCGCCGTATTTCGCCCTGCCGAGCAGATCAGGATTGATGTGTGCCTGCATAACATGAATGTCAAAATAATCGGCAACGGCGGCGGTTACGGCTACGGGATCATGGGGGCTACTCATCACGCCATTGAGGACATTGCTGTTTTATCTTCATTCCAGAATATGAAATGCTATATTCCGTTCTGCAACGAGGATGTGGACGGAATTGTAAATGTAATGATGCAGAGAAAAGGGCCTTCATATTTAAGAATGGGGTTCGGAGTTAAACCGGAAAACCTTGCTTTGCCGGATTACAGCGGAACAAGAAAGCTTGCAAGCGGCAAGAAAGTTACCGTTATAGGCATGGGGCCTGTTATTTTAAATGTATTGAAGGCCATTGAAATGGGAGTAGATGCGGACAGCGTGGATCTGTTTGTTATTTCTGAACTGCCGCTGGTTGAACTGCCGGCGAATCTGCTGGACAGCGTGAAAAAAACAGGAAAAGTACTGGTGGTTGAAGAGCATGTGAGCAGGGGCGGACTGGGAGAAAACCTGTCATTGCTTCTGCTTGAGAGGTCAGTCGGCTGCAAATTGGCACACAGATCCGCCTGCGGTTATCCGGACGGCTTATACGGCAGCCAGTCATACCATCAGAAAAAGAGCGGCCTTGACCCGGAAGCAATACGCCAAATAATTAAGGAACTGTCCAATGAGTAACAAGATCATATATTCTGACACATGGACACCGGAAACCATAGAAAACGTCAAAAAGCTGGCGGGGCCTGTCCTGATCGTCGGGGTATCGGGATTTATAGGCGCAAAATTGTATTTCAGCTTAAGCAGCATCCGGGATGACGTTTATGCATGTTCAAAGAACCCGCTGAACTGCTGGCGGCTGATCAATGCGCATTCCCCGAAGATAAAAAATGTTGATATAACAGATTTTGAAACGCTGAAAAGCGCGATAAACACAATAAGGCCGATGACAGTGTTCAATCTGGCGGCTTATGGTGCGTATGCCCGGCAGTCGGATATTGACAGGATACATCAAACCAATTATATTGGCACGTTGAATCTGCTGCGGGCTCTTTCCGACACCGGTTGCAGTGCTTTTGTCCAAGCAGGAACTTCATCTGAGTACGGCTTGAATTCAAAATTCACGGACGAAAACGCAGAACTGATTCCAAACAGCGATTACGCGGTATCCAAGGCGGGAGCCGGATACATTGTAAAATACTACGGCAGAATACTTAATTTTCCGTGCGTCAACCTGCGCCTTTATTCGATTTTCGGGCCATGGGAGGAGAAGGACCGGCTTATCCCCACGCTGATTGCCAGCGGATTGAAAGGACAGTATCCGAATTTTGTTGACAAGTCCATTGCCAGGGATTTTGTATATATTGACGACTGCAACGAGGCCATTGTCAAGGCGGCGCTTACAGCGTGCAGAACCAATCCGGGGATATCAATTAATATCGCGTCCGGGGTCAAGACAACCATGGAGGATGTGGCGCGTGCCGCTAAGAGAATATTCAATATCAGCGGGGAGCCGGAATTCGGCTCCATGGTGAATAGAAAGTGGGATATCACGGAATGGTACGGCAATCCGCATCTGGCGGAGAAACTGATGGGCTGGAAATGCAGAACTTCTTTTGAAGACGGCCTGAAAATGAATATCGAGTGGGAAAAACAGGCGGCTGACATGTTCAAGTATGTCTCCCCTCCCAGAAATCCCAAAAAGATTTCAGCGGTTATTGCGTGTTATAAAGACAGCAGGTCAATTCCGGTGCTGCATGAGAGACTGACAAATGTGTTCCGGCAGACGGGCAGTGATTACGAGATAATATTTGTAAACGACGCCAGCCCCGATAATGATTATGAAGTGATAAAGGACCTGTGCGAGAAGGACGTGCATGTGGTGGGCATATCTCACTCGCGGAACTTCGGCTCCCAGTCGGCTTTTATGAGCGGAATGGAAGTCGCCTCAGGCAATGCGGTGGTGTTAATGGACGGCGACGGGCAGGATCCGCCGGAAATAA
Organism: uncultured Victivallaceae bacterium; assembly: GCA_964392985.1. Classification (GTDB taxonomy): domain Bacteria; phylum Verrucomicrobiota; class Lentisphaeria; order Victivallales; family Victivallaceae; genus CAYMSF01. Next base: position 6,074 of record CAYMSF010000118.1, on the reverse strand, counting down.
TCGCCGATTTTATTAAAAAATGGGAGGAAGGCTTTGAGATTGTCTACGGTCAGCGGACTAAAAGAGATGCGTCTTTCTACATGCAGATTTTCTATAAGCTGTTTTACCGAGTATTCAAGAAGCTTTCCGATATAAATGTGCCGGTTGATGCGGGGGATTTCTCGCTGGTGGACAGGAAGGTAGTGGATCACCTGCTTAAATTCACGGAGAAGGATATTTTCTTAAGAGGGCTTCGCGCATGGGTGGGATTCAAGCAGACAGGAGTGCCGTATACAAGGCCGGAGAGACTCTTCGGCAGAAGCACGAATAATTTTTCAAAGAATATCTGGTGGGCCAAAAAGGGCATATTCTCTTTTTCCATGAAGCCATTGCACTATATTCAGAGCCTGGGAACGTTAATTTTCTTTATAACCGTATTGCTAAGCGCTTATTATCTGATAAATTTTTTCATAAATCCGCCAAGCGCAAAAGGCATTACCACGATTGTTCTGCTTGTGCTGGGACTTGGCAGCATTCAGATCATCTCTATCAGTATACTGGGTGATTACATCGGAAAAATTACTGAAGAAGTCAAGAACAGGCCCAAGTTCATTCGCGATAAAATCATTTACAACGGCAAGGTTTATGATAATGAGGCAAGTATAATGAAAGTAATCGAAAAAATAGAGCGGAATCCGATTTCATGATTAAAGAGATAAAGACGAATAATAAATTATTTCATGCGCTGCCGCTGGAAAACAGGAGATAAGCCCGATGGCCAGTATTCAGGATGACAGAGGTTATAATCAAGGGTACAAACCTTCCAAATCTCTCGAAATAAGAGACCAGAGGCGATGCGGTTACATCTTGAGCAGAATGGAGTTGGAAACAGAGAAGAAAATACTTGAAATCGGCTGTGGAACCGGCGAACTGGCGTATATGATGGCCCGAAAGGCGGACAGTAAAATACTGGGCGTCGATATCTGTACTCCTTTTATTGAACAGGCGCGGAAGAACTACAGCCTTTCAAACCTTGAATTTAAAATCCTCGATTTTAATGACAAGGACAGCCTGAAGAAATTGACGGCCGCATACAAATTTGATTATGTTGTCGGCAATGGCATACTCCACCATCTTTATCATAACATGGATGAAGCGCTGGGGAATATTCATTCGCTACTCAAAACTGGCGGCAAAATTGTTTTCCTTGAGCCTAATTTCTACAATCCGTACTGCCTGCTGATTTTTAAAATCAAGTTATTCAGGCGGCTGGCGCGGCTTGAACCGGGCGAGACGACATTTACGAAAAGGGCAATTATTAAAAAATTGAAGAAAGCGTTGTTTTCTGATATCGAGGTTGAGTATCGTGATTTCCTGGTGCCGGGCACGCCTGAAGCTATTATAAAACCTGTTGTGCTAATCGGGGACATGGTCGAAAAAATACCCGGATTAAAGATGATGGCTCAGTCAATATATATTTCAGCGCGTAAAACTTGATTGGTACAGCACTAATGAACAAACAATGTTTAAAAATCTTGAATGCCATCCGTTCTGATAGAACTTTCCCTTCTGTTTTCGTCATACTGCTAATTTGCACTGCTGCGGTAACAATCCTGTATAAGGAGTTTTTCTTCTTTTCGGCAACGATATGGTCTATGAATAAAGAAGTCCGCCTGGAGGATTTGACTCCGAATATAAGGTACTGGGTCCGGGAGTATGACGGCATAGAGGCTTACTGCTTGTACATATTAGTTTTTGTCGGCATTTTTTTAAGTTTTTTAATTCTTTGCGCTTACAGAATATTATTGTCCTTGATTAAGAAATTTATCTTCAAAATTTCATATTGTCTTCTTTGTTTTTTCCTCCTTTTTTATGCTTGCATATTTTTCATCAACATCGGCTTTTCCCCGCCTGTTTCTTGTCCAATTTTCAGCATATGGACTTTTCTTTTTGCTATTATTGTGCCGGCTTTGTTATACTTTTTGTTTAACGCGGCAGTCATATTCAAAAAAAGTTCAGCATGGGCTGTTGCAATTATATTATTTCCCGCCTGTTTCTTTGCGACAATGCCTATGTGTTTAGCGGATTATTCTTATATATTTGCTCCGGCTTTAAGAATAATTCACCATTTTAAACTTTCGGAAATATATTTCCAATATGATCTGCTGCTGTCGCTGATTGCGGTGTTATGGATGAAGCTCGGCCTTGATTTAAACCATTTTCAAATCGTCGGCCAATTTTCATTATATGTGTTTTTGCTGGCCTCTTTCTTTTTCTCCAAGCGCCTGTTCATAAAAAATGAACTCTCCTTTTATCTGCTGGCGTCCATGGCGCTGATAAAGATATACGCTATTATGCACGATCCGGTTTTCTGTTTCCAAATAACTCCCTTAAGGCTTGACTGGTGGCTATTGCTTGTTATACTGACATATGAAAAGGGGCTGTACAGTAAATGGACAGGATTATCGCTTGGAGCCTTGATTATTTTTCACAGGACATTCGGGATTATTTATGTACTCGGCTACCTGGAAACGGTTTTAATTCTGCTGATTTTGGATTACATAAAAAACATCACGCGCACATGCGCTTTGAAGACGGCTCTCAAAGCGCACTTTAAGTACAATATCAGCAATGCGGCCATTATTGTTCTGGCTTTTGGGATCAGCACATTGATGTTTGGCGCGTCACTGGAAAGCGCATCAAATTATCAGGCGATAGGGATCGGTTTTCTCAAGATCTCTGAAACGTCTTTTTACTGGTATATTGCCGTGATAATCTGCGCGGCTTCAATCTATTTATTCAGTCTCAGGGAGAAGCTGCCAGGCGGATATTTTGCGACAGGTTCATTCCTTATTTTTTTGGCTGTCGGCAATTCAATCTATTTTTTTGGAAGAAGCCACGAGCATAATATAATAAATGTCGCCGGTTCTCTGGTCTTTGTAATGTTCATGCTGTTTGATTTGCTGGCGTTTAAGTATAGGAATAATACGTTAAAGCGTATGCTAATAATACTGCTCCCCAATATTTTCATTCTGCTGCTGCTTATTTTTTATTCTGAAAGGATAAGCACGGTCTCTGCGCAAAAATTTGAGAAAATTAAAAAATTTCAATTTGTCTATCCGAGGCAGCTTTATCCGCTTGATGTGCAGCAAGTCAGAGAATTGACGGATTTCTGTCAAAAAGTGTATTTTGTTGGTGAGTGCGACTTCTACTATTATTACTACGGCGGATATGTTCCGCAAGGACGTTTCTTACCATACAATGCCTGGATCTTTAAAAAAGAGTTGGTTGATTTTGTGCAGAAGTTGATTGACAGCGGCTATTATATTGTTTTCATGGATGGGAATAATAACGAAGTGCTGGCTGATTTGAAGTATAATAAAATCGTCGAGAAGGGTGGCTTAAGGGCTGTCCGAAAGTAATCATGGACATATATCATCTGGCAAAAGTCTATCTGGACGGCGGATTTTGTGGGCTGTTGATGCCCGTATCCGAAGGATTCCAGCGCACTACCGGAACCCGCTCCCTGATCTCCGCCGAAAAGGATTTGACATCTCCAAAATCATCCGGCAGCGGAATTTTTATCGGGAAACAATCGCCGGGGCTGGCGAAACATGCAGGATAAACGCCGTCTCCGAAAAGGAATCTTTCATTAATCAGTTTTTTGCCGTCATAGAACTGTATGTCCGTTTCCACGTCCAGATCAACTTTATTCAACAGCCGGACAAAGAAAACCGCGCAACGTTTTCCCGAACTGTCGGCGGCGATGCCGCCGCGCACGGCGAAATTCGGATTATCAACAGTAATCTCTTTTCCGGCTAATTCCCACTTTCCCTGAGGTATCTGAACCAGCGGCGACTTTAAATAACTTTGCGGTTCGCGATGAAAAATCAGCACCTGATGCCCTTTGAATTTCTGATTTACAATCAGGTTATACTCTTTATCTTTTAAAAGCTTAAACCGCGCCGGATCGCAGAATCTGACATCCAGCGGATCGTTGACGTCAAAAATCACATAATCTTTAAGTTTTGCCGGACCAAAAATACTGATATATCCAATTGAGATCGGATTCCTGAGAACAAAATGAGCGCCGATTCTGCCGGATGATGTCACTTCTACTCCCGGAGGAATAACTTGCAGTATCTGCCTCACCTCTTCATCACAGTTTTCCGCGCCAAGTATTGGCATCACGGAATTTTTTCCGGTAACGCTCAAGCCGAAAAAATAATATGAAAAACACGTTGTTGTCAGCAGCGAAAGAATTACCGCCGCCGGCAGTTTCTTCCGGCGTCCGTCCAGATCAATTCCCCAGGCCAGCGCGCGGAACCACGGGTTGGTCCGCTGACGATAAGTGTCCAGCAGCGCTTTGTAGTTCAATACCGCGCAGGTCAGCAGCAGCGCCACATACTCCGATTGATACCAGATGCAGATGTTCTGAAGCTGGTCATTGGTCTGAAGGCATACAAAGCCAATGGTGATGCAACCCGCCAGCAACAGCAAAGGGCGGCTCAGCAGCAATGTGTACAGCGGGATTATCAGCAGCAGCACAAACGCAATGCAGTGCGGCCGGAACAGCGTTCCCCAGAACAGACCGGGCCGGGTGAACGGCGCAAGCAGCATATCAATCATCCCGCCTCCTCCGTATTCGGCATAACGGTTGCTGTAATCATACGCGCCTTGCGGCGATATCGCCGGGACAACAACCTTGACGATCGCTAAAAAATACGCGCAGGCCACGGCAATCATCAACATGCCGAATTTTCTGTTGCCGTTAATCAGATACACCAGGCCGAGCCCGACCCAGAATACCGCGACCGTCTCTTTGATCGTCAGCGAAACCATGAACATGCAGAACGCCGCCGTATAATTCTTCTTCTCAAAAAAATAAAAGTACAGGAAAATCAGCGGAATTGTCACATACAGTGAATGAAACCCGTAAAAAATCGCAATATTCATATTGGAAAGCGACGGAAACAGCAGCGCGCAAAACGACAGAGCCAGCGCTGCCCGCGGCGACACCTTGAAATGTCTGGCAAACAGATAGACGAATATCCCGCCGCAGAACAGCAGCGCGGAAGTCAGCACGAAAAACGCGCCCGGCGTCCTGAACAACCATACATACGGAGCCAGCAGCAATGCCATCCCTGGCTCAAAATGAAGCGTTAACTGGCTGCCTTGTGTGATATCCGAATAGAACCATTTGCCCTTTAAAGTATTGTCTATGATGTTGAAATACAGTCCCCAGTCATGATAGCCCATGAATAAAATTTTTACCGCTTTCACCTGAATAAACGTCCACCAGCCCACTAGCAGCGCCGAGAACAGCAAAACCAGCAGCAAGCCGGTCCGGTTGCTGATCTCCGGTTTCAAACTTTTTTTTAATGGAAGCGCCAGCGCCAGGCGGAATACCGTCAAGCCTGCCACTGCGGTAAAAATCATCGGGGAATAAAAGCCTATCGGGAAAAAAAATGTCGGAAAAAGAATCAGTAGCGGCAGCAGGGCCGTTCCAAGTATTTTCCAGTCGAAAATCGCTGGAGCCGCTTTCAGGCAAACCCAGTACAGCGCGGCCACAAAAAACCCCCCAAGGATACTAAAGTACCATCCGGCAACCGGGGAAGGCAGTTCTGTTTTAAGCATATACTCGTAAGTGATGACTCCGAGTCCGTCCAGCAAATAAGTATTCAGATAAACCGCATAACCCAGAACCGCTCCCGCAAACAGCGACAACATTGAATAAAACAGGTTTTCTTTCTCAGCCGATGATAAACTCATAAATCAACACCCTAATCATTATGATATTTTATGCCTTTGGCAATCGCAATCGCCCGGTAAATTTGTTCCGTCAGAAAAAATCTGCACATCTCATGAGTAAACGTCATTTTGGAAAGCGAAAGCACTGTTTCCGCCCGTTTTTTTACCTCGTCCGACAAGCCGTAAGGTCCGCCGATCACAAAAACCATCTTACGGTCGGCCGATGAAATCATGCCGGAAAAGACCTGCGATGTCAGCTCCATGCCTTCTTCGCTCAATACAATAATCCGGCCTCGCTCCTTTTCCAGCGTCTCCAGTATCCTGACACACTCTTTCCCCTTGCC
>CAYMSF010000117.1:0-9286 GCA_964392985.1 uncultured Victivallaceae bacterium | reverse complement strand
CAACCCCATGGAAAATTAATGGTACATATTTAGGAGCTAACCACGGTTTTGCGTATGGGCGAAATTTGGAAGTAAAAGGGCACAACTTTACTAACCGGGATCTAGGCAGTATTTGGCTCGATAGCGCAAACAATAAATTTTATATAATGAAAGTTCTCGGTCCCACCAATGTCTGGCTCCTGTCGGAAAATTCAAGCAGTTCGGCAATATGGGAATTCAAATCATCAGTTGTCGGGGATCAGCTCAAGAATACCGGAAACGGACAATCCTGCCAAATTATCAGCAATAATCAAGTTCAACTGCGTCCATTTGTCCGCATCAAAAAAGTGCAATATCTGTGCGATGGCGAAAACCCACTTATTGATAAAGAGCCTACTCTTTGCAATTTCTTGACAATACTGGAGGAATCAGATATAATTGACCCTGTTTCATTGCTGAACGTAATCAAAGCTAATCCCGGCAAAGTCGTTAATTTTACTGATGATGAAATTGATTCAATTATAAGTGATAAAATCACATATCGTCTTTCTCCAATGGGTAGCTGCATAATTGAATACAAATCCAGAGCAAATTGCGATTTTATCCTTGACTACATGGGGTTTATCCAATCCGGGCCACTGAATAAAAATGTGTTTGATAGTTATACCTACTATGTTCCAAAAAGTTTGCCGTTTGAAAAAAATAAAATAAAATATGACTTCCGCAAAGGACAAAATTTTGTACCGCCAATCCCGACTCCACTGTTTTTCAACACCGATGAGGAAAACATTGAAAATCCATTGAATTTACCTGACCGCTTTATCCAGATTGCCGGGAAAAAAGTAAATGATGAAATTACATCAAAAGTAGGTTTCGTCATTGGTTATTCTCCATTAAGCGGAGTGTCGAAGTTGGGGGAAAGGGCAAAAAACACTTGGAACTCCCATTTTATTTACACTTCCTCCAAGAGTTATCCCTACGCAATAGATAATAAACTAGGACGGATTCCGGCCGGTAAAGAATTCAATTGCGTAGCATATCGCCAATATTTTGCTCCAGCTGCTTATCCCAATACAAATGGTGTATATTATCATCAGGAAGATGATGCTTATATCGTGTATATAGACTATAATGAAAAAATTGGCAGCGATACCATAAAATTGCCAGACTATTTAATCGGGAAAAAAATATCGTTGATTGAATCATCCGAGGATTTATCATTGCCAGAGATTGTACCAAACGAAGGCTTAATCTTGAAGATTAATGAGCCTTATACATATATTGTACTCAAGCTGGACTGATGAGCCTTGGACTTAATAGAAACTTGTATCCGTTCATGGAAGTATGCGAGAAGTCAGATGGCGCTTTTCAAGGTGACAGGCGATGGCGAATCAATAAGTTTTATACCGGTATAAATGTATTTTAAAACCAGTTAACTCAATACAAACAGGATGTGAAAAAATGAAATGTCTGGACAACTATTTCAACCGTAGGATTATTAAGCTCAACAATGTTGAATATGAAGATTTTCCCAGAATCAATGGACGGATTCTGATCCGGGCCTGCAATGCCGGGAAAATTATTTTTAAAAAGAACGTGCGAATCAACTCCGGTTATGAAGCCAATCCGGTTGGAGGTGTCCGCACCGCCCTGGTATCTATCGTAGACGGAGTCATTGAAATAGGAGCAAACACGGGCATTTCAAACACCGGAATATTTGCGAGAACATCCGTTACGATTGGCGAATATGTCTATATCGGAGCAGGATGCAACATATACGACAGCAACTTTCACTCAATATATCACGCTGAAAGAATAAACCATAATTCCGGGGTAAAGACTGATCCGGTAATCATAGGCGACCGCGTTTTTATCGGTGCCCATTGCATAATCATGAAAGGCGTGACCATCGGAGCAGATTCTGTAATCGCTGCCGGCTCCGTAGTCGTTAAAAGTGTCCCTGCCGGTGAAATATGGGGAGGCAATCCCGCAAAATTTATCTCCGTAATTCCAGAGTTTATCAAAGAAACCGAGGTGCAAAATGTCAACTAAACCGATTGGAAAAATTAATATGAAAACCAACTGTAAATGCAATACATCCCGACCCGCATGGGCACAGGTTAAGTTTTCTGCGGCAGCATTGAAAAAACTGGAGTCGAGTGAACTCAAAATTCGCAATTTTGTCGAGAAGTACATGATAGACGAGTGCGGTCTGATGTATTCATTCATGAATGCAAAAACACTCAAACCCTGGACTGATGCGGAACTCAAGGCTTACAATTTGATGCCCGTCTGTCATCCGAATATCAACAGTCCGGGTGAATATTACGCCTATGAGAATTCTCTGATGGGCACGGGGGAATATGCGAGCAGTCAGTTAGCGCGGTTTGATGTGACCGGCGATGGCGAAGCTCTGGGCGCTGCCGCTCACCAAATCAGCGCCATTATGCAGGTGTTCTATCAAGGGGCACTTTTTGAAAAGGGTTTTCTGCCCAAACCGTTCGGAGGCATTCGCAAGTGTGCATACTCTCACGAACTCAGTCCGGACCAACAGGTAAAATGTCTGACCGCACTGAAAGACTATCAGAAATATGCCCCCGCTTCGCAGAAAAAGATTATTGACGATTACATTGTTGCGCTGGCCGACTATCACTGTGCGCGCGGGTTCATTCATCCGCGCCGGGAATCCATGGTGGTGACTCCTGAGAACCGTCCGCATGCGATATCAATACTTTTACCGGTACTTATGTGCGCCGGCAACATTACCGGCAATGTAAAATACAAAAATGCCCTGACGAGATTTAATGCTATTCTCGATGATTATGCCAATGGTAAATTTCAGATTCACTTCAATCTGGCTGCGTTGATGATCGAAGGCTTTCATCTGGCCATCAGTGAAGGACTTGATGACGAAAGATTATTAATAGCAATCCGCAAGATTTGGGAAGCTCACACCGGCATGGTGCTTGACAATGGCCTCGGTTACAGTGACGAAAATCACACCAAAAAGTCCTCTGAAGTGTTAAGGATGTCTGGCATTGCACCGATTGTGGACAGTTATTTTCCCGAACTCAATGCGCGTGATCTTGGACTCTTTCTTCTGGAGAAGAACACCGACCCGAAACGGTTCCTGTACATAAACGAAGACAGTGACCCGCGACAATACCATGGGCCCTTGTCAGAAAGCATCTGCGAACTGGCCGTCGGCAGCTGGCTGATGGGTTACTGGCGCATGCGTAAAAGTGTGCTGACTCCGTAGGAATCAGACATACGGTATCGGACTATTTTACGGTTTTTATCCAATCTGGCGAGGCAAAGAAATCAACCGCGCGGTAATTGTCGCTCATGGTTGAATAATGCTCAACACCGGCAGGAACATAAAATTCCTGTCCTGCGTGATATGTTTTTGTTTCGTCGCCTATTGTGAGCGAACAACTGCCAGTAATGACCACGCCCCACTCATCATGCGGATGGGAATGTCCCGAAACCGCAAATCCTTTTTTTACTTCCCAGAAAACCACTTGCGACTTTCCGCCACTCAGCACCCATCCTGAAAGATCAGATGATACGCTTGACGCCGCCTTGGGTAAACATGTCTTGATCGCATCCGGAAACGCGTTCAGTTCTTTATGAAATTTTCCCATTTTCACTCTCCATTGTTGTGGTAGCAAATTTATTTCATATTTAAAACATTGGTGTACACGTTCAATCGGTATGCCGGTTTATACCAACGCGCGTGCTTAAATTAGCCCCGGTTTTATTTTTAACAATTGAACGCAAAGGAGATTTGACGAAAAAGCTGTTATTAAAATCGAATAGAGCGTTGCTTAATATAACTTGCCATTGTATAATAGTGGTGAAATCAAGATGAATGTCCAAAGAAATATGACCTTGGAATCACTTGGTGTTTGTTTTTTTGCATTAAGGTTTTAGTTTAAAGATATGAATTTTCCGTTATAAATTGTGTTAAAGGTTTTACTTTATAAACATAAACCCGGGCTGGTATTTTTTAAACCGATATTAATTAATTTCAAACCGGAAAACATGGAGAAGATTAAAATGATGAATCCGAAAAAGGCTATGTCCGCCGTCATGATTTTAGGTATTGCACTTTGTGTGTCAGCTCAAGATGCGGTGTTGGCTCCGGGAACTGTTGCCGACTGGGAAGCTGCAGGAGCCGGAGTGACGCCAACCGCGGCAAAAGAAAACGCAGTCCTCTGCTCAGGAAAAGGCAATATTGAACTTCTATCTAAGAACGCCGCCAAAATTGATCCTTCCAAATCCTATACCTTTTCCGGCATGTTCAAGTCTGAAACCGGTTCAGCCCCTTTCAAATGTTATTTCGGCCTCTCTCCTCTCAATGAAAAAGAAAATCCGGTAAAGACAATTCAAGTAAAAGTGGTCAAGGGAACAGAGGCAGAATTAGCTGCCGATTGTTCTCCCGAAGACACTGTCCTGAAAATCAAGAACGGTGAGAGTTGGCAACCTGGTCCGCATTGTTATATCGCATTCGAAACAGATAATACCGGGAAATATTCAGATCTGCCCAACACCAGACTCTCTTCCGGTGGAATTCTGAAAGTTGAGAAAAAGGATGCTGTCTATGAAGTAACCATGAAAAAAGGTTGCGGCGTAAAATATCCGGCCGGCACCAAAATACGCGTCCACAGCGCCGGCCCCTCCGCCATATACGGCGGCGCCGCGGGCAAACCAGTTTCGTCCGAATGGACAGAAGTAAAAGGTCTGGTCAAACCGGCAGAGCTCATTGAAAACCTGAATTTGACCGTTAACTGGTGGCCTGGCGTGCAGAAAGTAAAGTTTTTTGTCGCTTTCTATCCTGAAAATTCTGATTCCTCGATAAGCGTCTCATTTAAAGATGTGAAACTGGAAGAAGTCAAATAATCTAATTTGGAAATCGCGTTTCGCAGGAATACAGAATCTTGAGTCAGGAATTATTTACTGACTCAAATCATTCTCTTCTTTATTTCTGATATGGACTGATTAATTCTTTGATTGGTATCAGGCAGCCTGTGGTTATATTTTATCCGGTTGCCACTAACACTGGGAAAAAAATTGTTGCTCTGGATAGTCGGTAAACTAGCTTCCCGGGAGAAGACAGGAGCGTTTTCAATCCTGACCATTCTTGCTATTGCGTGACGCAACCTTGCCAATATCAGTTTTGAAAGAACTATATTTCTGAAAAATAACAATGGGACGGTAATGAGTTTCTCTTCTCAAGTAAAACATGACCCCTCCCTGCCAACTCAAAGCGAAAAAAAATTCCATTGCGGGACTCTCACTTATACTAAATTCGGGCTGGTAATTCTTTTCTCCTCACTTCTCTGGGGGGATTTCTGTTTTAATTTAGTGCAGAACGTTCTACCTGTGGCGCTTCCGCTGAAACTCAAATCGCTGGGCACGGAAAACTGGCTGATGGCAGCCATTATGCAGACAATGCCCGTCCTGCTGCTCCCCCTCCATCCATGGATCAGCGTCAAAAGCGACCGATGCCGTAGTAAATGGGGCCGGCGTATTCCATTTATCGCCTTGGCTCTACCGTTTCTGTCGGCAAGTCTTATAACGCTGGCTTTCTCTGAGAGTATCAGCGCATGGCTGGGAACACACATCTTGATTTTTCACAGCATTGCACCGGCAACGTTGACAATTGCGGTGATTGCTTTGCTCTATCTGGTCTATATGTTTTTCGGCGCGTTCACCAATTCAGCGTTTTATCTTGTCTTTAACGATGTGATTCCGCCGCAGTTTATTGGCAGATTCTGGGGAATGTTCAGGATTTTTTCTGCGCTGGCCGGTTTGACATACAACTGGTTCGTTTTCAAATATCTGGAATCCAATATGCGCGAAGTTCTTCTTGGCGCGGCAGTACTCTACTTTATCGGCCTGGGCGCCATGTGTCTATTCGTCAAGGAAGGCAAATACCCGCCAATAGAAACAGAAATGGGCAAGGCAAATGGTTCGGTGGAAGCCGTAAAAATTTTCTTGAAAGAGTCATTCAGTCAGAAGTTCTATCTTGCCATATTCGGCTTTACAGTATTCAATGCCCTGGGCGCTGCCGTTAATATGTTCGGCATATTTTTCACCAAGGACTGTATGGGGCTTTCAATGGAGCAACTGGGTAAAATGGGCGCATGGGGGCAGATATCAACTTTGCTGGCGATTGCTGTTACCGCAACATTTATTGACCGCTGGCATCCGCTCCGGGTATCCGCGTACGCATCGGTATTCGGTATCATCCATACTTTCATGCCCTGGGTGTGGATATTTGTCTCTCTTCCCACTCAAATAATCTTTTATCTCTTCTCTGCCTGGATTGTCATTTCTCAATTTCAGGGCGCGATAGGAAGCGCTGCCGGAATGCCTCTGTACATGAGGGTTTTTCCTAAATCCCGTTTCGGCCAATTCTGTTCGGCGCAGGGACTGCTTACCACTCTGGTTTCCGCAGGCGCGGTCATTCTCGGCGGGGCATTTATAGATTTGCTAGGTAGATTTTTTATTCAGCCTAATTTTGAATACCGTTTTCTCTGGGTATGGCAGCTGGTTTTTGGAATACCGGCAACTATTTGCATAATATATGCGTACCGGACATGGCACCGGATGGGTGGAGATGCCAACTTCCACCCACCCGCCCCCTGGGCAAAAAGCGGAAAAGAGGAAATGCCCATTGTGACAACCATCGGTCCCAGTTCCCGTTGGCTCAATATTGCCTTGAATATTTTTACCGCAATTATGACCTTGACGGTGACCGGAGTAATTTTCTTCACTTGCTGGATGCACATAAAAGGCGCAATGACGGCATTCTGGTGGCTGGCATTTGTCTTGCTGCCCTTATCGATTATGGCATGGCTTTGCTGGGCTTTCGTCGCAAGGGGAATCCGGCGGGACATTGAACGCGTCCGTCGCAATGAAACTCCACGGAATGGAATACCTCATCATGGTGTGCTTATTATTGCCGGAACAAAATTTCTGGCGGCTGTCGGTATTTGGGTATTTGAAGCTACGGTGAGCAGCAGACTGAATGAACAACTTGATGTTGTGATTTTTACCCTTGCATTTATAATTGTCTGCTTTGCCTTGATTGCTGCGGTTTACAGCATTATTCGCCTGGAACGCGGCTACTCTGCCACGATTGACCAGAAACTGGCAGAATCCACCGGATGAAATAACCGTATTCCAACAGTGCCTGTTCGCTCATTGGTATAATTTCACCAACCCGGATTTCTTGTGATATTGTTATTTGTCCAAACAGAAGCATATTATGCTGGAAATAAATCAGTTTTAATTACTATGCAAAGGTTAATAGGAATGAAGACAAAACTGCTGACAAAGAAAAAACTGGGCAATACCGGTCTGAAAGTATCTTCACTCGGCATGGGTGGATTTCATCAATGTGAAGTTGACTCGGATACGGTAAGTCAAGTTATGGAACATTTTATCGCACTTGGCGGCAATTATATAGAAACAGCCAGAAGTTACGGCAGTGGCGCCAGTGAAACCAAATTGGGCATGGCACTGAAAAAACACCGCCGCAAACTTATTCTGGCATCAAAAACCGCCAAACGCGACGCCGAAGGCGCCTGGCGGGAACTTAATGAAACACTGGAAGCACTCCAGACCGATCATCTCGAGTTGTATTTCTTTCATGGGGTCAATACCATTGAAGATACTAATGCCATTATTGCCCCGGGCGGCGCGCTGGCAGCATTCATGCGAGCAAAGGACGAAGGTATAGTCAAACATTTCGCCATAAGTTCACATTGGCCGGCGATTCTGCCGCAAGTTGCCGGGATAATCCCGTTTGAGGCAGTGTTGATCTGGGGCAATTATCTGGATTTTTGCAACTATCCGGAAATTCCGGATCAAATACTGCCGGCATTGCGGAGTAACGGCACCGGCATCCTGTTTATGAAACCGCTGGCGGACGGTTATCTATACAAATCGGTGAAAAATGCATTTCGTTATGCGTTACGCTATAATCCAGATTGTATCGTCAGCGGATTTAACAGTGTGGAACTGCTTGACGCGGACATCGCGGCAGTGGCTAAAGGCGCGCTGACCGACACGGAAAATAAATCCGTTCTCGCCAAGGCGCCGGAATTGGGTAAATATGTCTGCCGCCAGTGTCCAAAATGTTCAGTGCTTACCGGCCGTAACGCCGGATTACTGAAAGCGCTATTTGAACTGGAAGGTAAATATGACCGGCAGATGAATGATTTGCTTCCGGTGGATTCCGGCACTTATGCCATACGTCAATATATCAGCAAATGGTTTGGCAATATGGAACGTGCTGAAATATTATTCGCCGAAAATGCCGCCGACTTTATAACCATAATTGAACTGGCCATTGCCAGCGACAACGATAATGTATTCGCCCCGTGCCGTTATGGTATTGATATTGCGCGAAAAATTCAGATTGCCACAGCAAAACTTTCCGGCGGAAAGCCCGCAAGAATTTAGCGATACGGTAAGGATACTTTACGAAGAATATTTATTCTTTTGGCTTATACAAGGTTGTCCCAAAAGACAAAATTACGGTTCTTCTCTGCAATATGCCGCAAAAATGTCGTCTTGACGACTTGTCTGGCTCCTGTAAGAAACAGAATGGGGAAAGATGCATTGGCCACTTTGAACGCAACTTCAAGATTACGCTCTATAAACATGATAGCTCCTATGGCTAATTCAAAGTGTAATTTTAGATTAGCCAGATTTCTTAATAAGTTCAGCCGTGCAAATTATTCCCAGCAGAAAAGAATGAAGTAAAATTTTAAAAGTTGAGGGATATCAACATTCGTCGCATCGGCAATGACTCAACGCATAATCACCGGCGCAAGGCGCTTTCCTTTTTTTCTTCGATTGTAACGGGGGGAGCTATGGCTTGCCAACTGCGACGACGGATGAATTAAGACGTATTCAATCAGGAGTTGATATCAATAGATGAGAATGATGCAGTCCGTCGTATCCGGAAACAACTGTTTTCTGAATTATTCAACCTTAAGTGATATTTATGGCGATGGCAACTGGATTTGCCAAATGAACGACTAAAAGTCCTGCTTGTTTATTTCTGATTTAAATTGATTGAATATATCGGCTGCATTCACCGCCAAAGGTTCCATGCGCTCAGGCGAGAGGTCCAATGCGTATGCATGGCTGAAAAAATGGCGGAAAGCAAGAAAACGGCTGAGCCCGGTAATGATATCTCCGGAAAGAATGTTTGTTTGTCCGGCTGTCAGTAAGAGATCGCGATGCCAGGATGAACCGGATGGAATTGCTATGCCTTTGGCCTTGAATG